>JBBSBP010000054.1:0-33331 GCA_038251165.1 Bacteroidales bacterium | reverse complement strand
GACTACGTTCGGGTTTTTCAACAGAAATAATTGGTATTTTTATTGGCCGGAAAAATTTTCTTCCGGTCACTTTTAAATTGCAACTTCTATGATTTCAAAAATATCATTCTTTTTCTGGATCACTTTTTCTGTTATTTCTGTCAGCCTTTTTGCTCAGGACGGGAAAGCGGCATGGGACAATACCATCAGTAAAGCGTGGCCGGAAGGATTTGTACCGGCTGAGATCAAATCTTCCGCTGATGGAATCATGCAGAAGGCCATTTTCTATAAAAGCCGGAAATCTGCATCACAGCCTTTAATTGTTTCATTGCATACCTGGAGTGGTGATTTCTTGCAGGAAGATCCTTTAGCCAAAGAGGTGCAGTTGCATGACTGGAATTACATCCATCCCGATTTCAGGGGACGAAACAATCGTCCGGAAGCCTGCGGCAGTGAATTGGTCGTTACCGATATTCAGGATGCGATTGAATTTGCTGTTAAAAACGGCAATGTAGATACAGCCAACGTCCATATTGTTGGTGTATCTGGCGGCGGATATGCCGCTTTGCTTACTTACCTGAAACTACGCTATCCTGTAAAAAGCTTCAATGCATGGGCTTCAATCTCCGATCTTGAAAATTGGTATTGGGAATGCCAGGGCCGCGGCCTGAAATACGCCGGTGACCTGGAAATGGTTACGACCGGCGGAAAAGGTTTCGATGCGGTTGAAGCCCGGAAAAGATCGCCGATGATGATGGAATACCAACCTGAATTAAGAAATGGGGCTTTCCTGAATATTTATGCCGGAATCCACGATGGATACACCGGTTCGGTTCCAATTAGTCATTCTGTTCAATTCTTTAACCGGATGGTGGATGAAATGTTTCCCAATCATACAGGGAAAAAGATTTCAGACAGTACTTTGATATCCCTTCTTGCCAAACAAACCAATCCGCATCCAGATACAATTTTGATGTTGGGCGGACGAAAAATTCATCTTTTCAGGGAATTGCCCGGATTGAGTCTGACTATTTTTGAAGGAACACACGAAATGATTGTACCGCAGGCATTGGCGCTTGTTCCTGTCAATGGAGAGAAGAACATTCAAAAACTGAACATTCTTACCATCGGCGATTCAAACGGAACTTTCGAATACAGCTGGCCGCAGCAACTGAAAAAACTTTTACCGTTTTCCAAAGTTGTAAACAGATCAATTTCCGGAAATACAATTGGATTCGACAATCTGGACAGGCCAGAATTGAATACCCTTAAAAATATTAACCGATATCTGGAGGAAGCCTTTTCTGAAATGGAGAACGGCAAAGAGTTTGACTATATTTTTATCGGTTTGGGAACAAATGATACAAAAAGAATATTTACAGACAGACAGAAGGAAGTTGCAAATAATCTTTCTTCTTTGATTCAGATGATTCAGCAATTCATGTTAGATTACAACCGTCAAATTCCTGCAATTTGTATCCTGACTCCATCGCCTATGGACGAACAAAAGGTGAATCAGGAAAAATACGGTGGAGGCGATGAACGAATTCAGAAGAACAACCGGCAATTCAAAAAGATAGCCAGACAAAATCAGGTCGGTTTTCTGGATACTTACACTTCGTTAAAAAAGGGATTTCCGGAAAAGACAGAAGATGGTGTTCATTTAAATGAAAAAGCACAATTGGATCTGGCCAATGTGATTGTTGACTACCTGAATATGTAATACCATTTTACAACCACGAAAACCTGCCCTGGATGAAATCCGGGTATTGTGACGGGAATTGGGTATAATTTCCTAAATTTGTCAACCTATAAATCAATAAACAATAATTTATCATGATGAAGAATATTTTTGTTTTCCTGTTGTTTGTTTTAATGACCGGTACAGCAGTAAAAGCCCAGGAGCAAAAACGTCCGGGGCAGCAGGCCCCTCCGGAGACCGGAGAGAAATTCAGGCTTGGAATGGCCGGTTACACATTTGCCAAGTTCGATCTCGACAAAACACTGGCTACCATGCAGCGGGCCGATGTTCATTACCTCTGCATCAAGGATTTTCATTTGCCCTTCAAAAGTACCGTCGAAGAAATTGCCGTTTTTCATGCCAAACTGAAAGAAAAAGGAGTGACAGGTTATGCTGTTGGCCCTATTTATATGAAAACAGAAAAAGAGATCGACAATGCATTTGAGTACGCTAAAAGAGTCGGTGTTAAGCTGATTGTTGGTGTCCCGAACTATGAACTTCTTCCTTATGTGGATAAAAAAGTCAAAGAATACGGGTTTAATTATGCCATACACCTGCACGGTCCGGATATTAATATTTACCCTGATGCTGAAGATGTCTGGAACCATGTGAAAGACCTTGACCCGCGGATTGGTATGTGCCTCGATATTGGCCATGATACAAGAAACGGTAAAGACCCCGTTGCTGACCTGAAAAAATACCAGTCACGTGTATTCGATATTCACCTTAAAGATGTGACCGGAAACACTAAATATGGTTATTCGCTGGAAGTCGGACGCGGTGTCATCGATTTTCCTGCATTTGTAAAGATGCTTCGGAAAGTAGGCTATTCAGGAGTGGTTAGTCTTGAACATGAGAAGGATATGTCTGATCCGTTTATGGGGATTGCTGAATCAATTGGATATTTCAGAGCTGTAATTGCTACAACCAAAAAATAATCCGGACTTCGGTCTGAAATCGGGCTACCGGATATTACAGCACAAAACCCTTTTATTCTTCCCGACCTTTGGTTATTTTCACTTTGGGGTATTATTGTTTCTATCAGCAAAATTGAAGCTTTTACTGCCAATACAATCGAGATTCAGGGAAAGGAACTGCCGATCGGACGCAGTTATAAAAATGCAGCGCTGAGTGCCTTGAATTATACCGGTTCGGTAGCAGGAGTTTAAATAGATTGGAGGCAGTCAGTTTTGAGTCAGTTTGGTCACTATGGGTTTCAACCTGATTGCTTTCATTTTTAATATTTTACTGTTCTTACCGTCAGTTGAGGATTCCTCAGATATCCATGCATCTTTTCCGATGTTGAAATAAAATCTGCTGCCTGAATTCAGAGTCGAGTCAAACTGCAGATCGCCTCCCATTAATTTGGCCAGTCCTTTGCTGATAGCCAGCCCAAGACCAAATCCCTTACTGCCAATCATCTGATTTTTACCTTTGAAAAATGGCTTAAAAATTAACTCGCTGTTCGAAACATCAATACCACATCCCGAATCCTCTACGAAAAATTCAATTCGATCATCCATCTTTTGGTACCCAAAACTGATAAATCCTTCCTGGGTATAATAAAAGGCATTGTTGAGTAAATTTTTAAAGATATGGGTAAATCGAATGGGATCGGAAAACAGCTCAATTTCAGAATCTTCTGTACCTTTTACCAGTTCAAAATCAACTCTTTTTCGCATTAACCTTATCTCCGATTGCTGATATTCTATGAAGATCATATCCAGTAATGAGTTCAGGTTAAATTTCTTTTTGGATAATTCATATTGATTTTCCTGAATTTTAGAGATATCCATGATGTCGTTAATCAATTTAAGCAAATCGTTACCGTTTTTTGTCATGTGTCTGGCAAAAACCTGTTTGTCATCTTCAGAAAACGATTCATCAATCAGGAGTTCACAAAAACCTAAAATACCATTCAATGGAGTCCTGATCTCGTGCGACATGTTTGAAAGGAAAGCCGATTTTAAATGATCCGATTCTTCAGCCTTATTTTTGGCTATAGTCAGGTCGGCTTCAATCTTATTTATTTTTAGTATTTCATTCCGGATAAGAAGATAAAGAAAGCATGCTGTCACACTAACAAAAAAGAAGCCCTTGTATGTTTGAAGTGTTGTTAAGGCACTTCCAGGTCCTGCAAGACGAAGAAGGAGCTGATCAGAAAAAAGGATCCATAAAAATCCAAGAATGAAATAGATAAACGTTATTTTTAGGGCGATTTTCATGTTTAATTTTCAGTCATTAACAAGTTGAATTCTGAAAAGTTCATTTAGTTTAGCATTAAATCCTTGATATATAGATGAAAAACATGTATTTTATTTCTCCGGATTCTTCTTTGAAAGATCTGTGCATTATTTTTTGACACGGTAAGATATGAAAATTAGTTTAACAAATAAGGGCAGGATAAAGGAATCTGAACTGCCGGCGAAAATACTGTATTCCGATCAGTCCATTTATGAAGTTATCCGTTTGATCGATGGTGTTGCCCTCTTTTTGGAGGATCATTATCACAGGCTAAAGAATTCAATGAAAATTCAGGGCAATTCATTCGACATGGAATTTTGGAAATTTAAGCAGATCATTGCTGAACTGGTCAGTTTAAATCATCAAACGGAGGGAAATATAAAGTTCGTTTATACCGGTCTTCAGGACGCGAACCAATGGATTTTTTCGTTTATTCCGCATGATTATCCGTATCCTGAAGATTATTTGAAAGGTATTTCAACCGGTTTGCTTTATGCCGAACGCCAAAATCCGAATGCCAAAGTAATTCTGCAGTCGGTCCGCGAAAGGGCTGACCAGCTGTTGGCTGATCGTTTGGTTTATGAAGTGCTTTTAGTCGATCATGAGGGATGCATTACCGAAGGAAGCCGTTCGAATGTGTTTTTTGTAGAGGGCGAGGTGTTTTATACGGCGCCTGCGTCGAAAGTACTGGAAGGAATTACCAGGCAAAAAGTGCTGGAATGTTTGGACGAGTTATCTTTCCCTGTGAAGATGGAAGCAGTCCGTGCAGATCAGATCGGCAGTTTTGATGCCGTTTTTCTTACCGGAACCTCACCGAAAATTTTACCAGTCCGTTCAATTGAAAATCAGGTGTTTTCGGTGCAGCTCTCCTGTGTTCAGAAACTGATGGAACGCTATAATCAAAAGATTGAAAATTATATTCAAAACGAAAAAAACTCCGGGAAAAAATAGGACCGGAAATTCTTCCCGTTTGTTTGGTTCCTCAAACCATTCCGAAGCTGATTTTCCGTTGTTCTGATTTCCACCGTCTTGTTTAAGCTTACTTTTCCGTTTTATTCGTTGCCGTTAATCCAATCGGTCATTCCTGCCCGAAGTTTGATCCGTCGTTGGTGGTGGTCAGTCCGGATTTCCATTTTTTCTTCTTCCGAATCGGGTGTCCTGAAGTATACATTGTAGGCGGCAGGGAAGGGTGTCAGTAATTTTTGCCTGGCACCGGCAGGCAATACAATCCCCATGATATCGCAGTAGCCATCTTCTTTCCAGACAATGTCAGTAACCATGTTGACATACAGGGAATCGGTTGATTCGTTGATGATTGTAATTCGTTTGAATGCCCGTTCACTCGAAGTCTGTTCAAATTGGGAACCCAGAAGGGCAGAAATGATCATATTGCCAAGGTTTACCATCACATCACCCACATTGGATCCGATCCTGGCCGAACGCATTTCATGTTGTCGTTTGATACTTGTCGTATCGGTCAGGTGACGGGTTCCGGTGCAGCCACCACTATAGATGATGGCTGCCAGAATCCATAATATCGCATTTTTTCGTTTCACTAAATCTGTGAATAGTCAGTCGGTGTCAGGAATTTTTTGTGGACTTTGCTAACTGTATCCGCATTTACAGGTTTTGATGACATTGTTTTCCACTCGGGGCTATCGCCGAATTTTTTCCAGTTGGCATCGCGTTCTTCCATATCCTTAAACCATAACATATACATCAGTGCCGGCATTAACTTACCTGCCAGTATTTTACCGAAAAATACCGTGTGAAGACCGACCTTGTCAAAAAGAGGCAATTCTTCATCATTGAACATGGCTACTTTTCTTCGGGCGGCATCTTCGTTGTAACTTTCATAAGTGCGAAGTTCGAGCAAGCCCCTGTTTTTCTCCGGAAATTTCAACTTCGGAATAGCGTCAAATGCTTCCATCAGATAGGTTTCATAACGTTCGAAAACAGGTTTTGCAGCCGGCAATTCGAAATACGTTTTGGCTGCTGCCATGTAATTCGCATTCGTTGTGAGCTCTTTCTGCAATTTGAAATAGACCTCAGGCGAAGGATAAACAAACAGGGTATAAACTTTTGGCGGATCTTCCTTGTCGAGTTCTTCAAATGCTCCCAGTTTGATTCCCAGTTTGTTGAATAAAGGCATTAAAGCTTCTGTAAAATATGCTTTTAAAGTGTTTTTTGCGCCACCGCCTGTAAGCTGATAAACTCTGAATTCATAAAATTCCTTTTCAGCTGATGGCATTTGAACTGAAGCCATTGCGCTTCCGGTTACTGCAACTGCAGCCAGGGTGGCTGTGTTTTTTTAAAAATTTCGTCTTTGCATGGTTAATGGAGATTTAGTTTGCCTAAAAATAACCATTTTTAAGAATCGTCCGTTAATTTTTCCCGATTAGTTTGACCTGGATAACAATTCTGTTTTTGGGAAACATAATCATTGTTGTTAATATATCAAAACTCCGGAGTAACAAGTACCCCGGAGTTTTGATATATAAAGATTGGTTTTTTTTCTTATTCAGCTGGTGAATAATCCATTGCAGCCATTCTCTTGTAGCTGTTGTATCTCCATTTGGCATTTGCTTCAGAAGCTTTGAAAAGCTCATCTGCAACTTCAGGGAATGCCTTTCTTAAGGAAGTATAACGTGCTTCACCATTCAGGAAGGCCTGGAATTTCGACCAGTCCGGATTGTTTGAATCCAGGATGAACGGATTCTTTCCTTCTTCTTCAAGCAATGGATTGTGACGGAATAAACTCCAGTATCCACATTCAACGGCCAGTTTTTCTTCGTTCTGGGTGCGTCCCATGGATTGTTTCAAACCGTGACTGATACATGGTGAATAAGCAATAATCAGAGATGGTCCCGGATAAGCTTCAGCTTCGCGGATCGTTTTCAGGTATTGAGCCTGACTGGCGCCCATGGAAACCTGGGCTACATAAACATACCCGTATGACATAGCCATTACACCAAGGTCTTTTTTGCGGATACGTTTTCCTGAAGCGGCAAATTTAGCTACTGCACCTACCGGAGTTGCTTTGGAAGCCTGTCCACCGGTGTTCGAATAAACTTCGGTATCCATAACCAGAATGTTAACGTCTTTTCCTGAAGCCATTACGTGATCCAGACCACCGTAGCCGATGTCGTATGCCCAACCGTCACCGCCGAAAATCCATTGCGATTTTTTAACCAGGTATTGTTTCAGTCCCATGATTTCTTTCGCATAAGCGGCAGTGCTGCCAGACAATACTTCGCGGACTTTTGCTGATACTTCTTCAGTTTTTTCTCCGTCGAGTTTGTTTTCAATCCAGGCAGCAAATGCTTCTTTTTCTGCATCAGTTGCACCATTGGCAATTGCAGCATTCATGATTGATTCGATACGGTCGCGTTGTGCAGCAACACCTTCCGACATACCAAACCCGTATTCTGCATTGTCTTCAAACAATGAGTTTGCCCAGGCAATACCTTTGCCGCTTTCTTTATTTTGACAATAGGGTGTTGAAGGAGCTGATCCACCATAAATAGATGAACATCCAGTCGCATTCGAAACCATCATGCGTTCACCAAAAAGCTGCGAAATTAATTTGATGTAAGGAGTTTCACCACAACCGGCACATGCACCCGAGAATTCGAATAAGGGTTGTGCGAACTGTGAGTTTTTAACCGTTTTATTCTTTTCGACAATTTTTTCCTTGTACGATACATGATTATCGAAATGATTCCAATGTGAAATTTCAGCTTCCTGTGTTCCCAGTGGTTTCATTACAAGCGCTTTTGTTTTCGAAGGACAAACGTCAGCACAGTTGCCGCAACCGGTACAGTCGAGTACACTTACCTGAATGCGGAAATTCAGATTCGGGAATTGTTTGTTTGGAATGGCCTGAAGAGATTTTATTCCATCAGGTAATTTAGCCATTTCATCGGTGTCAATCAGGAATGGGCGAATTGCAGCGTGAGGACAAACGTAAGCACACTGGTTACACTGGATACAGTTTTCATCCTGCCATTCAGGAACATTAACGGCAACGCCGCGTTTTTCGTAAGCTGCAGTTCCGGCCATAAACGTACCATCTTCTGCACCCAGAAATGTACTTACAGGAAGGTCATCACCTTTTTGGGCGTTGATTACATCAACAATATTTGTAATGTATGCAGGGCGAATACTGTTGTCAACTTCTGTTTTAACTACAATGTTTTTCCATTCAGCGGGTACTTCAATTTTCACGACATTATTTCCTCCGGCTTCGACACCGGCATAGTTCATGTTGACAACTTTTTCACCCATTTTGCCATACGATTTCACGATGGCTTTTTTCATTTCATAAACAGCAGTTTCGAATGGAATTACTTCAGTAATTTTGAAGAAAGCTGATTGCATGATCGTGTTGGTACGGTTTCCCAGGCCAATTTCTTCACCCAGTTTTGTTCCGTTGATGGTGTAGAATTTAATTTCATTTTCGGCCATGTATTTTTTCATGGAATCCGGTAACCTGTCTTTGGTTTCCTCTTCATCCCAGATTGAATTCAACAGGAACGAGCCACCTTTTTTAAGTCCTTTCAGTACATCGTAGAGATGCAGGTAAGCAGGAACATGGCAGGCCACAAAGTCAGGTGAATTAACCAGGTAAGTTGAACGGATTGGCACATCACCAAAACGAAGGTGAGATGAAGTAAACCCGCCTGATTTTTTTGAATCGTAGGCAAAATAAGCCTGGCAATATTTGTCAGTAGCTTCACCAATAATTTTGATGGAGTTTTTGTTCGCACCAACAGTACCATCAGATCCTAAACCGTAGAATTTAGCTTCGTATGTTCCGGCTGGAGCAACGTTTACTTCTGGTTTTAACGGAAGCGATTTGAAAGTTACATCATCAACAATTCCGATGGTGAACTGATTTTTAGGTTCATTTAGTTCAAGGTTCTCGTAAACCGACAGAATCTGAGCAGGAGTAGTATCTTTTGACCCCAATCCGAAACGCCCGCCAACAACCAATGGTGAATTTTCTTTTCCATTGAAAAGTTCACAAACATCCAGGTACATGGGTTCTCCGTTTGCTCCAGGCTCTTTGCTGCGATCGAGTACTGCAATGCGTTTTACTGATTTTGGCAATACATTGAAGAAATATTTTGCTGAGAATGGACGATACAAATGAACAACCAGCAACCCAACTTTTTTACCCTGACGTGCCAGGTAATCGACGGTTTCACGGATGGTTTCGGTAACCGAACCCATGGCAATGATAATGTTTTCAGCGTCTTCGGCACCGTAATAGGTGAAGGGATGATATTCGCGTCCTGTAATTTTTTTGATATCCTGCATGTAGCTTTCAACAATGTCAGGAACTGCATCGTAAAAACGGTTTGATGCTTCCCTGGCCTGGAAGAAAATATCAGGATTCTGAGCAGTACCGCGTGTGACCGGGTGTTCAGGATTGATTGCTTTATCTCTGAATTCCTGAATCAGGTTCATGTCGATTAAAGGAAGCATAGCTTCCTGTGTAATAACCTCGATTTTCTGAATCTCGTGTGAGGTACGGAAACCATCGAAGAATGCCATGAATGGAATACGTGATTTTAATGTTGCCAGGTGAGAAACACCGGCAAGGTCCATTTCTTCCTGAACTGAACCTGCTGCCAGCATAGCGAATCCGGTTTGACGGGCTGCATACACGTCGCTGTGGTCACCAAAAATTGACAAAGCGTGGCTGGCGAGTGCACGTGCACTGATATGGAAAACACAGGGAAGTAATTCGCCTGCAATTTTGTACATGTTTGGAATCATCAGCAACAATCCCTGTGAAGCAGTGTATGTTGTAGTTAATGCACCCGACTGTAAAGCTCCGTGAACTGCACCGGCAGCTCCACCTTCACTCTGCATCTCTGCCAAACGAACCGGACGACCAAAAATATTGGTTTTCCCGTTTGCTGCCCATTCGTCAACATATTCGGCCATAGTTGATGAGGGTGTAATAGGGTAGATACAAGCTACCTCACTGAACATGTAACTAATGTGCGCTGCGGCATAGTTCCCGTCACATGTAATGAACTTTTTTTTCTTTGCCATTTTTAAAATTTTGAGTTCTTATTCTTTTATTTTTATTTTTATTATTGTTCCGGACTAATATAAAAATCCGAATAACCACAAGGGAATAATGTTACTGATCCCAACTTCAATCATATCAGCAGCAGCAAAATAACCATCTTCCACCGGCACGGTATATTTTCCGCCAACACTGAAGTGAAACTGATCATTGACTTTAAAATCTGCTTTTCCGGAAGTTTTTATCTGGTGTTGATATCCTACCTGGTTGTAGAAAAACGTCTGCCTCAATAACTTGTTGGTGATGTTTCCCTCGTCGATTGCATACATCAGATTGGTGTTGTGCAAATAGACCAAGTCAGGTTTTTTGATTTCATCCTCATTTCCGTTTGAAAAAAGCAGATTGATAATCCGTGCATTTTTCATGTACCTCAGGTAATTCATAATGGTTGCCCTTGAGGTCTGCACATCAGCGCTAATTTTACTCACATTTGGAGAAAAAGGCGCCTGACTGGCTATGATCTGCAACAGTTTTCGGAGTTTTGGAAGATATTGTAAATCGATTTGATTGAGATAAGTTACGTCAATTTCCAGCGCCAGGTTGATGTGTTTTAACAGGACTTCACTGTAAAAGCTTTTGTTGTCGAGGAAATAGGGGTAATAACCATCTTTCAGATAGTCATTGAAAAAGGCCAGTGGTTTTACTTCCTGAATAATTTCATGAGCGATTTCAATGTGACTGGTCAGTATTTCATGAATAGTATATCTTCTGAAATTCAGACCCGACTGGTAATTCAGGTATTCACGAAATGACAGACCTTCCAGATGGTAAATTTTGGCAATGTCCTTCAACTCGTTATTTTCATCCAGTACCCGAAGAACAGGAGATGCAGAGAAAATAATTTTTAATTCAGGGAAATTGTCATGACAGGCTCTTAATTCTGAAGCCCAGTCCGGGTATTTGTGTATCTGATCAAAAATGAGAGTTTTTCCACCGGTCTTATAAAATTCATCAGCAAACGAAATGATTTTCCGTTTGGTAAAATAAAAATTGTTCAGGTTGACGTAAAGACAGGTTTTATCGTTTAAAAATTTCTCTTTAACAAGATCAATCAGGAAGGTCGTTTTACCCACACCACGAAATCCTTTAATTCCGATGATCCGGTCATTCCAGTTAATTTCATCGAGAAGTTCTCTGCGGATGGTTTTTGCGGATTGTTCCAGTAATGTATTGTGAATATTTACTAAATTTTGCATTTGCAGAATTTTATGCCTCAAAATTACTGTTTCTATCGTATGAATTGCTATCTGTAGATGTCAAAATTGACTTGAAAGTGTAATTTAGATTTATTAAAAATAAGGAGTCCTTGTAATGTATGGCATGAAATTGCAGATAATGGCTTTAATCTCATTGAATGATTGAATGATCGGATTACGGAACGACTGAATTGTTAAATTGCCGGATTGTCAAATTGACTAATTTTGTGTTTTAAAACCTGTCCCCATGATGAAACGTAAGCCCGAATTGCTGGCTCCGGTTGGAAATGTAGAATCTTTTTATGCTGCTTTAAATGCCGGTACTGATGCTGTGTATATGGGTCTGCAGGAATTTAATGCCCGTGGCCGTGCAAGTAATTTCACCAAACCTTTGCTTCAGCTTGCAGTTCAAAAGGCACACGAAAAAAAAATAAAAGTTTATATTACCCTCAATATCCTGGTTAAAAATAAAGAAATCGATATCCTGATTGATGTACTTGTGTTTTTGGATTCACTGAAAGTGGATGGAGTGATTATTCAGGATTGGGGTGTATATTATATAGTGCGGAAATATTTTCCCCGGCTGGTCTTACATGCCAGTACTCAAATGGGAAACCACAATTCGGTAGGTGTCAATTATGGCTTTTACAAAGGAATTGTACGAACCGTTCTGGCACGTGAACTGACCATGCCGGAGTTGCAGCAAATTGTCGCACGAAGCAAAGCCGAACTTGAATTGTTTGTCCACGGCGCCTTGTGTTATTCTTTCTCGGGCATGTGTCTTTACAGCAGTTATGCAGGAGGACAGGGGGCAAACCGTGGAATCTGCAAGCAGAGTTGCCGCAGGATTTACAGGGATGGTGACGAACAGCATGCCATTTTCAGCCTGAAAGACAATCAGCAGATCCGGAACCTCAGCAAAATAATGGAGTTGGGAATTCATTCCCTTAAAATTGAAGGACGAATGAAATCGGCCGACTATGTTTTTCAGGTTTGCAAAGCCTACCGGATGGCTATCGATGATCCGAAAAATATGGAAAAAGCAGCCCAAATGCTTGAACTGGATATGGGGCGCGAAAAAACGTCTTATTTTTTAGGTGGAGACATTACGGGTGGAATTACTGATGATTCTTCCATTGGAATCCGGATAGGTCAAATTTCAGAAGTAGGGCGCAAATCAATTTCATTTACCAGTTCTGTAAAATTGGAAGAAGGTTACCGGATACGAATCCGGAATGAAAAAGATGATGAGCAGTTGTATGTAAAGATGGAAAACTTCAGCCTGAACGGAAATGTTTACCAGGTCCCGGCAGATTTAAGCGGTAAAATCCGAAAGGATGATGATGTTCTTCTGGTTCGGGTAAAATCGCAAAGTTTTTCATCCCGCCTGGGCAATGTAAATGTTCTGCCGGAACTGAAAAAACTACCGGTAAAAAAACAGGATATAAAAAGAAGTTTGCAGCCGGAAAAGGGAAAAGCACATCATCCGATGTTACTGGTACGCATCGGAAGTCCGGAATGGTTAGTCAAACTTCGGTTCGAAGATTATGATGCCGTTATTCTTTCGTATAACCGGTCGGACTGGGAAAAATTTGATCCTTTGTTGGCGGTCTTTCAGCAAAATAAACAAAAAATACGTATCGAATTTCCGAAATTCATTTCAGAGAATCAATTGGATTTTTACCGCGATTTGGCATCAAAACTATTTTTATCCGGATTCAATTGCTTTTTTATCAGTCATTTATCGCAGAAGTTGCTGCTTCCGGCCGGAGCAACAATAAGTTGCAACGAAAATGTATATGTTTTAAATGATGGAGCAGCCCGCTTGTTGCTCGATGAAAAAATCAGCGAATTCATTTATCCGCTGGAAAATGATCTGGAAAACTTATTGTCGATGAATCATAAACAGGGAATTGTTCCGCTTTATTTTTATCCTGAATTGTTCTATTCCCGAATGCCGGTTAAGGTTAATCCGGAAAGCAGATTATTTGCTGACGAGAATAACAGGAAATTCCGGGTGGCAGTAAAAGATGGAATAACAGTGGTTTATCCGACGATACCGGTTTCATTGTTTCATTACCGCAATCAATTGGAGAAAAACGGGTTCAACCGTTTTTTAATCGATTATACGGGCGAAATGATTTCAGCCCATGTGGTTAAACGTATTCTGAAAAAATTTATACGGACTGAAGCGATACAGCCATCGTCGAATTTCAATTTCAAATTGGGCCTGAAATAAAAAAGAGAGCTTTTAAGGCTCTCTTTTTTATTTTTTCAGATCATTATCCTGATTATTGATCGTTCATTGAAATCAGAAATTCTTCAATGGTATCGGTTCTCATAATCCGGGTTTTGAGGAATTCCATGGCTTCAATCGAATTCATATCGCTAAGGTATTTGCGCAGGATGTATGTTTTGTCAAGTACATTTTTATTCATCAGTAAATCTTCGCGACGTGTACTTGATGCATTGATATCGACAGCAGGGAAAATACGTTTGTTGGATAATTTCCGGTCGAGTTGTAACTCCATATTACCTGTACCTTTAAATTCTTCGAAGATCACTTCGTCCATTTTTGATCCGGTTTCGGTAAGCGCCGTTGCGATAATTGTGAGCGAACCACCCTCTTCAATGTTACGGGCAGCTCCGAAGAAACGTTTGGGTTTATGCAGTGCGTTGGCATCAACACCACCTGACAACACTTTCCCTGAAGCAGGAGCAACTGTATTGTATGCACGGGCCAGACGGGTAATGGAGTCAAGCAGAATTACCACATCGTGCCCGCATTCAACCAGGCGTTTGGCTTTTTCGAGTACCATACCGGCAACGCGTACGTGGCGTTCAGCAGGTTCGTCAAACGTTGAAGAGATAACTTCAGCATTGACGTGGCGGGCCATGTCGGTTACTTCTTCAGGACGCTCGTCGATGAGCAAAACCATCATGTAAACTTCCGGATTATTGGCCGCAATGGCATTGGCAATCTCTTTAAGCAATACTGTTTTCCCCGTTTTTGGCTGAGCCACGATTAAACCGCGCTGCCCTTTTCCGATAGGAGCAAAGAGATCAACGATTCGTGTCGAAAGGTTGTCATGACCATTCCCGGTCAGATTAAATTTTTCATTCGGGAAAAGTGGGGTTAAATGTTCAAATGGAACACGATCACGGATGTAATCCGGAGTTCTGCCATTGATCTCAATGACTTTAATCAGCGGAAAATATTTTTCACCTTCTTTTGGCGGACGAATTGTACCGGTAACCGTATCACCGGTTTTTAGTCCGAAGAGTTTAATCTGCGATTGAGAAACATAGATATCATCAGGTGAATTCAGGTAATTAAAATCGGATGACCGAAGGAATCCATAGCCGTCAGCCATAATTTCCAAAGCACCTGTATTACTTATAATTCCATCAAATTCGTATGGTTTTTCCTGGATTTGTGGTTGTTTTTGCTGCTTTTGTCCCTGATTATCACGATTTTCCCATCTTGAGCTATTGTCGAAGGATTTCTTTTTGCTTTGATTTTCATGCCGTTTTTCACCCGAATCGTCCGGTCTGCTTTCTTCCTGTACCTGTAAATCGGTTTTTACATCCTGAATATGCGTGTCATTTAATTCCGGATCTGTTTTTAATTCAGAAACGAAGCTTTCTGAATCAAGTTCATTGGTATCATCCGGAAGCAGAATTTCCTGCCTTACTTTCTGTTTTTGATTTGGATTCTGTTTCTGTTTCTGTTTCTGATTCGGATTCTGTTTCTGAATCTGTTTCTGATCCTGGTTCGGATTTTGATCCTGTTTCGTTTTTTGATTCGGATTTACATTTTGCCTGGGATTCGGATTTACAGTGAGATTCGAAGAGCCGGCTTTGATGTGTTCCGTTCTTGGTCTTTTTTTGATCTGGTATTCTCTTTTTCCTTCTTTCCTGGGCTCCTGTTCTGCAGTAGTCCCTGTTGGCTCTGTTTCAGTTTTTCCAACCGGATTTTCTTCGCTGATTTCAGCTGGTTTTTCTTCTTTTCTCCGGCTGAAAAACTTTAAAACCGGATTTTCTTCGCGTTTTATGTTTAAATCTCTGGGAGATCTAAGTTTTTTATCGTCGGTTTTCTTTTCTGAAGCAACAATAGCCTGAGTGTCGAGAATTTTATAGATCAAATCCTGTTTTTTAAAAGATTCAATTTTTTTTATGTCAAGCTCTTTTGCGATTTCTTTTAAGTCAGGAAGTAGTTTTCTGCTTAATTCAATAATATCATACATAATTTCTGATTGATTTGTTAATATCCAAAAGGTCAAGTGATTAAATAAAGAAAAGAGGAATTGATGATTTGGATAATCGGTATTTGTTCGAATATTTTTGCAAGTATAGCGATTTCCTTAAAATCTGCAAAGTAAAATCCCTAAAAACGTTGGAAAATGTATATACAAAATTGAAATCTGATTCATAAGTCGTTAAAATCGGATAGAAAATCAAAAATAAAATTTACGGTTCATTTATGAAATCGAATGGTTCGTGTAAAAAATCGTTCAGTTCAAATAATTTATTCAAAAATCCTATTAGAACAGAATCAGAATATTTAAATTCGATACAGAAAACATATAAAAACTGCTTTTTTAAAGTTGTTAAACCGTTAAAGCTTTTGCCATGAGATCACTGAAAATTACAAAACAGATAACAACCAGGGAATCATTAACACTGGATAAATACCTGCTTGAAATTGGAAGAATTAAATTGATTACTACTGAAGAAGAGATAGCGTTGGCGAAGAGAATCAATAAAGGGGATCAGGAAGCACTTGAAACTTTAATTAATGCCAATTTAAGGTTTGTTGTTTCTGTTGCAAAACAGTATCAAAATCAAGGTCTTAGTTTACCTGATCTGATCAATGAGGGTAATCTTGGATTGATTAAGGCCGCACAGCGATTCGATGAAACCCGGGGTTTTAAATTTATATCTTACGGAGTCTGGTGGATTCGGCAATCTATTTTGCAGGCACTGGCTGAGCAGGCCCGAATCGTCAGATTACCGCTGAACAGAATCGGTTCAATCACCAGAATTAATAAGGTTTATAACCGTTTGGAGCAGGAATTGCAGCGTGAACCGTCTCTTGATGAAGTGGCACTCAAAATGGAGATTTCAACAGATTCTCTGGAAGAATCCCTGAAAATTGCATTACATCAAGTTTCGATGGACGCTCCGACCCGGGAGGATGAAGGAACTAATTTATATGATGTTTTGTTGAATGAAAATTCCCCGAGTCCCGACCTCGGTTTGATGAATACCTCATTAATAAGGGAAATTGACCGGACTTTATCGACGCTAAATGAACGCGAAGCTGATGTGATTCGTTATTTCTTTGGATTAAGTGGTAAACGGCAACATTCCCTGGATGAAATTAGTAATGAGTTTGGCTTAACCAAAGAACGGGTCCGGCAAATTAAAGAGAAATCAATCCGGAAAATTCGAAACAATAAGAGCAACTTGTTGCGGACTTATCTGTAATACCAAAATAAAGCTGTGATTTCCCTGCTTATTTATAAATATGGGATTGTATAAAGCGATAAAATCTTACTTTTGAAATCAAAATAATTTTTATGAGACTTGTTGCACCATCTATACTTTCTGCCAATTTTAACAAACTTGGCGATGATATTGAAATGATCAATCAGAGTACGGCCGATTTTATTCATTGTGATATAATGGACGGTGTCTTTGTTCCTAATATTTCGTTTGGAATTCCCATCGTTCAGGCTGTTCATCAAATTAGCCAAAAACCACTGGATGTTCATCTGATGATTGTTCATCCGGAAAAGTACATTCAGGATTTTTATGAAGCAGGGGCTTCAATCATTACCGTTCACTATGAAGTATGTCTGCATCTTCACCGTGTCATACAACAAATCAAAGATCTGGGAATAAAAGCGAGCGTTTGTCTTAACCCGCATACTCCGGTTTCATTACTTTCTGATATTATTGCTGAATTGGATATGGTCCTACTAATGTCAGTGAACCCTGGTTTTGGTGGACAGAAATTCATCGAAAACACCTGCCGTAAGGCGGAATCATTGAAAGAAATGATCCTTCAGCGAAATTCACAGGCATTGATTGAGGTCGATGGTGGGGTTAATCTGGAGGTTGGCAAAAGTTTGTTCGATTCCGGAGTTGATATACTCGTTGCCGGTAGTTTTATTTTTACATCCGAAAATCCGGCAGAAACAATTGCTTCCCTGAAAAGATTATAAATAGTATCTGTACTGATCGGTACTGACAATTTTCTCCTTGCTGATCTGATGGATTTCTTTCATTTCACAACCGGATGAACAACCGGAACATGTTCCCGGTTTGGTGTTCTTTTTCCCCGTCAGGTTAAAAAAGCGAAGTACATGAAGAATGAGCATCCCGAATGCGGCAATTATGATCAGCCAGGCTATGATTTCCTGTATCATGTTTTCGTTTTTAGTGTTTTTAAATCAGGAAAATGGTGGAAATTCTGAAAACCAGAAAGGAAATAATCCATGCTATTGAGGTGGTATAAACCATCGTGAACAGGGCCCATTTCAATTTTCCTGACTCATTCTTTATAGTAGCTATAACACCTATACAGGGGAAATAGATCAATACAAACGCAAGAAAAGATAAAGCTACAGGAATCGAGAATACATTTTGTCCTTTTCTTTCTCCCGAAATGAATTGTTCCTGCTTTAATTTTGTACTCAGGGTGATATCTTTATTGTTATCATCAACATGATACAAAACTCCCATCGTACTTACAATGATTTCTTTAGCCGGAAGTCCTGCCAGCAGACTGATACTCATTTTCCAATCAAAACCCAATGGTGCCATTACCGGTTCGATAAAACTACCTAACTGACCCAGGTAGCTGTTCTGTAATCTGAGGCTATGCTGATCTGCTTTCACCGGCTGATTTGCTCCTGAATCGGAAATGACAGGCACATTCTGCTCAACCGAAGAATACTGTTCCGGATCTGCCGGTGAATTATCTCTTGGGAAATAACCCAATGCCCAGATGATTATGACACCGATAAGGATTACTCCACCTATTTTATTCAGATATTGCTGCGCCTTATCCCACATGTGAATCAATATATTCTTGATCGTTGGAATACGGTATGGGGGCAATTCAAGCACGAATGGGGTTTCCTTGTTTCTGAAAATAGTCCGGTTAAGAAGCTGGGCAGTCAGGAATGCCAGCAGTATCCCTGTAAAATAGATACAAATAAGTATCAATGCCGGTTTTTCAGGAAAAAATGCAGTAATAAAAAGTACATAAACCGGAAGCCGGGCACTGCATGACATGAATGGAATGATTAGCATCGTAAGCAAACGATCACCCGGACTGCGAAGAGTACGGGTAGTCATTATTGCCGGTACATTGCATCCAAAGCCCATCACCATGGGAATAAAAGAACGTCCGTGCAGGCCGAAGCGGTGCATGATTTTGTCCATGATGAAAGCAGCCCTGGCCATATAGCCTGAATCTTCCATAAAGGAAATAAAAAGAAACAGGATTAAAATGTTCGGCAAAAATACCAGGACACTTCCTGTACCATTTATGATTCCATTGATTAGTAAGTCCTTCAGCATTCCTTCCGGAAGCAATCCGGATACCTGCCGGCTGAACCATGCTACCAGGTTTTCAATCCACGACATCGGATATGAACCTATTTTAAAGGTTGCATAAAAAGCCAGTGAAATGGAAAGGATGAAAATCGGGAATCCCAGGTAGGTATGAGTTAATATATTGTCGATACGTTCAGAAGCACTGCCTGTAATTTTCTTCTTCTGTTTATAGGTTTCCACCAAAGCGCCTGAAATAAATCCATATTTGGCATCGGTTATAACAGTCTCACTATCTTCATTATAAAGCCGGTCAATTCGTCTGATTTCATTCCGGGCTGTTTTCTCGATTTCCGTAAAATTTGGATATAAAACCAATGATTCGGTCGTATGTTTGTCGCGTTCGAGTAATTTGATGGCTAAAAACCGGGATGAGATCTTGTCTGTAATGGGTTTTTCAAGTTTTATTTTTGTGCGAAGCAACTGAATCGATTTTTCAAGCTCCTCTCCGTAATTGATATGTATATGCCTTACAATCGGATCAAGATCTTCGTATACATCAATGGTTTTTTTTATCAGTTCCTGAATCCCCTTTCCTTTTGAACTGACTGTCGGGATAATCGGAATGCCCATCAGTTTGCCAAGGCCCTGGTAATCAAATTTAACTTCGTTTTTCAGCAATTCATCGTACATATTCAAAGCTATAATCACTTTGATATCCATATCAATCAATTGGGTAGTTAAAAACAGATTTCGCTCCAGATTGGATGAATCAATCACATTGATAATAATATCCGGAGTTTCTTCCATGATAAACCTCCTGACGTAGATTTCTTCAGGGGAATAAGCTGTTAAGGAATAGGTTCCCGGTAAATCGAAGACATTAAAATGATATTCGCCGCTTGTAAATGTTGCTTTTTTTGCATTGATGGTAACACCACTGTAATTGCCAACATGTTCTTTTGAGCCTGAGAGAAAATTAAACAGGGTAGTTTTACCACAATTCGGATTTCCAACCAATGCGATATTGATCGTAAACTCTTTTTCTTTCGCTGATACTTTCAGATTTTCATAATCAATAACACCTTCATAGTTTTGAGGAACATGAATCCCGGCATCGTCCTGACTGACAACTTCGATCAGATTCGCTTCCGTTCTTCGCAGGGTGATGTTATAATCCAGAATTTTATACTCGATAGGACCGTTGAATGGAGCATTTTTGATCACGGTTACTTCTTTTCCCTTCACAAAGCCCATTTCAGTGATTCTTTTTCGAAAAGAACCATGACCTAAAACTTTAGTAATTATAACTGTTTCTTTATTTTTAACTTCAGAGAGTCTCACATTAATGGTATCAGGAGCTATGCTAATTTAAACTAAATAAGAATAACTGCGCAAAGATATTTAAGTTTTGACAAAACACTTAAAAAACAAAGTTTTCTTGAATATTCAAACCGGATTCGTTTACATTTGTATTACAAGAAAACTGAATGGAGGAAGATAACATCTATAGAAGAATACAGGAAGCAATTTCGTCGTTGCCTGAAAATTTCAGTATTCTGGAAGAACAGGTTGATGTTGAACTGCAGATGGAGTATTTCAATTATGGCAGGGATCTGAAAGAAGGTTTTACCCAGGAATTGATCATGCTACATCAGGCGGACTTGTTTGATTCGAATGTGCCTCTTGATGAAAAAAAGAGTCTCCTGGTATTATTAGCATCGCAGGACAAGGTCGAAGCTTTCCGTACCATTGAAAAATATGCCAAAAATCCGGATCCGGAATTACACAAGTGGAGTATTCTGGCCTTGCAGGAAAGCAGGATGGTTCTGCAGAGTTCACTCATGGATGAACAACAGGTATATATTTCAACCGGGCTTGGAGGCAAGGGGCAGAAACTTAGGTATTTTGTGGTTTTTATAGGCAGCGAAAATATTTCAGAATATGCTGAAATGCATCGTAAGTTGATCCGAAATGAGCTGGAGTTTGCTGTTAAAAAAAATGATGGTACCCTTGAGGAAATCAGTTTTCATGAAAATCTGGCGATTGCAGTATTGTTGTTGCCTGTAAAATCAGATATTCAGACCGTCTTTAGCAGTGTAATTAACGAGTGTAACCAATACGGTGATTTTATAAGGCAGGATATTATTATTACCAATGTAAAACGAATGAGTATTGATGAAATTAGTGTATTCATTAACCGGGATAAATAAATAGAAAATACAAACCCGTTATAATCAGGATGTTCTTATTGAAGATAAAATGGACAAATACGAATAAGTTAAAAATATACTTTCCAGGTTTGTATTTCGTCTGAGATGTATTATATTTGCATCGCTTTAAAAAATGGCCCCGTAGCTTAATGGATAGAGCATCTGACTACGGATCAGAAGGTTGTAGGTTCGAATCTTACCGGGGTCACTGAAAATTTAAAAATCCTTCAAAGTCACTGATTTTGAAGGATTTTTTTGTTCGATAAATTGAATACTAAATCAGGATAAAACAAAATTGGCTGATTTACAGTTCCTTTATGGTTCGAGTATCAAAGGGGATCAATTTGTAATAAGTTAATCATAATTATTGAATTCATGGGTCACTGCATTGATCGATGTCCATATTATTGTGCAAACTGCTTTAAAATAAAATAGTTGTAGCATTATTAAGACTTCGATATTCGGCTTGTTTATAAAGAAGAGTTTCTGAGAATGTGTGAATTCAAAAAATGATCGCATTTTAGTATTGTTTCTTTAAAAATATTACGATATTTGTACTGTGAGTACAAATAATAAAATAAAATTAAAGAAACTTTTGGATTTGCATGTTCCGGGAACCATAATGCTTGCTTCATGGCTAGATGCAAATGGATTCTCCCGTGATTTGCAACATCGGTATTTGAAAAGTGGCTGGCTTGAATCGGTTGGTGTTGGTGCATTCAAACGCCCGAATGAAATTGTAGGTTGGCAAGGTGCACTTTATTCCCTGCAAAAACAAGCTAATCTGCCTGTTTACATTGGTGGCCCAACGGCTTTGTCCCTGTTGGGATTTTCTCATTATATCCGAACTGGTGCCGAGACTGTTTATTTATTCTCCCTATTGAATACGAGATTGCCAGCGTGGTTTAAGCAATATTCATGGAATGAAGTGGTAAAACACGTCAAGACATCATTTCTTCCGGATGGGATTGGAATGAATGAATATCAGGAAACACAATTCCCTTTGATTATTTCTTCAGCAGAAAAGGCAATTTTTGAATGTCTTTATCTTACACCGGAAAAGCTAGATATAATGGAGGTTTATCAAATCATGTCTGGCTTGGTAAATCTAAGGCCCGGTTTGTTGCAGAAGCTTTTGGACGGATGCAGTTCGGTAAAAGTTAAACGCTTATTTTTATACATGGCGAAAAAAGCGAATCATCAATGGTTCCAATTTCTTGATTTATCATCGGTCAATCTTGGAGAGGGTGACCGCAATATTATCAGTAATGGTGCGTATGATTCTGAATTTCGTATTACAATATCCAAAGAATTAGCTCAATTATGATCGATCCAAAATATAAAGCACAAGTTGATTTATTGTTGCAAACCATCCCATATATTGCAAAAGAAGAAATATATGCCCTCAAAGGCGGCACTGCCATTAATCTGTTTGTCCGCAGTATGCCCAGGTTATCGGTCGATATTGACTTAACTTATCTTCCAATTGATGACAGGGAAACGGCATTGAAAAGTATTTCAGAGGGATTGTCACGAATCAAAACTGATTTGGAAAGATCTATTCCAGGAATTAGTGTGACAGCAGCTTCACGCGAAGGGCAGGATGTTAAAATTAAGCGTTTAACGGATGATATTAAAGACGGTTTTCTTGTTGCGCTTATTTCTCACATGCGACCAATTAGCGAGGTAATCAGTCCGATGTTTATTGATCAGCGACAAGCTTTTGAAACTCAATTTTCAGGTATGGCAAATATACCATTTCGCTATGACGATTATGAACGAACCCGAATACAGTTAGTTGGACAAGTTCAATCAAAACTAACAAACAGCGATCGGAAATTTTTAATGAGTTTCAAAGAGGGAAACCCAGATTGGGAAAAATTATCCATTAAAAATGCCAGCGAATTGCCCGCCGTTCAATGGAAGTTGCAGAATATTGAAAGATTAATACTTGATAATCCCAAGAAGCATAAGGAGATGGTCTCTATTTTAGAGAGCGTATTATTTGGCTAATTTAAATTACTTAACATCAAATCTGTTGTAAATTTCATTATAATCATAAGCGGCAAGAATATTTCCCAAAAGCTTCAAATCCTCCAGCAAATGGTTCGAGTTTTGTACCAGCTGGGTCACAAAAAATTCCAACTACTTGATTATTAGTAGTTGGAATTTTTTTTACTCATTTGCCAAACTTTCCGGCTTAAAATTGGGATAAAAACAAATTTACTTGGTTGGCTGAAGTAAATCTGTATTTTTGTACCTGTCAGTAAATTTGACAGGTATAAAAACGAAATCATGAAAAACCTTTTTCGAATAACTTCCCTAAGATTGGTTGTTAAGGTTATAAATTTCAGGAATAAATTATCAGTTGTTCTGTTCTTTATTCTTTTTGCGTTAACAGCTTGCAACAGTAAACCATCAGGATCAAATCAAACTGTTTCATCCGATAATTATACGGGTTCAGCCAGCTGTATTGAATGTCATGAACGTTTCTATAACCTTTGGGCGCCATCGCATCATGGTTTGGCCATGCGCCCCATAACAGCCGGTTTTATTCAGACACAGGTAATCCTTGGACAGGAAGGAGTTCAGATGGAGGGTGCAACCTATCAGGCTATTCAAAAAGACACTTCACTTTTTATTCAGGAAAAAAGTACCGGTGAAACAAAAGAATATCAGGTGCTTTGGGCATTGGGTGGTAAAAATGTATATTATTTTCTGACTGAATGGGAAGGAGGACGGCTCCAAACCCTTCCGCTGGCTTACGATGTGAATACAAAATTGTGGTACGATAATCCGGCATCGGCCGTCCGCCATTTTCCGAATTCGATGCAGGGTGGAATGCAGGATTCTGCTTTAAGCTGGCGCGACAGGCAATATACTTTTAATACATCGTGTTACGGATGTCATGTAAGTCAGTTGAAGAATAACTTCGATCTGGCATCGAATACCTATCAAACCAATTGGAAAGAGGCCGGAATTAATTGTGAGACCTGTCATGGGCCAGCTCAGGAACACATTAATGCAGCCCGGTTGGCTAAACAGAAAGGCATTGATCTGGATTCAATAAAACTGATTGTTACAAAAACATTCACTCCTGAACAACACAATTCAAGCTGTGCCACCTGTCATGCGAAAATGCGGCCAATAACCGCTTCCTATCATCCCGGAGATCCCTTTTATGATAACTTCGACTTAATCACGCTTGAAAATACGGATTTTTATCCTGACGGAAGGGATTTAGGCGAAAATTACACCATGACCAGCTGGCAGATGAATGCCTGTCAGCAAAACAGTAAATTACATTGTGTAACCTGTCATACCTCGTCGGGCAGATACCGGTTTAAAAATGACGACCTGGTGGAAGCCAATAAAGCCTGTACTTCCTGTCATGAAGAGAATGGCAGATTCTACGAAAAACACACCCATCATCCGCTCGCCAATACCAGTCCCCAATGTATACAATGCCACATGCCAACCACACGGTTTGGCAACATGGTTCGATCCGATCACTCGTTCAGGCCACCGATGCCGGCAGCGACCATTAAATTCAAATCGCCCAATGCCTGTAATCTTTGTCATACTGACGAATCGCCGGAATGGGCCAATCAAAACGTAAAAAAGTGGCACAAAAACGATTACCAGAAGGAAAGACTTTACATCGGCAGCCTGATCGATGAAGCCCGTAACGGGAAATGGGGGAGACTGGATGCCATGCTAAAAGCTATTGAAACCAATCAATATGGTGAAGTTTTCACCAATTCACTGCTACGCATTCTGACTACATGTGATAATCCGAAAAAATGGCCGGCGCTGATTGGGGCATTGAAACTTGAATCGCCTTTATCGCGCAGTTCGGCAGCCCTAGGATTGCTGGACTACCGAACCGATGAAGCAAAAGCAGCTTTGTTTAAGGCCGCAAAAGATGATTACCGATTGGTGAGGCTGGCTGCTGCCCAATCACTGGCAGGCTTTCCGCAACAGGATTTTACTTCAGAACAACTGGACTTGTTCCGGAAAGTTAATACCGAATATGAAACTTCACTGGTCTCGCGTCCGGATGACTGGAGCGCTTATTATAACCTGGGGAATCATTACCAGAATATGGGAAATGCAGCAAAAGCCCTTTCGGCATACAACAATTCACTGAAAATTTATCCTGAAGCGATTATGCCGTTGATCAACAGCAGTTTCCTGTATTCGGTTTCCGGAGATCAGCTAAAATCGGAAATCAATTTGAAGAAAGCCTTACGAGTTGAACCAATGAACGAAGCTGCCAACCTGAATTATGGCCTGCTGATGGCTGAAATGCAAAAAATGGATGAATCGGAAAAAGCCTTCCGGACCGTATTGAAAGTAAATTCCCAAAATTCAACGGCAGCCTATAATTTAAGTGTAATTGTTTCGTCCCGCGATCTGAACGAGTCGTGCAAACTGAGTAAACAGGCGATGGATGCTACCCCGGAAGATCCAAAATTTGCGTATACCTATGCCTACTTTTTAAATCAGAATCAGCAACAAGCCAAAGCTATTGCCGAACTTGAAAAAACAGTCAGGAAATTCCCGGATCATTTGTCTTCGGCCTTTCTGTTAGGTAATCTTTATCTTGAAACAGGGAATAAGAATAAAGCTTTAGGTGTCTATACCAAAACATTGCAAAAAACCAACGATCAGCAAACCAGGTTGCAGCTTCAGAATGAAATAGTGAGGATTAAATCCCTACAGGGTGAATAGTTGTTCAAAAGTTGTTGCACAAAACAGGTACGATGAACGGATTCATAATCAGGAAACCGTATCATTTCACTCTTTAATCCACCGGATTTTAAAAAGATTTTGTGAAGATTTGTATTCGTGTTGACTAAATAATAACTTGCAAAAAAAAAACGTATGAAAAAAAGTCTGATTAGCATTTTATTGATTCTAATGTTGTCGGTGTTTGCCGGGGCCAAAGTGAAAGTGCTCATCATTGACGGACAGAATAATCATGAAGTCTGGCCAAAGTCCACGATTATGATGAAGCAGTATCTCGAAGAAACCGGGCTGTTCGAAGTTGACATTAACCGTAGTCACTTCACCTGGAAGGCCGGACGTGAAAAGGCGTATCTTTCATTGGCCGGTGTCGGGGAAACACAGGATTTGGAAAATCCAAAGGCTGATCCTGATTTTAATCCAAAATTCAGTAAATACGATGTTGTGATTTCCAATTTCGGTTGGAAAGCATCCGATTGGCCGGAAGCCACGCAAAAGGCTTTCGAGGCCTACGTGAAGGCAGGAGGTGGTTTTGTTTCCGTTCATGCTGCTGATAATTCATATCCTGCATGGAAAGCCTACAACCAGATGATTGGTCTGGGAGGATGGGGAGACCGGAATGAAAAAGATGGTCCTTATGTGTATTACAACAATGAAGGGAAGTTAATCCGGGACAATACTCCCGGTGGTGCCGGTGCACATGGGCCGCCGCATTTAATCCCGATAACATTACGTGTTGCCAACCATCCGATTACCAAAGGAATGCCCGAAGTTTGGATGACCACAAAAGATGAATGTTATGCCAGGTTACGTGGTCCTGCTGAAAATATGACTATTCTGGCCACAGGAAGAGATATGTCGGGGAAAGCGCCAACCGACCGGAATGAGCCCATTCTAATGGTACTTAATTACGGCAAGGGGCGTATTTTTCATACAACACTCGGACACGATGATTATTCCATCGAAGGCGTAGGATTTATCATTTCATTCCTTCGCGGTACTGAATGGGCAGCTACCGGTAAAGTCACTCAGCCTGTCCCTTCTGATTTTCCTACCTCTGAAAAGTCAACCAGCAGAAAATTTGAGTTGAAGAAATGATCTTATACCAAGGAGAATAAATTTCCGGTTTACTGAGCCACACTTTCCGATCGGAAGAAATACAATAAAAGCAGGAGGTTGGAACAGGAGTTTGTTCCTTCAAAAAAAATCACTTGTTTTTTCATCGAAGATGTCAAGTGAAAAAATAAAAATGTCAAGTGAAAAAAAAATATCACTTGACATTTTTGTATGAACCATCTATGGAAAAAACAACCGGATAAAAGCTATTCAGATGATTTACGAAGCTTTCTCAAATTTGAGATTATTGAGCATGCCCTTTATTTCAGGACCAGGGCGGTAGATTACCATAGCACCTATTATCAGCGAAGTGGTAATTCTATCTTCTGTTTCAGAGCCTTCGCTTTTAAGGTTCACGGCAATGCTCCCCAGTTTACCAAAGGAAATTTGGTTCCCGTTGGCAAGCGATTCCACAGCTTCATCAATAAGCGCCACCAAAACAGCATACACATCAGCCCTTGCCAATGTTTGAGGACCGGGCGATGGTTTTAGAGAGTTCATCAAGGACAATTTTCCGTGTAGTCACGGAAGATGCGTAAATCTTACCGGGAGCTTCAATGTCCCGGGGATTCTTTTTTGAGTCTAATTTATTTTCAAATGACACAGATCTGGGAAACATCATCAAACACATATCATTTATTTTTAGATTTAACTATGTTTTATACGATTATTTTAATTGATTATCAGGTTTTTGAATTCTTATTTCATGAACAACAAAAGAACAAACAGAGAATACTGAAACAAAAGATTTAACCGCATAATACCCACTGAACCAACTTCAAGTTTCCTTTAGAATTGCATCGTAAGTTTGGTGTATTAATTTAAAAATCAGAAAAGATGAAAACAACAATTTTAGTACTCAGTTTTTTTGTATTTAGTTTAGTCGCAAGCGCTCAGAAAACTCCACCAGCAGTAGTTTCCAGCACCTTTAAACAAATGTTTAAAAGCGCAGAAAAAGTAAAATGGGACATGGAAGAAGCCAATGAATGGGAAGCCGAATTTATGCTCTCCGGGAAAGAAACTTCGGCTTCGTTCGATCTTTCAGGAAAATGGCTCGAAACAGAATCCGAAATAGAAGCGAACCAACTTCCGGCAATTGTTAAAACCGCCATTGAAAAAGAATATAAAGGCGCTAAAATGGGCGAAGCTTCAAAAATAGAAACTCCGGATTTTAACGGCTACGAAATTGCACTAAAGCAGAATGGCAAATCTTTCGAAGTCCATGCTACCAAAGACGGAAAATTGACAGTTTATAAGGACTAAAAGTCATTTAACGTTTCAGAAAAGCTTGCTTTGCCGCAGGCTTTTTTGTTTTTTATTTACCTCCACCCAACCTTTTTCGTTTATCTGGTTCTTACTTATTGACATTGGAATACAACAAACTACATCAGCTAATTTTAAAATGTCTGGACAACGATCACACATCCAGACATTCACTGTATGAATACATTGCACCGATAATGATGGGTGTTTGCAAAAGGTATGCCCGGACAAAAGCTGATGCTGATGATATTTTTCAGGAAAGTATGATGAATGTATTTCACCGGTTACATCAATTAAAAGAAATAGAGCGAATTGAAGGCTGGGCAAAAAGAATCGTTGTCAACGAGGCCATACGATATTACAGGAAAAACAGAATCATTAATTACGTTGAAAATATTGAAGTTATCAGCCAATCTCAAATAAGTAATGAAAATATATCCACCCAGCTAGAAGCAAAGCAGTTGCTGAAACTTATTCAGGAATTGCCAAATAAAATGAGATTAGTAATCAATTTATTCGCCATTGAAGGGTATAAACAGGAAAAATTTGCATTTTCAGGAGGATTGGAATTAGTTTATCCGATTAACCCGATCTGGAGTATTTATTCAGGAATAAAACTGAGCGAATACCGCCGTAAAACAACAAATGATCTCAGCCATCTGAAAGATATTAACGGACTAATTGCAGCCCCGACTTCTGCGGGCGACATTCTCATTCACGGTTTGGCAACAAATCAACTGAGCAGTCAAAATTCATTTCAAACAGAATGGAAGTTTCAATCGCTTGAAATTCCGCTGATTTTACGTTATCAAACCAGTAAGGGAATCTATTTTGATGGTGGTTTTATTTACAGTTATCTATTTGCAGATAAAACAAAAACCAGCTTAACCGGATCAGATCTTCCTTTTTCATATAATCAGATTTCCGGAATCAGGAAAAATAATTTAGGTTTGAAAATAGGCGGTGGCTACACCTTAGTTACCGGATCGGGTCTTAAATTTGATTTTGGCCCTGAAATTTGCCTGAATCTAACGGCAATTAATCCGGGAAGTGATTTAATGAACCGACCATTGGTCCTTGGTTTTCGAACCGCACTTTCGCTTCAGCGTTTTCAGAAAAATTAATTCTTTTTTACAACATTCGTTTTGCTCCCAATCAATTCTTTAGCTGTTTAAAACCATCCGGGAATATTCAAAATGCCGGAAAAATATTCAAAGTCACCCAACCATTTTGAAATATCAGGTTCTTAGTTGTAAAGCATTTTCTTTAATCAATAAAAACATTCAGTTATGAAAACAAAAAAATTAATTACCCTGATGATTGTCCTATTTGTTGCATTTGTTTTCACTCAATGCAAAAACGAAAATAATGGAGCTCCAGGCACTATCCAATTGAAAGCAACCGGTACAAGTCAAGGGTTAAAATCTGCGAAAATTGAAGCTTTAACAGGGAACATCACCTTACAGGCAGCAACTGTTGAGATTCAGAATCTGCAAATTGAGGAAAACTCCGGAGAAGACCACCAGGATGGTGATCAATCGGGTAATGATGGGAATAATGACAAGGAAAATAATTCGAAGTCAGAATCCGGTGACGCCGGGGATTTGTTGCTGGCAGGTCCTTATGTTCTGGATATCTTAAATGGTTCCGCTTCAGTCGATCAGGTAATCGTTCAACCGGGAACCTATAAAAAAGTCGATTTTGATTTTTTTGCTGGTCCGGAAAACAACAACCAATCAATTGTCCTGACTGGAATTTTTACCACATTAAGTGGTGTTGAAATACCATTTACCTTAAACTCCGATCTTTCAGAAACTGTCCAGTTACCGCTTAATGCAAATGGAATTACTGTTTCTTCCGGAAGTGTAGTAACCGTTTCCATTTTATTTGATGTAACCAGTTGGCTAAAAAATCTGGATTGGAGTCAGGCAATTCAATTGAATAATCAAATCACAATTAGTAAAAACGAAAACGCAGGTCTTTATCAGGCATTTATTGCTGAGGTATCAAAGAATATTCAAGTCGAAGACTAGTTTCTAATAAGAATTAAAAAAACAGATAGGGCTATGCACAAATCATTGCATGGCCCTTCCTTTTTGCCAAATAATAAAAATACACACACATCACTAAAAATCATTCATCGATTCTGCAATAAAAATAAACTTAGAAATTTTATATGAGAACAACATTCAAGACATTTTTTGCCATTTTGCTCCTTTGTACTTCATTGCAGCTGGTGGCTCAGAAAGTAACCATCAGCGGATACATCAAAGATGCGGGAACCGGAGAAAGCCTGATTGGCGCCACCATATTCAACACCAATCTAAAAACAGGAGCCATTACCAATAACTATGGATATTACACACTAACCATTCAGAAAGCAGATACCCTGGGAATGGTGTTTTCATACATCGGCTATGCTCCCCAAACAAAAAAAATATCAACGAATAAGGATATTATTCTGAATATTGATTTGACAGGTGCCGATAATTCATTGGGTGAAGTGGTAATTAGTGCCAGGCGGAATGACAATAATGTTCAAAAAGCGCAAATGGGAGTCATTGACGTGCCGCTGCGCCAATTAAACACCTTGCCGGCCATTGGCGGCGAAAGTGATATTCTGAAGGTGATTCAGCTGCTTCCGGGAGTTCAGCCGGGAAAAGAAGGCACCACCGGTTTTCATGTCCGCGGTGGAAATACCGATCAGAATCTGGTTCAGCTCGATGAAGCAACCATCTACAATCCCAACCATTTATTTGGATTATTCAGCACGTTTAATACCAACGCCATCAACAACGTTAAACTGATCAAAGGCGGATTTCCTGCCGAATATGGCGGACGGTTAAGCTCGATTCTTGAAATTACGATGAAAGAAGGGAATAAAAACAAGTTCGCAGTAAGTGGAGGTATCGGTCTTTTATCCTCAAATCTGACACTGGAAGGACCAATCAAAAAAAACAAAGGATCTTTTATCATTTCAGGAAGAAGGAGCTATTTTGATATACTGGCAAAACCGGTCATTCCTAAAAATAAAAACAACACCAACTATTATTTGTATGATCTGAATGCGAAATTCAATTATACTTTAACCAATAAAGACCGGGTTTACCTGAGTTTTTTCACAGGATTGGATAATGCACAATATACAGGCGCCAGCAGCTTGAATTATGGGATAAACTTTGGAAACAAGACTGCAACATTCCGCTGGAATCACTTATTCAGCAATAAAATTTTCACCAACAGTTCATTGATTTACAATGATTATCACAACAGTTTAACAACTTCTCAAGGCAAATATGTCGCTCAGCAATATTCAGGAATCCGTGATTTAAATGCTAAAACTGACTGGGAAATTCATCCAAATTCAAAGCATACCATTAAACTGGGAGCGAACTATTCATACAACACGTTTTTCCCGGCAACCACGGCAAATAAATTATCAAAAAAAGGAACAGTTCCAGCGTTGAAACCCGATAGTATTCCGAGAACCTACAGCAGTCAGCTGGCATTTTATCTGAGCGACGAAATTCAACTGAATGAATTTTTAAGTGCAAATGTTGGTGTTCGTGTTCCTTTATTTTTAAGTACATCAGCAAATTACAGCGCGGTAGAACCAAGGGTTACACTGAAAGCTTCGACCAGTCCGACTTCATCGATCAAGGTATCTTATACCGAAATGAATCAGTTTTTGCACCTGGTGCCAAGCAGTACAGCTTCATTGCCAACCGATATCTGGATCAGCAGCAGCAAAGTTGTTAAACCAGAAGTCAGCCGTCAATATTCGTTGGGATGGTTTAAGAACTTCAAGGACAATTCGATTGAAACCAGTGCCGAAGTTTATTATAAAACCATGAGTAACCAGGTTTTATTTAAAGAAGGATCGCAACCTCAGGCTGATGCCAATATCGATGAGCAATTAACTTTTGGAAAAGGTGAAAGTTATGGATTGGAATTGTTTGCCAGGAAGAATTTTGGAAAATTAACCGGATGGGTATCTTATACCTTATCGTGGACCAATCAAACTTTCAAGGACCTGAATTATGGAAAAACGTTTCCGTTCACTTACGACAAAAGGCACAACATTTCGATTGTTGGCACCTATGATTTAAGCAAAAAATGGACAGTTGCTGCCGATTGGGTATTTACTTCCGGAGGCGCTTTTACCTTGCCAATGGGTAAAGTTCCGGTATTTGAAGGTGGAACTTTATATGATATTTTCTACAACGATTATACCGAACGGAACAATTACCGATACCGGTCTTATCACCGGCTCGATTTAAGCTTTATTCATCATAACCGCGACCGGCATTGGTTTGGGAAAAAAGTCACTTCAGAATGGGTTTTTGGTTTATACAATGCATACAGCCGGATGAATCCATACTTTGTTTATCTGACTGTTGATCCACAAACGAAAAAACCGTCAGCAAAAGAAGTGAGTTTATTACCTGCTCTTCCAAGTGTGAGCTGGAATTTCAAATTTTAATTTAAAAAAATCAGACCAGATGAAACGAATAATTTCAATCCTGTTTATGTGTTTATCATTTCTTTTTATCCTCAGCTCGTGTGAAAAAGAAATCACGATTAAACCGCAACCCTATACAAGCAAACTTTCAATTCAATGTTTGATAACTCCCGGACAAATTCCAAAACTTTATCTGAATAAAACCCTTCCTTATCTGGATGCAGCAATTGCACCAAATCAAATGTTTGTGAAAGATGCCAATGTCACCATCACAACATCGGGCGTTTCGGACAAATTAGTTCCTGATTCAGTTTTTCAGGTATTTTTTGGGAGCTACTCTTATTTCTATAAAGGATCAAAACCTGTTCAGGCCAATAAAGATTATACACTTTCGATCGATTATCATGGTGTAATTTACACCGCGACTGCATCAACAATTCAGAAGCCAATTAAACTCGACAGTGTGACCTACGTCGCCAATTTCAAGGATATTTACGGCGAACACGAGGGTGTTGTTTTTCATTTGCAGGATGATCCGGCAATAAGCGATTATTACCGGTATGAGATGCACCGGTCTGCAGATACGGCAACTTATTGGGGCGAAGATAAATTTAAGTCGCCGATTCTTAAAAACAACGAAAAAACCCGGGTTTATGAAATTGGAAGAACCATTTTTTCGGATGTCAGCTTTTCAGGAGG
>JBBSBP010000053.1:0-33485 GCA_038251165.1 Bacteroidales bacterium | reverse complement strand
TTAAACTGTACGCCTGGTGATGAGCAAACCTGTATTTACCGCGATGACAAACCCATCAATGATACCGGCTACCTGACCGATAATCTGGCACGCGAGGCCTGTCAGTTTATTGCGGATAATGCCGGAAAAAGTTCTCCATTCTTTTTATACCTTCCGTTTAATGCAGTCCATTTTCCACTTGAAGCCCCTGAAGAGGATATCCGAAAATTTAACAGCGGCGATAGGGACAGGGATATCCAGCTGGCCATGTTGTACCGCATGGATCTCGCAATAAATCAGGTAATAAATAAATTGAAAGAAACCGGAGCGTATGAAAATACCCTTATTATTTATTTTAATGACAACGGGGGCGCAAAAGTATCAAAAGCCATAAATACGCCGCTTCGTGATTTTAAACACAGTGTTTATGAGGGGGGTATCAGGGTGCCGTTCGCTATCAGCTGGCCCGGAAAAATAACTCCCGGAACAAGCAACGAACCGGTTATTTCACTTGACATATTGCCGACCATTTGCGCAGCTCTTGGAATCGAACTTCCCGCCGGCAAAATTTATGATGGACGTAATATACTGCCAGTGATAAATGGAAATCAGAAATATCCGCTCCATGAATACCTTTACTGGGATGGAAACGATGGAATATGGGCGATAAGGAATCTAAACTGGAAACTGCTTAAAAACAAAGAGGGCAATATAGAATTATATGACCTTTCTGCGGATATCAGCGAGAAAACAGATTTGGCAAAGCAAAATCCAAAAGTCGTTGAAAAGCTGCAAAACGAATTTAATAAGTGGCGTTCGCAAATGGCCACTCCGATGGGTGATTTAAAAGAAAATAAAGTCAAAAAGAAAAAATAACAATTTGAATGCAATAGATAATAAATAATGAAGCGCAGAACTTTTATTATAAACCAATGAAAAATAAAATTACTAAAGCGATTACCTTCCTTACGGTTGGAATGGCTGCTGTTTCATGTCATTCACAAGCAAATCAGAAGGAAGAGAAGCATCCAAATATTGTATTTGTTCTGGTTGATGATTTGAGGTGGGACGCCATGGGTTTTACCGGGCAATATCCATTTTTAAAAACACCAAATATTGACCGGCTTCGCAATGAAGGTGTTCATTTCCAGAATGCATTTTGTACACATTCTCTTTGCGCTCCTTCAAGAGCCACAATACTAACGGGTACGTTTCCGCAAACAAATAGAGTAAGCACCAATCAGGAAGGCCGCGAATTCAATCCAGACATTACACCATCGTATGCACAAATCCTTCAGCACGAAGGTTATAAAACCGCTTTTATTGGTAAGTGGCATATGGCTGAAAACAATGGTCCAAGAAAGGGCTTCGACTATTGGTGCAGTTTTTCAGGTCAGGGAAATTACAATGGAAATGTCTTAAATATTAATGGGACCGAAATCAGGAATGATGGATACATTACCGATGAGTTGAATAAATATGCTTTGGATTTTATAAACAAAAATTCGGAAAAACCATTTTGTTTGTATTTATCGCACAAAGCAGTTCATCAGCCATTTACTCCACCTGAACGTGACCAGGATATATACCGGGAAGACCCGATTACTGAACCTGCCAGCTGGCAGGATAATATGGAAAGTAAGCCCGCATGGCAGAGAATTCAGGTATCCATGGAGAGACGTCACCGGATCAGAGATTCAGATTTAAATCAAATTCAACCGGAAAAGACACGTAAAGCCCGAGCCTGGAATTCAAAAAACGGCATTGGAAATCAAAAGGACTATCTCAGGTGTATTTCTGCTGTTGATCAGGGCTTAGGGGAGATTTATGCTATGCTGCAGGAAAAAGGTCTTTTGGAAAATACCGTTATCGTATTTGCAGGTGACAATGGATTTTTCCACGGGGAGCACGGCAAAGGAGACAAGCGTCTGGCCTACAACGAATCCATGCGAATTCCTCTTGTAATGCGCTACCCCAAAATCGCAAAACCCGGCTCATCGGTTTCGGAAATCGTATTGAATGCCGACATTGCTCCAACCTTTTTAAATCTTGCGGGAGTTGTTATACCAGAACAAATGCAGGGGAAAAGTGTGATTCCACTTCTTCAGGGAAAGAATGAAGGATGGAGAAAATCATTCCTGTTTACATACTGGCCCGATCTGATCCATTTCATCCCACGAATCACGGCTGTCAGGACAGAAAAGTATTTATACTCGAAAACTCCTGATATCAATGACATTGATGAATTGTACGATGAACAGAATGATCCGGCCGAATTAATCAACCTGGCTGAAAATCCAAAATATTCGGAACTAAAACAAACCATGGCATTGGAACTTGAACGGCTCAAAAAAGAGACCGGCTATCACGATACCATTCCACGACCTGATCCGGAACCCATTCTGAATGTCAAAACCGGGAAAGTCTTTTCAATGGATTTTAAGAAATTGGACTTCAGTCAAAAATCCCAAAATGAAATTATTCTGAACGGGATAAAGAAAAATACTGAAAACGGAGTGATATCCGGTAGCTTTTCCAATGGAGCCAGCATGACTATTAACAACACTCCTGATCTGGATCCTTCACTCGGAACATTTATCATCGACTGTGTTGTAAAGCCTGAATCACCTGATGGAGTAATCGCTTCTGCCGGTTCACAACAGGATGGCTGGGCGCTGTTTGTGGAGAATGGCATCCCGGGTTTTGTGGTGTGCCATAACAGTCATCTTCAGTTTGTTGACGGGACATCAAAAATTACGGGTAAATGGAGTCATCTTGTTGCCGTCATTGAAAATTACAACAACTTCATCAGGCTTTATGCTGATGGTAAATTACTTGAACAAAGGCAGATGCTGCTTCCGATACAATCCCTGAAACCCCGGTCCGGCGATATAGTTCTGGGGCAGGATTCGGGTGAACTTATTGATCCAAAGGAGGTTTCGAACTATAAATTTGTAGGTTTGATCGAAAAAATTTCAATTTACAGATGGAAGAAAACTGAAGCCGAATTAATAAAACAATCTTCTTTGCAATAGAGAATTAACGAATATTCAATTTTGAAGAAATGGAAAATTTATCGCGCAGATCGTTCATAACAAAAGCCTCGTTGGCTACAGGGGTATTATTCATCCCAAATTATCTTAAAAGTGCACCATCAGATAGATTAAATATCGCAGTTATAGGTGTTGGTGGCCGAGGACAAGCCAGCTGGACACAGGTCCCCCGGGATAGTATAGTAGCCATGTGCGATGTTGATGACAGACAATCAGCCAAAGGCTTCGAAGCATGCCCAAAAGCAAAGAGGTATAAAGACTTTAGGAAAATGTTCGATGAAATGGCAAAGGATATTGATGCCGTGATAATTGCTACTCCGGATCATACTCACTTCCCCGCAGCTATGGTAGCAATGGAACTTGGTAAACATGTGTTTGTTGAAAAGCCTTTAGCCCACAACATCTGGCAATTGCGAACAATGAAAAAAGCAGCAACGCATTATGGTATTGTTTCGCAGATGGGTAACCAGGGGCATACTACAAATGGAATCAGGCTGGCAAAAGAATGGTACGAAGCCGGTATTCTCGGCCAGGTAAAAGAGGTGATTGCCTGGCGAGATAAACTAACATTTAAGAAAAATGGATTCTTTGACAAACCAACAACTTTTCCTCCACAGGGAGAACAAGTGCCTAAGGGTTTAGATTGGGATTTATGGCAGGGACCAGCTGAGGAACGCCCTTTCAACAACATATATGCGCCAAAATCCTGGAGAGGATTTTACAATTTTGGAGATGGAATGTTAGGCGATTGGGCTTGTCACACCCTGGATGCTCCATTTTGGGCACTGGATCTTGGATTGCCGCATACTGTGAAGGCGACGATACCAAATCCAGTACCGGATCATAGTTTTGTGGCAGATGAATCACTTGTGACCTGGCAATTTGGCGCTCGTGGGAAAAAAGCTCCGGTTACCATGAAATGGTATGAAGGAATGGAAAAACCAGCCATCAGACGGGAATGGGGCATTGAGCAATTGCCTGGCAACGGTATGATAATGATTGGGGATAAAAAAACGCTGATCACAGGCGGCAGACCAAACGATGCAAGATTACTTGTCCCTAAGGAAGAGTGGACTGAATTTTTGAAAAATCCCCCGGCAAAAACAATTCCACGAGTATTGGAGGAAAAACCTGTACAGGAATGGATTGCCGCCATTAAAAATCATACACTTCCCGGATCTAATTTTGACTATTCAGCCAGCTTAACGGAAATGATTCAGGTTGGTATTTTGGCTCAAAGATTTGGAGGAACCATAAATTATGACGCTAAAAATATGAAAGCTACCGGTCGCCCTGAATTAGATGCATATATCAAAGAACCTGTTCGTAAAGGATGGTCGTATGGTGAGAATCTTAAGCTGTAAATACACATGAAAAAACTCGTTTCAATTGGAATACTAGCTGTTGGATTGGCGATGTTGTCAATAAACACTGGGCTTGCGGCAACAAGTGATAATCAATCAAAACTTTCGGTGAATAAAGGTGAGCAACCCAACTTTGTCTTCATCCTGGTTGATGACATGGCGTGGTATGGCACCTCTGTGCCTATGGATCCGGATATGCCGGCATCAGGCATGTCTTTCTGTTCCATGCCAAATGTCCAAAAGCTGGCAGATCATGGGATAGTTTTCAGCAGCGCACGTGCGGCAGCAGGGATGTGTGGACCCTCACGCTGCTCGATTCAGACCGGTATGACAGCCGCACACCACCTGTACACGGGCAACGGCGGTTTTGGCCCGAAGACGGATGGGAACGTGAAATATATTGCTGAGCGCGGTGACCCGCCACTCCTTACACCTGAACCGCAGGGAAACATCCGCTTCACCTCCATCGGCGATGTGCTGAAATCCAATGGATATTCAACAGCACTTTTCGGCAAGTGGCATCTTTATGGCGGCGGTCCTGAAAAGCACGGATATGATGAGAGCAATGGTGAAACAGATAATAAGAGTGTTAATGATGTTCCGCCCGGTGATAAAATTGAGAACCCCAAACAAATTTTCAGTATCACACAATCCGGAATTTCGTTTATGGAGCGTCAGCATAAGGCCGGGAAACCGTTCTTTCTCCAGCTCTCACACTATGCGACCCACGCCCAGTACGAGTCCCGTCCGGCTACGTTGAAAAAACAGGAAAACAATCCGGTCTTCAACCAGATTACGGATAAACGTGAGGCAAAAAAAGCCATCGGACTGGCGGCGATGTCTGAGGATCTTGATACTTCGATAGGCATGATATTAAAGACAATTGATGACCTTGGCATCGCGTCCAACACCTATGTTATCTTTACTTCCGACAACGGATACCGTAGTTGGAATGATGGGGCGGAACCCCTGCGTGGTGGCAAATGGTGGATCTGGGATGGCGGTCTGCGCGTACCTATGGTCGTTCGCGGTCCCGGCATCAAACCCAACTCACGTTGCAATGTGAATATAGTCGGTTACGACTGGCTACCGACCTTCGCAGATCTGGCAGGCGTTTCCGCATCCGTGCCCAAAACGGTAGACGGAGTCAGCTTTAAGCCGTTGCTGCTTGGCAAGTCCGTTCCTGAGAGCTATGTCAACCGCAAGCTCTATTTCCACTATCCGCATTACCGCGAGTCAGCTCCCAGTTCGGCCCTCGTTGTTGGCCAGTCGAAACTGATATATTTCTATGATCATCCGGATCAGTACTTCCAGTACGATTTAGATAAGGATCTTGGCGAAAAAAAGAATATCTCCGCAGTCGATCCTGAAAAGGCCATGCTGATGTATGAGCAGTTGATGGACGGATTGAAATCTTTTGGCGCCTATTTCCCAAAACCAAATCCCAATGCAAACCCAGACACAAAGGTTTACGATCCTAACAACCTTACCGAAACAACATTGGGCAAAGATGATTGAGAAGTCGATAGCCGGACAGTAATTACCCCTTAAAGTTGAAAAAATATAAATTATTAATTTTCATAAAATGATAAAAACAGAATATTTAAAAATTGGCATCATTTCATTTGGGGGATTGCTTTTAACTCAGGGAGCAGTTGCTAAAACAGAACAAAAGCCCAATGTTTTGATTATTATGACCGATCAGCAACGATGGGATGCTTTAGGCTGTGCCGGTAATTCTGAAATTAAAACGCCCAATATGGACCGGCTTGCAAGAGAAGGGGTTCAGTTTGTAAATGCTTATTCGGCGTGCCCTGTTTGTGTGCCTGCCAGGACTTCTATTCTTACCGGACACACCATTTTTAACAATAAAGTTCTAGGGAATAATGATATTGAAAATGAAGACATTCCAAATTTTCAAACATTTGATCAGATACTTTCTTCGAATGGATATCATACGGAATATTACGGCAAATGGCATATTCCATATCAGTTTGCCTCAAAATACAACAACATTGTCAAAACAACCGGTAAATCGAAGGAACCCAATGTGCCTTCATCAGTGGATGGATTACGTAAATATCTGGACGAAATAGGTGTTGCTGAAAGGCCTGCAAAAGCCAATGAATTAATTGACAATATGAGTATGCGTCCCTACGTTCCGTTACCCATTGATGGACGTTATGGAATAAAAGAAGTACAAACAGCAGCTAATTCAAATGGAAAAAAGAATTCTAAAAAGCCAAAAGTTTCACAATCCCAAAATTTTGGCATTTTTGAGGGTCCGGCCAATGGTTCTCTGGCAGCATACGAAGGCAACGAAGCGTTGGAGGCCTTAAAACGAATGAAACCCGGTGAATCTTTTTCTTTGACCTGTTCGTTTGGACCTCCCCACCCTCCCTACGTAGTTCCGAAACAATATGCAGATATGTATACTGCAAGTCAATTATCAGTACCCAAAAGCATTAACGACGATTTGCAAAATGCTCCATACCAGAGAAATAATACTCCTTTCGATTTGCGTTTCCAAAATCCTGAAATGGTGCAACAAATGAAACAGGTTTATTATGCCATGGTCACTCAGGTTGATGAGTGGGTAGGCAAGTTGCTGGATGAACTGGATAAAAAGGGATTGACAGAAAATACACTGGTTGTCTTTGTTAGTGATCACGGCGAAATGATGGGGGATCATGGTATGGACAGCAAAATGAAAATGTATGAAGGATCTGCACATATCCCCATGATCATGCGTTTACCCGGAATAATACCCGCCAAAACAAAAGTAAATACACCGGTTTCACATCTCGATCTTTTTGCAACAATCCTGGATTACACCGGCATGAAAATTCCTGAAAATGACGGAAGAAGCCTTCGTGCGTTAATCGATGGTAAAAATGATCCGGTTGATTATGCCGTATCGGTTTGGGGGCAAATAAATAATGGAGGGCCTTTTTTGCTCCGGAAAGGCGACTGGAAACTAATTGTTTACCTGCAAATGGATGAGAAAAACCAGCGAAATACCAGTGCGTTGTACAATCTGAAAACTGATCCGCTGGAAATGAACAACCTGATTGGATCGAATCCTGAAAAAGTAAAGTACGAAAAAGTTACAGGAGAGCTAAAGAATACGCTTAGAAACTGGATGATAAAAACTAAAACTCCTTATTTAAGCCAATTAGACCATACAAAACTTTGATTCAGCCTGATTTAAAAAATATATGATATGAGAAAATACAATTATTTCAATCTGTTACTTCTTGGAGCTATTGGATCCCTTAGCGCTTGTGACAGCCCGCAAAAAACAGCCCGGCCTAATGTATTGATTATTATGACCGATCAACAGCGATGGGACGCTTTGGGTTGTGCCGGTAATCCTGAGATTAAAACTCCAAATATTGACCGCCTTGCAAGAGAAGGCGTTCAGTTTGTGAATGCTTATTCGGCATGCCCTGTTTGTGTGCCGGCAAGGACTTCGATACTTACAGGTAGAACGATATTCAACAACAGAGTTCTTGGAAATAAAGATGTGGAAAGCGATAGTGTTCCAAAGTTACAGACATTTGATATGATATTGTCTGCAAATGGGTATCATACAGAATACTATGGGAAATATCACAGTCCGTATCAATTTGCCCGAATGTATAACAATCCGGTAAGACCAACCAACAAGTCAAAATTTACGGACGTCAAATCAACTGCTGAAGCTTTTCGGGAATATCTCGATGAGTTGGGTGTTCCAAAAGAGAAATCCAATCGATCCGAATTAATTGATAAAATGAGTCTACGTCCGTATACGCCTCTCCCTCTTGACATTCAATACGAAGAAATAAGTGATATTTCTGATAATAATATAAAAGGCAAGAAAAAAGATAAAAGCGAAGCGAAAGGAGGGCAGGGAGACACTTTTGGAATTATAGAAAATGGTGAAAATGCTTCCCTGGCAGCTTATGAAGGAAGTGAAGGATTGAAGGCACTTAAAAATATTAACCCAGGACAGCCGTTCTCTCTAACCATTTCCTTTGGACCTCCGCATCCACCGTTTATTGTGCCAAAAAAATATGCTGATCTTTACAACCCTCAAAAATTATCGGCAAGTGCAAGTATAAACGACGATTTGAACAATGCACCTTACTCAAAAAATCCTGTTCCAACTGATGCACGATTCAAGAATGCAGAAATGAATAAAGAGATGAAAATGGTGTATTATGCCATGATTTCTCAGGTCGATGAGTGGGTAGGCAAATTGTTGGATGAATTAGATAGGAAAGGAATTGCCAACAATACGATTGTTCTTTTTGTGAGCGATCATGGCGAAATGTTGGGCGACCATGGTTTGGTAAGCAAAATGAAAATGTATGAAGGTTCGGCTCACATTCCATTGATAATTCGTTATCCCGGCGTTATTCTTCCAGGAGAAAAAGTAGAAACACCGGTTTCGCATCACGATATTTTCGCAACAATTCTGGATTATACTGGTATGAAAATTCCTGAAAATGATGGCCGCAGTCTTCGTTCACTAATTGATGGCAAAACAGATGCAATTGATTATGCTGTTTCGGTTTGGGGTCAAATAAACAACGGAGGACCTTTTATGCTCCGGAAAGGCGACTGGAAACTAATTGTTTACCTGCAAATGGATGAGAAAAACCAGCGAAATACCTGTGCGTTGTACAATCTGAAAACTGATCCACTGGAAATGAACAACCTGATTGGATCGAATCCTGAAAAAGTAAAATACGAAAAAATAACTGCAGAGATGAAACAAACATTGAAAGATTGGATGGTAAAAACGAAAACTCCCTATATCAAAGAGCTTGAAAATACCAATTTGTAGGATTGAATTATTAATCAAAATGATATGAAACTCAATAAATCCAGACTAGAGAAAACGGCCGTACTCATTGGTGGAAGCCTGTTTTGTTTTGCACAAACGATTTCTGCCCAAAATCAATCAGAGCAGCCCAACATCCTGATCATAATGACCGACCAACAGGCATGGAATGCTGTAGATTATTCAGGAAATAAACTGATAAAAACCCCAAACCTCGACCGGTTGGCCAGCCAGGGCGTAAATTTTTCACAGGCCGTAACTCCATGCCCGGTTTGTTGTCCGGCCCGAACCTCAATTTTGACAGGACGATTGACGGAAACAACAACTATCCGTGACAATTCGGATGTCAATAAAAATGATTGCTACTATCCGACTTTTGATGAGATTCTGGCAAAGCGGGGATATGTTGCAGAGTGTCACGGTAAATTTCATTCTCCGGAACACATGGCTGCCGTTTATTCCAATCCTCCGGTTGATGGCATTTCGGGCATTGATCTGATTGTAAAATGGGAACCAATCTATGTGAAATACCTGAAACAAAAAATTGAAAAACGGCCATTGAAAGCCGGCGAACTATATGAAACAACCTTTTACGGAGGGAATATTCCATACCGGCTTGATCCCGTCGACAGAAGATACCGGTATCTTCCATCAGGTGAAATACCTGAAGCAAATCTGAAGTTGAAGAAACTGGGACAGGATGATGTTCACGGGGTGCTGGATTTACCTGCTGAATATACAATTACAGCCATTCAGGGTAAGGAAACCGTTGATGCACTGGAGCGACTTAAAGACAAAAAGTTTGTTATCACCTGTTCATTTCATTGTCCGCATGTACCTATAACTCCTTCAGAACCTTATGCTTCTATGTATAGAAAAGAGGCAATGAGTACTCCTGCCTCCATTCATGATAACAGGGATAATTCGCCTTATAAACCCAATCAGCTGGAGAACCCATATTCTGATTCAGAAAATATCAGGTACATGACGGCCAATTACTACGCTTTTGTTACCGAGATAGATGATTGGGTTGGAAAGATCCTTGAAAAACTCGACGAGCTGAAATTAGCCGAAAATACACTGGTCATTTTTGTTTCCGATCACGGTGAAATGCTTGGGGCTCATGGTTTGCGCGGTAAATTTTGTTTCTATGAAGAATCAGTCAGGGTACCATTTATTATCCGTTTCCCGGGTAAAATAAAAGCCGGACAGACCATTTCAGCACCGCTTTCAACCTTGAATATTTTTCCTACCATCCTCGATTATGCAGGGTTAAATAACATACCTACTGACGGTTATTCGCTTAGGCCCGTTATGGAGGGTTCTGCACCCAAATACGATTTTGCAGTGTCGGAATGGACCTGGAAAAATCAGAATGTACCATCGCTGATGATCCGGACGAATAACTGGAAATTAATGACTACCCATAGAAGTGGAGGCAAGGATGTTGAAGCACTGTTCGATTTAAAAAATGACCCTTCCGAAATAAACAACCTGATAGGTTCTAATCCTGAACGGTTTAAATACAAGAAAACGGTGGAAGATTTACGCTCTAAATTAACAGGTTATCTCAAAGACGTTAACTCACCACTTACCGAAGGAGTTGAAAAACGAATGATGATCAGGAAATAAACATGAAACATTAGAATTACAGATAAAACCAATTAAGTAATTAAAAGTATTTTATTCATGTAACTTAAACTAAAAAAAAATGCACCGATTTCAGATAACCATTACAGCAATTGCTATCTCATTCGTATTTGCAAGCGCCTGCAAACAGGAAGACTACACGAAATATGTTGATCCGACAATCGGAAATGTTTCCCAGTTGCTGGTTCCAACCTACCCCACTTTCAGTTTGCCCAACCAGATGATTCGCATGTTCCCGATTAAACCTGATTTTATTGCCGATCAGGTAACGTCATGGCCATTTCAGGTCGAATCTCACAGAACTCCCGGAATTCTAAGAATGAAAGTATCTCTTGGAGAAATCACCAGTGAATCGTGGAAAAGAAAGATGACTATCGATCATGATCTGGAGGTCGTTCGTCCCTGGCATTACTCAACCTATCTGATCGATGACGACATTACAGTAAGTTTTACCCCGGCAAAAAAATGTGCCATTTACAAGATTGATTTTCCGGCTTCTGAAAAGAAAAACATCCTGATCTCAGGTACCGGAGCCATGAGAAGTGAAGCTACAGGTGAGAATAGTTTTTCAATGGTGGAGCAATACACCTACAAAACAAGAGGCACTTCAATCGAAACACGCACCATGTCAGCTTTTTGTTATGGCGAGATAACCGGTGCTGATGGCAAGCCGCTAAAGAATCTCAACATTGAACCGGCCAATGGAAGAATGGTAATTTCCATTTCAGATCATTCAGCGAAAACAGCGCTGATCAAATATGCTATTTCATACATCAGCCCCGAACAGGCTAAGAAAAATTTCAAATCGGAAATGGCAGGTCAAAGTTTTGACCTTACGGTCGCAAATGGCAAAAAAGCATGGGACAAGGTGATTAATCAAATTGAAGTTGAAGGTGGAACCGAAGCTCAAAAAAGATCGTTTTACACTTCGTTGTACCGGACTTACGAGCGTATGATTGATATCAACGAAGATGGCCGGTATTACAGCGGCTACGATGGGAAAGTTCATCAAAGTGACCGTCCGTTTTTTGTCGATGACTGGATTTGGGATACCTATCTGGCCAAACATCCCCTTAATTCAATTTTAAACCCTCAAATGCAGAGCGATATTCTCAACTCTTATGTGCAAATGTATGAGCAAAGCGGATGGATGCCTACATTCCCGGAAACACTTGGAAACCACATGTGTATGAACAGCTACCATTCTTCGTCTTTATTTATTGATGCCTACCGTAAAGGTATTTCAGGATTTGACATGGATAAAGCCTATGAAGGGATAAAAAAGAATTTGACTGAAGCGACCATGCTGCCCTGGCGACAAGGAACCCCCAAGTGTGAGCTTGACGATTTTTACCACCAAAACGGTTATCTGCCTGCACTTAAACCGGGCGAAGCTGAAACCGAACCGCTTGTTGATGGCTTTGAAAAACGACAATCGGTTGCCGTTACCCTTGGAATGAGCTATGATGCATGGACTTTCGCTCAGCTCGCCAAAGAACTGGGACATCAGGAAGATTACATCAGGTTTTCGGAAGCCGCTAACAATTATAAAAAATTGTGGAATCCGGAAATGAGGCTTTTTATGCCCAAAGATGCCGGGGGTAATTGGATCATGATTAATCCAAAACTGGATGGTTGTCCCGGTTTCCGCGATTATTATGACGAAAACAATGGCTGGACCTATGCCTGGCAGGCACAACAAGACATAACGGAATTAACCACTTTGCTTGGAGGTAAAAAAGCAGCGGAAGAACGTTTGGACCAACTCTTCAGGGAACCTCTGGATATGTCAAAACAGGAATACCTTTTCCATGCGCCTGATGCGACCGGTCAGGTTGGCCAGTATATCATGGGTAACGAGCCTTCCTTTCATATTCCATATCTTTACAACTACTTTGGCGCTCCCTGGAAAACACAGAAACGCATCCGGTTCCTGCTTGACGTGTGGTTTAAGGACAATATTTTTGGTATCCCCGGCGATGAAGACGGCGGAGGAATGTCGGCTTTCGTGGTATTCTCTTCGTTGGGTTTTTATCCGGTGACACCAGGTTTACCGCTTTATACCATCGGAAGTCCATTGTTTGAAAAATCGACTATTAATCTGGACAATGGCAAAAAGTTTACTGTTATTGCCAAAGGAGCAGATAAAGAAAACAAATACATTCAGAAAGCCTTTTTTAACGGCATAGAAATCAACACGCCATTCTTTACACATCAGGAATTGATGGCAGGTGGAACCCTGGAGTTGGTTTTAGGTCATAAACCAAACAAGGAATGGGGAATGAATGGAGTTCCACCAATAAATTAACATGCATTAAACGATACGTTTTTGGATTTAAAAATGATTTCAAATTAAACATTAATATGGGAAGAGTGTATTCTATCGGAAATCTGTTTACTGGATTAGTGATGCTTTCAGTGAATACTGGTTCAGCATCAGCAAGTAATAATCAATCAAATATCCCAGGGAAAAAACCGAATGTAATTATCCTTTTTTCCGACCAGCATAATAAAGATGTCATGGGCTTTGAGGGTCATCCGGATGTAATCACTCCAAATCTGGATAAACTGGCCAAAGAATCTGTTGTGTTTGACCGTGCTTATTGTGTTACCGGCATCTGTGCGCCATCCCGGTCATCGTTGATGACAGGTTTGTATCCGCGTACCCTGGGATTGCTTTCCAATGGAGAAAAATCGGAGGTGATGAACGAGGTAGTTTCCCTTGCAACTGTTTTCAAACAGAACAATTACAACACCTATGCTTTCGGCAAGCGTCATACTTCTGAAGCCGTTGATGCCGGATGGGATGTACAACGAAGTCATTTATGCAACGAAACGCCCGGGAACAGCTATACCGAGTGGGTAGAGAAAAATGGTTATGGAAAGGAATTTGCTATGGACTGGTCAGCAGAATTTGGAACCGGTTCGAAATGCTCATCTTATAAGGATACTAAATTTCCAACAGCCGATCTGGGAACCCGGATTTCTGCACTACCGGAAAACATGACCATGGAAGCTTTCACCACCATGCTAACCGTTCAAATGATTAAAGACCAGGCTAAAAGTGATAAACCTTTCTTCTGCTGGTCTACTTTTTATCGGCCTCATCAGCCTTATACTCCGCAGAAAAGGTATATGGATATGTATGATGTTTCAACCTGGGGAGAAGGAAGAATAAATGGAAGTTCAATCAGGAAGCCAGCCAGCCTTTACGAACCCAAAGAGAACATTCCCCCGATGATGCAGTCGATTCGAAATGGTGGCAATAAAGTCTGGAATGTGGATAAAGCCTTTGCCAATGAGCAGCTCTGGCGCAATTTTATTGGCGCCTATTACGCTTTGGTTACTGAAATTGATCAGTGTGTGGGGGATATACTGAAGACTTTGGACGAGTCTGGATTGACAGAAGAAACCATCGTTATTTACACATCCGATCACGGCGATTTTGTTGGAAATCACGGGATGGTCGAAAAAGCGGCTATGGCCCAAAATGTTTACGAGGACATCTTAAATATTCCCCTAATCATCAGGTATCCAGGGAACAGGAAAAATGGAAAACGTTCAGGTGAATTGGTGAGCCTGGTCGATGTTTATCCGACCCTGGTTGAATTACTGGGATTGAAGGTTCCGAAACTGAAATATCCAATTCAGGGTGAATCATTTGCCAAAACCCTCACCAAAGGAAAACCGATGAAACGCGAATATTTTGTTTCTGAAAGTTGGTCGCAGGCTTCCGTGATTACCAAAGATTATAAATTAGGCATCATGCTCGACCCGACCGAACCTATGAAGAAATTCGATTTCAGGGAATTTGGAGATCAGTTTTATGTCCGGAAGTCGGATTCGCTCGAAATCAGCAACCAGATAAAGAACGGGCAGTATAAGGGAATAATCGAAAAACTTCGTGCAGATTATTCTGAATTTACTTCCAAAGTTCCGGATACCGGGAAACAGGAAGTCATAAGAAATGCTAAAAACCGGAAATGATTTGGAACTTGATTTTTCTTACGTTTAAAACTAAATCATTTTAAAAAATAGTGAACAAATCACTTTGAAATCTCTTTGATATATAAAACCAATAGAACTATATATTCTCACTTTTAAATTCCGAGTGAAATTAATACATTATCAAATACTAATTATCGAATAACTATGTTCACCAGAGATCCAATCAGAAGAATAATTATCAGTCTGGCATTGATTTTTATGGTCGGGAATACATTTGCGCAAAAGAATAGTCAAGACTCTCCGTGGTTTTTTATTCAGATTACAGATCCACAGTTTGGTATGTTTGAAAACAATGAAGGATTTGAAAAAGAAACAATTTTATATGAAAAAGCGGTTGCTGAAATCAATAAACTTAAACCTGATTTTGTGGTAGTTACGGGCGATTTTGTTCACAACTCCAAATCCGTTTCACAGATTACTGAATTTAAACGAATCACTTCAAAAATAAATCCTGAAATTCCGGTCTATTACACTCCCGGCAATCATGACCTTGGCAGCGTCCCAGACAAGCAAAGCATAAGAAATTACAAAAAAGACTACGGCAGCGATAAATTTGCATTTACGCATAAGGGTTCTGGTTTTATTGGATTCAACACAAGTTACATTAAGGCTGATTTGCAAAGGGCAGAACAAGAACAATATCAATGGCTAACCAGAAAACTCGAAAAAAGCCGGAAAGCAAATCATATTATTCTGTTCTGTCATTATCCGTTTTTTAACCAATCTGTTGACGAACCGGAAGCCTATTCCAATATCGGGCCTGAATATCGTAAAAAGTATCTTTCCCTTTTTGAATCGCACAAGGTTGCTGCTGTTTTCTCAGGCCATTACCACAATAATGCGTTAAACAATTACGGTGGAATTCAGCTGATAACTACGAGCGCGTTGGGAAAACCTTTGGGTAAGGCACCGTCAGGTATGCGAATAGTAAAGATTTATAAGGATAGGATCGAACATGAGTATTTTGGGTTGGATGATCTCCCGGCTTCTGTAAGCTTTAAATAAACTTCAAAATCAGTTAACTATGAAAGTTTCTCTATTTTTTGTCCTTATCCTTTGTATGGTAATTAACAGGACGATTGCCCAAAAACCTGTAAGAATAGGAGTTGCCGGTTTATCTCATTCACATGTTGTTCCGCTGTTAAGAAACCTGAATCGGGAAGATATTCAAATCGTAGGAATTGCTGAATCCGATACTGCACTTTCCAATCGATATGCAGAAAAGTATGGTATTGCCAAAAGCATTATTTACAAGTCTCTGGATGAAATGCTGGAAAAAACAAAACCTGAAGGTGTTATCACATTCACTTCTATTTACGAACACCTAAAAGTTGTTGAAGCCTGTGCTCCCAGAGGTATTCATGTTATGGTTGAAAAACCCCTTGCGGTTTCTGTTAAGCATGCCCAGAAAATGGCAGAACTGGCCAATAAAAATGGAATTTTGCTTCTGACTAATTACGAAACGACCTGGTATCCGTCCAATTATGAAGGAAAAGAAATGATAGATAATGGGAAGTTGGGTGAATTGAGAAAGATTATTGTTTACGATGGGCACAAAGGGCCAAAGGAAATCAATGTAAACAGCGAATTTTTAGACTGGCTTACCGATCCGGTTTTAAATGGCGGTGGTGCGGTGACCGATTTTGGTTGTTACGGAGCCGATTTAATTACATGGATCCTGAAAGGAGAAAAACCGTTGAGTGTTTATGCAGAATTAAAACAATATAAACCCGGTGTTTACCCCAAAGTTGACGATGATGCAACAATTATTCTGTCATACCCAACTATGGAAGGAGTTTTACATGCTTCGTGGAACTGGCCTTTTAACCGGAAAGATATGCACGTGTATGGAACAACCGGATACATTTTTTTGGATAATGCCGAAACAATCCGATACCGGCTGGATGAAAAATCAGCAGAGAATTCCATGAAGGTTCCTCTTGCCAAAGCCCCGTTTCATGATCCTTTTACATTTTTTGCTTCAGCCATAAAAGGAGAAACTAAAGTTGCCCCGACAGATTTATCTTCACTTGAAATTAACCTGACGGTTGTCGAAATTCTTGAAGCTGCCCGTCAGAGCAGTAAAACGGGAAAAAAAATAATACTTCGCAAATAAATTGAATGTATTAAATAACCAACCTACGAAAACAGTTCTTTTTATTTTAACATTTCTTCTTTTTAGTCTTCCGGGTATACTAAACGCACAGCAGGAAAAAACTAAAAATGAAGATAGCAGGACAATTAATTTAATGTGCTACAACCTGAAGTTTGCCAGTCCTGACTATAAGCCATCCTGGGAAGTAAGGCGTGAAATGCAGGTGGATATGATTCGCAAATATAGTCCTGACATTATAGGTACTCAGGAAGGTTTGAAGGAACAGGTTGACTATTTAATGGACCATTTACCTGAATATATAGTTGTCGGAGAAGGCAGAAAAGGTGGTGACGATGACGAACACATGGCTATCTTCTTTAAGCGCGATAAGTTCCGTCTTCGGGAAATGGGCAGTTTCCAGCTTTCAGAAACTCCCAAAATAATTATGGAAAGGATTAATTCGCTCAACCGTTTTGGTGTATGGACAAAAGAACGCCCGGTATTTCTGATGGGAGATTTCAATTCAAAACCGGGAAGTGATGTTTACAAAAAATTCGTTGGTGATGAAAATTCTGATGATGCTGATTTGCTTGATGACAGTGTTGAAGGAGGCCTTGGGATTGACTGGATCTTACACAAAGGAAATGTAAAAGTACTGTCCTATGAGAAAGTGAATTATAATGTTAATGGCGCTTATCCATCCGATCACAAACCGGTATTTGTGAAAATATTGATAAATAAATGACATCTGAGAATTAAATACGAAGATGATGAAATTTTCTTCGGGACTGTTATTCTTAACGACTCTGCTGTTTCTTCAATCATCTGCGCAAAAGAGCAGTTTAATCCTGCTGGGCGACTTGCATTATGATTTATTAGAAGACCATGACATGAATTGGCTGAAAAATAAGCCGGATGATTTAAGACAGGTAACAAAAGAATATTCGGTATATACCAGGGAAAACTGGAATGATTTTATGACAATTATCAAAAAAAGAGCTGAGTCTGAGGATCCTCCGGTAAAAGCGATACTTCAATCCGGAGATTTGTCGGAAGGGTTGGCAGGCACGGAGGAAAAAGGCCGTTAAATGTAATTACAAAGTACGGGCCTTCACTCGCAGAAAATAGGCCTGACTGGCAACCTGAAACCCTGGACAACAGAAAAGCCATGTTATCCGAAGAAGCAAAATATGTTACCTATTTTAAACAAACAGATTTACCCGGATATGCAGTTATTAGCATGGATGAAAAGGAAGAAAGCATTTTGCTGAAATATTATGCAGCATTTGGAGAACAACCATTTGATGTTGTTGATTTGACAAAATTGATAAAAGAGTAACATTTGCATTTATTTTGAACTGAATAAATTAATCCTTGTAAAATCAACTTTTTTCCTCATACTATTTCCCGGCATAAATCCGGGATATGAGGACGAAACGACACTACCCTGTTTTTATCAGCGCAAAGCAATATTCAGAAATTGTTGATTACAGATAGTGAGTTTTGAATCTGTGAATAATGTAACTTATTTCCAGAATTATATAACATATAGCAAATTATAGCGAACTAGTTTTACAGTAAGATTAAAACAAATTTCATGAATAACTATATTATGAAAAAAAATTATTCTCAAATAATTTTTCAATTGACAAATATTTAAAACAAAAAACATGAATCTAAAAAGAATCTTCGGCGCTTTATTGACAATTCTCGGAATTGGAGGGCTTATCTATGCAGCTGTGGAGTTCACCGGCAATTCAGGCAATAACGATGCAAAAACATTGATTATTTTCGGAATACTTGGTTTAATATTTTTCATTTCGGGAATAAGCCTGGTAAGAACCACCAAAGACGAGGCATAATGTGTTGATAATGTACCCAATTTCCTGAATTGCGTAAAAACGTTCGGAGATTTAAAGTATCCATCGATCATCTTTATAGGGTAAAATTAAAACAAAATTAAAATTCAAACAATGAATAACGCAGAAGAAAAGGGAAGCTGGACACAGCAAAAAGGCCAACTCAAACAAAAATTTGCATCCCTGATGGATAATGATCTGTTGTTTACTGAAGGGAAAAAAGAGGAATTATTGGGAAACCTTCAGATCAAACTTGGAAAAACAAAAGAAGAATTAAACAGGATAATTTCAACGCTTTAATTCTTTATTAAAAAAAAGCATCGTTCATCAATATTGGTGGGCGATGCCTTTTTTAAATATGGCCACATTGCTTTTAAATTTTCACAGGACAACACAAAACAGAAAGAACCCCATATGATTTAGTCATGAAAGAGATCGGAAGCGAAGACGAAGAGAACAATTACTTCAGCTTCGGTGGAGACAATCATGATAATCCCGGTGAAGATCAGGGAGATTGAAGTTACCTAACCGCAAGCCATGTTTGAACAACCAATGGATTTTACTGTTAATCTAACAGTATTTTTCATCCCCGGGATATTGGGACCGGCTTTTGAACACATAGAAAATTTATGAGATACAGAAAATTTGGAAATACAGACCTTTTAGTCAGTGAAGCAGGTTTTGGCGCATGGGCTATTGGAGGCAATGCCATTGTTGGAAATACCCCCATCGGATGGGGAAAGGCTGATGACAAAGATTCCATGGCAGCTATTATGCAATCGGTGGAACAGGGAATTATTTTTTTTGATACTGCGGATTTCTGTTTATTTTTACTTCGTTTCGGAATCACCGGAGGACTTTAACACATCCAGCAATTCTTTAAGATTTACAGTTGCATAAGTTGATGAATAATCGGACATGGCATAGGGAAGAATTAATTCACCATTATGAATAATTGATCCACATGAATAAATTACATTCGGCACATAACCTTCTCTTTCTACTTCATCAGGTACCATTAAAGGACTATTTAGCCTCCCGATTTCTTTCTCCGGGTTCTTCAGATCAAACAATGAAGCCCCCAGTACATATTCCCGCATCGGACCTACCGCATGGGTAATAACCAGCCAACCTTCTTTGGTCTCGATTGGAGAACCGGCATTGCCAATTTGCACCAGTTCCCATGGGTATTTTGGTTTCTGTATAATTTTTGCTTCACGCCAGATATTGATACTATCCGAATAAGCGATATAATTATTGACGCCATCTATCCGACACAACATGGCATATTTGCCGTTAATTTTCCGGGGAAACAGCGCCATTCCCTTGTTTCTGGCAATCTCGCCATTAATGGGCAATATCTTGAAATCATAAAAGTCTTTTGTGCTGATTAACTTAGGCAGAATGGTCATTCCATCATAAGCAGTATAGGTGGCATAATAGGTTATTTCACCATCATCGTCAGTAAATTTGACAAAGCGGGCATCTTCAATACCTTTTTGCTCGGTTGCCGAAACGGGGAAAATAACCCTTTCGGAAATGGCAGAATCAATTGAAAAATGAACTTCGTAGTGAGCAGATGCCAGCCACAGCATCTGATTTACAATTGTTATCTGATCTTCCGAAATTTTAGGATCATTTATCGCTTTTTCAAGGGTTCTCATTAACTCGCCATAAGTGAATGAATCGCCTAATTTATCCAGTATAAAAGCTGATGAAATTTCTTTTGTCTGCTCATGGCTTTCATCATGAGTATCCAGATCAACAGAAGCAATAACATTTTCCGGGTCTTGCATTTCAGTAATTTTTTCAACGATTTCCGGAGTATTAACTTTTCCATGGTCTTGCATCCCGTCCAGCTTTTCCTTGAATTTTTTCTTTTTGTATGTATTCCTGATAATTTTATCCGCTTCGGCCAGCATTTTACCTACTGGTTCTATACTCAGGTTATTGTTTTTATCAAGAATTCCTGTTCGGAAAACAACTGATGAGATATGGCCTTCACCTGTAGCCCTGAAACTAAAAATCACCCTTATTCCTTCTGATCTTATCTCTGACTGGTCGGGATGTTCTACAATCGATGGATTAAAAAAAGCAGCTGATTCAATGGAATATTCCAAAGTAAAATAGGAACCTATCAATGCTTTCTGGGAGGTTGTAAGATCCTCTTCCTTGACTTCAATTTTATCAAATATTGGAGCCATTCGCGAAAAATGGGCCTCAAATATGCGTGAAATATTCCGGTGACGACGTGAATATCCTCTCAGTAACTGACTCACGGCAATATTTACTTCCTTTTCGGGCATTGCCAATACCTGCCTGATTATATCAGCCGCCCTTTCATCATTCACATGCAGAAATCGGGCAATTACCCTGGAAGGATCGGGAGAAAATATGGTATCTTTTCGGTTTACAGTTACTCGCATTGTTTTATAGTTTTTATAATTTTTCAAATTTGTTTTGCGAATATAATATTCCTGAAGAAGTATTAACGCTTTTCGTTGATTTTTTAGAAAAAAAAACTAACCCTGGATTATTTACAACTAATGTACCGGTGGATGTCATGACGGATTTTCTTACAACCTGTCCATGTACCAATTCAGTTGTTTTTTTATTTTTTGCATTTCGAAAATGGTACTTATGATTTTTTGTAAGCGCATAAATGCTGTTTCGCTTTTCACAACATAATCAAAAGCTTTGTGATGCATACAATTGATAGCCACATCAATCTGATCCTGAGAAGATAGCATCACTACCGGGATCTTAGGATTGAAAGTTTTTATCTGATCCAGAGTATCCAATCCGTTCATTGCATCCCGGTTAAGACCATCAAGATAATAATCCAGAATGATTACATCCGGATTATGCGATAGATTTTCGATGCAAAGTTCACCTGAAGCAAATGTTTCAATTTCAAAATCAGCAAGCCCGAGAAATTCAATTTCCAATAATTTCAAAAATACGGCATCGTCATCAACCAGGAAAAGTTTTATTTTATTTTCGTTTTTCATCAGTTAGTTTTTTTAATCATATTATACTCTTCTTTTAAATCTTCACACGATTGCTCCGGAACGTTTTCAAGCGGTAAAATCCTGTTGCTTATTTCATTTCCAATTTCTTCTATCGGCATTCGCCTTTTTTCCTGTAATGATTTAAAATGAGAAGGCGTCAAACCGGTTATTTTCTTGAACTGGTTTGATAAATGCGCCACGCTGCTGTAATTCAGCTTGTAGGATATCTCAGTAAGGCTCAATTCATCGTATAAGAGCAATTCCTTTATTCTTTCAACTTTATGGATGATAATAAATTGTTGTATGGTGATGCCTTTTACCTCCGAAAATGTATTTGACAGATAGGTGTAATCGTGCAATAATTTTTCACTTAAAAAATCAGAAAAGTTAACCTTAATAATCTCATCGGAGCGATGTACCATCTCGATAATCACATTCTTAATTTTCTCAATCAAAACTGCCCTTTTGTCGTCCATTAACTCAAGACCAGCATTGTTCAAGCCAATTTTCAGCAGTTCCCGTTGTTCTTTCGAAATGTTTTCCATGACATCGATTTCGCCTAAATCGACCACAATGAAATGAAGATCTAACTTCTTTAACTCTTCTTTCACAGCCGTTATACAGCGGTCGCTTACCATGTATCTGATGTAAAGTTTCAACTGGATTTTTTTTAATTCGGGTTCACGCAATATTGCGCAACTTTATGAATAAAAGTGTTATACAATTCCGAAAAAGAGTTGTATAAATCACACGTTTTCAAGCTTGTCTTTGCGCTTCTGCATGAGCTGCTTTTAAATGGAAGATAAGCACGGAATGAGTTATCAGGAAATTCACACTTTATGCACCTGCAAAAAATTATTTCCAACACAGAAACCAATGCTAACGAGCAAATTGATAACATCTATAAATACTTTAAACCGGAAGCTGAACAAAAGGAATACAAATTTTCACGAAAAATAGCTTGCCGGCAAACAAAGCCAACATTAATACAGACGATGAAAAAGTTTATGCTGTTCTTACTAACCTCGTTAATAATGCCATAAAGTTTACCAAAAAAGGCTCTGTTGAATTTGGGTATTCCTTAAAGACTGCCAGGTCAAAAACAGAAGTTAAGCAGCGGGAGCATGTTGAATTGGAATTTTTTGTGAAAGATACCGGTATCGGTATTCTCCCCGAACGACTGGGAATTATTTTTGAAAGATTCAGGCAAAGCAATGAATCGCTGAATAAAAAATATGAAGGAGCAGGACTTGGATTATCGATTTCGAAAGCTTTTGTCGAATGGCTAGGTGGTCAAATCTGGATAGAAAGTGAATTCGGGAAAGGAACCACCATTTATTTCTCCATTCCATACAATACCTGCCACAAAAATACCACCCCTAAAATAGATTAAAAAAGAGCATTGCCCAATAAAATGAAAAGTACTCTTTTTCATCCGAATATAATGGTGTTAATAAATTGAACTTCTGTGCGTTCTCATGGAACGGGTGTACGACAAAATTCCCTTTTTGATTTTAATCAACTTTCAATATAACCAGGCCTTTTTTCATTCCGTCCGAAAACAGGCAATTTCTCGTATGGACGATTTACCGCGGACGGATTGTCAACGCTACTAAAGTTAAATAACAGAAAATAAGGTTTTTATAATTTTGATTTTTAAAACCTTATTTCCACCGGGCAACCTTAGTAGCAAAGGAAAACCAGAAAAAACAAACCTTATTATATCATTTTGTAATTTCATATTTTGATATTTTATGCTCAAGGGAATTTTGTCGTACACCCCATGGAACTCCATGCCAGGAGAATTCCGGTTTGAACTGTATTTTCATACTCTTTTTGCGCCGCCACCTTTAAAATTAATTCCGCGGCATGTTCGTATCATTATTCATTCCTGTAAACAACGTTATGTGTGAATCATGTAACTAATCTCCGAAATTGTGTAACTCATCCTTATTTAAAGATGCTGATCTTTGAAAGGTGAAAATTTATTCACGATAAAAAAAATCTTCTTATGAAAAAGTTAACACTGGGACTTATTACAGTATTCATGTTGTTTTTTGTTGGTCCGTTACAATTAAAGGCAGATATTAAAACGAATACGGTACCAACTTCATCCACAGCTACAGTTAAATCTGTTGAAGCTGATGCCATGATTATCAGATTAAACGAAATTAAAGCAATGGATGTCTCGGCCCTTAGTTCATCGGAAAAGAAAAAATTGCGTAAAGAAGTACGATCAATAAAAAGCGAACTTAAAGTGAAAAGTGAAACCACTTATATCGAAGGTGGTCATGGCGGAATTTATATGTCTGTCGGAGCGGCAGTCGTTATCGCATTATTGCTTATCCTTTTGCTTTAAATTTCAGAATGATACTTAAAACAGTGTTGAATTATATCAGACTTATCAATAGTGACTAACTTTTAAAATTAACAAAAATGGGAAATTTACTTTACATCGTAGCAGTCGTGTTAATCATTTTATGGCTCATCGGATTTGTTGGTTACAGCTCCGGAGGTATTATACATGTTCTGTTGGTTATCGCGATCATTGCAATCATATTAAGGATTATTCAGGGACGAAGGATTCTTTGAAAAGAAATTCGTTTTCCTTTTTTTCGCTTTAATAATTTTTATGAGTGTCCGGTATATTACCTAACGCTTAGAGACAATACATCTCCGTATTAATTACATTAAAAAACACAGAATATGAAAATCAAATCATTAGGAATAGTAATGGCAATAATCGGTGTACTTATGATAATTTATACCGGATTCAATTATATAACAAAAGATAAGGTGGTCGACTTAGGCCCAATTGAAATTAATGCGGAAACAAGTCACCCCGTTCAATGGTCGCCAATCGTTGGTGTAGTGTTACTCGTAGGAGGGATAGTAATAGTTGTAGTTGGCAAAAAATAATCACTCCCGATACATCTGTTGCGCAAATTGAATTCATTTCATGTGTTGCTATTGCAACTTATTTCTGAAAAAAAAGCACAAAGTCCGTTTCATTTTTAAGCGGATTTTGTGCTTTTCTCTCATTTCGAAATACTCTTCTTCGACCCTCGAAATCATTTTATCTGCTCCGATTGGTGAAGCAATTCCGGAGAGAAAACCTGAATACCCCCATTTTGACTGGCTGAATTACCACTCCCCGCCACAAATCAAAATTAAAACGGAACAATCATGCCCGATAATGTGTGAATAATGCAACTCTTAGCAGGAATTGTGTAATGCTTACTGATTGCACTTTGCTCAACTTTGCAAAGTAAAAATACGTACACACTACTATAAATATTAATCATGAAAGAAGTTACCGGGAAATGGAGCGCCACCAAAGCCAAACTGAAACAAAAATTCGCAGTCTTAACTAAAAATGACCTGTTTTTTGCAGAAGGAAAAAAAGACGAGATGCTTGAGCGACTTCAGATAAAGCTTGGAAAAACAAAGGAAGAATTACAACAGATTATTGCTGCTCTTTAACGGACTGGTTTAATAAGGATTATTCAGGGGAGAAATATTCTTTAGAATCAATACCATATTAATTATCATTAAAACAAAAATTATGAGTTCAAAAAAAGTATTATTAGGAGTTTTAGCCGGCGCAGCAGCCGGAGCATTAGCCGGAGCAATAGCCGGAATATTATTCGCACCTACCAAAGGTTCACGTACCCGCAGACGAATAGCTAAAAAGGGTGAAGATTATGCTGAAGGTTTAAAGGAAAAATTCAACGAATTCGTTGAAGAGATTACCGATAAATATGAAAAAGTTAAAGGCGAGGCAACTGACTTTGCAAGTAAAAAAATGTCAAAATCAGTAGATCAGAAAGAAGCCAAACCGGTTCAGGAATAAGCTTTTTTTAAGATAAAATTGAGTCTGCTTCGGAATATGTATTAAATATCCCGAAGTGGATTCAATCCTTAAAGTCGTTACAGCACTTTCCGGGCGTGCTGAAGTGTCGGTAAGAACATTTAATGTTTAAAGATAAAAGCTATGGAAGATAACGGGAACATGATAGAATCACTATTGGAAAGAGCTACTGATTATAGCAAAATGAGCTTTGAGTTAGTAAAACTGAAAGCACTGGATAAAACAGCTGAAGTGATATCTTCACTCTTGTCCTATTCCGTTGTCCTGGTTTTGATTTCTTCATTTATGCTTTTTATCAGTTTGGGATTAGCAATCTGGCTCGGTGAAATCCTTGGAAAAATCTATTTCGGATTCTTTGTAGTATCTGCCTTTTATGGTTTTATTACAATTATTATCCTTCTCTTTTTTCAGAAAAAGATAAAACAGTCATTTCGGGATTGTATCATTAAACAGATGCTAAAATAAAACCGTATGGAAAATATTACAACATCTGCAGAACTTAAAAATGCAATTCTGATTCTGGAATTCGAACAAGACTTGAAAGGGAAATTGTTAAAAGAACAATTGCTGCTTGTACATGAAAGTTTTAAACCCGTAAACCTGATAAAAAATGCGCTGTCCGAAGTGGCATCATCGCCCTATTTGAGTGACAATCTGTTAGGTTCAATAATTGGTTTGGCTACCGGATATATTTCAAGAAAGATTGCTGTTGGCTCTTCCGGAAGTGTAATTAAAAAACTGTTAGGCACGATTCTTCAGTTTGGGGTTACAAATTTTGTTGCCCAACATGTTGACACGATTAAAATATTTGGTCAGTCATTTTTCCAACGTCTTTTTCATAAAGAAGAAATGAACACTGAAAACGAATGACAACAAGAGAAATACAATTGCCATTTTATGCACGGGCATCACTCTTTTTTATAGGGTTTTTTGCCTTGATCTCGATGCTTTACATTGCACAGGGCATTATTGTCCCGTTAATTTTCTCCATCATCATAGCTATTGTACTTACGTAGGAGTCCCGACATTTGAAGGCTCATTATTGTATTGCACCGCACAGGATATCTTTCACTTACCTCTGCGATATCACATCAGGATTTAAAACATTAGTTAAACAACCTAAGATGAATAATAAAATAATTGGCAGGGACAATGACGATCAAGTCAATCCTCAACAAATTTTCAAGGCAGAAAACACCACTTCCTCCGGAATTTCGCCCCGAAACAACGAACAAGCGCCAAATCCGGATAAAAGGAAAGAAAAGGCAGAAATCCTGGTCATAACTTCCTATCCACCCAGAGAATGTGGAATAGCAACCTATTCTCAGGATTTGATCAGTTCGCTGAATAATAAATTCAGCAATTCCTTATCCATAAAGGTTTGTGCATTGGAACCCGGCGATGTAAAATATCTTTACCCTGCTGAAGTGAAATATACCTTGAACACATCCATTGCTTCAGAATATGAAATAATGGCGAATACAATTAATCACGATCGCCTTATTAATATCGTTCTGATTCAGCATGAGTTTGGCTTATATGCCAGGCAGGAAAAGGCCTTTCATCAATTTTTATCTGCACTGGCAAAGCCGGTTGTTGTCGTTTTCCATACGGTCCTTCCTAAACCTGATGAAAAGTTAAAATCAAAGGTACAGCGAATTGCGGCATCAAGCACATCCATTGTAGTGATGACAAATACTTCTGCTGAAATTTTAGAAAATGATTATCAAATTCCGGAGGATAAAATATCAGTTATCGCCCACGGGACGCATTTGGTCCCTCACTTAAGCGAAACGTTTCTGAAGGGAAAATATGACCTCAAGGGCCGGAAAGTACTCAGCACTTTTGGACTACTGAGTTCAGGAAAAGGCATTAAAACAACATTGAAAGCATTACCTGATATTATAAAAGAATGTCCGGAAGTTATATTTCTTGTCATCGGGAAAACACATCCGGAAGTAGTGAAATCAGAAGGAGAAAAATACCGTGAAATGTTGGAAGGAGTTGTCGAAGAACTTAATCTTCAGGATCATGTGCTGTTTATCAACAAGTATATGCCACTGCCTGAATTGCTCGAATACCTGCAACTTACCGACATTTACCTGTTTACCGCCAACGATCCGAACCAGGCAGTCAGCGGAACTTTTGTTTATGCCATGAGTTGCGCCTGCCCGATCATTTCAACACCAATACCACATGCCCGGGAGGTACTGACAGAGGACACCGGGATTATATTTGATTTTCGCAATTCGGAACAACTGGCCGATGCAGTTATCCTGTTGCTAAATGATGAATCAATGCGCAGGGAAATGAGTATAAATACCCTGCAGAAAATTGTTTTCACCGCCTGGGAAAATTCAGCCGTGGCACATGCCATGCTTTTGGATCAGTTTACAACTGACACAACTCCGTTAAAATTCAATGCTCCAGTTATTAATCTGGATCACCTGAAGAAAATGACGACCAATATTGGAATTATCCAGTTTTCAAAAATTAACCAGCCCGATCTCACTACAGGATATACACTTGATGATAATGCCCGTGCAATGATTGCCATGAGTATGTATTACAAATCAACAGGCGATAAGGAATGTATCAGTTCTATTCATAAATATCTGCAATTCATCAAATATTGCCAGTTACCGGAAGGTGGTTTCCTGAATTATACCGATCAGAATAATCAGTTTACCAGGCAAAACGATGATGTTAATTTAGATGATTCCAACGGAAGGGCCATCTGGGCTTTAGGATATTTGTTATCCTTGTCCGAGATTCTTCCCTCCGAAATCATTTCAGAAGCTAACGAAATCATAAAAAAAACCTTTGAATGCATTGAATCCATGCATTCCACACGGGCTATAGCATTTGCCATAAAAGGAATTTACTATTATCATCAAACGATGGAGTCTCCTAAAAATCTGGTATTGATACAAACTTTGGCCAATCGTCTGGTTGGGATGTATCAATTCGAATCAGAAAAAGACTGGGAATGGTTTGAAGGTTATCTGACTTATGCCAACAGTATTTTGCCGGAGGCTTTACTCTATGCATGGTTGTTAACCGGAGATATCACTTATAAAAACATCGCTGTAAAATCGTTTAACTTTCTTTTGTTGCAAATCTTTAATGAAAACGGGATCGAGGTAATTTCAAACAGGCAATGGCTTCAAAAAGGAGAGAAAGCCGGTAGTTTCGGTGAGCAACCCATTGATGTGGCTTATACCATCATGACCCTGGATAAATTCTACGAAACATTTAATGACGAAAAATATCGCGAGAAAATAAATATTGCTTTCAATTGGTTTTTAGGTAATAACCGTCTGCATCAAATCATATATAATCCGTGTACCGGTGGTTGTTACGACGGTTTGGAAGAATTCAATGTGAACCTCAACCAGGGCGCGGAATCAACCGTAAGTTACCTGATGGCACGATTAACCATTGAAAAGTACATTAACTCAGAAACCCGATTCTCAAAAAAAATATCAAAAGAGGCCAAAACTCACAGCAGACAAAGAAGACCAATTTATTCGACCGATTACAAAAGGGAACCGGGAAAAGACATTTATAAATCTGCCTCATTACATTTGGACTAGAAACTATTGATTATGAATAATTTAAAATGTGTGAATAATGCAATATATTTTCAGAATTATGTAACAAGTCAAGATGCTTTATCCAATACTTTTAGTGACATCAAATAACTTAATAAAGACAAGATGAAAAAGACAATTTTTATTACACTTTTAATGATTTTTACATTGGGTGCAACAACAACATTTGCAAACAACAAGGATTTGAATTCCAATGCTCCCGCCGCTACTGAGAATAAATTATCGGCAGAGGAAATAAGTCGTTTAAACAAACGTGTTGAAGAAATACGCGACATGGATAAATCGGAAATGACGCGTTCTGAAAAAAGTGAACTGCGAAAAGAATTAAAGTCAACCAAAGAAAATGTACGCAAAAGTGGTGAAGTCATTTATATTGGCGGTAGTACCCTTTTACTGATCATTATCCTTATCCTTATTCTTTGATCCTGAAATGTTTCCTATTCAGTGTGAATAAGATAACAAAATCAAGGTATATATACTTTTTTGAAATGAGGCTTTCCCAAAATAAATTTATCGGTTTTACCGGTAGAATTTTGAGATAGCCTCATTTTGATGGTTCTACCATGAATTAAATGGGAAATGTGATTTTATTCCATACACAGGGTTCATTTTCCCCTGCCTCTTCCGGCAGGCGGGCTGTGCTATTACATGACGGTCTTTTAGACTTTTGGAAAATGTACAGAGATGGAAATAAGGGGCAAAGCCCCGATATGTATAAGCATAGGACGAATTGAAAAGAGTCCTATGAGTTGACCATTAAAATAACAGTAGAACCATTTTAATAAATGAAACGACCATTTAAATGATTCTGCAAAGCTTAGAAATTGCCTGTTTGTACAAAAATTGGGGTGTCTGACAAATTCCTCTTCATACCTAAAATATCAGAATCTGAAAATTTCAAAATGGACCAATAAGGTTGTTTTTTCATGGTTCGCCTTTTCTACTAAGGTTGCGTTATGAAAATAAGGTTTTTAAAATAATGCCGACAAACACCTTGTTTTCTGTTATTTAACTTTAATAGTCCCTCAGTATATGAATAATAAAGCCCATAAACGAATAACTTGAGGATGCATACCAATTCCGTCCGAAAGAAGTTCAATGTTTTGAAAAATCATTAAGTGCGGGCGGTTTATTTGTATTTTTACTTTTTACTACAAAGACCCGCCTGCCGACGAGGCAGGTTCCGCACCCAATGGTGCTAAAATCAGTGACAAAGAATGCAGGTAATTTTTAGGAGCAGAGCACCGCTCCGCCAAAGTTGTTTTTAACCAGTAAAGGTAAATTTGTCGTACTCCACAACAATTAGAATCGGTTATTCTTTGGGAAATCAACTCATTTCAGCCATACATTTCAAACTCATTACTTAAAAATGCAAAAAATATACAATGGTGTAACTCTCTTGAGAATTCGTTTCTGCACTCCGGCATACAGGCAAATTCTGCTCATTGGGTTCATCACAATTGTTTCATTTTCAGAAGCTTTTTCTCAGGAATATTTTCAGCAAGAGGCCAATTATACGATTAATGTGACCTTAAATGATCGGCTTCACGAATTATCGGCATTCGAAAAAATTGAATACATCAATAACTCTCCCGATACCCTGCGATTTCTTTATTTTCACTTGTGGGCCAATGGTTATTCCAACAATAATACCGAATTAGCCAGGCAGTTATTTAGTCTGTATGGCAGGCAAAAACTGTTCAACGATCCCGAACTCAATGGATATATCGATTCGCTCGACTTTAACGTGAATCATCAATCGGTACGTTGGAATTTACTGGAAGGTCAGCCTGATATTTGCAAAATCATACTGAATGAGCCAATCCAGTCAGGCGACACCATTCTGATTACCACACCTTTCCATGTAAAAATCCCCAAAGGAGTAACGTCCCGCTTAGGCCATATCGGCGAATCGTACCAAATTTCGCAGTGGTATCCCAAACCGGCTGTTTACGACCAATCGGGCTGGCATCAAATGTCTTATCAGGATCAGGGCGAATTTTATGCTGAATTTGGAAGTTTCGATGTAAGCATTACCTTGCCCGAAAATTACATCGTCGGTGCAACCGGAAATCTTCAGAATCCGAAAGAAATTGAAATGCTTAACCGGATTGCAGCTGACACTTCGTGGATAAAAAACATCGGATCTGAAACAACCAACTTTCCGCCTTCTTCAGACCAAACAAAAACACTGCGGTACAAAGAAAATCGGATTCACGATTTTGCATGGTTCGCCGATAAACGTTTCCATGTGTTAAAAGGAAAGGTGATCCTCCCCGACTCCGGAAAGGAAATAAGCACCTGGGTCATGTTTACCAATCAACAGGTTAATCTTTGGAAAGATGCCATACCTTATGTGAACAACGCGCTCTGGTATTTTTCGAAATGGAATGGTGATTATCCATATAATAATTTTACAGCCGTTCAAAGTGCACTCAGTGCAGGTGATGGCATGGAATATCCGGGCATTACGGTCATTGGAATGGCAAAAGATGCCTATGCGCTGGATGAGGTTATCGCCCACGAAATTGGTCACTCCTGGTTTTATGGTGCACTTGGATCGAATGAACGACAATACCCATTCATGGATGAAGGCATTACCAGCGCTTATGAACAACGATATACGCTTGAGCGATATCCTGAGAAAAAACTATGGGAAAATAATCTCAGAAAACTGAAACTGGCGAAATTCTTTCACATCGAACATATGCCGGTTAAGCTGATGCGCGAACTCGAATGGCTTTCACAGGCACGCGACAATCTTGAACAACCTGCAAATCTGCCGGCTGACGAATACAATACACTAAATTACAGCCTGATGATTTACAACAAAGCAGCGATGGGATTTAATTACCTCCGGGCATATCTCGGCGACTCGCTGTTTGATTCGGTGATGCACGATTATTACCGCGAATGGAAATTCAAACATCCGCAACCTGAAGATCTGAGGAATATATTTGAATCGAAAACAGGTCTGGATTTAGGCTGGTTTTTCAGCGATTTTTTGGGTACAAACAAACGAATGGATTACGAAGTTGTGCGGCTGGAGCATCATCAGTTGCTTGTAAAAAACAAAGGCGAATTGGTGTCACCAATGGTAATCTCCGGGATGACCGGTGATTCAGTTTGTTTTGAAAAATGGATCGACGGTTTTGAAGGACAAAAATGGATCGAAATTCCTGTGGGGAATTATTCTGAACTGAAAATAGACCCCCGGCATGTAACTCCTGAAATTTTCAGGCTGAATAATAACATCCATACATCAGGAATATTTCCGAAAGCTGATCCGCTTCTTACCCAGCTTTATTTTTCGCTGGAAGATCCTGATAAACGATATCTGATGTACTTTCCGGCCGTTAACTGGAACCGTCAAAACGGCTTTATGTTTGGAATGGCCTTACATAACGGGTTTCTCACCCCCAAACCACTTGAATATTTTGTGATGCCATTTTATACGTTCGATCATCCCGGCATCGCGGGATTTGGAAAAATTTCGTACAACATTACACCCTACGATCAATTGATCCGAAAAGCTACCATCTCTCTGGAAGGAACACAATTTGGGGCTCCCGGAAATCAAAACTATCAGAAAATCAAAACCGGATTAAATCTATACTTCAGGTCAAAACAATTGAATAATTCGTTGACCCATCAGGCCTATGGAAACTATATTGCAGCATCCAATCTTTTTCAGATTGAACATCAGGAAAAAGCAAAAATGAATTCTTACCTGCAGTTTGGATACCAGCTGGAGAATCCCGGTACAATAAGCCCATTCAAACTAACGGTTTCTTCCGAATCCAGCCGGTCATTTCTGAAAACTTCATTGGAATTCAATTACAAAATCAATTATTACGGAAAGAGGAATGGTTTGGATATCCGTTTGTTTGCCGGAACCATGCTCAAAACTAATCCGGAGGTTCCTTTTTATTCCTTCTCCGCAAGTGGCCGAAGCGGACCTGAACAATATCTTTATGAAGGCGCTTTCCCCGATCGTTTCAGCGCATTCCCAACAAGTTTCTGGTCGCGACAAATGAGTTTCAGCGAAGGCGGATTGGTCTCTCCGGTAAACGAAAAGCTGGGTTATAGCCGCTGGTTGATTTCATTATCCTTCACCAGTAATTTGCCGGAAAAAATTGCCTTTATACCA
>JBBSBP010000052.1:0-34015 GCA_038251165.1 Bacteroidales bacterium | reverse complement strand
GAAAACCGATGCAACATTTTCCTGAAAATAACGGGAAATCAGGAATCGTAAAACTGTTCCGATAAATCCTCCAAAACCGACAACCAAGATTGATTTTACCATCGAATTGCTTTTAAATTTTTACCTGGGTAGATGTCATCAGCCCAAGCAGGCGGTTAAAGGCAGGCCTCATTGCCATTGACAAATATAGTTAATCTGCAAATATGGAATACAACAACAACCTGATAAAGCGGTTTTTGATTCCTGATTTTAATTATCTTCGAATCGGCAATTGGTCAGAATGAACTGATTCTTTGCTGTTTTTATCTGCGGTACCGATTTCGGGACACAGGAATCAACCTTCTGTGCTCCGGAACAATTCGACGATTTGTGGTTGCCTTTGGAAAAGACCTTGTTTTCTGGGGAGGAGGAATCGATACACAAAGAACCTTGCCGTATTCAACTCCTGAACAGGTTTGTGAAGAAGTGTTGCGGTTGTGCGATATTTTTGCCAAAGATGGTGGTTTTGTCTTCAACACCGTTCACAACATTCAGGCAAATGTACCCGTCGAAAACATTGTGGCTATGGTGGAGGCGATTAAGGATTTTAACGGAGATCATTAAAATTCCGGAAGGATTTGCCCTGCGAAATATATTTTCAATACTTCGCTTCTGAAAATGAGAATGTTATATGTCTGCCGGAAGTTTATTTAATTGGCGAAAACAAAAAAGAGGCTGTACTCCATGGAGCCAGCCTCTTTTTAATGTCGGTTTAATATTTCTATTCCTCGTGTTTTATACCGGCTTTGTTCATAAACCAGCTCAACGGTTGCGATGAAGGGCGTTCGATCGGAAGTCCGTACACACGGTCGAAGACCAGGGAGGATAATACACCAAGCGAGCGCGAAACACCAAAGAGAACGGTATAGAAACCAGACTCAGTAATTCCGTAATGATTGAGCAGTGAACCGCTGATCGCATCCACATTTGGGAACGGGTTTTTAATTTTACCTGTGGCTTCAAGAATTGGCGGAGCTACACGGTAGATGGCGTTCACTGTATTAATCAGTTTGTCATTCACAATGTATTTTTCAGCAAACTCCTGCTGAACAGTAAACCGTGGGTCAGTGATGCGAAGAACTGCATGTCCGTAACCAGGCACAACGCGTCCCTGGGTAAGAGTTTGTTCGATATAAGCTGCAATCTGTTCATCGGTGGGTTCGTCGTTGCCGATTTGTAAAATCATTTCATCAATCCAGCTAATTACTTCCTGGTTGGCGAACCCATGCAATGGACCTGCCAATCCAACCATTCCGGCTGTAAATGAATAATAGGCATTACTTAAAGCAGAACCAACCAAATGGGTGGCATGAGCCGAAACATTTCCTCCTTCGTGATCAGCATGTATAACCATGTATAAACGAAGCAGACGTTTTACTTCAATCGAGTCGAAGCCCATCATATGGGCGAGGTTGCCTGCCCAGTCGAGGGTTGGATTAGGTTCAATATGATTTCCGTTGTGATAGATACGGCGGTAAATGTAAGCTGCGATACGTGGTAAACGGGCAATCAGGGTCATCACATCTTCATACATGAAATCCCAGTAAAATTTCTTGTTCACACCAGCCCGGTATGCTTTCTGGAATACAGAGTCGTAAGCCATGGAAAGTATAGCTGTACTAAACTGGGTCATTGGCCGGCTATTCAATGGAAGGGCATCAATCACGTCAAATACGTGTTGTGGTACATGAGAGCGGGTTGCCCAGTCTTTCGAAATGTTGATTACATCATCCTTCTCCGGGATATCACCGGTCATCATCAGATAAAACAAACCTTCAGGAAGAGGCTCCCCGCCTTCATCCATTTTTGGAAGTTTTTGCTGTAATTCAGGGAGGGAATAACCTCTGAACCGGATCCCCTCATTGGCATCCAGTTTCGATGTTTCGGTAAGCAGGGCCGGTATGCCTTTCATGCCCGAAAGTACCTGATCGATTGTAACTTGCCCAAGAACGACATCACCATGATCTTTTCTGAGCTTTTGAAAATCAACCATGTTTTTCATGGCTTTTTCGTAGAACCTGTTTTTAATGTATTCCATATGTTTGATTTTTGGTTTAGTTGAAATAAGTTCCCTAAATTAGTGAATATTTCTGATTATTTCACTTGCGAAATCCGAAGTTGATAATAATGTTGCTCCTTCCATCATGGAAAACAAATCAGAGGTGACTTTCCGCTTTGCGAAGGTGTGTTCCATGGCATCGTAAACATGTTCGGCGGCCTTGTACCAGCCCAGATACTCGAGCAACATGGCTCCTGAAAGGATCAGGGAACCGGGATTGGCCTTTCCCGTTCCGGCAATATTTGGGGCAGTACCATGGGTAGCTTCAAAAATGGCAAACCCACTGTTGTAATTGATGTTGGCTCCGGGAGAAATTCCGATACCGCCAACCATTGCAGCCAACTGATCTGAAATGTAATCACCGTTCAGGTTTAAAGTAGCAATTACCGAATGGTCAAATGGATGGAGTAAACTTTCCTGAAGGAAGGCATCTGTAATCACATCCTTAACAATTACTTTCCCCTCAGATTTCGCTTTTTCGAGTGCAGCTTTTGCTTCAGCAAATCCTGACTGATTTGCGATCTGTTCATATTGCCTCCAGGTAAAGGTCTGATCAGCAAATTCCGTTTCTGCCAGATCATAACCCCAGTTTTTGAAAGCTCCTTCAGTAAATTTCATGATATTCCCTTTGTGAACGATGGTCACTGAAGGAAGCCCCCTGCTGATGGTATATTTTATTGCTGCTTTGATCAGTCGCACGGAACCTTCTTTGGATACCGGTTTAACGCCAAAGGAACTGCTTTCGGGGAAACGGATTTTGTCAACTCCCAATTCGTTGATCAGGAAATCACGGAACCGGATCGCCCTGGCATCTCCGGTCATAAACTCGATGCCGGCATAAATATCTTCGGTGTTTTCCCTGAAGATATGCATATCGACGAGCTCAGGGTACCGGATAGGAGAGGGTACACCTTTGAACCAACGGATCGGCCGCAAACAAACATACAGATCGAGTGTTTGCCTCAGTGCAACATTCAACGAACGGATTCCTTCGCCAACAGGTGTTTCAAGCGGGCCTTTTATGCCAACCAGGTATTTCTGGAAAGCTTCAAGGGTTTCGTCCGGCATGTGATTGCCAGTCAGTTCAAAGGCTTTTTTACCCGCCAGAACTTCAGTCCAGATGAGCTTTTTGGTATCACCGTATGCGGCAGTTACCGCTGCATCAATAACCCGTTGGCTCGGACCTGTAATGTCTTTCCCGATTCCATCTCCTTCAATAAATGGAATGATGGGGTAGTCAGGAACGACTAATTGCTCATTAATGAATTGAATAGTCTGACTCATGCGTATTGTTAATTTTCACGATTTGAATTTTCATAATCATTCAATCATTTATAGTCAATCATTCCGGATTCAGTTCTGCAAGCTGGAAATGACAAGGAAATAGGACAATAAATGACTGAACTTAACGGTTAGCTAAAAATTCTCACTTCAGCTTCTTCTGCAAATTCGCATCCAGAGCATCCAGAAAACCTTCGGTAGTCAGGTAGTTTTCAGTTTTAAGGTCGTTACCATAAATGATCAGTGCTAAATCTTTGGTCATTTTTCCGCTTTCGACTGTTTCGATGCAGGTTTGTTCCAGTGCCAGTGAAAAATCGATCAAATCCTGATTCCCATCCAGTTTACCCCTGAATGCCAGACCACGTGTCCAGGCATAGATCGAAGCAATTGGGTTGGTCGAAGTAGGTTTGCCTTGTTCGTGCATCCTGAAATGTCTGGTAACCGTACCATGCGCGGCCTCGGCTTCCATGGTTTTTCCGTCGGGTGTAATCAGTGTTGAGGTCATTAATCCGAGGGAACCAAATCCTTGAGCAACAGTATCCGATTGTACATCACCGTCGTAGTTTTTACAGGCCCACACATAGCCACCTTCCCATTTCATGCATGCAGCTACCATATCGTCAATCAAACGATGTTCGTAAGTGATGCCTGCTTCGGCAAATGAAGTCTTGAATTCCTGCTCAAATACTTCCTGAAAAATATCTTTGAACCGACCATCGTATTTTTTAAGAATGGTATTTTTTGTAGACAGATACAGGGGCCATTTTTTTACCAGGGCCTGATTCATGCAGGCACGGGCAAAACCGGTGATCGACTCGTCTGTATTGTACATGGCCATTGCAACTCCGTCACCGGCAAAATCATAAACATCAAATGAAGATGTTTTGCTGCCGTCTTCAGGGGTGAAGGTTATGGTCAGTTTGCCTTTTCCTTTGGTAACAAAGTCAGTAGCCTTATACTGATCGCCAAATGCATGACGACCGATACAAATGGGGTATTTCCAGCCTGGAACCAAACGTGGAATATTACTGATGATAATTGGTTCGCGGAAAACTGTTCCGTCCAGAATATTACGGATCGTTCCATTGGGAGATTTCCACATTTCTTTCAGGCTAAATTCCTCAACGCGGACTTCGTCGGGAGTTATGGTGGCGCATTTTATTCCAACACCATATTTTTTGATGGCGTGGGCAGAATCAATGGTTACCTGGTCGTTGGTTAAATCCCGGTTTTCGATTCCCAGATCGTAATACCTGATGTCAAGATCAAGATAAGGGAAAATCAGTTTTTCTTTGATGAATGTCCAGATTACGCGGGTCATTTCATCTCCATCCAATTCAACAACCGGGTTTAATACTTTGATTTTTTCTTTCATACAAGCTTTACTATTATTGATTTTGTTTACGAATTAAGTCCAGGGCTGAACCGGCTTTAAACCAGTCGATTTGTTGATGATTGTAGGTGTGGTTCAGCAGGATGGTTTCCCTGGTCTGATCCGCATGAACAATTTCAAGGGTTAAGGGCTTCACAGCGGCAAATTCCTTCAGGTCAATAAAATTGAAGGTGTCATCTTCCTGAATTTTATCGTAATCCGATTCATTGGCAAATGTAAGTCCCAGCATTCCCTGCTTTTTCAGGTTGGTTTCATGGATGCGTGCAAATGATTTTACAATCACTGCTTTTACACCCAAATGCCGTGGTTCCATCGCAGCATGTTCGCGCGATGATCCTTCACCGTAGTTCTGATCGCCTACAACCACCGTTGCAATTCCGGCAGCCTTATATGCACGCTGAACAGCCGGAACTTCGCCATATTCTCCGGTCAGCTGATTTTTTACTTTATTGGGTAGTTCATTGAACGCATTGACTGCTCCAATGAGCATGTTGTTTGAAATGTTGTCGAGATGACCACGGTAACGCAACCAGGGTCCTGCCATAGAAATATGATCTGTTGTACATTTCCCTTTTGCTTTGATGAGCAGTCGGGCACCCATCAGGTTTTTACCGTTCCATGCTTCAAATGCCTGAAGCAGTTGCAGACGTGAGGAAGCGGGATCTACCTTGACTTCTACGGTTGCACCATCTTCTGAAGGAGCCTGGTAACCTGCATCTTTAACATCAAACCCTTTTGAAGGAAGTTCCTGTCCGGTCGGGATATCCAGTCTGACCTTTTCGCCGTTTTCATTGGTCAGGTAATCCGTTAACGGATTAAAGGTCAGATCGCCGGCGATGGCCAAAGCGGTTACAATTTCGGGAGAAGCCACAAAAGCGTGGGTATTCGGGTTTCCGTCGGCCCGTTTCGAGAAGTTCCGGTTGAAAGAGTGAATAATGGTATTTTTTTCACCCTTTTCCGCTCCCGGACGCGACCATTGTCCGATACAGGGACCACAGGCATTGGCAAAAACGCTTGCCCCGATCTGATTGAACGTATCGATAAAACCATCCCGCTCAATGGTAAAACGTACCAGTTCTGATCCGGGAGTGATGGTGAATTCTGATTTTGATTTCAGTTTTTTGTCGACCGCCTGCTGCGCCAGAGATGCTGCACGCGAAATATCTTCATAGGATGAATTGGTGCACGATCCGATTAAACCAACTTCAATTTTGGTTGGCCATCCATTTTCCACGGCAACTTCTGCCATTTTCGAAATCGGTGTGGCACGGTCGGGGGTAAACGGACCATTGATGTATGGTTCCAGTTCATCGAGGTTAATTTCAATCAGCTGATCGAAATATTTTTCAGGATTGGCATAAACTTCAGGATCGGCAGTCAAATGTTCCTTCGCCTGATTGGCCAGGTCGGCCACTGCTGAACGACCGGTTGCACGCAGGTAGCGTTCCATCGATTCATCGTATCCGAATGTGGAGGTTGTCGCACCAACTTCAGCTCCCATGTTGCAAATGGTTCCTTTCCCCGTACATGAAATCGATTGTGCACCTTCGCCGAAATATTCCACAATAGCGCCGGTTCCGCCTTTCACGGTAAGGATTCCGGCAACTTTCAGAATAACGTCTTTTGGAGCGGTCCAGCCACTGAGTTTACCGGTCAGTTTTACTCCAATTAATTTGGGAAATTTCAGTTCCCAGGCCATTCCTGCCATTACATCAACGGCATCGGCGCCGCCAACGCCAATAGCGACCATACCCAGACCTCCGGCATTCACGGTATGGGAGTCAGTTCCGATCATCATTCCGCCCGGAAAGGCATAATTCTCGAGCACAACCTGGTGAATGATGCCGGCGCCTGGTTTCCAGAATCCAATTCCGTATTTATTGGAAACTGATTCAAGAAAATCGTAAACTTCCTTATTGATTTTTATAGCCTGATCCAAATCGGCCAAACCATTATGGCTGGCCTGAATCAGGTGATCGCAATGCACGGTTGAGGGTACAGCAGTTTTATTCTTTCCTGAATTCATGAATTGCAGCAAGGCCATTTGGGCAGTGGCATCCTGCATGGCAACCCGGTCGGGCGCAAAATTCACATAGTCGGCTCCCCGCTTAAAATCACGCAGAGGCTGGTCCTGGTTCAGGTGGGCATAAAGAATTTTTTCGGATAGGGTTAAGGGTCTGTTTAAGTGTTTTTTAATTTTTTCGATTTTAGCACTTAATTCCTGATAGTTCTTTGTGATTAGATCCAGATCAAACATATTTTTGGTTTTTTGTATTTATAACTTCAAAGCTTTTTTCACTCAAAATACTTAACAACGCCGGTTTTGATTTGTTTTTTGAAAGCGTCCGAAGATATTAAAAAAATGTCAGACAAAATAGTTAGATATGTATATATGACTAGAATTTTAAAACTTCTTTACGAACCGAAATTAGGATAATTATTTATTGAAAAAAAAAGCTGCCCGGGAAAGACAGCTTTTTTGCATATCAGATTGGCTAATGATTACATTTCGAGTTCAATGATGGTGTCAACCGGTTTTTTCTTGTCATCAGGGATATTCAGGATAACTCCAAACTCAGTTTCTTTGAACTTAACTTTTGACTGATCATCAAAGAACCGGGCTGATTTTAATTTCTTCGGAAGCTTGCCGACAAACAGGTTTTCTTCTTTACAATTCAGTATATGAATCCAGACTTTGCCGTCTTTTTGGGTTGAAGCGCCCCAGGTGGTCGGATTGACCGGACCTTTACGGGTTCCATAAATAGTCTCCCCGTATTTTTCCAGCCATTTTCCCATGACCATTAAGGTATCAATATTTTCAGGCTGAATTTTTCCATTGGGCATAGGCCCCGTATTTAAAAGGAAATTTGCCCCGTAACCGGAGGCTTTAATCAATGTCTGAAGCAACTGCCGGGTCGATTTGTAATTGTTGTCGGCCAGGTTAAAACCCCATGAGCCGTTCATCGTTTCACACATTTCGAGCGGCAGGTCCGACATGGCTCCGGTATGGTTGAATCCCATGGAATTTTCTCCGGGAAGATCGCGTTCATACATCTGGAAATCTTCACCCGGGATAGGAAATTTGTGGTGATTGCTTCCGATTAAGGCTCCGGGTTGAAGCTTATGAATCAGAGCATATGTTTCATCCAAACGCCAGGGGGCATCCCATTTGTCCCACATGCCATCGAACCAGATGCCGCCAACTTCGCCGTAATTGGTCAATAGTTCACTTAGCTGGGCATTCATGTAATCGATGTATTTGTTCCAGTCACCTTTTTCGGGACGGCCGGTAAAACCCTGCCCGGTATTTCCCCGTGGAAAATAATCCGGATGATGCCAGTCGAGTTGTGAATAATAGAAGAACAGTTTGATGCCCTGTTTATCGCATTCTTCTTTTAACATCCGGATAATATCCTTCCCGTAAGGAGTCCGGTTTACCACATTGTACCCGCTTACTTTTGAGTCAAACATGGCAAAACCTTCGTGGTGTTTACTGGTAATGGTGATGTATTTCATCCCGGCTTTTTTGACCATCGAAACCCATTCGGCCGGATTAAAAGCGATTGGATTAAAAAAGTTGGTTAGCTTCTCGTACTGGGGAATTGGAATTTTTTTCTGGTTCATTATCCATTCCGCGATGCCCTGATCTCCACCTCCGGCCATCTGGCAGTATAATCCCCAGTGAATAAACAGCCCGAATTTGGCATTCTGAAACCATTCGCGGTTTTGAAGATTTTTTTCAGCTGGCAAATAGCCCGGCTGAGCAATCAGGTTGGTGGTGAAAATTAATACCAGGATAATTCCGGCAATCACATGTTTTGATTTCATACAATTTAGTTTAGGTCGTTGCTGTGCTGTAATGTGCTGACAAATATAAAAGAATACGAAATAGAAAACAACTTCCGGATGAAGTAAAGAACGATGGCTTTTTTCATTCCAGTGTGGCAACCATAACTGCTTTAATGGTATGCATACGGTTTTCAGCCTGATCGAACACAATGGAAGCTTCACTTTCAAAAACTTCTTCCGTTACTTCGAGGCCATTCAGTCCGAATTTCTGATACAGTTCTTCCCCGATTTTGGTTTCCCGGTTGTGGAAAGCAGGCAGGCAATGCAGAAATTTTACGTTCGGATTTCCGGTCAGGTCTATAACTTTCTGATTCACCTGGTAGGGTAGAAGCAGTTTAATCCGTTCGGCCCAAACCGAATCCGGTTCGCCCATCGAAACCCAGACATCAGTATACAAAAAGTCACAATCCTTTACAGCCGCTGCCAAATCGTCGGTTACCCGGATTCGGGCTCCCGTCTCGGCGGCAATTTCCCGGCATATTTGCTGCAATTCATCTGATGGCTGACAACCTGCAGGAGCCGCTGCGCGAAAATCCATCCCTAATTTGGCTGCTCCAACCATGAGCGAGTTCCCCATGTTGTTTTGTGCATCGCCCAGGTAACAGAATTTAATTTCAGAAAGTGGTTTTGCTGAATGTTCTTTCATGGTCATGAAATCGGCCAGAATCTGGGTCGGATGAAACTCAGTGGTTAATCCGTTCCAAACCGGTACTCCTGCATATTGGGCCAGTTCTTCAACAATACTCTGGTCGTATCCGCGGTACTCAATACCATCATACATCCGGCCCAGAACCCGGGCTGTATCTTTAATCGATTCCTTATTCCCGATTTGTGATCCGGTTGGTCCAAGATAAGTAGCATGTGCACCCTGATCAAAAGCGGCCACTTCAAAGGCACAACGTGTCCGGGTTGAAGCTTTTTCGAAGATCAGGGCCACGTTTTTCCCAAATAACATCTGCTCTTCCAATCCGGAAGCTTTGGCTTTTTTAAGCTTGGTGGCAAGTTCAATTAAATAATGAATTTCATCCTGACTGAAATCAAGTAATTTCAGAAAATGTCGGTCTTTTAAATTGATTTTCATAACGATATAAATTTCAGACTGTATAGTATTTGTGATAATTTAGTGTTTTTATAATTGTCATTGGTTATAACTGATAGTCATAGGATGTTATTGCTGTTTTGCCTGAAGGAATAAGATACAATAAATGCAAATGATGTGAAATTAATGGCGCTTAATGACCACAGCCTTCTGCGACCGATCATTCTACTCGTATTCCATCGTTATCTTCGATCCGTATGATTTGTCTACCAGTTTTTTTGCTTCAGTGATTACGCTTTTTTCGCCGCCGTTTTTGATAAAATGTAAACATGCCTTTATTTTCGGGGCCATGGTACCTTCCCCAAAGATACCACTTTCCAGGTAGTTCAGGGTGTCTGCATAATTCAGAAATTCAAGCTTTTTCTGTGTAAGAAGACCAAAATCCTTGTAAATAAACGATACATCGGTCAGGATATAGAATTCATTGGCTTTGATTCCTGATGCCAGAAAAGCCGATGCCAGGTCTTTGTCAATAACAGCGTCTAATGTACGCAAATCTTTGTTTTCGTCGTAATAAACCGGAATTCCGCCACCTCCCGCGGCGATGACAATATTTCCGGCACGAACCAGGGTTTCGATGATGTCGAGGTTAATCATATCTACGGGTTGCGGTGAAGAAACCATTCTCCGCCAACCTCCGTTAGCCTTCAACGAAGGTTTGAAGATCCATCCTTTTTCCTCCTGAAGTTTTTTTGCTTCTTCTTCGGAATAGATTTTCCCGATGCCTTTGGTTGGGTTTTTGAAAGCAGGATCGTTTGGATCGATCAGGGTCATGGAGACCATCGTGATTACATTTTTCTGAATGCCATGTTTCTGAAGTACATTGCGGATCATTCGTTCAATCATGTAGCCAATGCCGCCCTGCGAATCGGCTACACAAATGTCGAGAGGCATTGGTGCAATGTCGTACATCTTTTGTCCGGCATCATTTCGCATCAATATATTTCCAACCTGTGGCCCGTTTCCATGCGTGATGACCAGTTCGAAGCCTTCATTTAACAGAAAGATCAGATTTTCCAGGGTTTCGGTAGTATTCGCCTCCTGTTGTTCAATGGTGCCTTTTTCATTTTCGCGTAAAAGAGCATTTCCTCCCAGTGCTACAACTGCTATTCTTTTCATAAGGGCCTGTTATGTTGTTTGAAATCAGAAATTTGAAAAAATCGGTACTGTTTTTTTTTTGCTGCATTCCACATTAACGACTGAGATGATTTGATCGGGATATTTGGCTAAAAGTGTATTCTGAAACAAATATACCCTTTCCCGAAGCCTGAAATGATTAATCTGAAGCGAACAAACTTAAAAAAAGGAACGAATTATAAGCATGATCAAACAGGGTTCTGAAGACTCAAAAGAATGCTTTTAAACAGCCTTCTGCGCATTTTAGTATTAATAATCAAAAAAATATTGTTCCAATCAGGTGAAATAAAAGTAATGTTTAACTAAAAAGATAAAATAGACCATTGGCAAAAAACGTTAACTTTGCGCACGAATTATTTAACCGTATGGCAAAGACAATTAAGAAACCAGTCAAGCAACCTGTGAAACCGGCAATGGAACCCAAATCCGCAAAATCATGGGGAATAGTGCGATTTTTCAAGAGTAATCAATTCAGGTATACGCTGGGATTATTCCTGTCCATTTTTAGCGGATATCTGGCTGTTGCCTTTGTATCCTATATTTTTTCAGGTAAAGCTGATCAGAGTAAACTGGATCTTCCCTGGCGGGAATTCCTGTTTGATCCATCGGTACAGGTGGATAACATTGCCGGCAAAAGCGGGGCTTTCCTGAGTGAACAATTTATTAATCTGGGGTTTGGTTTTCCATCCTTCTTTTTTTTGGTAATCTTTTCTGTGGCAGCCCTGAATTTATTTGGATACAAGGGATTCAGGTTTTTTAAAACCTTGCTTTTTTCATTCCTGTGGATGATCTGGGCTTCACTGACCCTGGCCCTGGCTCTGGATGCCTCCTCCTTCGATCAGTTTCTTTATGTTGGTGGTATGTACGGATTTATTCTTTCCAGTTTGCTTTCATCACTCCTGGGAACTATCGGTGCAGCTTTTATCCTGATTTTTGCCTTGTTTGTACTGATGATTGTAACATTCAAACAGTTTGTTCCATGGCTTACCCGCATATTTGCAAGGAAAGAAAAAGAGCCGTTGATTGCGGAAAAAATAGCTGAAAGAATATTACCTGAATTTGCTGAAGAGGAAATTTCGCAGCTAAACTTAAATCCGGCAATTGGTAAGATCATTACTGAAGACAATCAAATAAAAGCAATTTTTGATCCTGATTCAAACAACGGTCAAATCGATGATGATTTTGAAATTGAAAACACGGTTTCGAAAAAGGATGTGGAATTAAGCATTGAGGATATGCTTTTTCAGGATGAACAGATTAGAGAAAAACCTAAAGCCAAAGAGCCCGAATTGCAGGTCGCCCGTAAAATTCATGAAGAAGCGGCTGAAGGAGGTATTCCGGTTATGGAAGATTATGATCCGACACTTGATTTATCGTCATACAAATATCCTACATTTGAATTGCTTGATGATCATGCATCGGGCAATGCCGAAGTAAGCAATGAGGAATTAATTTCGAACAAGAACAAAATTGTTGAAACACTTCGTCATTATAAGATTGAAATTACCAAAATCAGGGCAACCATAGGGCCAACCATAACCTTGTATGAAATTGTTCCGGCCCCCGGAATCCGGATTGCCAAAATAAAAAATCTGGAGGATGATATTGCATTGAGCCTTTCAGCCCTGGGTATTCGTATCATCGCTCCCATACCGGGCAGGGGTACAATTGGTATAGAAGTGCCGAATCAAAAGCCTGAAATTGTATCGATGCGCTCAATCATTGGTTCCAAAAAATTTCAGGAATCAACCGCCGAACTTCCGATTGCTTTTGGAAAAACGATTTCGAATGAAACATTTATGGTTGATCTGGCCAAAATGCCGCATATTCTGGTTGCAGGCGCTACTGGTCAGGGTAAGTCAGTCGGTTTAAATGCTATTATTACTTCCTTACTCTATAAAAAACATCCTTCTCAGCTGAAGTTTGTCCTGGTTGATCCGAAAAAGGTTGAGCTCAATCTGTATTCATCACTTGAAAAGCACTTCCTGGCTAAAATGCCGGATGAGGAAGATGCCATCATCACCGATATTCAGAAAGTAAAAAACACGCTGAACTCAGTCAATATTGAAATGGACACCCGTTACGATCTGCTGAAAAAAGCACATGTGCGGAATATCATTGAATACAATACCAAATTTATTGGTCGCCGGCTGAATCCTGAAAAAGGGCACCGTTATTTACCCTATATCGTGGTTGTGATCGATGAATTTGCCGATCTGATTATGACAGCCGGAAAAGAGGTGGAACTGCCGATTGCCCGTATTGCCCAGTTGGCCCGTGCAGTTGGTATACATATGATTATTGCAACTCAGCGACCTTCTATCAATATTATTACAGGTGTAATTAAAGCCAACTTTCCAACCCGGATCGCCTTTAAGGTAGCTTCTATGATCGATTCACGGACCATCCTGGATACACCCGGAGCCAATCAGCTGATCGGGAAAGGGGATATGCTTGTTTCATCGGGGAGCACCATGACCCGCGTTCAGTGTGCATTTGTCGATACTCCTGAAGTTGAACGGATATGCGAATTCATAGCAGAACAAAGAGGTTATCCGTCAGCTTTCCTTTTGCCTGATTTTATTGGCGATAATGAAAACGGATCAGCCGAAGCCGATTTGACAAACCGTGATGAGATGTTCGATGATGCTGCCCGGATGGTGGTGGGAAATCAGATGGGATCGACTTCCATGATTCAGCGGAAATTTTCGATCGGCTACAACCGTGCCGGCCGGATTATGGATCAGCTGGAGGCTGCCGGAATCGTTGGCCCAAGTGAAGGAAGCAAAGCCCGCCATGTATTAATCCAGGATGAATATAGTTTGGAACAATTATTGAAAGGATTAAAATGAAACAATATAGATTAAACAAAATGATGAAACGAATCTTTTTTATTTCCGTTCTTTTGGTTTTTGTGATATCCGCAAATGCGCAGCAGGATGCAAAAGCGAAAGAAATTCTTGAAAAAGTAACTAAGACTACCCAGTCGCTTGCGTCACTTGAAGCTAAGTTTACGTTTGAAATGAACAACAAGTCCGAAAATATACAGGAAAAAAGCAGCGGTACAATTATACTGAAGAACAAGAAATATAAGTTGAATATTCCGCAGATGGGCTTGCAAATCACTAGTGATGGAAAAACTATCTGGACTTATATGGTCAATTCGAACGAAGTGAGCATCGCGAATCTGGACGAAGAAACAGATGATTTAATGGATCCTGCCAAAATCTTCACCATCTATGAACGTGGATTTAATTATAAATTTGCCGGGGAATCGGTTGACGGTGGAATTTCGGTTTATAACATCGACCTGATTCCGCAAAAAACAAATGGTGATATTGAGGTTATCCGAATTATGATTGATAAGCAGAAAATGCTGATCCGTAATGCCAATATGACCGGGAAAGATGGTAATAAGTACAATGTGTCAATCAATCAGTTTAAGACTGATGGGGTGTTTCCCGATTCGGATTTTGTATTTGATCCGAAAAAATATAAGGGTATTGAAGTGGTGGATATGAGATAAAAAAAAAGGTGTCAGAACGGCACCCTTTTTTTTTATGAATAGTTTTGATTAGTGCTTCCTTTTTGCATGTGCCATTTGTTCAACAGAGGCAATCTCAATAAATGAGGTGCCACCGCCAACGCCAAAGTTGCCGCCAACGTATACCACCGTATCTTTTTCAGAAATCATTTTCTTTTCAACCAGGTCTAAAAGCGAAGTTTCGATCAGCTTATATTTGTTTTTCTTGGATCGTATTTCGCTGGGAAATACTCCGTAGGAAAGGGCTAATTCGCGTTTTACTCTTCCATTGTGGCATTTGGCGAATACGGGATGGGCTCCCCTGAAGGCAGCAATGTACCGGGCTATTTTCCCGGTAAGGGTGTCCGTAACAATTGCGCTGACTTTTAATTCCTTGGACGCCAGTACTGCTGCTTCAGCCAGGAAGGCGGAAGTTTCATTGTCGAGACGCGGAACAGGCAGATCATTGCGTCTGTCTTTACTTGCTTCAACTTCAATCGCAATTCTGGACATCACCTTTACAGATTCAATCGGATAATTGCCATAGGCAGTTTCTCCGGAAAGCATGATTGCATCAGTCCGGTCGTAAATTGCTGTGGCCACATCGCTGATTTCGGCACGGGTTGGCCTTGGATTATCGATCATTGAATGCAGCATTTGAGTGGCGATAATCACCGGTTTTTTTTGTTGAACCGCTTTTTTGATTAGTCTGCGCTGGATGCCTGGAATTTTTTCGGCTGGAACTTCAATTCCCAGGTCACCGCGGGCTACCATAATACCGTAAGCATGATCCAGAATTTCGTTAATATTGTTTACTCCATCTAGATTTTCAATTTTTGCAATGATCTTTACTTTACTGTTAAGCTCATCCAGTATGGCTTGCACCGCCAATACATCTTCCTTATTCCGGACAAACGAATGGGCTATAAAATCAATGTCATGCAAAGCGGCGAATTCAATAAATTCAACATCTTTTGGACTTATCGACGGCAAATCAACACTCACCCCGGGCGTATTGATGCTTTTTTTATTTATGATCTGACCGGTGTTTCCTACCCTGCAGATTAAAGAATCTGCAGTTTTTTCAATTACTTCCAACGAAAGATCTCCGTCATCGATCAGAATCTGATTTCCTACAGGTACATCGCGATGAATGTATTGGTAACTGACAAAGACCGTTTCCTGATCCGACTGGCCATCACCACCTTTGATATGAATCAGATCACCCGCTTTGACTTCAATTGGTTCACTGATGTTTTTCGTTCGGATTTCAGGTCCTTTGGTATCGATTAAAATACCAATGTTTTCAGAAACAGCCTGTACATTTTGAATGATGGTTAGCGCACTTTCGGTTGAAATGTGTGCTGTATTTAACCTGACAACGTTCATTCCGGCATCAAACAACTGTTTGATAAATTCAACATCGCAACGTTTGTCGGAGATCGTTGCTACTATTTTGGTGTGTTTCATAAATCTTCAATTTTACTTTGAGGGCGGCAAAAGTAAGTAAATTTTAAAACATAAAAACTTCCGGAACTTCGGAAGAATAAAATGGTCATTTAGATTTAATGTGTTCAGTAATTGCTTCAATACCAAGCCGATATGAGTCAAGTCCAAATCCCATGATACTTCCGATGCAGGCCGGGCCAATCAGTGATTCATGCCTGAAACTTTCCCGGGTTAAGATGTTGGAGATATGAACTTCAACCACCGGTGACTTTACCCCGGAAATTGCATCCCGGATTGCAACAGATGTATGTGTATACGCACCTGCATTCACAATGATTCCATCGTAATCAAATCCTTTTTCATGAATTTTGTTGATTAATTCACCTTCAACATTCGATTGATAATATTCCATTTCAATTTCAGGAAATCTGTTTTGAAGTGTTCGGAAATAGGTTTCAAAAGAGGTGGTCCCATAGATGCTTTTTTCACGTATTCCCAATAAGTTTAAATTAGGGCCATTTATTAACAAAATTTTCATGATTTGACAGATTATTTGATAAAATTAAGTAACTTAACCGATTGTAAACTCGTAGTAAAAATTATGTAATCTTGGTGGATGGTCATAGTTTTTATTTAATTTAAACATTTTGAAGAGTTTACAGAACCAAAATTATTAATATTTGTTATAGAATTAAAATTTAAAGCAATTAATTATGAAATGGGAAGATAGCAAAAAAGGATTTGAGTCTTTCTTACGTTTGGAAAAAGGTTTATCTGCAAACTCAATTGCTGCTTATATCAATGATATAAACAAGCTTATGTCGTTTGCTGATGCAGAACTTAAGAAATTAGCTCCTGAAAAAGTGAAACTGAATCATTTGAAGAAATTCGTAGAATGGATCAATGATAAAGGAGTTTCACCCCGCACACAAGCCCGGACAATCTCTGGTATTAAATCATTCTATAAGTATTTGCTTATGGAAGGAAAAGTTACCAATGATCCGACAACACTTTTGGAATCTCCAAAAATTGGAAGGAAACTTCCTGATGTTCTTACTATTGAAGAGATCGATCTGATGATTGACACTGTTGAATTATCTAAAGCTGAAGGACAGCGGAACAAAGCTATGCTGGAAACATTGTATAGCTGTGGTCTTCGTGTTTCAGAACTGGTAAATCTGAAAATTTCAAATCTTTCATTTGATCAGGGGTACATTAAAGTTGAAGGCAAGGCGGGTAAAGAAAGATTGGTTCCTGTAAGTGAAAAAGCTATTGAGGAAATCAATAAGTACATGGATGATTACCGTAAGACGCTTAAAATTTCCAAAGACAGTGAAGATATTTTATTTCTGAACCGCAGAGGAAAAAAACTGAGTCGTGTGATGATCTTTACCATTATTAAAAACCTGGCCATCAAAGCCGGTTTTGAGAAAAAGATAAGCCCTCATACTTTCCGACATTCATTTGCTACACATCTGATTAATGGTGGCGCTGATTTGCGTGCCGTGCAGGAAATGCTTGGCCACGAATCAATTTTAACAACCGAGATTTATACCCATCTCGACCGCGATTATCTGAAAGCTACCCTCAATCAATTCCATCCAAGGTCTTAATCGATTTAGCTTATTTAACCGCATAAAGAATGTTGGGAAATTAATAATTTCTTAACATTCTTTTTTTTTGCTATGACCTGGTTGTTGATTGATTTACAGACGATTGATGGTTTATTCGTTGTTCTTCCATGGTGTAAATCCGAAATGATCTTAATTTAATATTAGCCTCTGGGCAGAAGCTTGAAAAAAAACTATTTTTGGTGTTGAGAAAATTTTGTTTTGTTGAAACTATTAAATTATAAACACTTAGTATGAAAAACACAGATTTATTGAAGTACGGTATTGTTACCAATGTGGAAATTTCACACAACCCTACTTTTGAAGAACTTTTCCAGGCAGAAATGGATCCTGCCAATGAAGGTTATGAAAAAGGAGTGTTAACTAATACAGGAGCTGTTTCTGTTGATACCGGTATTTTTACAGGCCGCTCTCCCAAAGACAAATTCATTGTTTTGGACGACACAACAAAAGATACCATGTGGTGGGATGGTTCAATTAACCGCCCAACTTCCCCTGAAGTTTTCGACGCTTGTAAAGACCTGGTAACCAAACAACTTTCAGGTTCAGGTAAATTATATGTTGTTGATACTTTTTGCGGTTCAAATGTAGATACCCGTATGAAAGTTCGTTTTATCATGGAAGTTGCATGGCAGGCTCATTTTGTGACCAACATGTTTATCCGTCCATCACATTACGAACTGGCAAACTATGGCGAGCCTGATTTTGTTTGTTTGAATGGTTCAAAGGCTACCAATCCAAACTGGAAAGAACAGGGTTTAAATTCTGAAAACTTTACCTTGTTCGATTTAACCCGCAAAATGCAGGTGATTGGCGGAACATGGTATGGTGGTGAAATGAAGAAAGGTATTTTTGCCCTGATGAACTATTACCTTCCATTGCGCGGTATTGCTTCGATGCACTGCTCTGCCAATGTTGGTGGTGACGGCGATGTGGCAATTTTCTTTGGTTTGTCAGGAACAGGAAAAACTACTCTTTCTGCTGACCCAAAACGTTACCTGATTGGTGACGATGAACATGGATGGGATGACGAGGGTGTATTCAATTATGAAGGTGGTTGTTACGCTAAAGTAATCGACCTGAGTAAAGAAAATGAACCTGATATCTGGAGAGCTATCCGTCGTGATGCATTGCTTGAAAATGTAACCGTAAAAGAAGATGGTACTCCTGATTATTCCAAAGAAGCATCAAAAACTGAAAATACACGTGTTTCTTACCCAATCTACTTTATCAATAAAATTGTTGCCCCTTCACGTGCAGGTCATGCCGACAAAATCATTTACTTATCGGCCGATGCATTTGGTGTATTGCCTCCGGTTTCGATTCTGAATGATCAATCCGCTCAATACCATTTCCTTTGCGGTTATACCTCTAAACTGGCCGGAACTGAACGTGGTATCACTGAACCTCAAATGTCTTTCTCCCCTGCATTCGGTGAAGCTTTCCTAACTCTGCATCCAACCATGTATGCACAAACACTGGTAAGCAAAATGCAGGAGCACGATGCCAAAGCATATTTGGTAAACACAGGTTGGAACGGTACCGGCAAACGGATGTCACTGAAAGACACCCGCGCCATTATCGATGCCATTATCGATGGTTCAATTGAAAAAGCGAAAACAAAACATATTCCTGTTTTGAACCTTACCGTTCCTGTTAAATTAAATAATGTTTCCGAAGGAATTCTTGATCCGCGCGATACTTATCCAACAGAAGCTGACTGGACTGTAAAGGCTAAACATCTGGCTGCCAAATACATTGCCAATTTCGAGCAATATTGTGTAAACGATGCTGCAATTGCAATGAAAGCTGCCGGACCACAATTAGACTAATCATTGGATTAATTCGTATACCAGAACCCCTGTTGACAGAAACAGGGGTTTTTTTTATGCGATTATTTCGTCCAGACAGGAACGGATATCAGGATATTTAAACCGGAATCCAGAAGCCTGAAGTCGTTCAGGATTAACCTGTGGCGACTGAAGTAAAAGTGAAGCAGCTTCACCGTACAGTATTTTCAATGCTGCACCCGGAACCGCAAAAAGGGCCGGCCTGCCCAGTTTTTCCGACAATGCTTTGGTAAACTCTTTATTGGTGATGTTTTGTGGTGCCACCAGGTTATAGATCCCATTGACTTCACTGTTCTGGCTTGCCCAAAAGAAAGCATTAATTACGTCCTCAATATGAACAAACGGGAAGGCTTGTTTCCCTGTACCAATCCTGCCCCCCAATCCGAGTTTAAAAACAGGTAATAATTTCTGAATGGTATTCGATTCTTTGCCGATTACCAGACCAATCCGGAATATCACTTTGCGTACATTATTGTCCAGTTCGCCGGATGCGTTTTCCCATCCGGAAACAACCTTTCCCAAAAAATCATCCGAAAACAGGGCGCTTTTTTCTGAATGGACCAGACCAACACTGTATATTCCAACTGCAGAAGCAGAAATAAACGTTTTAGGTCTTTTATCAGCAGGTGTTTGATTGATTGCCCTGACCAGATTTTGAGTTGATTCAATACGACTTCTTAATATTTCAGCCTTATTTTCACTGTTCCATTTTTGAAGAACAGGTGCGCCTGCCAGATGAATGACAAGATCAGTTCCGGAAATAATACGTTTCAGGATTTCCAAATCGTAAAGTTCACTCCGTTGTATTTTAATGATTTTAGGATTGACAGATTGCAATTTTCTGATTAGATTTTTTGCAATGTATCCGTTTGAGCCTGAAATTGCGATATTCATAATGATTTTTGCAGATTTAAGTTTAACTACACCAGAAATACAATCAACTTGAAATTTAGTTTAACTTTTTGGAATAATAATCCATTACCGCTAATTTTAATGTAATTTCGCGAATTCGAACTCACCCTCTAAGTTACTAAGAAAAAAAATGTATAACATGCAATATTCCTGTCGGGAAATACGGCCCGAATAGCCAGGTAATCAAATAATAAATACAATTATCTTTGAATGAAAAAGAAAACACCGATAGCTTCAGCAAAAACAAAATCATCCACCGGTAAGTCGTCTGCCCAAAGAAAGAGCGGTTCTTCCAAAAGTATGAAACGCAAGATTTTCCTGTTTGTTCTTAAGTCTGGCGTGGCTTTATTCTTACTGGCCTTTTTGCTTTTCCTGATTGTATATGTAGGCTTTACGGGTCCGGTACCATCGGGTGAAGAATTACAGAAAATTAAAAATCCGGTGTCAACCGAAGTTTATGCCGGCGATGGCCGCCTGTTGGGAAGGTACTACATCGAAAACAGGAGTAGCGTCAGTTTCGGACAAATTTCTCCAAATATTATCAATGCGTTGATCGCTACCGAAGATTCGCGGTTTTATCATCACCGGGGCATCGATGAAATCGCTTTAATCCGGGTGTTTTTTAAATCCGTTTTGCTGCAGGACCATAGTTCCGGTGGTGGAAGTACCTTAAGCCAGCAGATTGCCAAGAACCTGTTTCCGCGTAAATCTTTTGGTCCCCTGAGTATGCCGGTGAATAAACTTCGGGAATCAATTATTGCTTACCGGCTCGAGAGACTGTATACCAAGGACGAAATACTGGCACTTTACCTGAACACCGTTCCGTTTGCCGAAAACACTTTCGGGATAGGGGTCGCCTCGGAACGGTTTTTCAGTAAACCTGCACAGAAACTAAATGTTCCGGAAGCGGCAACCCTTATCGGCATGCTGAAAGCCAACAACAGCTATAATCCGCGAAAAAATCCGGAACGTTCACTGGAAAGACGAAATGTGGTGATTGAACAGATGTTAAAATACAGCTATCTAACACCTGCAGAGGCTAAAATGTACAAGGCTGAATCCCTCGATCTGAGCTACAATCCGATTACATACAACGAAGGCCCGGCTCCTTATATGATGGAGAAACTTCGCCCGTTTCTTCAGATCTGGTGCGACGATCATCTGAAAGACGATCAATCGGTCTATAATTTATATACCGACGGGTTAAAAATACGGACAACCATCGATTTTGACATGCAGCTGGCTGCTGAAGTGGCAGTCTCGGAACAAATGAAAAATCTGCAATCCTTATTTGATGAACATTGGGGAAAAACAAAACCCTGGGGAAAAGACCAGTCGGTGGTGACCCGTGCCATGAAACGTTCGGACAGGTATCGCAAACTAAAGAAAAATGCTGTTCCTGAAGATCAGATCAGGGACATTTTCAACACCCCGAATTCGGTTTCCTTATTTACATGGAATGGAAATAAACAGGTGGAGATGTCTCCTATGGATTCCATTCAGTATTATTTAAAAATCCTGAATACCGGTTTTATGGCTATGGATCCTTTTACCGGAGAATTAAAAGCCTATATCGGCGGAAATGACTTCCGTTATTTTAAATACGATCATACCAAAGCGAAATTCCAGGTTGGTTCAACCTTTAAACCAATTGTTTACCTGGCTGCGCTGGAATCGGGAATTTCTCCGGATACCTATTTCGCAAACGAAAAGAAGGTGTACGAAGAATATGAAAACTGGTCTCCGCAAAACTCACACGATGATTATACCGGTTTTTATTCGATGGAAGGGGCTTTGTCGAAATCGATCAATACCATTGCTGTTGAAGTGTTGATGCAAACCGGCATATCCAAAGTAGTCGATCTGGCCCAACGTATGGGCATTGAATCCGATTTGCCTGAATATCCCTCTCTCGCTTTGGGAACAGCTTCGGTTTCGCTCGAAGAAATGGTTTGTGTGTATTCCGAATTCGTAAACGGCGGTCGAAAAGTAATCCCGTATTACCTGAAATCCATCGAATCGAATTCAGGCCAGATGCTTGAAGAGTTCCCCAATGTTCAGCCCGGCGAACAGGTGGCACAAACCGAAAATTGCCGGATCATTACTCACATGTTAAAATCGGTGGTGAATGATGGTACAGGGAGTACAATCCGAACGGTTTGGGGAATTAATTCTGAATTTGCCGGGAAAACCGGTACCACTCAGGATCAGGCTGATGGCTGGTTCATCGGGATGACCCCAACCCTGGTTGCAGGTGCATGGGTTGGAGGAGAAGATCCAACCATCCATTTCCGGAATCTTGGCGCCGGCGCCGGTGGTCGCACAGCTTTACCCATAGTTGGCCAGTTTTACAGCCAGATTTTACACCAGGTAAAATACCGGGATATGCGGTTCAGTTCCTTTGAATTACCTTCTGAAGAAAGTCTGGCCATGATGGATATTCCTCCTTACCGTAAGATTATCGAAGTCGGTATACGGGGATTTTTTCATGATCTTTTCGGAAGAAAAGAAAAGAATCCAAAGACCGATTTGGAAATTCAGAAAAGGTCAGGCAGCGAAGAAAGCAGGGAAGATGCAAAACCGGCAGCAGAACAGGCTAAAAAACCTTTCTGGCAAACCATGAAGGAAGTTTTCAGGAAAAAAAGCAAATAGATCTTATTCAGTCAGATTCAAAATGTTAACTCAATTATCTTCTCATGTACACGAGGTTTAAAAAAATACTATCCGGAATATCCGAAAAAAACCTGATATACATCCTCAGCCTGCTGGTGGGAATCCTTAGCGGGACGGCTGCTTTTATGCTGAAAAATTTCATTCATTATGTCAGTCATTTTTTGACCAGGCATTTTAAGGACTCCGATGAAAGTTTTTATTACCTGGCCTATCCCATGATTGGAATCTTGATTAGTATGTTGATTATAAAATACCTGATCAAGGATGACATCAGTCACGGCGTATCCAAAATTTTATCCGCAATTTCGAAAAAAGGGAGTCATATCAAGGCTCATAATATGTTCTCGTCGATGATTACCAGCGGTTTTACCATCGGATTTGGGGGTTCGGTCGGGGCTGAAGCTCCCATTGTTTATACCGGCGCATCCATCGGATCGAATATTGCCAAACTGTTCAGCCTGAATCAGAACCAGGTTCGCCTGCTCATTGGTTGCGGAGCTACCGGCGCTATTGCCGGTATTTTTAAAGCGCCGATAGCCGGTGTCATGTTCACCCTGGAAGTCCTGATGCTTGATTTGACCATGGCTTCCTTAATTCCGTTATTAATTTCAGGAATTACAGCGGCTACCCTGGCACACTTTTTCATGGGTAACCAGGTCCTGTTTCATTTTTCCATTCAGAATCAGTTCGACTATGGCAATTTAATCTATTATATATTACTGGGGATCCTGGCCGGATTCATTTCCCTGTATTTTACCCGGACGGGAATGTTTGTCGAAAACCGGATCAAACAAATCAAAAACAGGTATACAAAACTAATCCTGGGCGGAATATCCCTGGGGGTTATGGTATTTATTTTCCCATCCTTATGGGGTGAAGGTTATGAATCAATCAACAAGATTTTTAATGGTATTGGTCCTGATTTACTGAATAATTCAGTTTTTTTTGATCTGAAAACCGAACCCCGGTATTTACTGATCATACTGGTTCTGATCCTGGTACTTAAAGTTGTGGCCATGTCGATTACCACTGCCAGCGGGGGAGTGGGAGGGATTTTTGCACCGACCCTGTTTACGGGAGCAGTCGGCGGATATATCGTCTCTCTCAGCCTGAATACTTTCTTCGGCTTGCACTTGTCGCACGCCAATTTTGCGCTGGTGGGCATGGGTTCCTTAATGGCCGGGGTCATGCATGCACCTCTGCTGGGCATTTTCCTGATCGCGGAGATTACCGGCGGCTATCAGTTGCTGGCTCCGTTAATTGTTTCAGCAACTGTGGCTTATGTTACCATTACCCGTTTCGAACCACATTCCATTTATTCGAAACGACTGGCCGAAGTAGGCGAGTTGGTTACCCATCATAAGGACAAGGCTGCAATGCACTTTATGGACACCAAAGAATTGATAGAAACCGATTTCCAGGTTTTATCACCTGATCTGAACCTGGGACAGATGACCTATTTTATCGCCCGGTCGAAACGTGATTTGTTCCCGGTAGTCGATGAAAACGGAATGATGAAAGGAATGATTAAAATGAATGATATCCGGAACCTGATGTTTGAACAGGAATTATACGAAAAGATCAACGTAAAGGACCTGATGTATATGCCTGAATTCTTTATTTCACCGAATGATCCGATGGATCTGATCGTCGAGAAATTTAAGACCTGCGGACGGTATAACCTGGCTGTCATTGACGATGGGAAATACATCGGGTTTATTTCCAGGGCCCGGGTATTCTCTGTTTACCGCGATACCATGGCCGATTTATCGTATGAATAGGATCTTGTTATCAGCTGAGTATCCTGAAATGAAACAAGTACACCCCTGAAAATATCAGCGTAAAAATGGCGTTGGTAACCGAAAATGAATCGGTGCCCAGCCAGATGACCGGTAAAAATAACACCACGGCCTGCGCCGGCAGGTAAAACCAGATGCCGGCCCGCTGCATCCGGTAAAGCTTGATTGCCCCGGCCAGTGAAAGACTGAAAGCAGTCATGAGCAGCGCAAAATAGATCGGATTCAGATGTTCGGTTGTTGTGATGTTCGTCATCAAAGTAATCTTTGCTGTAACCGGTTTAAAAAAGAATGCAGCCAAGGCCATACTGATAAAACCGATGCTGCCTCCGATTATACTGAAAATACAGGCTGCCTCGTATAGAATTGGTTTCTTTGTCATTTTAACGAATGTTTAAATGTTCAAAAATACCTCATTTTTTGAATAACTTCATTTTTAAGGCATCCTGATTTTATTATACCTTTACCCCTTCAATTTTAACCAATATTTTTACCGCATGGAAAGAGATACCAAAGTGTTTGAGATCATTGAAAAGGAACGTCAACGTCAGCTGAATGGGATTGAATTGATCGCTTCTGAAAATTTTGTCAGTGAACAGGTGCTGGAGGCGATGGGTTCAGTGATGACCAACAAGTATGCTGAAGGTTATCCTGGAAACCGGTATTACGGTGGCTGCCAGTTCGTTGATATGACCGAACAACTTGCTATTGACCGCATCAAAGAATTGTTCGGGGCTGTTTATGCCAATGTTCAGCCTCATTCCGGCGCTCAGGCCAATGCTGCCGTGCTGAGCGTTATTTTAAAACCAGGCGATACATTTTTGGGATTGGATCTGGCTCATGGTGGTCACCTTTCACACGGTTCACCTGTCAATTCATCAGGCGTATTATATCATCCGGTTGCCTATCATGTAATCGAAGAAACAGGAAAGGTCGATTATGACGAAATGGAAGCCCTGGCTTTGGAACACAAACCGAAACTCATTATCGGCGGCGCTTCAGCATATTCGCGCGAGTGGGATTATGCCCGGATGCGTGCCATTGCTGATCAGGTCGGAGCTATGCTGATGATCGATATGGCCCATCCTGCCGGTTTGATCGCTGCCGGATTGCTGGACAACCCGGTTAAATATGCGCATGTTGTAACTTCAACAACCCATAAAACCTTACGGGGACCGCGTGGCGGAATCATCCTGATGGGTGAGGATTTTGAAAACCCGTTTGGATTTAAGACCCCCAAAGGTGTTACCAAAATGATGTCCCAGGTATTCGACTTCAGTGTTTTCCCGGGACAACAGGGCGGGCCTCTGGAGCATGTAATCGCTTCGAAAGCTGTTTCATTTGCCGAAGCGCTCGATCCATCCTATAAAGTTTACCAGGCTCAGGTTAAAAAGAATGCTTCGGTGATGGCCGATGCTTTTATGGCCAAAGGTTATAAAGTGATTTCAGGAGGAACCGATAATCATTCGATGTTGATTGACCTGCGCACCAAATTCCCTGACATTTCAGGAAAACAGGCTGAAAATGCGCTGGTACGCGCCGATATCACCATCAATAAAAACATGGTTCCGTTCGACAGCCGGTCGCCGTTTACTACTTCGGGCTTACGGGTTGGTACGCCAGCCATAACCACCAGGGGTGTTAAAGAAGACCAAATGGCTGTAATTGTGGATTTAATCGACGAAGTGATCAGCAACATAACCGATGAAGAAGTCATTCTCTCGGTTCGCAAACGGGTAAACACGATGATGAAAGATCTTCCCTTGTTTGCCTGGTAGTATTTCAGAAACTGAAAAATAAAAAAACCGGAAGGCGATCATCTCCTGATTCCTTCCGGTTTCCTTTTTATCAAATATTGTCTGCTTTATCTGGCTGCGGCATCATCCGCTGTTTATGGTTTTTCTTTTTGTTCAGGATGTAGTTGATTCCGGAAAATCTCCGCCAGATCAAAAACCGGAAAATCCCATGTATTATTCGGAATGTTTGCTGTCATCGCAATGACCATTTTAACGTCGGGATAAATCAGCAGTGTTGCACTTCCGCCGGGAACAGATCCGCGCTGTCCGTAAAATATCCGGTCTTTCGTGTCTTTCGATACAATTAATCCAAAACCGTACAGCGACGCCTGTCCTTCCTTAACCACATAAGGTGTGGTTAAGGTTTGAATCGTTTCCTGTTTGAGAAAACCCGGGTACAAAATTACATTACCTATTTTCACCAGGTCCAGGACCGAACTCAGGTACCCGGCCGAAGCTTCCTTTCCCCTCAGATCGATCGGCCCGGCAACGATGGGCTGCGCGATGAAATCATAATCGTAGGTACTGCTTTTACTGTCCGCGATCCTGTTCGGACTATCCGGAGTTGTTTTGTCCAGTTTCAGGGTATCCAAAACGGTTTCCCTGACCAATTTGGCGTAATCTATCTGACTTGTTTTTTCGAGAATATAACCAATCAGGTCGAACCCCAGTTCAGTATGCAAGTAGTATGAACCGGGCTCAAACACCAAATCATCATCCATAAAAGACCGGGCGACGGATTCAATCGTATAGGTATTTCCTTTTCCTGCAGGAACATTTTCAGCCCGGATGCCTGCAGTATGCGCACCCAGCTGACGAATGGTAAAATCAATTGGTTTTTTGGTCATTTCGGGTAAATATTCAGCAACCGGTTTGTCAAGCCGCAGTTTGCCCTCTTCCTGAAGTTTGGCAGCAGTCAGCGCGGTTATCAGTTCAGTAAGCTGACCAATACGGAATTTGTGCGCCGGAGAAGCTTTTACTTTCAGTTCGTAATTCGAATAGCCAAATCCATCGGCCCAGACCAGCTGGTTATCAATCGAAACGGCTACTGTAACTCCGGGGATAAAATTGGAAGTACAAAATAATCCGACTTTCTGATAAGCTTCTTTCAGACTTTTCCTGTACTTGCCCGACTGCACAACCGATGAGTCGGCCGGTTTTTGCCTGCACGAGATGATCGATCCGAACAAAAGAAGAACGAATATGCCTTTGGTAAAAAAATGTGTTTTCATGGGGTTGAATTTAGCTTTGGTTTTAACAGGTCCCGAAAATAATCATATTCCCGCGTTATCAAACAATTACCCGTTAAAAGATATTCAGGTAATCGTTAAAAATCCTAAACGGGATATATTTTCAATCCGGGAAATTTTATGGTTTACTTTGGGTCTTTCAGTAAGCGATCAAAATGGCGATTTTATCTTTCAAGAAGTGGCTGCCGGCGAATACCTGATAACCTGTTCGATTCCTGGTTATTCTGCAGTAAAACTGAATTGTAAAGTTGAAACGAAAAGTCCGGATATCATTCAGATTGGCAACATTATCATGCATCCTGTAGATAAAGAATTGGATGAAGTTACCATTCATTCAGAAAAAGCGATGTTTAACAATTCCATTGACCGAAAAGTCTTCAATATCGAAAAGGATTTGTTTACCGCTTTGGAGAAAACAGTACCAAAGCTCCGAATAAACTCGATTTCGATAATTCAATCTGATTCAAGGAACTTCAGATCAGTTGGCTGATGTAACTTGTTTTCTGTGTATCTTGTTGGCAATTAAGATGGAAGTTGATCCTTCTTAAATCTCATCACTCACAAACTAACGAAATAGATTTATGAAGAAATATATCTTGTCAATTGATCAGAGTACGACGGCAACCAAAGCGGTTCTGTTTGATCATGAAGGAAGTGTGGTAACTCATAAGAACATCGATCATAAGCAATTTTTCCCCAAACCCGGATGGGTAGAGCACGATGCTGAAGAAATATACCGGAAAACAAAACAAGCCATCCGGAAGGTAATCGAAAAAAGTGAGGTTTCGGGTGGCGATATTGCCGCTCTCGCAATTACCAACCAGCGGGAAACCACCGTGATCTGGGACCGGAAAACAGGCAAGCCGGTTTTTAATGCCATCGTATGGCAGGACAGGCGCACCGCGGAATACTGTTCCATGCTGAAGGAAGCGGGTTCAGAACAACTGATTACTGAAAGGACCGGACTGCTGATTGACGCTTATTTTTCGGCTTCCAAAATAAGATGGATTCTGGATCATGTGGAAGGGGTAAAAGAACGCGCATTACGGGGTGAACTGGCTTTTGGCACCACAGATACCTGGGTAATCTGGAACCTGACCCGGGGAAACCTGCATATTACCGATGTTTCAAACGCCAGCCGGACTATGTTGTTTAATATTCATACCCTCCAGTGGGATGAAGAATTGCTTAAGGTTTTTGATATTCCGGCATCCTTACTTCCAACAGTTGTTCCTTCAAGTCATATCAATGGTGTGGTTACCGATATCGAAGAATTAGATGGTGTTCCCATCGCCGGAATTGCCGGCGACCAGCAGGCGGCCCTGTTTGGACAGATGTGTACCACTGATGGTATGGCCAAATGCACCTACGGAACAGGCTGTTTTTTGGTGATGAATACCGGTACGAAAGCCATTGTTTCGGAAAATAAATTATTAACTACCATCGCCTGGCAAATCGGGGATGAGGTAACCTATGCACTGGAAGGCAGTGTCTTTATGGGAGGCGCTGTGATTCAGTGGCTTCGCGACGGTCTTGAATTTTTCAGTGAAGCTCCCGAAAGTGAAGCATTGGCAGCCCAGGTGGAAGACAGCGGGGGTGTTGTTTTTGTTCCTTCGCTGACCGGACTTGGCGCTCCGCACTGGGATCCCTATGCACGCGGATCAATCTTCGGAATTACCCGCGGAACAACCAAGGCCCACCTGACCAGGGCTGCTCTCGAAAGTGTATGTTTTCAGGTGAATGATGTGATTGAAACCATGAAAAGAGATTCGGGCGAAGCCATTGCCGAATTGCGTGTCGACGGCGGTGCGGCAGCCAATAACCTGATGCTTCAGTTCCAGTCTGATATTTCAGAAATCAATTTGGTACGATCGACCAATGTGGAAACCACAGCGCTGGGAGTAGCCTATCTGGCCGGCCTGGCTGTTGGCTTGTGGAAGATTGGGGAACTTCAGGAAAAATGGAAGATCGATCGTGTTTTTAATGCTTCCGGAGATCAGGAAGCAATTAAAAAACTTAAATCCCGTTGGTATAAAGCCGTTGAACGAACCAAGAACTGGATTGATTAGCGGAATCTGAACTAAAATAAAATACAAAAGATATGAAACGATCCGAATCATTACGGGCAATTCAGTATTCACCGGATAAAATCTGGGATATTATCGTCATCGGCGGCGGTGCAACCGGGCTGGGCGCCGGGGTGGATGCCGCGTCGAGGGGATTTGAAACCCTGGTTCTCGAAAAATACGATTTCGCCAAGGGAACTTCTTCCCGAAGCACCAAACTGGTACACGGAGGTGTTCGTTACCTGGCAGCCGGCGATATTGCCCTGGTTCTGGAGGCGCTTAACGAAAGGGGACTTCTGTTACAGAATGCCCCGCATCTGGTCCAGAATCAGAAGTTTATTATTCCCGTTTACGATTGGTGGGATGGGCCGTTTTATACCGTCGGACTAAAAGTTTATGATATGATGGCCGGGAAACTGGGGCTGGGCCCTTCGATCCATATTTCGAAGGAGGAAACCATGAAAGCCATTCCCAACCTGGTGGAAAAGGATTTAAAAGGCGGCGTCATTTATCACGACGGTCAGTTCGACGATTCGCGGCTTGCCATCAACCTGGCACAAACCATTACCGATAACGGGGGTTATGTATTAAATAACTGCGGGGTAACCGGATTAACCAAAAACGGGGATGGTATGATTTCAGGTGTCGAATGTTTTGATTCCGAAAATAACCGGTCCTATACCCTGAAGGCAAAAGTGGTTGTCAATGCTACCGGCATTTTTGTTGATTCGATTAACCGGATGGATGAACCCAATCACACCAAAACAGTGGTGCCAAGCCAGGGGATCCATATTATACTTGACCAGTCGTTCCTTCAGGGCGATGCGGCGATCATGATTCCCAAAACCGCCGATGGACGGGTTTTGTTTGCTGTTCCATGGCATGGGAAAGTCGTGGTTGGAACAACAGATACCCCGATGGAAAATCCGGAAATTGAACCCAGAGCCCTGGATGAGGAAATTAAATTTATTCTGACTACGGCCGCAAAATACCTGACCAAAAAGCCCAAACGAAAAGATGTTTTAAGCATTTTTGCCGGATTAAGGCCACTGGCCGCTCCGGAAGACAATAACCAGGAAACCAAGGAAATTTCGCGCAGCCACCGCTTAATTATTTCCCAGTCGGGCCTGATGACCATGATTGGCGGGAAGTGGACCACCTATCGTAAAATGGGCGAAGACATTGTCGATAAGGCCATCCTTCTGGGTGGATTAAATGATAAGGAATGTGTGACCAAAACTATGCCGATCCACGGATACTTAAAAAATCACCAAAATCACGGTCATTTGTATGTTTATGGTTCTGATGTTCCCAAGATCAAGGCAATCATTGGAGAGGATCCGGAACTGGGCGGGCAGCTCCATCCGGATTTGCCCTATCTGAAAGCTGAAGTGGTCTGGGCTGTGCGCGAAGAGATGGCGCGCTCGGTGGAGGATGTCCTTGCACGCAGGACAAGAGCCCTTCTGCTCGATGCACGGGCAAGTATCGCCATGGCCCCGCAGGTTGCGGCGATAATGGCTGATGAGCTGGGATACCGGCGGAAATGGGAGAAAGAACAGGTCCGCTTGTACACGGAATATGCCAATGGTTATATCTTAAGCTGAAAAACGATAAACACGGTTTTAAACTCCTGAAAATCTCACACCATAACCAAAACCTATGAATCCAATCGTTGCCGAATACCTGGGTACCTTTATCCTGATCCTCATGGGAGCCGGAGTTTGTGCGAACAGTTCACTGAACGGTACCTTTGCCAAAGGGGCCGACTGGGTGTTAATATCCTTCGGGTGGGGACTGGGTGTTTACCTGGGTGTTATTGTGGCTGGTCCTTCCAGCGGGGCGCATATAAACCCGGCAGTAACCATCGGTCTGGCAGTGGCCGGAAAATTTGCCTGGGCCGATGTACCTTTCTATATCCTCGCCCAGTTACTTGGAGCCATGTCCGGAGCTTTTTTAACCTGGCTGCTTTATGCTGACCATTATAACCGGACCGAAGACGCGGGTACCATAAAAGGAACATTTTGTACTTCGCCGGCCATAAAGAACACCCCAAGAAACGTGTTAAGCGAAGTGGTCGGAACTTTTGTCCTGATCTTCGTGGTTCTGTTGATTGCAGGTCCTGAGATGAAAATTGCCGGAATAACTGAGGTCAAAATCGGGTTGGGATCGGTTGGAGCGCTGCCGGTGGCCCTGCTGGTTGTGGCCATTGGCATGAGTCTCGGGGGATTAACCGGCTATGCCATCAATCCCGCGCGTGATCTTGGCCCACGGATCATTCATGCGCTGGTCCCCATCAAACACAAAGGTACAAGCGACTGGGGTTATGCCTGGATACCCATTGCAGGACCCATAGCGGGAGCCGTAATTGCAGCGGGACTTTACCTGGTTGTTCTTTAGCCTGTCCCGGAATGCTGCCAGCTCAGGCTGTGACCAACCGTCCATTCAATAAAATCGGAAATGCTAAAAAGTACAGGCCAATGAAAACGACTGATAACCCACTGCAGGGTAAAAGGATATTTTCTTATTATTCCCTGAGGAAAACTGCAATTTCCGGAGCGGTTTAAGGTAATAGACCAGGTTCCCCGTTAAAAGGCCAATTCCCGCGCCGGTTAATACATCCGGAAGCCAATGGGCCCGGTTGGTCAACCGCAGGCAGCCTGTTGCCGATGCAAAGGCAAAACCACTGTAAGCCAGCCAGGGATCGGTATCAATAAATTCGTGGTATAAAACGGTGGCGCCGGCAAATGCCAGGGTGGTATGTCCCGATGGAAACGAATTGTCAGCTCCGGTGGGCCGGGTAACCCGGGTTATTTTTTTTAATCCCTGGGTCAACGCTCCGGAAACAAGCTGGGTAATCAGCATGTATTTGGTTTGGTCGAAAACCGTATTCAGGTGTTTAATCCCCATCGCATCAAAAAGATACATTTGTGCGATGGGCGTGTATTGCAGGTAATCGTCGATGCCGTTGTCGGTTTGCGGAATCGCATCTTCGATCCGGTTTTTGATGGTGCCTATGTTGAGCAGCGCTCCGCCTGTGATTAATCCCAAAGGGATGACCTGATGCCTGAAAAATTGTTTTGCAGCTGGTTTTTCGGTATAAATGCTGTCGGATTGGGCGTAACCAGGTGTGAGACTAAGTGCGAAAATACAAACCAGTAGCAGAGACTTCATCGTTGAACTGTTAGATGATGCAATATTAGCAATTAAATCAAATAGGGAAGGGTGGACTTAAAACAAAAAAGTCTGCCTGTAGATCAGTCTTTATCTTTCTTTTCTTTCGATTCTCCACTTACTTTGAGCGCTCCGTCTTTTGTGGACTGAACTTCAAATTCTTTTCCTTTTTGTTTCAGTTCAAATTCGAATCCGGTGAAATCGGGTGATTCAATTCTTGAAGCTTCGCCAATTTTAGCGCCTGCAAATTGTTTTTCGACGGCAGTTTTTACGGCTTCCGGAAGTTCTGTGGCTTCAATTTCAGCTTCGGTTTCCAGCCATTTCCCGGTCAGGTCGAACGAAGCGGAAAGTTCTTTTCCCGAAAGCTTAAATTCGGCTTCCCATTCGTTGGCTTCCTCCATATCCCATTTTACCTTTTCAGCCTTTTGGAACCGCTGACTAAAGGCATCGGCGACAGCCTTTGGCGGCGTTTTTTGTGCACAGGAAACCAAACTGAATACCAGACAACCAAAGATTACCATTGTTGTTTTCATAGGAACTTATTTTAAAATTTAGATGCCAAACTTAAATGGCAATTCTAAAGGAAATTTGAAGTTGATAGTTGTGGACACCGGCTGTACGAAACAGCCTAAGACCCCGGTTAAATTCCGGCTGTTTTGTTTCCTGAAAACTGCTCCGGTTGGTTTACATCCGCTTTTTCCGATCGGAAAAGGATCCTGCGATTCATTTCAGCCCTGTCGGATGGGACTGAAAAACCTCAGCAAGGCGCTAAAACCCGCTGCAGGCATTGAGAATATAAGGCGGAGAGCAAGAATTTGGGTATGAAGAGCGAGAATTTAAGAATGAAGATCAAAAATTTAAGGTTTGAAGGCAAGAATTTAAGCAGGACGGCAAGAATTTGGGTATAAAAACCGCAAATCCTGACTAACGAAAAAGGGATGGAGTAATGAATATTTTTATTTTCCGCATGTATATATTTCTTAATTTTGAGGTATATACACAACTTTTATCTCATGCGGGCAACAAAAATCATCCACAAAG
>JBBSBP010000051.1:0-35505 GCA_038251165.1 Bacteroidales bacterium | reverse complement strand
CACCAGGATAAAATCAGAAAACAAGAACTATGGATACAGATCGTTCGGAAACAAGTTAAACGGAGTCTTTTTTTTTATTATCGGTTTGCTGCATCGGTTCTTTTCCTGATTGGGATCGGAAGTGCAGCTTTTTACATTTCGAACCAGGAACAAACTGAGAAAATCATCGTTAAAAGCGAACTTCCTTCCAATAATGCCATTCTGATCTTAGCTGATGGCAGTTCCGTTTCAATTGAAAGTATTCAATCCAGCATTCAGTATTCAAAAGACGGCTCAAGCATTCTGCTGAACGACACTTCAGGAATAACACAAGCCGTCCCTGAAAAAGGATTCAACCAACTGATCGTACCCTTTGGAAAACGATCGTTTATAATCCTTTCTGAAGGAACCAGGGTTTGGCTTAACTCAGGTTCAAAGTTGGTATTTCCCCCTGTTTTTAAAGGAAACACCCGCGAAGTAATACTCGAAGGTGAAGGATATTTTGAAGTAGCGCATAATGTACAAAAACCATTTTATGTGAAAACCGATGCCTTTAAAATTAAGGTTTACGGCACCAAATTTAATGTACAGGCCTATCGGCAGGATCAGGACCAAAATGTGGTTCTGGTTGATGGAAAAGTCAGTATGAATTCTACTTATAATTCAACTGATACGGAGGTATTCCTTGCCCCCAGTCAAAAAGCTTCAATCAAAACCGGTGAAGATAAATTTGAAATTTCAGCTGTTGAAAATACAGAGGTTTATACCGCATGGATTGATGGATATCTGACATTTACAAACGAGAAAGTTCCTGAATTGTTAAAAAGGGTTTCCCGTTATTACAATGTAACTATAGATGCAAAATTGTCGGATGACATTGAAAATATTTACGGGAAACTTGATCTGAAAGATGATTTGAGTCGGGTTTTAAATGGCATTGCATTTATTTCAAAAACTAAATACAAACAACAAGATGATAAATATGTGTTTTATGAGTAAGTAAATGAAAAGAACCGGTCGATGCTGGTAACATCAACCGGTCCAAATTAATCTGCCGAAGGCAAAATTATTTACAAATTACAAATCAAACTTATGGAAAAAAAATCGATTTCTTACTCTTCTTCTGCAAGGAGGAAGACTAATGTTATTTTATTGAAAATGAAACTACTAACCATTTTTATTATTGCGGGGACCATGGCTTTGTCGGCCAGTACCTATTCGCAAATGACGAAAATTGATCTTCGGCTTCAGAATTCATCAGTATCTGAAATTTTGAACGCGATTGAAAAAAACAGTGAGTTTATTTTCATTTACAATGCGACTGTTTTAAAAACAGATGTAAAACGGAGCATTGCTGTAGAGTCGGAAAATATCGAACATGTTCTGGATATTTTGTTTCAGGGAATGGACGTAAGCTACCGGATTGATGACCGACAGGTTTTTATTTACAAAAATGAAGATCTGAAAAAAGCTGTACCGATTGAAGAGAATCTGGAAATTGAGCAGCAGAAGAAGGAAATTAAAGGTAACGTTAGTGATCAGAATGGTGATCCCATTCCCGGGGCAACTGTTATGGTCAAGGGTTCTAATTTAGGGATGGTTACCGATTTTGATGGAAACTTTACACTTCAGATTCCTTTAGACGCCAAGACATTGACGTTTTCATTTGTGGGGTATATGACACAGGAATTGCCAATTGGCAATAAAACCAATTTCAACATTGTACTTGAGGAAGTTACAGTAGGTGTTGAAGAAGTTGTTGTTGTTGGATACGGAACCCAGAAAAAGGAAAGTATCGTGGGTTCAATTGTACAGACAACGGAAGAGGAACTAAAACGTTCGGGTAGTGTAACTGACCTTCGGCAAGCTTTGGCAGGAAATCTTCCTGGTATTGTTGCACTGACATCTTCAGGCGAACCGGGAGGTATTCTTACCGGTGAAAGTGCCACTAACATATTTATTCGCGGTCAAAATACCTGGAACGGTGGTCAGCCATTAGTTCTTGTTGATGGGGTTGAACGTGATATGAATAATATAGATGTAAACGAAGTAGCAACTATCTCCGTTTTGAAGGATGCCTCGGCAACTGCTGTATTCGGGGTGAAAGGTGCAAACGGTGTAATCCTTATTACTACCAAGCGTGGTTCAGAAGGAAAGACAACTCTGAATTTCAATTATACTGCTACCGGAACCATGTTATCAAAACAGCCTCAAAAACTGGACTCATATGCAGCTATGATGGCTAAAAACGAGATCATCGAACGCGAAGGTGTTATAAACGAACCATCGTGGAACGCCTATGTGCCTTACGATATTGTCACTCGATACAGAATGCCGCAATCGGCTGAATATGCCCAGATCTACCCAAACATTGATTGGGAAGACGCCATGTTTAAGGATATGGGTCTTTCGCATCGATTAACATTAAGTGCACAGGGCGGAAGTAAAGCTGTACAGTATTTCGGTTCTATGGCTTATTTGCATGAAGGTGATATGTTTACCGATGTCGATAATGGTAAAGGATATGATCCGAACTATAACTTCGACCGGTTTAATTTCAGGAGTAATATTGATATTAAACTGACCAATACGACCAAATTTAAAGTGAATTTGTCGGGTTATTACAGCCAGAAGAATACCAACTGGAATAATGAAGGAAGTACAAGCCGGGCCGATGCCTGGATGTGGCGGGCCACTTATGCTTTGGCTCCAAACTTGTTTCCCCCCATGTACGATGACGGACGCTGGGGAGCTTACCAGGAAGGTGGAAATAATACTGTAAATCCACTGGCAGTAGTTTATAATATTGGAATCAGGGAAACCCGGGCCACCCAATTAAACTCCGATTTTGCATTGGAGCAGGATCTTGGTTTTATTACTAAAGGTTTAAGTGCAAGGGGATCTTTATACTTTGACAATAGCATACGCTCTGAAGGGGGTATTTATGATGCTGCAAATAGTGTTCGGCCATCTGAGGCGAATACAAATATACGCTTCAAGCAGATCTATCCAATGAAATATACAGGTCCGGATCAGGATCCAAGTGAATATACCGTATTATTGCCTATTAATGAAGAAGAATATGATTGGATCCTTCGTCCATGGAGTATTCGGCAGGAAGCAATCAAGGAAGCAAACTGGAGTTCCGGTATTCCGGTTAACCGGAGATTGATGTACCAGTTTCAGTTAAACTATTCACGAAGATTTGGTGATCACAATGTGTCCGCAATGGGTGTATTTAAACGTGAGGAATACGCGAGTGGAAGCATGTTTATGAATTATCGTGAAGACTGGGTTTCCCGTGTAACATATGATTATAACTCTAAATACTTGTTTGAAGTAAACGGAGCTTACAACGGATCTGAACAATTTGGGCCCGGATACCGATTCGCCTTTTTCCCTTCTGTAGCAGTAGGCTGGATGGTTTCCAACGAAAAATTCTTCAAGGTAGAGTGGATTGATAAATTGAAGCTTAGAGCCAGTATGGGTCAGGTTGGAGACGATAAAGTCAGTGGAAGCCGCTGGCTGTATGCCTCACAATTTTCGTATGGAGGCCGAAGCCGGTTAAACGACGCTTCAAACGGTTATAGTCCGTATTATTTCTATCGTGAGTCGGTTGTTGGTAATCCATCAATACAGTGGGAAACTGCATTAAAAAGCAATTATGGTTTTGAATTTGGTATGTTAAAGAATTTATTAACACTGAATTTCGATTATTTTACTGAAGACAGAACAAATATTTTGATGTCAGGTGATTCCAGGAATGTACCGCCATTCTTTGGAGCAACACCTCCAAGCGCTAACCTGGGTCATGTGAAATCAAAAGGATTTGAGATAGAGTTGGGCTTTGATAAAAAATTAAACAGTAATCTGGATGTTTGGGCAAATTTGTCAGTTACACATAACGAAAATGAGGTCATCTTTAAAGATGATGCACCATTGCAGTTTGATTATTTAAAAGCATCCGGTTACCCTATCGGACAACAGAAAAGGTTATTGAAAACTGAATTTTATAATAACTGGGATGAAGTATTTGCCAGTGTACCAACTGAAACCAATGACCTGCAAAAACTTCCGGGGTATTATGATTTAATTGACTTTAACGCTGATGGGTTAATTAAAAGCACGGAAGACACACCACCTATTGGTTACTCTGAAATTCCACAAAACACAGCGAATCTATCCCTGGGATTAAAATACAAAGGATTAAGCCTGATGATTCAGTTTTATGGTGTAAATAATGCTAACCGCTATGTGGGTTTCAATAATTATGCGAATGATGTTGACATCCTTTACAGTCATGTTGCTGATTATTGGTCAAAAGACAATCAGAATGCCACTTCCTTCTTGCCAAGGTGGAGAACTCAGGCTGAGAATATAGGTGATTATTATCTCTATGATGCTTCTTCATTGCGATTGAGGACTGCTGAAATCGGATATTCATTCAATGATCTTTACTGGGCAAAGCAAGCGGGATTTTCCAATTTAAGACTTTTCCTGAATGGAAACAACATATTCTTTTGGTCGGATCTACCTGATGACAGGGAAACAACATACTCCGGTGCGAGCGCCACAGAAGGGGCATACCCGACTGTAAAAAGAATTAACCTGGGAATAGAACTAACTTTTTAAAAAATTAGGTTATGAAAAAGAAAAACATACTATTTTATATACGGTTTAATGTCATTTTACTGATGTTAATATTCGCTTCGAGTTCGTGCGAAAGTTACTTGGATAAGGCGCCTGAAGCAAGTATCTCAGAGAAGGATGTGTACGGGAACTTTAACAGCTTCCAGGGATTTACGGAAGAGATGTACAACTGTATCATGGATCCTGATAAAGGTGGAGCCTGGAATAAATACAACTTTGCAGATGAAACACTGAATAATAAACCCTACAATTTCGATTATGGCAATTATTGGGGTAACGAAGCCTATTTCTACGGAAAAAATGCGGATCCAACCAGTACGAACCCCAGAGACAGAAGAGTTTGGGAATATGCCTGGTATGCCATTCGAAAAGCAAATCTTGCCATTGAGAAGATTGATGAAGAGGGTTTGTTTGATGGAACAGCAGAAGAGAAAAACCACATTAAAGGACAAGCCTTATTCTTCAGAGGTTGGTTTTATTTTGAAATTTCCCGCTACTGGGGTGGAATGCCCTACATTACAAGAGTATTGGATCCAACTGAAAGTTTGGTTACCGAAGAATTTAACCGGCTTAATTTCCAGGAAACAGCCAAATTGATGGCCAGGGATTTTAGGGCTGCCGCTGATCTTTTACCAAATCATTGGGATGAATCTGGTCCTGGTCAGGCTACCTTAGGACACAATCGCGACCGGATCAATAAATTTCATGCGTTGGGTTATTTAGGGAAAGCATTGTTATATGCAGGTAGTCCGATGATTAACGAAGAAGCAACAGGAAGTAATACCTATGATGCCGAATTGTGTGGCCAAGCTGCTAAAGCATTTGGCGAATTACTTGCTCTTGCCGATCAGACAGGTATATACAAAATGCAATCGTGGAGTTCGTGGACTGATAATTTTATTAAGCTGAGCAATCTGCGCCCCGGAGGAACCGAAGGTATTATGATGCCAATTATTTACGACAGAGGCCGTGTAAGATGGTCGGCAATCGGAGCGACATGTCCATCTTCATTTGCTTTGAATGCCGGGAGTGACGCTGATGTTCCCGCTCATAACTATACAAAGAACTATGCCATGGCAAATGGGTTACCCATTGATGATCCGGATTCAGGTTACGATCCCAACGATCCATGGACAGGCCGCGAGCCACGCTTTTATAAAGATATAGTCGTTGATGGAGATAATTTCTCGAACATTAATTCGGCAAACAAATACGCTCAGTTATATAATGGTGGGTATCATCGTTCTCAAATTAATCCGCCAACTGTAACTGGCTACTATGGGAAAAGATTTAACGGTATAGGACCGAAATTTACCGTTTCAATTGCCGGTCAAACGCAAGCTTATGTTCCTTATCTGCGCCTGGCTGATATTTACCTGATGTATGCCGAAGCTGTAAATTTCAGCAGTAGCGGGGGTCCGCAAGCAACTTCGGGCAATTACAGCATGACTGCCGAAGAAGCAATGAATATGGTTAGAACCCGGGCACAATTACCGAATATAGCTGCAAAATTTACTGCCAACAAAGATGTGTTTTTTGAAGAAATAGTTCGCGAACGAGCTGTTGAATTAGCTTTCGAAGGAGCACGATTCTGCGATTTGCGTCGTTGGAACCGCAATGGAGATCCAAGATATCTGGACAAAACAGCCATTGATTTTGACAGGGGTACAAATGGGAAACCGATCAATATATCGGAAAGACTGATTGTAAGGCGAGTGGCAGAGAAAAAACACAATTGGTTGCCAATCCAGGTTAGTTTTACAAAACTGTATGAAGGGTTCCCACAAAATCCGGGATGGTAGTTAAAATTATTAATTCAAAAACTTGATCAAATGAAGAATAAATATTCAATAATATTAGCTTTACTACTGGCAGTTATATTATTCCTATCGAATAATGTTTCTGCACAGCCGGAAAAGTTGATTACCATCGAGTCGGTTGTTAATGACATGGATGGAAATCCTATTGAGAATGCTGAAATATTCAATGGCAGTGCATATACCAAAACGGATGCCGCGGGAAAATTCTCGATCGCTATGGAGTCCGGAACAAAACTAATTGTTGAGGCGAATGGTTTTGAAAATATTTCCCTGACTGCTGATGAAGCGAAAAACAGGATTAAGATCGAGCTTAAAAAGACACAGTTTTTATATGGTAAAAACGATAAAGTTAATCTTGCCTTCAGAAAAGCCTATTTGGGTGATGTAGTTGGAGCTGTAAGTTCTGTCAATGCTACTAAAGTCAATACTATGGACAATTCCATTTGGGCCTCGGATGTTTTGACCGGCCGTACATTAGGAATGTTAGGTAACAATAGTATTCGCGGAATTGGTATCGGGATTAATGTTGCTGATATTACCGGAAGTGGACAGAACTCAGGAAATGCCTTGTTTATCGTTGACGGTTTACCCCGCGACATTGGATCGCTTAGGGTGACCGAAATTGAAGACATCACTGTGCTGAAAGATGTAAATGCAGCCGTTTTATATGGAACAGCTGCGGTTAACGGAGTTGTATTAATCACAACTAAGCGTGGAGAAGCTTTTAAAAAGAAGTCTGATATTTCTTTAAATTATGGCATTTCAACGCCGAGAGATTTACCAAATTTCCTGAATTCGGCTGATTATATGACTTATTTTAATAAAGCGAGAGAGAATGACGGATTAACTCCCCAATTCTCCGATGATCAAATTGAAAACTATCGGACCGGTAATAAATATCGTTACCCCGATGTAGATTATTACTCCAGTGAGTATTTGAGATCCTTTAAATCCTATTTTGATTTAAATGGTGAATTTTCAGGTGGAAATGAGACGGCAAAATATTATTCAAACCTTGGGTGGAATTCATCAGGTGGAATACTGGATTTTGGAGAAGCTGCCAATGCGCGGACCAACATCTTCAACGTTCGGGGAAATGTTGATTTAAAAATTAACGATTGGATAAAAACTTCCATCGACGGATCTTCGATTTTTGGCAATCAAAAAAGCCAACGGGGAAATTACTTTAGCAGCGCGGCATCCACACGCCCATATGAATTTGCGCCACTGCTTCCGTTTGATCTGATAGCAGATCAGGACAATTCGTTATTAAAAGGAAGAAAAAATGATGTTGACGGACAGTATCTTCTTGGAGGAAACACCAGTTACCAGACAAATCGTATAGCCGACAGTTATGCTGCTGGTGTTTATGAATATATCTACCGGAAGTTCTCTTTTAACAACCGGATCGATTTTGATTTGAAAAAAATAACCAAGGGATTATCGTTCCATACGAACATTAGTTTTGATTATTTTACAGTTTATACTCAGACTATTGACAATGATTATTCAGTTTATGAGCCAACCTGGGATGCTGTTAATGATTCAATTGTTAGTTTGAAACAGTATGGTAAAGATACGCGCCCCGGAACACAGGTTGTTGGTGGAACTTTCTTTAGCAGAAGGTTTGGTTTTTACGGGTTGTTTAGCTACGACAGAATGTTCAATAATGTACACCATGTTACCGGTTCATTACTGGGATATGGAAGTAATTTTAAGGAACAAAACAACACCAGTACTGCATATGACGAATACCAGGGGGTAAAAAATGCTCATGTGGGTTTGCAGGCGACCTATACTTACAACAAAAAGTATATGGTTGATTTTAGTGGCGCTTACGTTAGTTCTCCAAAATTGGCAGTGGATAACCGCGGAGGATTTTCTCCTACTTTGGGATTAGCCTGGGTAGTTAGCTCCGAAGATTTTATGTCATCGACAGGTAGTATTGATTATTTGAAACTGAAGTTATCTGGCGGGATTATTAATTCGGATATTCCAATTGGTGGTTTCTTTTACTACGACAATCGCTATGGTGGTTCAGGAAGCTATAGCTGGAATGAAGGACAACGAAGCAGGGGAGGCATAGCGTCCAGCTGGAGCAGTAATCCTGAATTAGGTTATGCAAAACGTAACGAAATAAATTTGGGCTTAGAAGGTTTGTTCTTCAACAAAGTGTTGGGTCTGGAAGCAAATTTGTTTTATGAAGTTTACAACGATTTAGTAACACGTCCAACTACAGTTTATCCAAGTTTTTATACCGAATTTATTCCATATCAAAATTTTGGGGCTGAGAAATATCAGGGTGCTGAAGTTGGGTTAAGTTTGAATAAATCGTTTGGTGACTGGAATTTTTACCTTGCTGCCAATACGCTGTATGTAACTTCTGAAAGAACCAAGGTGGATGAAGTTTACAACAATGACTATCAATACCGTCAGGGACAACCGGCAGATGCTACTTTTGGTCTGGAAGCGCTTGGCCTTTTTAAAGATCAGACAGATATTGATAACAGCCCGCTTCAATCATTCGGAACTGTAATTCCCGGTGATATTAAATACAAGGACCAAAATGGCGATGGTATTGTCGATTCCAATGACGAGGTATATCTGCGTCGCTGGCAGACTCCATTTTCAGGTGGTTTGCAGCTGAAAATATCGTATAAAGATTTAAGCTTGTTTATTCTGGGTGAAGGACGCTCCGGTTCTGAAACTTTTATGGAAGGTGATTATTACTGGGTCGATGGAAATAATAAGTATTCAGAAGTTGTTCTGAATGCATGGACGCCTGAAACAATGAATACGGCAACCTATCCAAGATTAAGTTCTCAGTCTAACAGCAACAATTACCGCAGATCAAGTTACTGGTTGTATAACAACGATTATTTCCAGATCAGGAAGATTCAACTTACATACAATATGCCTCAATCAATTTCAAAGTCTTTACTTATGAAACATTTAGACGTATTTGTTGATGCTTCAGATGTGTTTCAGTTTGCCAAAAACCTTAAGAACAGAGAGACAAGGGTAGGTAGTGAACCATATTACCGTACATTCTCAGTAGGTTTAAAAGCTAATTTCTAATTCACTAAAAAATTAAAGATATGAGATTATATAAGATATTTTCATTACTGCTGGTTACGTTACTGCTATTTTCAGGCTGTGAATTGCTGGATCCTGTAAATGATAACCACAGCACCTTCGACAGGGTTTACCAGGATCCGTCGTATGCAGAAGGTTTGTTGATAAAAGCCTATACCTACATACCTACCAATGATTACAGGTATGACGAAGTTGCAACTGATGATGCCGTTACCAATGATAAATTCAGCTCATACATGCGAATGGCAACCGGTGAGTGGTCGGCGTTATACAATCCCCAAAACCTTTGGGATAATAGTAACAGGGCAATTTTGTACATCAACGAGTTTTTATCTGTTGTTGATGATGTTCCTTTTAAATGGACCAGTGAAAAATTAAATGAATTATTTATCAGACGTTTGAAAGGTGAAGCCTATGCGCTAAGAGGTATGTTTAAATACTACCTCCTTCGTAATCATGGAGGTTTTGGAACAAATGATCAGTTACTTGGAACTCCGATTTACAATAAATTTCTGGTAACTCTGGAGGACTTTTCAACGCCAAGAGCAAACTTTACAGACTGTGTTAACAGCGCTTATGCAGATTTTACTGAAGCTCTTAAATATATGCCTTTGGATTATGGCAATCAAGCTGCTTTAACAAATTTGCCGGCGATTTTCAGTGATATTACTGATATCAATGACTACAACTATGTTTTCGGAGACAATTATCAGCAACGTGTAAGCGGGCGTATAACAAAAGCCTTTAAGGCACGTCTAGCTTTGCTTGCAGCCAGCCCTGCATTCAATACAACCAATAACAAAACATTGTGGGAAAATGCAGCAAACGCTAACGCGGAATTGTTGAATGATCTTGGCGGAGTTTCCGGGCTGGATTCAAAAGGTCATATTTTTTATCTAAAAGCTCAGGTCGATGCAGCTTTTTTAACATCAGGAGATAAAAAAGATTTACCGGAAATTTTATGGAGAAGACCCATTTATGATAATAGAACCAGAGAAGTTGATAATTTTCCGCCTTCACTTTATGGTAACGGTGAAGTTAACCCTTCTCAAAATCTGGTTGATGCTTTCCCAATGGCGAATGGTTATCCGATTACAGATGTGAATTCAGGATACGATCCTGCAAATCCATATTCAGGCCGGGATCCTCGTTTGTCGTTGTATATCGTTTATAATGGAAGCAAAATGAAGGGTGCCACCATTAATACCGGTGTTGGGGGTGGTGACGATGCGTTGGAGGCTATAAAGACCTCAACAAGAACTGGTTATTATCTTCGGAAATTATTACGGGAAGATGTCAATGCCAATCCGTCATCTGCTTCCAATCAGCAGCATTTCAATACGCATATTCGCTATACCGAATTGTTCCTGAATTATGCCGAAGCTGCTAATGAAGCCTGGGGACCAACTTCAGGAGGACCAAATGCTTTCAGCGCAAAAGATGTTATTGCAGCTATTCGCAAACGTGCTGGAATCACTCAGCCTGATAATTATCTGGCATCCGTAACTTCTGCCGAAGATATGCGAAAACTGATTCGAAATGAAAGAAGACTTGAATTGTGTTTCGAAAGCTTCAGGTTCTGGGATTTGCGCAGATGGATGGAAGATTTAACTCAACCAGCCAAAGGTGTTCGTATTGATAATGGAACTTATAACTACTTTACAGTTGAAAAACGGGCTTATGACAATAGTTATATGCATTACGGTCCTATTCCTGATAAAGAAATTCTCAAGTTTAATATCATTCAAAATAAAGGTTGGAACTAATTATATCTATGATTAAATTAAAGAATATGAAAAAAATATTTTTAATACTAATATTATTTATCGGGCTATATTCATGTCACAATTTCGATATTGTACTTCCCGATTATGAATACACTTCCGGTTATTTCCCTTATCAGTTCCCGGTCAGAACATTAGTCCTGGGGGATTATATTTACGACAATGCGAACGACAATGCGCATAAATTTGTCATCTCAGTTGCTATGGGTGGGGTTTATGAAAACAGCATGGATCGGGAATTTGAATTTGTTGTGGATAATACCTTGTGCAACAATGCTATGTTTACAGCAGATGGTGATCCGTTAATTGCTATGCCAGGTAATTATTACACGCTGAGTTCCAGCAATAAAATTGTTATTCCACGCGGTAAATTTAATGGCGGGGTTGAAGTTCAATTGACGGATGCTTTTTTCAACGATCCACTTGCCATTAAATTGGGTTATGTAGTTCCAATCAGGCTCAAATCATCTGCAGATGTTGATACGATTTTGGTAGGAAGTTCAGATAATCCGGCCGCTGATCCACGTGTTGCGGGTGAATGGAATGTTGCTCCTAAAAACTTTACCATGTTTGCGGTAAAATACATTAACGAGTATCATGGCACTTATTTTCAATATGGAGCAAGTAAAGTAAAGGATGCTTCCGGAGCTGAGGTTGAATCAACTACTTACAGCACACCATTTGTGGTAAATAACAGTACTTCGAAATTAACAACAACCGGAAGAAATCAGGTTTCGTTTTCTACAAATTTCAGTTCTACAATTATGACTGGCGAAATTGCTATGATGTTGAATTTTACCGGTAAGAATTGTACTGTTACTGCAGCTGATGGTTCCCCTTACACGATTAGCGGTTCGGGCGAATTTAAGTCGAAAGCTTATGAATGGGGCAATAAGAAAAGAGATGGCATTGTTCTGAACTATACAGTTTCAGATGGCGTCAATACTTACGCCGCCAGTGATGTTTTGGTTAGCCGCGACAGAGCAGTTGTAATGGAAGTTTATAGTCCTGAAGTCAATTAAGGATAAAAGGTTAATAAATAGATATTCCAGTCGAAGGTCGAATGATCATTCGGCTGGAATTTTTTTTTAGTTTGATCTGGTAATTACTTTCATATAATTGTTGATCACAGTTCTGAATTTCGGAAATTAATCTTAAAATTGACATAGAATAACCCTAACTCAATAAACCATGTATAAAATTTTGCTTTCTTGTATTGTCGGGATTTCTGCTTCCATAGTTGCAAATGCCGGAAATAAACAAAAACCAAATGTGCTTTTTATTGCAGTTGACGATTTACGCACCGAATTAGGTTGCTATGGCGTTGAACACATCCATACGCCCAATATAGACAGACTGGCAAGCCAGGGCGTATTATTCGAGCGTGCATATTGTTCTCAGGCAGTTTGTGCGCCTTCACGAAATACAATCATGACCGGGCTCAGGCCTGATGCTTTGGGAATCTATGATCTTTCAACCTTTTTCAGGGACAAAGTGCCAAATGTAGTTACGTTGGCTGAACATTTTAAAAATAATGGATACCGTACCGAAGCGACCGGGAAAATTTACCACACAGGTCATGGAAACCACGATGATCCAAAATCGTGGTCTGTTCCACATTGGAATCAGGGTGAGGTCTTGAAATCGTTGAAAAAAGTTAGCCGGGGCGATACAACCGGATTGGAAAGCGATTTCCCGAAAATAAATAATGTCAACCTTCCATATTATTGCTCTGGCGCTCCGGAAGAAAACATGTCGGATGCCATCATAGCCAAAATTGGTGTCGATCGAATAAAAGCATTAAAAGATAGCAGTTTTTTTATGGCTGTTGGTTTCCTGAAACCTCATTTACCCTTTGTTTCTCCCCGCAAATATTGGGATATGTACGATCCGTCGAAAATAGAAATTCCTGAACGAAAAGTTCCGGAGGGAATGCCGGATTTGGCGCTGGTAAATTTTGGAGAGTTGCGAAAATACCATGGTATTCCGCCATCTGGTTTTCTGGATGATGCAACCTCACGGAATATGATTCATGGATATTATGCGGCAGTAAGTATGATCGATGCTCAGGTCGGAAAATTATTGGATGCTTTAAAGGAGAATGGGCTGGCTGAAAATACAATCGTCATTTTATGGGGCGACCACGGTTGGAAACTGGGCGAATACGGAAGTTGGTGCAAACATTCGAATTTTGAGCTCGACACCAACGCACCACTGATTATTTCGGCTCCCGGCATAAAAGGTGGAGTAAAAACCAACTCATTGGCCGAATTTGTCGACATTTATCCAACTTTATGCGATCTGGCTTTCCTATCGAAACCCGGACATCTGGAGGGGCAAAGTTTGTTGCCCATTCTTAAAAATCCATCCGCAATTGTAAACGAAGTTGCATTAAGTCAGTACCCACGTGGTAAAAGTTTGGGATACGATCAGAAAAGCGAAATTATGGGGTATTCCATCCGGACCGGTAAATATCGTTTTACACGCTGGCAGAAATATGAAAATCCTTCTGAAGTAATTGCACTTGAATTGTATGATCATTCAGATAACAAGATTGCTGAAGTAAATCTGGCGGATAAACCGGAATATAGTCTGGAAGTGAGCAGACTGGATAAATTGTTGACCAAAGAATTGAGCAGATACAAGCTTCTAAAATCTGTAAAACCATGAATCTAAAGCCAATTAAGACCTTTTGTTTTGGAAGTTTGCTGATATTTCCATCAATTGTTTTTTCTCGGGCAAAACCCAATTTTGTATTTATTATTGCCGATGATGTCAGCTTTAATTAAAGAGTAATATTGATGTTCGCCGGTTTAACCATTACAACAAAGAATTCCTCCGGATAAAAATAATTTTAAAATTCATTACTTCAATTGAAATGAAAAGTAACTCTGTTTTAGAAAATAGAAATCAATTCAGAAAATCTCTTTTTCTGATTGTACTGTTTGCAGGTATCGTTTATCACACCGGACTTGCAAAATCAACAGTTTCCACCGATGGATCAGATAAACTTCTCTCCCGAATAGATTTGAACTTCAAAGGCCTTGAACAGGTGAAACTGACCCGGGAAAATCCGGAACTGGCAATTCAGAATTTATTAAAATACTACCAGGCACGCACCAGTGTAAAACACCCGGTTGACAGGAAACTTAAAGCTGAAATGCGGGGGAAATCAGCAAGCGCCGAAGAAATCCAGACAGCTGACAATGCCTTAAAACACATCTTCGTCGGACAGTCAGCCTACCCACCCTATTTTTGCGGAAATGATATTGACTGGAGTACAAGCCCCGTGCCCGACAACGAATGGGTGTGGCAACTTAACCGCATGTATTTCTGGGATGACCTGGCTTCGGCCTACTGGCATACCGGAAATGAGAAATATGCCAAAGAGTGGTGCTATCAGCTGGTCGACTGGACAATGAAAAACCCGAACGACAAGGACCACAACTATTCATGGCGTTCCATCGAAGCCGGAATCAGAGGTCATCGATGGACCGCACTGTTTCAGTATTTTATTGAATCACCTCATTTTACCCCGGAGGTATTGGTTGCATTTCTGAACAGCTGCCACGATCATACCGAATATTTAATGACTCAATACCGCACCAAAAGCAATTGGGGTTTAATGGAAGCTGAAGGATTGGCATTTATTGCCATGACCTTCCCCGAATTTAAGGATTCCGGGAAATGGCTCGACGAAGCAATACGCAGGCTAAACAACGAAATTGATATTCAGGTATACCCCGACGGACATCAGCGTGAATTGGCCATGGGTTATCACCTGGGATGTATCGATTGGTTCATCCGGACATACGACCTGGCCAAAATGAATGGTAAAACGGATGCCTTTCCTCCGTCGTATGTGGAAAAGGTTCTGAAAATGTGTGAAGTACCAATGAAACTTTGCCATCCTGATGGCACAAACGCGCAATTTGGCGATGCATGGGCCGGAAGACCAGGACAGCATAAAAAGAGATTTCAGGAATGGGCAGACCGGTTTAACCGTGCTGATTTTTTATACCTGGCAACCGACGGAAAGAAAGGGGTCAGGCCCGATTCAACAGCATACGCTTTGTCATCCAGTGGTCTCTATTCCATGAGCAGCTCATGGGGAAAGGATGCTGTTTGCCTTGTGCTGAAATGCGGCCCCGACGGTGGCGGCCATTGCCAGCCCGACAACGGTACATTTGAATTATCAGCCGGAGGAAGAAATCTGATGCCTGATGCCGGAAGTTATATTTACAGCGGCGATCCTGCAAACAGGGCATGGTTCAGGCAAACCAAAGTCCATCAAACAGTTACGCTAAACGGTGAGAATTCGAAATATGACCCGAAACTGCTTCTTTGGAAACCGGGCCAAACGAATGACATATTGGTTGTTGAAAATAAAAGCTATGACAACCTGACCCACCGCCGCTCAGTTTTCTTCATCGGTAAAAAATATTTCATCATCGTCGATGAGGCCTCCGGAGATGCAAGCGGAAATATTGACCTTCATTTTCAGTTTGCCCCGGGTCGGGCTGTTTTTGATCCTGAAAAGAAGAAAGTTACATCTGACTTTAAGGACGGGTGGAATGTTATCGTACAAACTCAGGAACAAAAAGGATTGCAGCTGGTGGAAGAAGAAGGGCAGGTTTCCTTTTTATATACAAAAAAAGAACCCCGTCCGGCATTTTGTTACCGGTTGTATAAAACCAGCACCGATTCAAGTGTCCGGTTTGTGACCCTGGTAGCCCCTTATGAAAAAGAAATTCCAAACGTAAAAATCAGTGTGGTTGATGACCCAAAAGTTGGTTCATCCAGCCTTAATCTAAGGATTGATGAAAATGGAACAAAAAAACAGATCGGATATTCACTATAAAAAATTGACTCATGAACCCTAAACCAAATTTTTCAATTAGTCTTTTATGTCTGATATTTTTACTATCAGTCACCTTACAGGCCTGCGCCAACAGTTCTTCTCCGGAAGAAAAAGAATTGCAAAAACTTGACAATCCAATGTCATTGCAGTATCTCAAAAAAAACCTGAGTAAATCGTCTCCCCGTCTGGTTCTGACTCCGGCCATTGAGCAAAACCTGAAACAGAAATTGAAAACCGATCCGGTGGTCAAAAATTATTTTGCTGCCATGAAGCTGAATGCCGCACAAATACTGAAACAGGATTTGCTGATCCGGAAACTGGAAGGCCGCCGTTTACTGGGTGTTTCGCGCGAAATGTTGTACCGCATGAACATCCTGGCAATGGTTTACCGGATGGAAAAAGACCCGGCTATCCTGAAACGAATTGACGAAGAGCTTACAGCCGTATGCAATTTTTCGGACTGGAACCCTTCACATTTTCTGGATGTGGCCGAAATGTCGATGGCTGTTGCCATCGCGATTGACTGGGCAGGTAAAGATTTACCTAAACCAACCGTCGAACTGGCCTTAAAATCGCTTATCGAAAAAGGAATAAATCCCAGTTATGCCGGAAAAGGAATGAGCTGGATCACAGGCACCAATAACTGGAACCAGGTGTGTAACGGCGGAATGATCGCCGCAGCGATTGTTATTGCCGATAAAGACCCGGAACTGGCAGCCAAAACCATAGCCCGCTCACTCGACGGAATGCCCTATGCCCTTCAGGAATATGCTCCGGACGGAGTTTACCCCGAAGGTTCAACCTATTGGGGCTACGGAACAAGTTTCTCAATCGTCACTTCTTCCATGCTGACCAGCGCTTTCGGAACTGATTTCGGGATAGCAGATTATCCTGCCTTTCTGAAAAGCGCCGACTTCAGGTTATTGAGTATTGCCCCTTCAGGCTGGTATTTCAACTATGCCGATTGTGGCGACAAAGGAGGCGAAGAAGGTGATATTCCGCTGGCTTGGTTTGCAGCGAAAACAGGAAATTCAATTTATTTTCAGAAGGAAAAATATTTAATGGCGCCCGAATCAATGGGAAAACTTCCCCGTACAGCAGGTGCGGGACTGGTGTGGTTGTCCGAATTCAAATCTACCAATGAAACCACACTTCCATTGGCATGGAAAGGCGACGGACCTAACCCGATCGTCATTTTCCGCGGAGGGGAAAATGATCCGGGACAATATTATTTCGGCGGAAAAGGAGGACGGGCAACTTCGAGCCACGGAAACATGGATGCCGGTTCGTTTGTATTTGAACTGGACGGTGTTCGCTGGGTTGTTGACCCCGGAAACCAAAGCTATAACGAAATTGAACAAACCGGTTTCGATCTGTGGGGCAGTTGCCAGGATTGCCAGCGCTGGACCCTGCTCACCAAAAATAATTTCGGGCACAGCACGGTTACCGTGAACAATGCCTTATTTGTAAATAACGGATTTGCATCATTAAAAAACTTTCAGGACGGCAAAACGCCCGAAGCCACTTTTGATTTGACTCCCGTTTATGGCGAAAACATAAAAAGTGCAAGCCGAAGATTTGTGAAAGAAAATAATCGTTCCATCCTTATTGAAGATCAGTTGCAGCTTTCGAAAGAAACAAAAATGATTACCTGGCAATTGATGACTACTGCTGATGTTGAAATTATTAAAGGAGGCGCCATTTTAAAACAAGATGGGAAAACCCTGAAACTCGAAAACCTTTCTTTTCCTGAATTAACCGTTTCGGTCATTTCGCTGTACCCGGCCCCTTTAAAACTCGATCGTCAGATTAAAGGCCTGAAACGCCTGGAAATCAGAATTCCGGCATGGATGCTTGAAAATGAACAGGCAGATATTCAGGTACGGCTTTCCGGAGAATAGGGAGAATTAAAAGCGAAGGAGTAGTCAAAGGCAAAAAAAAAGCAGACGGTCAGTGAACGCCGCGGCCTGAAAATAAGTTCTGCAAAAAATGATTCAATCTTAGTAATCCCTGAATATGAAAAATCTGATCTTATCTGTGTTTCTGGTTATTGGACTGTTGAAGGTACAGGCAGCAACACCAACCGTAAATCCTGATCTGGAACTCCTCAGGAAAAAGGTAATCACTGAACTTATGGGGTCTTCCGTCGACGAAATCCACATCAGTAAACTCATGGGTACCCTGCGTGAAGATGGGACATGGCCGGGAATCAATTATGAAGATGTTTCGAGAACCGGATTCCAGCATGGCGAACATTTGAGCAATATGGTAGAATTAAGCCGTGCTTACAAAAAGAAAGGCTCCAAATTCAAGGGCGATAAACAATTAAAAAAAGTTATTGATGCTTCACTGAATTATTGGCTGGCCAACGATTTTATCTGCGATAACTGGTGGTGGAACCAGATCGGTACACCCGGCGCGCTGGTTTCGGTCATGCTCACCATGGACACTGACCTGACCAAAGAGCAGGTTGACAAGCTATTACCGATGGTGGGTCGTGCCTACCTGGGCGCCACGGGCGCCCGACCCAGCGGCGACCGCATCAAGATAGCAGGAATCCTGGCCAAAACCCTGCTCTTTAACCGCGACGAAGCGCAGTTTAACGAGGTCATCCGTGTGATTGAAGGCGAGATTAAATTTGCTACAGGACGGGGAATGCAGTACGATTTCAGTTTTCATCACCGCGAGGACCGCGTAAATAATACCCTTTCGTACGGAACCGGATATGCCGATGCTTTTGCCGAATGGGCTGCCTTTGTAGCCGGAACGCGGTATTCCTTTTCCGATCCTTCGCTGCGTCAGCTGACCGATTATTACCTGGATGGCATATGCAAAATGATGGTGTACGGAAAATATGCCGATCCGGGCGCCATGAACCGCGACATCACCCGGGCCGGCGAACACAGGGCATCTGGTATTGCAACACCTGAAAGACTGCTGAAAGCCAGCGATTACCGAAAAAAAGAGCTGGAAGAAATCATCCGCATTCGGCGCGGTGAGGATGCACCGGTTTTGTCGTTCAGTACCTTTTTCTGGCAATCAGAGCATTTTACCTTTCAGCGCCCCGATTTTTTCACCTCAGTCAGGATGTATTCCAACCGCGATTTCAACATGGAGCAGCCCTACAATGGCGAAGGGCTGATGAATCATCACCGCGGCGATGGCACCAACTACATTTCGCGGACAGGCAGGGAGTACGATGGGCTCTCACCGGTAAACGACTGGCAGAAAATTCCGGGAACCACGGTGGTTCAAAAACCGGAACTTCCTTCTGAAAATGAAATTCAGAAAAAAGGACTGACCGATTTTGTTGGTGCAGCCACCGACGGAAAATACGGAGTGGTAGCCTTCGATTTCATAAGCCCGCACGATCCGCTGGCGGCCAAAAAGGGCTGGTTCTTTTTTGATCATGAATATGTTTGTCTGGGAGCAGGAATTTCATCCGGCTCCGGTTTCCCGGTAGCCACGACACTCAATCAATGCTTGTTAAACGGCGAAGTCTGGGTGATGGAAGGAAACAGGAAAATCCTCATGTCCAAAGGCAATCGTCAACTTGAACAGGTAAAATGGGTTTTACACGACAGTATCGGATACCTGTTTCCTGAAAATCAAAAAGTAAATTTATCCAATCAGACCGAAACCGGGAGCTGGTACAAAATCAACCACCAATCCGACACACCGAAAGAAGAGGTGAGCAAGGACGTCTTCAAGCTCTGGATCGACCATGGCAAACGGCCGGAAAACGCGGGTTATCAGTACGTGGTCATTCCATCAGCCACAGCAGAAGAACTGGAAAGCCGTGACAACAGTCAACTGTCGGTACTGGTCAATTCGACCGAAGCTCAGGCTGTGATTCACCACGGATTAAACATCTGCGAGATCATTTTTTATCAGTCAGGTGAAATCCAGATCTCTCCTGAAATCAAAATCGGATGCGACAGTCAGGGACTTGTTTTGCTGAAATTGAATGGTACAAAGATTAAATCGGTCACAGTTGCTGATCCTTCCCGCAAACTGCGCAAAATCCACCTCACGGTTAATGCTGAAATCAATCAGACAGGCGATACATTCAGGTCAGTTTGGAACAAGGATAAACAAATCAGCGAACTAAGCATCGAATTGCCACAAACCGTTTATGCCGGCAAAAGCGTAACGATTGAAATCTGAATACGCTGAAAATAATATATTACTGTTTTTGAAAAAAGAGAAACACACCAAGCCTGATCATACGATGAAACAAATGTATCCGGCGCAATCTGTAATGACTTATTAAACTTATCTTTGAACAACGACGAATAACCTAAACCAAATAAACCGATGAAACCAATCAAAAACATCCTGATTTTTCTGCTGATTACCTGTTTCTCCGGAATCAGCCAGGCACAGCAAATCGTTTCGGTGAAAACCATTACCGATAAACAACATCCCCGTATCCTGCTTTTAAAAGGTGAAGAAGACCAGATTGAGCAATCGATTGCCGGCAACCCGGTATGGAAGAAAATGCACGAATCCATTCTTCAGGAATGCGATCGGCTGATCACCCTTCCACCAATTGAACGCATCCAGATTGGCCGCCGATTGCTAGACAAATCACGCGAAGCTTTACGCCGGATTTTTCAGCTTTCCTATGCCTGGCGAATGACGGGTGAGCAAAAATATTTTGATCGCTGCGAAAAAGAAATGCTTACCATTTCTAAATTCAGCGACTGGAACCCGTCGCATTTTCTGGATGTGGGTGAAATGACCATGGCCATGGCCATTGGTTACGACTGGCTTTATCCCAAATTATCGGATGAATCCAAAAAGATAATTCGGGAAGCCATCATTGAAAAAGGTATAAATCAATCGCTGAATTCGAAGTACAATAGTTGGCTAAGGGTTGTTAACAACTGGAATCAGGTGTGCAATGCCGGAATGACATTTGGCGCTTTGGCAGTTGCCGAAGATGAGCCAGAGCTTTCAAAAAACATTATTGAGCGCTCGCTGAATTCCATTCACTTACCCATGGATGAGTACAAACCAGATGGCGCTTATCCGGAAGGATATGGTTACTGGGGTTATGGTACTTCTTTCAATGTGATGTTCCTCAGTGCCATTGAAAATGTTTTTGATTCGGATTTTGGATTGAATCAAACGCCCGGATTTTTGCAGACGGCCCGATTTCTCCAAAATATGACCGGGGCCACTGGTTTGTGTTTCAATTGGGGCGACAGCGGTCTTGAAGCTGGCCTCAGTCCTGCCATGTTCTATCTGGCTCAAAAAAACAATAATCCATCGTTGTTATGGGTTGAGAAATCATACTTACAAATGGATGACTTTTCGAGATTTACCCGCGACCGGCTGTTACCAGCAATCATGATATGGGGGAAAGACCTTCCGCTGGATAGAGTGACAGAACCAAAGGCAAAATTGTATAAAGGGCAGGGTGCCAATCCTATTTGCATGATGCGTACTTCCTGGTCTGACCCGAATGCCATTTATCTGGGATTTAAGGCTGGTTCGCCTTCTGTCAATCACGGACATATGGATGTGGGCTCCTTTGTTATGGAATCAGATGGTATTCGTTGGGCTTCTGATTTTGGCGCGCAGAGTTATGAATCACTTGAATCAAAAGGAATGTCCATTTTCGGACGAACTCAGGATGCCCAGCGCTGGACAATTTTCCGCCTCAATAATTATTCGCACAGCACTTTAATCGTAGATAACGAGCAGCAACGTGTTGAAGGCTATGCTAAAATTGATAAGTATTCAGAGTCTGAAAATTTCCCGTTTGCGCTTTCTGAAATAAGTTCGGTTTACAAAGGCCAATTGAAAAAAGCAGTTCGTGGGGTTGGAATTAAAGATCAAAAATATGTAGTTGTTCGCGATGAACTGGAAACTCTGGACAAACCGACAAAAGTTCGCTGGAACATGTTGACTATGGCAGAAGTGAAGCTTGAAAAGAATGGAGCAACCTTAACCAAAGATGGCAAGAAACTATTTCTGAAAATTCAGGGACCTGCCGGAATTACCATGAAAACATGGAGCACCGCTCCAACAAACGATTACGACGCGAATAATCCGGGGTCGGTATTAGTAGGTTTTGAATGTGAGTTACCGGCCAATTCGAATCAAACGTTTGAAGTTTTGCTCGTTCCGGAGAAAGCCAATTCCAAAGCCAGTTTCCTGAATAAAAAATTGGCGGATTGGTAAAACTTATTTCCCGGTGTGAGTTGATTGAATCGAATAATTTCTCAAAACAAAATTATGGGAACACTGAAAAACATTTTGTTGCTGCTGATTTTCATTTGGTCATCTGTTCAGGCTTTTTCGCAGGTAAGCAAGCAGGATATCGACAAAGCCATTGATATTCCAAATTTAAAACACCCTTATTTGTATTTTACCGAAGGTGAAAAACCGGCCATCTTCAACCGCATTGAAACTGATCCGGAAAGCAATGCCATTTTCCGGCAATTAAAAGCTGAAGGTAACATGATGATGAACAGGCCTGTCGAACAGGTGGTTCCGATTCAGGGTAAAAATACGCGCGCCGGATGGTCGGAATACGACAGGGATGGAAAATATGAAAACTACTGGTCAACCAATCTGAATAACGCGTACCAACTGGCATTTCTATACCAGATGACCGGCGAACAAAAATACGCTGACAAAGCTTTCGAATTTGCCAATGCTTTTTGCGAGCTGACAAGCTGGACCAGGCGTGCACACGAATTCCCTATTATTTATTCGCGGATCATGCCCTGGAATGTTCCCGACGATCAGGTGAATTTCAACTTCGATCATTACAATGGCGATGCCGGCCGGATGATGGCTGCGGTTTACGACTGGTTGTATCCGGCGCTCCATTCGGCACAGCGCGACCGCATCCGGGGGGCATTAATCGAAAAAGTGGTCACACGTGTCAGGGGAAATTACGAATTTCACTGGTGGGCAACTGCATACCGCTGCAACTGGTGCGGGGTTTGTAATTCCGGAGTGGGTATTACCGGGCTGGCGCTTTTAACTGAAAACCCGCAATTAACCGATATTGTTGCCGAAGCATATAACCGGATCAACAGCATGTTCAACGAGCTGGGCGTCGACGGAGGCTGGCAGGAAGGTGGCGGATACTGGAATTACGGCGTACACACATCCACTTTTTTTGCCGATGCCCTGAAACGGCTGAGCCATTCAAAGTTCAACCTGTTTGAAAATGAACGCTTAAAAAACAATCCGGTCACCTTTCCGCTTTTCATTTCAACTCCCGGAAAAAAATCGCTCAATTTCGAGGATTCCGGTGGTGGTGGTCTGAATGGAAGCCCGCATCTGATCAACAAATTGGCAACTGAAACGAACAACAAAGTTGCAGCCTGGTACCGAAAAGAGTTTTTTGGAAACGGGGACGACATTTTCGATATTATCTGGCCAAGACCAACGATTACTCCGGAACCTCCCCAAAATCCTTCGTTACATTTTCGAACCATCAACTGGTGGGTGATGCGCAGCGATTTTAAAGATCCGGATAAAGTGATGGTCGCCGGAAAAGCAGGAAAGAATGATGATCCACATCATGGTCACCTCGATATCGGCCATTTTGTGGTGAACTGGAAAGGTGAATTTTATATCCGGGACATTGGAAGCGGTTCGTACGACGAGAAATATTTTGACGATGCACGCTGGGATTATCCGCAGGCTTCGAGCATCGGCCACAATGTGGTTTTTGTAAATGGCGAAAAACAGTTGCCCGGAAAACTACGAAAACAACCATACAATTACGATATTGGTGGAGATGTCACCGAATTTCGTACCTCCGATAAGCGCGATTATGTGCTCATGAATCCGACCAATGCCTACCCCAAAATTGAACTAAAAGAATGGCGGCGGCACATTTTGCTTGATAAACCGGTAATCACGGTGGTGGTTGACGAAGTAAAAGCCAGTCCGGGTTCAGAAATCGAAGTCCGGTTTCATTCAGGAGTGAATACAAAAACAATCGGAGATTTGGTTTTGCTGGAAGGGAAAGCAGGCAAAATGGCCCTGATCCCTGTTGTTCCTCAGGAATATTCCATCAGGGAAGGAAAGCATGAATGTCAGTTTGTAAATTCAACCAGTAAATTCTTCTGGATTGATTACTTCGGAACGGTGGTTAAAGCCATAAACGAAAAAACCACTATAGCAACTGTTATTCTTCCGGTTTCGGGAGCAGATGAAGCCCGGCAAATTGCGGATTCAAAACAAATTTCCTTCGATAAATCGGGTAATCTTTCGGTCAGCTTTTCCAAAGAAGGCAAAAAATACAACTATGATTACCTGAAAATGAAAAATGGATTAGTGCTTAAAAATTAATATTCATTCCTATGAAAAAAACAATATTCCTTTTCCTGGCAAGTTTATTCTTCGGCTTCTCCGGATGCAGTCAGGCAGAGAAAAAACCCATCGTGATTGATGAAACCAGCAGAACAGAGTCTGTGGAACAAATCATCGAAGTTGACAAGGTATGGGCCGGGCATCGGGTTGGTTTTTGCCTGTTGACGCGTGAAAACCGTCAATACATCGCTTATTACAATGCGAACCGGAATATGGTGGTTGGCCAGCGGAACCTGGATGATCCTCAATTCAACCTGACGATTTTACCGGTCACTTCGCGCCAAACCGCAGGAGGAACCAGCACCGTTTTGGGCTGGGACAGTCATAACAGTGTCACCCTGGGAATCGATCCGGAAGGGTACATCCATTTGTCCGGAAATATGCATGTGAATCCGATCACTTATTTCAGGAGCGCCAAACCCAATGATATTTCAACTTTGGTTCAGGAAATGAAAATGATTGGAACAAACGAAACCCGTTGCACCTACCCGCATTTCATGAATACCCGCGAGGGCGAACTTATTTTTCATTACCGCGATGGCGGCAGCGGAAACGGCAACGAGATTTACAACATATACTCCTGTGCCGCCAAACAATGGACCCGATTACTCGACACACCCCTAACCGACGGACAAGGGCTGATGAATGCCTATCAGACGCAACCAACACTGAGATCAGACAACTGGTATCACGTATACTGGGTATGGCGCGACACTCCGGATTGCTCGACGAATCACGATCTTTCGTACATCAAAAGTCCCGATCTGAAAAACTGGTTCAATGCTTTTGGCGATCCGGTGACTCTTCCGGTGACTCTGGATAATAAGTCGATAATTGTTGATCCGATTCCGCCCAAAGGTGGAATTATCAACCTGGCTGCCAGCCTTTGCTTTGACGATAAAGGGAAACCGCTTTTTGCCTACCACAAATACGATGCTGCTGGTAACCTGCAATTTTTCACAGCCCGTTTGTCAGGAAAAAAATGGGAAATCAAACAGCTCACCAATTGGGACTACCGCTGGGAATTTTCAGGAAACGGAAGCATTAACACTGAAGTGCAGGTAGGAGCTTTTAAAAACCGTGGAAACGGATTTTATGAACTCGGGTACAATCACATCAAATACGGAAAAGGTACTTTTCTTCTGAATGAATCACTGGAAATTTGCGGAGAGGTAAAAAAACCTCAGGCCCTGGCAGAAATCTCGAAACTTGAAGGTACATTTCCAGGACTGGAGGTCAGAACTGCCGGCGACCTGGGTGACAGCGGAGAAAAGGGAATCCGGTATATCCTGAAATGGGAAACCCTGCCTGCCAATCGCGATAAACCCTGGCCCGAGCCGTGGCCTGATGCCAGCCCAATGTATTTGTATAAACTGAAAACCAGAACCAACTAAAAGATAATCTCATGAAGAAAATTGCTATCCTTTTTTTGCTCAGTCTTTTTTCAATCAGTGGTTTTTCATTTGAAAAGCGTGATGTGCTGCAAACCGAAGCCAAAGAAATCGGGCTTGAAAAAGTGTTGATTAAAAATTTCTCCGATCTAAATTTTCCAACTTACAAAGACCGAAGTTTCTGGAATAATCTTCCAGCCGAACTGAAGGCTCAATACATTCAGGAAGCCGAAAAATCACTGAGTTACGATTGGCCTGCTGTAAAAGCTACCGATTATATCGAAATTATCCGATCCGGCGACCGGCGGCAAGGTGTTTATGCTGCTCCCCGTGAAGCGCTGGTGAATTTAGTAATGGGAGAACTGACTGAGGGAAAAGGACGTTTCACCGACCAGATTGTTAACGGCGTTTGGTTTTACAGTGAACAAACCTGGTGGGGCTGGTCGGCGCACCTGACTGCACAAAAGGCTCCTAACGGACTGCCCGATGCCGATGAACCAACAATTGATCTTGGAGTAGGTGAAATCGCCAATATCCTTTCATGGACCTGGTATTTATTTAAAGATGAGTTCGACAATATTCACCCTTTGATCGCGAAAAGGCTTAAGGATGAAATCATGAAAAAAGCTGTTATTCCGTATTATGAACGCAGCGATTTCTGGTGGCAGGGACTGGATGGAAGCCGGTCGGTGAACAACTGGAATCCCTGGACAAATCACAATATTCTCACTGCCATTCTGATACTGGAAGATAATCAGGAGAAAAAGATAAAAGGCGTTCAAAAAGTTATTACCTCGCTCGATGAATTTATCAATGAATATCCGGCTGACGGTGGTTGCGATGAAGGTCCGTCCTACTGGGGAAGAGCCGGGGCATCGCTGTACCAGAATCTCGACCTGCTGAAAAGGGCCACAAACAACAAATTTGATGTGTTCGGAAATCAATTGATCCAAAACATGGGAACCTACATTTACAAGGCATACATCAATTATCCGTATTTCATCAATTTTGCCGATGCCGATGCCACAACAGGTGGTCGTCCTGAAATAATTTACAACTACGGAAAAGACATCAGGGATCCGGTGATGCAAAAGTTTGGCGCCTTCCTGGCACAAAAACAGAACTGGGGAAAAGAAACTCCGGGGGGAAAAATTGACGAGCAAATTATTAAGTTGATGGATTTAAAGGAAATTGAAAGTGCACCAGCCGAAGCAGCGCTTATCAGCGATTTTTATCTTCCACAGTTGGAAGCTGCTGGCGCCCGCGATCAAAAAGGTTCAACCAACGGTTTCTTCTTTGCAGCCAAAGGTGGACACAATGCTGAAAGCCATAACCATAACGACCTGGGAACCTGCGTATTGTATTTCGACGGAAAACCTTGTATAGTTGATATTGGCCGCGAAACTTACACCGCAAAAACCTTCAGCAGCAGGCGTTACGAGATTTGGACCATGCAATCGCAGTATCACAACCTTCCAAAAATCAACGGAATTGACCAAAAAGAAGGCAGCGATTTTAAAGCAAAAAACACAGACTTCACTGCTGATGCTAAAAAGGCGGTTTTCTCAACGGATATTTCAGGAGCTTATCCAAAAGAAGCTGACGTAAATAAATGGGTTAGAACATATACACTCGAACGCGGTAAAAAATTCACCATTCAGGACAACTGGGAACTGAATAAAGTTACCGGACAGCCTACAACACTTAATTTGGTAACATCCAGCAAAGTCTCAGAAACAGCACCCGGAACATTACAACTTAAAGGTGACGGATTTACGCTGGCTTTGAAATATGATCCGAAATCGGTTTCTCCTAAAATTGAATTCGACGAGATAACCGACAGCGGTTTAAAAAGGTACTGGCCTGATGGTATTACCCGAATTGTGTTTACCGTAAAAAATCCGAAGGCAAAAGGGAAAAATGAATTGGTAATTACAAAAGTTGCGAACTAATTGAAAATTGAGGAGTAAAAATGATAAAGTTGAATGTCCTAAAAATAATTTTCCTGAATCTCGGACTACTGTTTCTAACGCTTTCGTGCGAAGCTAAAAAGGAGAATTCTCCTGAAGTTCCTTCAGAAATTATTGTTCCTGAGAATCCAAAAACTGAGTCCAACCATCCGTTACTGATTGTAAAAAAAGATCAATTCACGTCTTTGCGAGACAGGGCAAACACAGAACCATGGAAATCGATGAAAGAAGACGCCATTTCCAGATCAAAGAATGGATGCAAAACTGAAGCTTACGATTTGCAGTATTTTATCGGCGCTGCTGCTTTGGCTTATATTCTGGATGAGCCGAACGCCCAAACGCATGCCAACCGGGTGCGGGATGCCATCCTGAATCAGTATTCAAAAATTCCGGTCAAAGAAGGTGGTGACTGGGGTGGCGTTGTTCCGCCAATGGGTTCATTTTTTATGGCAATTCTTTCTCTCGACATTGTTTACGATGCACTTACTGAAACCGAAATTAAGCAATGCGAAGACGTTATTCTGAAGCAAATTTCGCTGATTAAACGTACCGGTTCATGGCAGGATGTTCGTTCCGGTACACATGGCACCTGGGACATTTACAAAGGCGACCGTAAAACTCCGGATGATAATTACTATAAAGGGATCATGGCTCAAATTACTGAAGATGGGGTCAGCCCGGTCACCATTCATTACGCCTGGGAAAGGGTTGGCGGAGGCGATAGCCGTTTGTCGAAATCGGGTTATATGGATGTACTTGAATTTACCGGAATCGACAACCGTTACTACAACAACGAAAAACTTCAGAAATTTCAACGATGGCTGTTTGGTTCAAGCGTTAACTGCTCCAAAGAAATGGCAATTATTGGCGACATGCTTCCAACACAGACTATCAACAACGATTTGCTTCACCGCAGGGTGGTCAATTTTGATTTGGAAGCTGCCGGATATGCGGCCTGGTTCCACGAAGGAGACCAGGCGAAAGGAAATATCCTGAGCTACATTTTGCCCAAATCAGCCCTGCCCGCTCCTGTTGTTCCTTCAAGCAAAATATATAAAAATGGCGGAGCATTTTTCCGCGAGAAAGGCGACAACCCGAACGGACTTCACCTGGGTTTATACAACATCATGTCACAGGACGAATGGCACACCCACAACGAAGTAAATGGCCTGACTTTTTCAGGTTATGGAAACCGATTGCTTGTGAATGGTGGAAGATTGGGTGAAACTAACCGTCCCGCTTACCTCAACAACACACTAACCATTGACGGGAAAAACCATTCATCCCGACTGGGGGGTGGAATCGTGGAAGGTCTTACTGCGGATAAGCTGGACTATGCCAGCGGCTTTTCAGGCAATGCACTGCCCGGCAAAAATCATTACCGGAATGCAGTTTTGGTTCATGCAGCCGACAATGCCAATGCCTACATCCTGATTTTTGACGAACTTACAGCGTCAGCCGGCGAACAGGTGAAAAATTATATACATCCTGCTAATCAATCCAGTATACAGGTTGTCGAATCCGGAAAAGAATATTTGGCAGATATCGATCATTATCCAACGGTTGCCGGAACGAAATTGTCCATTTTTTACGCCACTGCTCCCATTCAGGTCAACGTTGCCAAGGTCCCATCAGCGGTTCCCGACCGGTATCCGGGTTATCCTGATCACAGCCGGCTCGAATCAGTTTACAATGCCGGCTCCGGAGGGAAAACCGCGTTGATTACAGTTTTGTTTCCACACGATGCGAGTCACCTCAAACCATCTTTCGCCCGAATTTCCGGGTCTGATTTTTCTGGCGGAACCATCAGTCATTCGGGAGATGTGACCGACATTATACTGTCGTCCTTGGGTGAAAAGCTGAGCGCGTCAAATGACGTTTCATTTCTTGCAAAATCAGTTCTTTGCCGGAAATCAACTTCAGGAAACATCTTCTATTTCGTAAGAAAAGGCACTCAACTTTCACAGGATAAAGTGGGATTCGAATCCGATTCGCCGATTTCAATCTATGCTCGTGGCAAAGAGGGGGTGATTGTTTCGGGCGGTGCAAAAGTAAAATTGAAAGGTCCCGGTATTTCATCCCTGAAATTCGAGCCTGCGTCCAATGTGATCAGTTCGGGTACCGATTTTGTCGAAGTTCAGGTTCCAGCCGGAACTGTAAATTTTTCAGCCAATTAGCGAACATCAGGATAATCTGAAAACTAAAATCATTAAAAAAACAGCTATGAACCTCAGCCAACATTCAAAAATAACCACCAGTTTTTTCATTGTTTGCCTGTTTATTTTCGGATCGTGCATCAACACTTTTGCTCAGGGAAACTGGCAGAAAATAAATAGTGCTGAAGACGTTTGTACTGCTTATCCTGAACAGATCAAATCTATCTTTCAAAATCTGAACCTCGGTTATCCGGGGCTTCAAGAAGTTAAAAAGGCCTGGGAAGCCAACAACATTCCGCTGGCATGCAAGAATTTACTGGCATACTACGGAAAGTCTGAACGGATTGACAATGATTTGCCGCAGGTTTCGCAAAAAACAAATGCAACTGCCGATTCCGTTCTTCAGGACATTTACACCTTTCAGCTGGTTTCGGACAAAGTGCCACATCTGGCCGACGGCCATTTGAATTGGGATTATATGGGACCTGAAAAAGACATTGAATGGGCCTGGGCGCTTAACCGCCATTACCCGGTGAACGAACTGTTGAAAGCCTATTCCGAAACAGGTAATCTAAAATATGCCAGATACATTGACAATTTCGTCAAAGACTGGATCATCAGCAGCTGGCCCTATCCGGGGGTAAAAAGCGGCACGGCCATGTGGCGCGGACTGGAGGTCAGTTTCCGGGCCAAAGTCTGGTCGCATGTCTTTTACGATCTTTGGAACACCAAACTGATTTCGCCGGCAACGCAACTTTTAATTCTCAGCAGTTTGCCCGATCATGCGCATTATGCCCGCAATTTTCACGCGCAGGGAAACTGGTTGACGATGGAAATCTCCGGATTGGCAACTGTCGCTTCTTCCTGGCCTGAGTTTAAGAATTCAAAATCATGGATGGATTATTCCATCAAAACCATGGTGGCCAGCATGAAAGAGCAGATTTATCCGGATGGAGTGCAAACCGAACTGACTTCGAGTTACCACCATGTGGCGCTTTCCAATTTTAACCTCTTTGCCAATATCTGCAAAAAAAACAATGTTCCACTTCCGGAGTATTACACCAAAACACTGGAAAGCATGTGGAATTATCTGGCGCTGACAATCCGTCCTGATGGTTATGGATTGCTGAACAACGACGCAGACTTGAACAACAATCGCGAAAGTGTTTTGAAAGCGGCTGCAGAATACAACCGCCCCGACTGGACATACATTGCATCCAACGGAAAATCAGGAACCAAACCAACCGACGGACCTTCCTGGCTTTTTCCATACGCCGGTCAATTGATTTCCAGAAGTGGCATTGATGCTCAGGCACAATGGTCATTTTTCGACATCGGCCCCTGGGGAAGCGGACACCAGCACAACGACAAACTGCACTTGTCGGTTGCCGCTTATGGCCGTGATTTGCTGGTTGACGGCGGACGGTTTGCCTATCGCGGCGAAACGGCCAACAAATTCAGGAAATACGCTACCGGGAGCTTCAGTCACAATGTGATCCTGGTTGATGGAAATGGACAGGCAGCTGGAATACCAAAAGTAGAAGTTCCTCTGGATAAAAATTTATATGTCCTCAGCAAGGACTTCGATTATGGCTCAGGAATTTTCGACAAATTCTCCGGTATCGAAGGTCGGTTTAGCCATACCCGATCAATGGTTTATGTGCGAGGTCAATTCTGGGTAGTGGCCGATCAACTTAAAACCGACCGCCCCCGAAACATTGAAACACTTTGGCACTGGCATCCCGAAAATCAGGTTCAGATTGAAAAATCAGGAATTGTATCGACCAACAATGAATCTGGCAATCTGCAAATCATTCCTGTTGGAGCATCCGATTGGAAAGTCAGCCGGATAAAAGGACAGGAAAAACCTACCATTCAGGGCTGGTACAGCAAAGTGTACAACACTTACGAACCCAATCCGACCACAATTTATACGCGACAATTGAAATCTGACGACACCTTTGTCTGGATTTTATGGCCATCGGAAGGAATAGCTCCGGAAGTTCAAACTCAGATTTTGTCTAAAGATGCCTCCTCTGTAAAAGTTCGGGTCACTGAGCCCGGAAAAGGATCATGGGATATTCAGGTACCTTTTATGAATAGTAAAGCAGTACAGGTGAATTTTGAAAAACAGAACTAAATGTATTCTATAAAACGGCTTCTTGTATCTTTCTTCTTTTGTATCTCTTTATTTCAGGGGTTTAGTCAGGAAACTGCGACTGAAATTCAAAAAGTTAATGAGTACAAGCTTTTTGAGTTGACGGTAAAAAATGACAAACATTATCAGAATCCCTTCAGTGATGTGGAATTGGTTGTTGAATTCAGCAGTCCGGATGGCAAAAAGCTAATCCATTATGGATTTTATGACGACAACCAAACGTGGAAGATTCGTTTTAGTCCCTTTGAATCAGGAAAATGGAAATATAAAGCTGAGTTTTCTGATCACGCAAAAAGTATATCCGGAGAATTTTTATGCCTTGAAACAAAAGATTCGGGACGTGTAATAAAAGAAGAATTCAATCCGTTTTGGCTTGCTAAAGAAGGAACGCGGAAAACCCTGTTCCGTAGTTTTCATGTTGGCGACCGTTTTTTTGCTGAAAACTGGGACAACCCAATCGATCCAAATGATGGCAATCTGCGAACGAAATTTCTAAATTGGCTTCAGGATAATAAATACAACATGCTTTCAATTGCCAGCCTGTTTACCAACCGCAACGAAAAAGACCGGGGTGAAGGCTGGGATACTCCCCAACTATGGCCACTCAACACGAACGAATTCCGTAAACTGGAAACGATCCTGGATGAATTGAGGGATCGGGACATTACCGTTTTTCCTTTCGCAGGTTTTTTTGGAGCCAGGGGAAACTGGCCCACCGGACAAAAGGAACAGGAACTTTACATCAAATACATGCTGGCCAGAATTGGTCATTACCCCAACCTGATTTTATCAGTAGCCGGTCCCGAACCTTTTTGGAGGGAAGACCCCGCCCAATACAAAAGTGCCATGCGCCTTGTTGACATTAACCGGCTGGGCAAGCTTATTGACAGTCTGGATGTTCATCAACACATCCTTACATTGCACAACGAGAAAAGGGCTTCCAAATACGGTGATCCGTTTATCGACGAATCCTGGTACGATATGAGCACACTTCAGGGACCAACAACAACAAACACTGAAGATTTGTATTCCGGTTTATCCATGAATCACCACCGGTACAAACCAGTATTTGCACAGGAGACACTTTGGTCGGGAAATATGTATCACCCCAAATATTCCGACGATCAGCTACGGAAAAATGTTTACACGATCCTGTTCTCCGGATCCATCCTCAATTTTGCAGATATGAATGGCAACTCATCCAGCGGTTTTAGCGGATCTCTGGACCTTAATGAATGCAACCAACATCGTCATGATGTAATCAGGAAAGTATGGGACTGGTTCGAAACCATTCCATTTCACCAAATGACCAATCGCCAGGATCTGGTAAATCATGGTTTTTGCCTTGCCAAAGAAGGGCAGGAATACTATGTTTATTTAGATACCGTCGGGAAAATTGAACTGACGCCTGATTTTAAATATCCGCTTTATTCAGAATGGATCAATGCAAAAAATCCAGCGGATAAGAGATCCGGTCCGAATATTCATAAAAAAATGGTTCTCGAGTCGCCAACCGATGGTGACGACTGGATTTTACACGTATTTGCCTCCAGACCGGAGATTGTTGCTACCGGAAATTTTCCTGATCTTGCAGTAGATCAGAATGGGAATATTCATCTGGTTTATAATCGGTCAGGACTTTGGTACAAAAAATTTGATATTCAATCAGGCAAATGGTCCGACGAACAAAATACAGGATGTAACTGTACGGGTGTTGAACGCTCTGATCCGGATATTGTGATTGACAGCAAGGGAAATCCACACGTATTTTGCGGAGAAGAGTATGCCGCATTTGATGGCGGAAAATGGACTAAATCAATACCGGGAGCAACCCGGGATACGGAATTGGCTATCGACAAAAACGATCAGATATATCTGGTATCGCGGGAAGGAAATAATGAGGACAATCTTTATCTGATCTGCTTTGGGGGACGATACAATACGCAATTTAAGGACGTATGGATTGGGGAAGGAAGATTTGATCCTGTTACTGAAAGTAACCAGATTGGATTTGTTGAAACAGTTGGATATAAGGAATTTGCCTATGTGGTATGGGAGGAAGGAATTGGGAACGCCGATAAGGGAATGGATGAAAATTCGAAGATTGTTGTTGGCATTCTTTATCCCGACGGCCGTATGATCGGGTTGCCATCGAAATAACTAAATATTAAAAAGCGTGAAATCAACTGTAGCCTTCATTATTATTTTTTTTACAATCTTGTCCGGACATTGTGAAACCACCCGGTTGATTCATCCCGGAATGTTGCATTCGAAAGCCGATCTCGACTTCCTTAATCAGAAAATCAGTGAAGGAGCGGAACCCTGGAATTCAGAGTTTAAACTGCTCCAGGCTGATGAACACGCCAAACCGGATTGGAAAGCCAAACCAATTGCTGATGTCATTCGGGGTTCGTACAACAATCCGAACATTGGTGCCGGTGATCTTGGAAACGATTCGCAGGCAGCATATATTCAGGCAATTGAATGGGTACTGACAGGCAAAAAGCAATATGCCGAAAAAGCCATTGAAATCCTGAATGCCTGGTCATATACTTTGAAGTCAATTTCAGAATCAGACATGCAATTGCTGGCTGGAATTACCGGCTACAAATTTTGTAACGCGGCTGAAATCATCAAACACACTTCGAATTTCTGGAATCAGGAAGATCAGCATCAGTTCGAAAAAATGCTTCGAGCTGTTTATTACCCGCTTCTAAAAGATTATAAACCTCAGGCAAACGGCAACTGGGATGCAGCGATGATTGCTACTACCATGTGTATGGGCATTTTTCTGGATGATACTGAAATGTACCGCGGCGCAGTGGAATATGCCAGAAACGGGAAATCGAATGGTGCTATTCCCAATTACATATACGAATCCGGTCAGTGCCAGGAAAGTGGGCGTGATCAGCAACATACTCAACTTGGGTTGGGTTACGTGGCAGATTATTGTGAAATTGCCTGGAAGCAAGGAGATGACCTTTATGCTGCTTTCGAGAACAGAGTTGAAAAAGGATTTGAATACACGGCTCAGTACAACCTGGGATTAGATGTTCCGTATGATCCTGTCCCTGATGTGTTTGGGAAACATGAGAATCCCATTATTTCAGAGAAAGGCCGGGGCAACTTCAGACCCATTTATGAAAAAATCTATCATCATTACCATGGAAGGCTTGGGCTGAAAATGAAATATACTGAAATGGTTTTGGAAAGAATCAGGCCCGAAGGCTTTCACTGGGACCATGCTTCATTTGGAACGTTGATGTATTCAGAGTTACCTGATGTTGAAGGTGT
>JBBSBP010000050.1:0-35657 GCA_038251165.1 Bacteroidales bacterium | reverse complement strand
TGGTTGACACAATAATCAAGAAAGGTGGAAACCCATTTGAATCAATTCGCTTCGCTATTGCCGTTGATGCTTGCAAAAAAGAATTCAGAACAACCAATAGGTAGCAAAACTTCAATCAAAATTCCAGAGATAATTACTTGAATAAACATTCTATGATTACATTTGATGCAATAAATACTTGTCTTATTATTTATGCTCTAATCTAATCTAATCTAAACGTGACCTGAGTAGTTACCTTTTTTCTTTTCGCCTGAAACAAAATTGGTCAGCTGTTTAATGACGCCTGTTTCCAGTTAAAATAGACAGTTTTACTGTCTTCGCTCCAAAACACATTTTCGGGCAGAGTACCCATCCATTGGTCCGGGTTCTGCATGATTTTTTCGATGGTCAAAACACTTTTGCCGGTCTGCTGAACCTGGCTGAATCCACTGATGGAAAATAAAATCAGGAGAAGAACTAATAAAGGTTTAATCATAGTTGATGAGGCATGGTTACGGTGCAAATTAAATATAAAGTGAGCAAAGTTGATCAGAAGTATGTGTTTAAAAAAAACAAATACCTTTCCCTTCATGATTGGCCTCCATGCTTCAGGTTGATTACAATCCTCCAAAAACACGTTTAATTGTTCGGTGAACCTTGTGAAAAGATCGGACAGGCGAAGCATACATCAGGATACACTTTTTGGCAACAACCTGTAAATTTAACCGGTCAATGGATTCATAGGGAAGTGTTTTAAGATTTCCGTGAAGTTAATGTTTCCGAAAAAAAAATCAATACGAAGTGTCAGATTTATTGCGGATTAGCCAGTTTGTCCTGAATCTCTTTCAACACTTTACGGGTAGCCAGGAAAACAGCCGGTTTACCCGACAATGGATTGGATTGAGTAACCACCACCGTTTTGTAAACCTCTTCAATGTGTTGAAACGTCAGAACCTCTTCGGGTGTGCCTTGTGTGTGTATCTGGCCATGATTGACCAGGATAAGCCGGTCGCAGTATTCCGATGCCAGGTTCAGGTCGTGAATAACCATCAGGACCGACAATCCCAATTCCTGATTCAGTTGCTGAAGCACATTCAGGATATGTACCTGGTGGGTAATATCCAGGTGAGAAGTTGGTTCGTCGAGCAAAAGCAGTTCAGGTTGTTGTGTCAGGGCCCGGGCAATGGCTGCAAGTTGCTGCTCACCACCGCTTAATTCCGACATCAGCTGGTCTTTAAATCGCCAGGTGTCGGTCATTTCCATGTATTCGCGGGCAATGCGTAAATCTTCTTCGCTTTCAAAGAAGCTGAAGCGACTGTGATACGGTATTCTTCCCATTAGCACGTAATCTTCAACGCTAATGTCGCCTGCATCAAAAAACTGACTGACAATGGCGATGTTTTGGGCTCTCAGGCGGGGCGAAAGCGACCGGAGATTTTTATCGCCCAGCAGAATTTTGCCCGATTGAATATTCAGTGTTCCGGTAATGGCGCGAAAAAGCGTCGTTTTCCCCGATCCGTTTGGCCCGATGATTCCGGCAAAAGAACCTTTCGCAATGTCGATGTTGATTTCGGATAAATGAAACTTCGGATATCCGCAGCACAGGTTTTGTATGCTTAAGATGTTTGGTTTCATGATCCGTTGATTTTTAATGTTCGTAACGACGACCGGCTCATCATCAGTAAAAAGGCAATTCCGCCGGCAATACCGGTAATTACTCCGATGGGCAGCTCGTTCGGCGAAATGATGGTGCGGGCAATGATATCGGATAAAACCAGGAAAATGGAACCCGACAAAAAAGAACTGACCAGCAGGATCCGGTAATCGGAACCAACCAAAAGGCGCATCAGGTGTGGAATAATCAAGCCCACAAAACCAATTACACCAGCCACTGCCACGCATACACCGGCAAGCAGTGAGGCCAGTAAAAATAAAAGTTTGATGGTGGTGTCGGTATTTATTCCCAGATGTTTGGCTTTTTCTTCACCAAGCCGCAGGGCATTGAGCGGCTGCACAAAAAAATAGGAAGCCACCAGCGAAGTAAAGGCCAGAATAAGTGTAATGTATATGAGTGACATATCAGGCTCATCGAGTGAACCCATGATCCAGAAAATGATTCCATGAAGATTCTCGGAGCTGGTGGTTGCCATAAGTAACATCATGGATGAGGAGGCAATAAAGCTGATCATCACCCCGGTGAGCAACATACTTTGAATGTTGATCCGGCCACTCCGTGAACTGATAGTATAAACCAGGAAAATAATCAGGAAAGCGCCGGCAAAACCTGACAGCGGCAACACAAATGAACCGATAAGCTGATGAAGTCCGAATACAATGGCAAAAGCTACTCCCAGCGATGCTCCTCCGGAAATTCCCAGCGTATAGGGTTCAACCAGCGGATTGCGGTAAACGCCCTGTAAAAGGACTCCCGACAAGCTGAGTGCACCTCCGACAGCAATTCCAAGAAGCACCCGCGGAAGGCGGATCTGGCTCAGAATAGTATATTCCATGCTTTCATTTCCCTGCCTGAGAATGCTGAGAATATCTGAAAATCCCAGATTCATTTCGCCAACCGAAAGTGAAAGGAATACAGAGACAATCAGCAGGACGATTAATCCGGCCAGGTAGAGCATCCATCGAAGGTATTTTTTCTGCATGTCCAAAACTAGTTAATTTTCTTTGTACCCGTGTATTGTAATTATCCGTTATTCAATGGTCATTACCTGGAATCTGTCTGTCAGCTGACAGATGAAACCGGATACTATTTTTCATACATCAGCCCGATCATTTCTTCCAGCGCATCAACAAACAAAATGGGTGTCGGGCTGCAGGTTTTATCCGCATCCAGGATAAAAATCTTTTTGCTTTTGCCTGCCGAAAGTGACTGATAGTTTTGCCAGGTTTCCTTTTCTTCCTCAGCAACGATTCCCATCGTCACAATGAAAATCACATCAGGATTCTGTTTTAGCACATATTCGCGGGTAATTCCTCCTGAATTTAAAGTGGAAGCGACATTTTTCCCTCCTGAAAACCGGATAAAATCGTCCATAAATGTTTCAGGTACAGCACAAAACAATGGTTTGGCTCCAATCTGTATAAAAATCTCCGGATTTTTTCCAGCCGGAACACTTGCTTTCAATTTTGCCAGACGAAGTTTCTGCTGACGCACAATTTCATTGGCTTTTGCCGGTTGTCCGATCATTTCTCCTATCTGGATGAAACAGCTGCAAATTTCTTCGAACGATTTTGGGTATGGCTGCGAAATAACTTTAATTCCCAGCTTTTCTAAATTGTCAATGGTTTCGGGTTTAACCAGCGAAGATGCCACTACGAGATCAGGTTTCAACATCAGCGTTTTTTCAAGGTTGACGCTCATCGCGTTGGCTACAACCGGGATATGATCTGAAGCTTCAACCGGGCAGTAACTGGTACAACCTACTAAACGATCCTGTTCACCCATCAGGTAGATACTTTTAGTCACCCACGGAACCAGCGAAACAATCCGTTTGGCTTCCTGTGCCTGACCTGTCAGCTGGGAAACAAGAAGAGTGAGCAGGATAAAAAGGTTTTTCTTCATAGTTGAAATTTTACCCCGGAAGAAATGAAAAGGAAATTGGATTCACTTTTCACCGATCTTTTTTCCCGAAGATTCGAATAAAATGGATTGGAATTGGCAGGTCTTCTGGCTCACCTCACTTTTTGCGGCCTTCCCATCTGTCAGCTGACAGTCAGTGGCATGGATTACAAAAAGTTTTTAGATAGGTTTACAGCTGCGGGTACAGCTCCGGCATTTCACCGGATTCCCTTTTATTCCATACCGGCACAAAGCCGGCTTCGGAACCATTTCCGGCGGTAAAAGTAGGATTTATTTCGGGTGCTGCGATTTTTAATTGCAGGAAAAGAATAACTGCGATTAAAAAACACAGTACACTGGAATGTTCAAAATGCTTTGTTCTGGAATTAAACAGGATCAGATCTTATTCCCAGACCCCTGCTATCTTTTCGCCGCATTTATTGCAGGCTCCCTTTTCCAGATTATTCTGAACGATTGAGAACCCTCTTCGCTCAATAACCAGTTCATGACATTTCGGGCAGAAGGTGTTTTGAGCATCAAGTCCGGGAACATTGCCGATGTATACGTATTTCATTCCGGCGGCAAGAGCAATCTCGCGTGCCTGTGTCAGTACACCAATGGGTGTAGCCGACAATTGGGTAAGTTTATAATCGGGATGAAAACGGTCGAAATGAAGCGGGTAGCCGGCAAGCCCGTTTTCAACCAGCCAGTTGCACATGCGTTTGATCATGGCCAGATCGTCGGTCCAGCCGGGTATAACGAGATTGATGATTTCAAGCCACACTCCCGTTTCGGCAAAGGTTTTCAAGCTGTCTAAAACCGGTTGCAGGGCACCTGCACTCAGTTTCATGTAAATATCGTTACTGAACGATTTCAGGTCAACCCGGGCGGCATCGATGTATTTGCACCAGTTCCGAAGCGGCTCGTCGTTGATGTAACCAGCTGTAACCAGTACATTTTTAATGCCTTCCTGCCGTGCCAGTTTGGCCGAGTCGAGGGTGTATTCGTAAAAAGAGACAGGTTCGGAATAGGTATAGGCAATCGACTGGCACTTGCCGGCAATGGCTTGGGCAATTAAATGGTCTGGCATCAGATCGTAGTTGCGGGTTTCTTTCGGACTAACCTGTGAAATGGTCCAGTTCTGGCAATTCATGCAAGCCAGGTTGCACCCTGCCGTGCCAATCGAGAAGGCTTTTGAGCCAGGCAAAAAATGATTGAGCGGCTTTTTCTCTATCGGGTCGATATTGACTGCGCAGGGATTTCCATAAGCCATCGAATAAATTTTGCCCTGGTAGTTTATCCGGTTATGACATACTCCGGTTTCACCTTCTTTAATCACACACTCATTCGGGCAAATCAGGCACTTTGGCCCTCTTGGAGTCGGCGACCAGTATAAACCTTCCTTACTCCATTTCCAGAGCTTTTCACTGGTATTTCCGGCGAGGCCCATCAGGGGTGCACCGGCTAATGCGCAGGTTGCTGCCAGCCCGTATTTTAAAAATTCCCGTTTATTCATCTCTGTAAGTTCCATGATTTTTTAAAAATGTTAGTCAAACAAAACTCAACATCTGAATAAACGAAAATCAGAACTTCAGGTTTCAATTGTTCGTTGTGAAAACTGAAGCTGATGCTAATCCGGGCTGTTAACGCTTCCGGAATAACCAGATTCCGAATACCAGATTCAACAGACTCAGGGTTAAAACTGAAACAACAATTCCGAGTTTGGGAACCAGGTAAAGTGTTACTGCAAGTGCACCGAGAGCTGAACCAAATAAATCGTAACTGTATGTTTTTCCTGAAATATCGGCATAACTGCCAGTCCGGTTCAGGCTGGCCTGTGTAAACTGAGCTGTGTTCCCCCTGAAGAAAACAAACAGGGACAGAGCTGCGGCAAAAACTGCCATGATCCAGTATTTCCCTTTAAACTGGCTCAGCCAGTATGCCAGTTGATGGTGGTACGAAACCGGCTTCAGGTTTTGATTGATCTCTGCGGGGAAATAATTCTTCTCGCCGGGAATAATAAGTACATTTTGAAACATTTTTTTCAAAGTTGCATACAGGGTCGAATTCAGGTTAACGGCTTCCGGATTCAGGTAATTGGGAGGAGCCTGAATGCCAAATGAAAAAACCGCACCCGGATTTAGCTTCTGCTTCAGGAGCCGGTAAAATTCAAGCGTGTAAAACCGGTTCGACTGCATCGTGGACGGGCCTGGCAGGTTGAGGATAGCAACATCATACGAGGTTGTGGTATTACGGATAAAACGCATCGGATCGGTCGCAAAAACATTCAGGTTTTTACCGGTCATTTTATTAAGCGTATCTTTAAATGGTAATACCGAAAGAATCAGAAGACCGGAGACGATAACTGAAAAAGCCTTTTTAATTTTTAACGGAAATTTTCCGAGGAAGGCGCCGAGACCGGTTAAAATCATCCAGTTGGCAAGCACCAGCCCGATCACCAGTTCGTTGCCGTTAAAAACAGCCATAAATTCGCGCAGTAAAATCACCTGCGCAATGATGGAAGTGCTGCCCAGCAAAAAGGCCGATATCTTCAGGAATCGTTCATCCGTATCGTTTTCCATCGGGATTCTTTGCCGTGATCCGTTGCTTTTTTCGCCCTTGAAAAGCCCGAGATAATACTTGAGGTGCCACCAGAGATGAAAAAATCCGATGAAGGCCATCCCAATTCCAAAGCCAACATGATAACCTACCAATTGATCGTAAAAGGGAATCACCAGTTTGTAATTGGTTTTTACGACCATCAGCAATCCGATTAAGCCGGATATCAGAAAAGCGATCAGCAGCAAAACATTCCAGAATTTCCGGTGATTTGACCTGCTTACCAGTCCCATTCTGGAAAATGCAAACGAAAGCGAGTAAAACAGAATGACCAGAATACTGATCGGAAAAAGGGGATAGACAGTGTTCATGAAAAAAAGGTTACTCTTAATCCTTTAGTTTCTATTGTTTGATGGTACTCACACTGATCTGTTTTAACATACGCTTTAATGTCAGGCGATAACGATAGAACCCATCACTCTTTCTCCCCAAAAACCAATGCTTCATAGGTATACAATTCGGCGGTTTTCCAGCCGTTCCATCCAATCCCTGCTTTATCCTGAGCACAGTGACCCAGAAATTCTTCTTTATTCCATCCGGTTTGGGTTGCTACCTGTGGTAAAAAAGTACCGGTCGAATTTCCTTTCTTCAGGTATATTCCATGTTTACCCAGGATAATTTCATCGGCTGATTTAATCCGTTTCAAAGGAGTGAGTACCGAAATTTCTATTTGAAGCTGATTTAATTCACCGGGTTCAATCCTGTCGAACCGATAGTCCTGTGTGGCAGCTGCAACGGCCATCGACTGGACTACATTCCAGAGCGGCAGGCTTGGATTGAAACGACCGATGCAACCCCTTAAAATTTCATTTTTGTAGATGGAAACAAAAACACCAACCTGAGATTGCATGGTTTGGCTTAGTGTGGCCGGATCAATTTCGGGTACGGAGCCTTTATTGATATATTCTGAAATGGTTTCATGGGCAAGTTTAAGCATGTACTTTTTGTCCTCATTGCTGATGGAAAAGTCGGTTGACTTTCCCTGAGTAAACGTTAGTGCATAATACCCAACCACACGCTCTTTGTCGCCATAAGTGGCATCGCCCGAGTTTTTATATTGAATCTGGTCAACGGTAATCTCAGGTTTTTGTTCGGTCATGTAAAGCAGTGTAAGCACCGAACTCCATCCACACAAACTGGTCACTAATCCGGGTATATTTTTATTTTCGTTTCCGTCAAGTGCAGCCAGCAATTTGGATGGCTTATTGGTTTGAATAGCTTCTGCGGTGAACCGGTCAACTATACGTGCCTCGTTGTATTCCGGATAGTGTGAAAAGTCGCTGCTGATTACAAACAGGTTTTTTTCATTCAGGAAGGGTTCAAAAATCAGAGCCAGTTTTTTGGCCGTTTCGGCAGTTGACGAACCAATGATGACCGGTACAATCTTAAAATCGGTATTCATATGGTATTGCAGAAAGGGAAGTTGCACTTCGAGACTATGTTCGTGCAGATGGGCTTCCGGATAGCACTTTAAGATTTTGTTCTCTGCAACCAGTTGTCTGGCAAGTTCCAGGTCAACTTTTACGATGCCCAGTGGAGTTTCGTAGTGCCCGGTGCAATAAACCGAGGCTCCTGGAAAACTCGTGGTGTGGCTTGATCCAATGATAAAAATACGTTCAAATTTACGGTTGGGATCAATTTGGTTGTACCCCGAAGCCGCAACCCCGCCACTAAAAATATAACCGGCGTGAGGTGCCAGTATTGCCAGCGGTGTTTGTGATCCTTTTTTTTGAACGGATCCGGAGAACAATTGCTGCAATTGATTTTTTAAATCCTCAGGTTTATCGGTATAAAACCGGCCGGCTGCATAGGCCTTCCGGTTCTGCAAGGTTTCCTGAGAGGAACCTTTTGCGGTATACAGACCCAGCAATACCGCGATGATAAAATGCTTCGAATGCATGGCTAAATACTTTAATACGATAAAGTTAATACTTATTTGAAGTAAAAACAGCCTTGCTTTTGTTTACAGGCTCATTTTCAATCTTTTTTCAGGACCAAAACACGGCAACAAAACTTTGTCTGCTTTGTATTACTTTTACGAAGTACAAAATGATTCAACGTGAGCCAAAAAGTTTTACTGATAACCCCGCCGTTTACCCAATTAAATACGCCGTATCCTGCAACGGCCTATCTGAAAGGATTTTTAAACACTCAAAACATTTCGTCGTTCCAATGCGATCTGGGTATTGAAACCATTCTGGCCTTATTTTCCGCGGAAGGACTGAAATCGCTTTTCACGGAACTCGAAACCCGAAACCCGCAACTTTCTCCAAATTGTCAAAGGATTTTCAATTTACGTGAAAGCTACATTCAGACGATCGATCAGGTCATTGCCTTTTTGCAGGAAAAGAATATTGTCCTGGCACATGTGATTTGCGAAGGAAATTATTTGCCCGAGGCATCGCGATTTGCAACGGCCAAAGACCTGGAATGGGCTTTTGGAACCATGGGAACCCGCGATAAAGCCAAACATCTGGCCACACTTTACCTTGAAGATCTTTCTGACCTGATTGTGGAAGCCGTTGATCCTCATTTCGGGTTCAGCCGGTACGCTGAACGATTGGGTCGGTCAGCAGCAACTTTTGACGAAATAAATGATTCGTTGCTTGCTCCTGAAAGTTTTACCGATCAGATCTTACTCCGTTTGCTCCGGAAAAAAATCGAACTTTACGAACCAACCCTGGTCGCTTTTTCAGTTCCTTTCCCCGGAAATCTATACAGCGCTTTTAAATGCGGGCAATTCATTAAAAAACAGTTTCCTGAACTGAAAATTGTGATGGGTGGTGGTTTCCCAAATACCGAACTGCGATCACTGACTGACCCGCGTGTTTTTGACTACCTTGATTTTATTACGCTCGATGATGGTGAAACTCCTGTACTCAACCTGGTTGAATACCTGGATGGGAAACGTGCCAAAACCGAATTGAAAAGAACCTTTGCGCTCGAAAACGGGGAAGTGGTTTATTTTGATGGTTCAAAACAGGCCGACTTTTCGCAGTTCGAAGCCGGAACTCCGGATTATTCCGGTTTTGAGCTGGATACTTACCTTTCGGTGATCGAAATCGTAAATCCGATGCACCGTCTATGGAGCGACGGCCGCTGGAACAAACTGACGCTGGCACACGGCTGCTACTGGGGAAGATGTACTTTTTGCGATACTTCACTCGATTACATTCGCCGCTACGAACCCAACACCGTGCAGGTTTTGTGCGACCGCATCGAAGAAATGATCAGCCAGACCGGGCAAATCGGGTTTCATTTTGTCGACGAAGCTGCACCACCAGCCCTGATGCGCGCGCTGGCTCTGGAAATCATCCGCCGGAAACTCACGGTCGTGTGGTGGACCAACATCCGTTTCGAAAAAAGCTTCACCTTCGATCTGTGTTTACTGCTGAAAGAATCCGGCTGCATCGCGGTTTCCGGAGGATTGGAAGTGGCTTCTGACCGCTTGCTGGGTATGATCAATAAAGGTGTGAGTGTAGCCAAAGTGGCGAAGGTTACTGATAGTTTCACAAGAGCTGGTATCATGGTACATGCTTATCTGATGTATGGTTTTCCCACGGAAACCGCACAGGAAACCATCGATTCGCTGGAAGTCGTCCGGCAGTTGTTCGAAGCCGGAGTCATTCAATCCGGTTTCTGGCACCAGTTTGCCATGACGGCACACAGCCCGGTTGGCCTGAACCCCAATCAGTTTAAGGTGAAAATTGAGAATGAAAAACCCGGCACATTCGCCAATAACGATTTGATTCACAGTGATCCGACCGGTGCAGATCATGAACTTTTCAGCGAAGGATTGCGCAAATCATTGTTTAACTACATGCACGGCATTTGCTTCGACTTTCCGCTTCAGGACTGGTTCGACTTTAAAGTGCCTCGTACCACAGTTGATCCAAAATATATTCAGAATGCCATTGATGAACAGGAATATGAAGCAGCGAGTCCAAGTGCCAGAATAGCCTGGCTTGGCGGCTCACCATCCATCCGGAATTATACCAAAAAGAAAAAGAACCAATCGTTCGAAAGGACCGAACTGACTTTCAGTACTAAAAAAACGGATTTGGCATTTCAGTTGAAAAAGAAAGAAGGACAATGGTTGTTTGACCGAATTCCTGAGATTTCGGTATCTAATTCAACACAAACCACCTTTGGCGAACTCGAAAAAAGCTTCGAACAAGTCACCGGAGAAGATTTTGTACTTTTCTGGAACAGCCCGGTGATGAAGGAATTGAGAGAGAATGGACTGCTGATGTTGTAAAAACTTTTTACCACAGAGAACACAGTGGTAAAACAGAGGTAACACAGAGTATAAAAAACTATATAAGTTATTGAATATTAGTGTATTTTAAAATTATAAAGCTGATTATATTCTTATTTATGAAAGTTATCTTTACATATAAAGGCTTTATCGGATCAGTAAATTTCAATACTGACGATCATATTTTATTTGGAAAAATTGAAGGAATTAATGATCTGATTACTTATGAGGGAACAACAATTGAAGAACTTGAGAATTCCTTTAAACTTATGATCGATCAACAAATTCAAGACAATGACTATGAAATAAATTCCAATTAAACTCTGTGATCTCCGTGATTTACTCCTTTTTAACTCTGCGGTTAATTTTTATTACCACAGAGAACTAAGAGGAAAAACAGAGTTGCTGTCTCCCTGGAATTTGAAACCTGAAACCTGGAACTTTTCCTCATTCCTTGTGAATTGAAAATTGTTAATGTATTTTTGCTGCCCATTGAACTGAATTGAAAAACATGACCAAACAAATAGTTGTCAGTGGCATCAGGCCAACCGGAAATCTGCACCTCGGAAATTATTTCGGAGCTGTACGTAGTTTTTTAAAGATGCAGGAAGATTACAACTGCTATTTTTTTATTGCCGATATTCATTCGCTCACCACACACCCGACTCCCGGAGATCTTCAGGCTGGTGTGAAACAAGTACTTGCTGAATACCTGGCTTGCGGAATTGATCCTGAAAAGGCTACCATTTTTATCCAGAGCGATGTTCCTGAAGTTTCGGAATTGTATGCTTTCCTGAATATGAATGCCTACCTGGGCGAGTTGGAGCGAACCACCTCGTTCAAGGAAAAAGCACGTTCGCAACCCGAAAATGTAAACGCAGGATTGCTGACTTACCCGGTTTTAATGGCTGCCGACATCATTATTCACAAAGCACAATTTGTTCCGGTTGGAAAAGATCAGGAACAAAACCTGGAAATGGCCCGCAAGTTTGCCGGACGATTCAACCGCATGTACAATTGTGAACTGTTCCCGCTTCCTCAGCCGTTTACCTTCGATGGTGGTGACATGATTAAAGTTCCTGGACTGGATGGCAGCGGTAAAATGGGCAAATCGGAAGGAAATGGAATTTTTCTTGTTGAAGATCCGAAAGATATCCGCAAAAAAGTGATGCGTGCGGTTACTGATGCCGGTCCAATTGAACCAAACAGCAAAAAGGCCGAAGCCGTTGAAAACCTGTTTACCCTGATGAAAATTGTGTCGACTTCGGATGTAGTTTCTCATTTCGATGTAGCTTACAACGATTGCAGCATCCGCTACGGTGATTTGAAAAAACAATTGGCCGAGGACATTATTGCATTCACTTCGCCCATCCGTGAACGGATTCTGGAACTTTTGAAAGACGAAGCTTATCTGGGTAAAGTTGCCCGTCAGGGCGCCGAGCGTGCACGCGAGTCGGCACAAGCCACATTGAATGAAGTAAAAGATGTGATTGGATTCAGGAGACTGTTTTAATCTTCAAAATATACATTTTTTGTCAGGGTTTCACTTCAACGTGGAGCCCTGACTTGCTTTACAATGAACTGATAGTATATAAAAAATCATCTACACCTCCTTAAAATCCTTTAAAATAAAGCAAAAGATAAATACTGAATTGTATTATAATGTATGGTTACAAACATGTAGGCACCACGCAACCTTTTGGCGCTTTATAATATCTACCATATATGTTTAGTAACTTCACCAGACCTTAAAACCTAAAAACATGGAACGACCATCACCCAAAATTACTATTTCCTCAAAAGCTAATTTGGTTATTAAAAAACTAAAAACATGAAAACAACAATCATAAAAATCAGGTTCCTTCTGCTACTGTTTGCAGTAATTGGAGCCATTCATATTTCAGCTCAAGAAAAGAAACACAATCTCATATTCAGTGGGATTTTGGCACATTATTTTAATGTTGGAAAAACTACTGAATATATGAAGGGCTTTTATTCTTATCCTGTTGATCCCGGAATCGAAGCTATATACATGTATTCTATTCTCCCCCAAGTCAAAGTAGGAACAGGTATCAATTTACAAACAGGAAGAAACATGTCATGGGAAAGAGACCTGTTGCGATTCCATTACAAGGAAGTTTCTATTCCACTACAGGCAAGGGTAGATCTTTTTCGATTTTTCAAGAAATCAATGAACTGGTTTTTCACAATCGGTTATTATCCCGGCAAATCTTTCGATATTAAAGCAGAAGATACTGATAGCGGTGGAGATTGGAACAACAGAGATTTAGCAACAACAGATATTGAAAAATATTCAACCGACAACTTTTTTACCGATTTGTATTTCGACTTGGGATTTACCCAAGAAATAGGCCATTGGGGTGAAATATCCATTTCTCCATTTGTGGATTTTCGTCAGAATACTACCTGGATGGAATACCACAAGGATAAACTCCATTACGGAATAAAAATCAGTTACCCACTAAAATTTTAATGACATGTTCAAAAAGTATTTTTCAACCATAATATTTTGCTTTATAATTGAATTCTGTGTATTTTCTCAAATAAATCCCAGATTAATGGATGATCGGTATGCACAAACAATATTTTTTGATGATTTTAGCAGTTCTCAATTAGCCAATTGGGGTAAAGAAGAAAATTGGATTAGGGATCATACAATCAATATCTGGGTCAATAATAGCAATACTATATCTGTTTCAAATAGCAATTTAAATCTAACAATGTTATATAGTAAAGATTACACTGTCACATCGGATGGTATTGTCTTTAAAGCTGACTATATTTCTGGAGAAGTATATTCGTTGAGTAAATTTCGATATGGTGTTTTTGAATGCAAAGCAAAATTTGCTTCACAACTTGGTTCATTTCCTTCGTTTTGGTGTTTCGGACAAGATAACCAAATACCTTTATGTAGTAAAACTGCCAGTGAAATTGATTTTGTAGAATTAAAAGCGGACCATATTAGTTCAACACTTGATATAGGTATCTTTTATCATCACAATGAAAATTGTACAGCAAATGCTGATCATCATGGGTTTCTTGAAACAGCGTACACTTGGGGTAATTATGATACATTTAAATGTGTGTGGTCTCCTGAAAAAGTGTGTTATTATGTGAATGGAAATTTGCTTGAAACAGTATGGAAAGATGGAGGCGATTGGTATCCTAAAGATTCTATTCGTGTAATATTAAGCCAGCAAGTAACAAGTACAAGTGATATTGTGGCTCCTCAAACTTCTTATTTTGATTATGTAAAGGTCAAACAATTTTTTTTGGCCCCTGAAATTACCTGTCCAACTCTTATTTGCTCAACAAGTACAGCCACGATGAATGTTGATTCAGCGGCGACAAATATTAGCTGGTCGCTTACACCATCATCATTTTTCACAATTGCAAGCGATACTGGGAAAACTGTAAATATAGTTAGGGCAAATGGAGCAAATGGAAAGGGTAAAATAACTTATACATTCCAAATGCCCAGTGGTGAAAGTTTTATCGCGGAGAAAGATGTTTGGGTAGGAGAACCTGCTTATCCGCTTTTTGAAGTGATAGAACCTGTTGAATGCAATTTTTTGTATGTTGTGAAAAACGAAAACAATGAGTCGGTAACATGGTCGGTAACACCACCTTTAAGAATCGTTGGCCCAAACGTGGGTTACAGATGTACATTTGAAGCCACAGAAAGTGGTTATGCCTGGGTTACTGCAACAGCAGAAAACGATTGTGGTAGTGTATTCACTGAACAAGAGGTTTATGCTGACTGTTTTGATTATCTGTTATCTCCAAATCCGGCTTCTGCTGAAGTTATTGTTTCAATCGAAAGTGGATCTGCCAGGCAAAGTTTATCAGCGAATGTGATGGTGGAAGTAGAGTACAATGTTCGTATCCTCAATAATATAGGAACAGTGTTTTACAACGAAAAAATGAGAGGGGACAGATTTAATTTGTCCATTTCAAACTTAAAAGATGGTAACTATATTGTTGAAGTAAAGTCAGATAAAAAATCGAAAAGCAAACAACTTGTAGTCAAACATTAATTCATCAAATGGTTACCCGGATCAAATCCCGGTTGCCATTTTTACTTTAAGCCATTATTTTCCCAGTTTGCCACCACTCAATGTGATTCTGAGTCCAACTGATTTCAATTCTAATCAATCAAAGGGAAAAGGGATGGAATTCTTGCCCTGATTCGTTCACTTCTTCGCCACTCACCGACAAATTCTCCTAATTCACTGGTTTCATTTTTGCTTATCTGTATAAAGATGGTTTCTTTGTCGCGCCAATAAAAAACAATTAAACTAAACGACAGAAAGTAATTCCAGGATAGAAAAAGCAACCTATTACCAGAAAATCAATCTATTGTTACAGGAAGTTCAGAAACAGAAACAATGAAACAGTTCAGTATTATTATAGTGCTTTTGGCGCTGTCATTTCACGGGTTTGCAGATATGGTGACCTTAAGCGGCTACCTTAAAGACAAAGCCAACGGTGAAGGCCTTATCGGTGCCACGGTTTATATCCCGCAGCTGAAAACCGGTGTAATCACCAATCCTTACGGATTCTATTCCATTACAGTACCCCAGGGAGATTATTCGGTATCATTTTCTTTTATTGGTTACCAGACCCAGTCACCCCTCATCAAACTCAATGATAGCAAACAATTGAACGTGATGCTAGAGGAAGATTCAAAGCAGATTGATGAAGTGGTGATTACGGGTGAAAAGAAAAACCGGAACGTGGAGAGTATCCAGATGAGTATGGACAAGGTTCAGGTTAAAATGATCAAAAAACTGCCATCCTTTATGGGTGAAGTCGATATCATCAAAAGTATTACCCTTTTACCCGGAATTCAGAATGGTGGCGAAGGAAGTTCCGGATTGTATGTAAGGGGAGGAGGGCCCGACGAAAACCTGATGATCCTGGACGAAGCCCCGGTTTACAATGCTTCCCACCTGCTGGGATTCTTCTCAGTGTTTAATTCGGATGCCATAAAAGATGTACAGGTTTACAAGGGAGGAATTCCGGCCCAATACGGCGGGAAAGCTTCTTCGGTGATTGATATCCGTATGAAAGACGGAAACTCGCAACAGCTGGGAATGAGTGGCGGAATTGGCAACATTTCGAGCCGGCTGACTGTTGAAGGCCCGATCATTAAGGATAAATGGAGTTTCATCCTTTCAGGCCGCAGAACCTATGCCGACTACATAGGCAAACTGATTGGACTGGAGCAGTTGAAAGATAATCAACTGTATTTCTACGACCTGAATTTAAAGACCAATGTTGAGATCAACGATAAAAACCGGATATATCTTTCTGCCTATACCGGCGACGATTATTTTAAAGCAGGCCAGTCGATCTACATGCGCTGGGGCAACCTGACATCCACTGCGCGCTGGAACCATTTGTTTAGCAACAAACTTTTTTCGAATACATCGCTTATTTTTTCACAGTACAACTACAACCTGGGGATTCCGGGTTCAGGAGCCGATCAGTTCGACTGGACATCGCAGATTTCGGACTATAATTTTAAGGAAGACTTCTCATGGTACCTGAATTCGAAGAATAAACTTTCTATGGGATTTAATTTCATTTACCACCATTTTGAACCAGGAGCAGTTGATGCGAGCGAAAATTCGTACTTCACCGATCTGAAATTAACCAATTACAATGCCCTGGATAATACAGTTTATGTGTCGAATGAACAAACCATCGGACCAAAACTTTCGCTGCGGTACGGATTGAGGTATTCCTATTTTCAGCAGGTTGGAATAGGGAAAGTCAGGGAATACCTGAATCCGGATCAACCCAAATCAAATGAAGTTACCGGAGTAAAAGATTACGCATCAGGCAAACTGATTCCGCCGGCTTACCACAACCTTGAACCTCGCCTGGCCCTGAAATACCTGCTTACTCCGGAAAGCTCGGTGAAAGCATCATACAACCGCATGGCTCAAAACCTGCACCTGATTTCGAATACCAATTCGCCAACCCCGCTCGATGTCTGGCTCCCCAGCAACAGTTACATCAAGCCGCTGATCGCCAATCAAATTGGATTGGGATATTTCCGGAATTTGAAGGACAACATGTTTGAAACATCGGCCGAAATGTATTACAAAAAAATGAGCCATGTCATCGACTATATCGACGGAGCTGAATTGTTCCTGAAAGAAGACCTGGAAACTGAACTGCTGCACGGAAGTGGCTATGCCTACGGACTTGAACTGTATCTGAAGAAACAGGAAGGCCGGCTGACCGGTTGGGTAAGCTATACACTGGCACGTTCGATGCGGAAGATCCCGGGCATTAACGAAGGTAAAGCATATCCGTCGAGCTACGACCGAACACACGATGTTTCGGTGGTTGTCAATTACGATCTGACCAAACGCATAAATTTCTCAACAAGCTGGGTATTTTCTACCGGAAACCCAACTTCATATCCCGTAGCGAAATACGATGTTCAGGGAAATACCATTTATTTTTATGCCGACCGCAACAGCAACCGCATTCCCGACTATCACCGGCTCGATGTTTCGCTGACTTACGACTTTAAGAAAAACGATTTGCGTAAGGTGAAACAATCGCTGAACTTCTCGGTTTACAACGTTTATGCCCGACGAAATGCCTATTCGGTTACATTCAGGCAAAACGAAGATAATCCGAACGTATCGGATGCAACACGATTATCCATTATCGGAAGTTTCATTCCGTCGCTCACCTACAATTTTAACTTTTAAACTCCTGAAATCATGAAAAACACGATAGGATATAGCGCATTCAATGGCAAAAAGTTACCTGAACTGATGCTCTCATTTTTTCTTTTTGCGTTATTGTTTAGCTCATGCGAAGACGTGATAGATGTTAAACTAAACGGTGAAAACCTGAACCTGATTGGTGTTGAAGCCGGAATTACTACCCTGGATGAACCAACTGTTTTCCTGTATCAAACATTAAAAGTCAACCAGGATGTGGCCTATCCGGGAATCAGTGGTGCGGTGGTGACCATTTCTGATAATGAAAAACCAGCCAACAGGATTATACTTTCAGAAGATGCTGAAAGGAAAGGATTTTACCATGTTCCGCAAAATCAGAACTATCGGGGAGTTGCCGGCAGGGAATACACCCTGGTCATTCAGACGGGAGGGCTTATCCTTACAGCCAAAGATGGATTGTCGAAGGTTGAGCCAATCGATTCAATTCAGGTTTTGCCGTCCCTGCGCGGCGATAAACTGTTCCTGGGTATCTTTACCTTCGGGAAAGAAACTCCCGGTACCGGAAATTTTTACAAATGGGATGTGTATGTAAATGACACGCTGATCCGTGATGCTAACCGGATTGCCATTGCCAGCGACGAATTTGTGGATGGAAATTACATTTCGAAACTTGAAGTCTACACCGATTTTCACGATCCGGATAAACCTGAAGAACGAAAACTGAACCTGAATGACACCATTTGTGTCAAACAAACATCGATTTCTGAATTTGGATATAATTTTTATTTCCAGATGATTAATCAAAGCTCTACCGGATCATTATTCAGTGTTCCACCGGCAAATATCAAAAGTAATTTTACATCAAGTGATGGTAAACCTGTACCTGGATTATTTCTGGCCCGCGATGTATCTGTTTCCAATACTATTGTAATCGACCAGAGCCTGGAAAGTCAGTTAAAAAAGCGGAAATAAAACGACAATCACCCTTAAAAAAACAGTAAAATATTTTTTTGTGACTCTTGATTATTTCTTTAGAATAGCCTGAATTTATGGCTGTTAACTATGCTTGTTGCAAAGTTGTAAAACAACCGGGGGGAAGAATAAGACTCACTTATGAAGCTCTCAGTGAGAACTACAAGACATGCAAATTATTTTGTTCAACCAACCGGTTATTTCAAAACCGGAACCATCCGCAACCGTTCTGCTGCCAGTTCGAGTGTTTCATTGTTCTTGGCAAAACAAACCCGAACCATTTTTAATTTGTTTTTTTCGTGCAGAAATGCCGAAACAGGAATTACACCTACACCGTATTCTGAAGCCAGACGGAATGTGAAATCAACATCCGATTCATCCGAAATATCGGAATAATCCAGGATCTCGAAATAACTGCCCTGTGAGGGTACAATTTTAAATAAACTGTCGGTAAGTAAACGGTTAAAATAGTTCCGTTTTCCCTGAAACATTTCAGCAATATCTTTTTTCGAATCTTCCGTTTGTAAATATTCCGAAAGAGCATACTGAAGCGGGGTATTCACATTGTATATCTGGAACTGTTGAATTCTCCTGAATTCAGTCATTAATTTTTCAGGGGCAAGAATGTAAGCCAGTCCCCAGCCATTGATGTTGAAGACCGGTCCAAAAGATGAAACCACAAAACTGCGGCTGGCCAGTTTCTCGTATTTGGCAACGCTCTGGTGTGTGTTATTGTCGAATACAATCGATTCAAAAACTTCGTCACTTAAAATAACGATATTGGTGCCGTTTGTTAAATGCTGAAGCTGGACAAGATCAGATTCGGATAAAACTGAACCGGTTGGATTGTGAGGCGAGTTGATGATTATCATTCGTGTTTTTGAAGTAACCATCTTTCTGACTTCTTCCCAATCGATATGAAAATTGGGTTGTTTTAAGGCCACGTATACCGGACGGCCACCATTGATAGAAATTGCCGGGGCATAGGATTCGTAAGCAGGCTCAAACAGGATGACTTCATCCTCATCTTTAACGGTCGAACTGATGGCTGTCATGATCGCCTGAACATTACCTGCAGTAATGGTAATTTCGGTCTCAGGATTATACGAACGATTATACAATCGTTTGACCCGGTCGGAGATTACTTCACGCAGCTCGCTGATGCCCTCGTGCGGTGCATAATTGTTGTATCCTGACCGAATATAGGTAGCGGCCAGATCTGCTAATTTTTCCGGACATGGAAAATCTGTTTTCCCCAATGAAAGGTCAATGGCGCCGGTTTCAGCAACCAGCTTATTAACGGTGGAAAAAATACTTCCTTTTATGCTTGATAATTTAGTAAGAGCCATGTGTTTAAAATTGATATACAAAGTTAAAAAAATATGCTGTTTACATACCTTCACTTTTGGATTGTATTTACTTTTAACGATTAATTTAGCAATGATTTCATCTTAAAACCTCTCGCAGAACCGCCAACGATTTGAGTTCTCCGAAGTTATCAAAATGGATTTTATAAAACTCCAGCAATTTTTCGAGCACTATTTTTCGCTCATGATGTGTATAATCCAGTTTTTCAATGGTAGAGAAGTCCACTTCAAAAAGTCTGGAAAATAAAACAGTTGATTGTTTGTCGGTAAATTGATTGTGTAAGGGTTCACGGCTTACAAAAAGCGCGCTCTGCAGGTCGAAGAAGTTGCTGATCCGGGAATTATCCTGACTGGGATTGATCCCTAAAAACATGGTTAATTTGAAAAGAAACCAGATGTGGAAGTTGCCTATTCCTGAATCCGATAAATCGAGGAAAGTTAAGGAGTGGTAAATAAAATCGAACAGTTCCCGGTTGGATTCTTCTTCGCGTAAACATTTATACAAAACCTCGGCAAGAAAAATGACCTGGGAGCTTTTGCGTATATCAAAGGGAATGGTGGCATAGGGATAAATAATCCGGGCATTTTTTAGCCGGTGAATCTCGCGTCCTGGTTTGTAATAAATTTCGAGATCGAGCAGATAAAGTGGTTGAAAAACTGTTGCTTTCAGCGATGAATTTTTACTTCGCATGCCGCTTATGATGAACGACTGACGACCATAAGATTCCGTGTAAATGGTGGCAATCAGGCTCGTTTCTGAGTATTTGACGGCATGCAAAAAAATTCCCCGTGTTTTTTCAAGCACTGTTAAGCAGTTTTAATGGATAAATAAAAGCTTGGTTATTTTTGTCTGTTCACCCGTTGGATCAGTCATGAAAACCAGGTAAACGCCGGTTTTACATCGGTTCCCATTCAGGTTGCGGCCATCCCAGATGGCCTGGCCACCCAGGGATGTGGTTTTGTTAACCAGGTTTCCGGTAATGTCAGTTATTTTTACATCGGTATCATCTACAAGCCCTTTCACAACGATGGGACCTTCATAGGTTTCGCGAACCGGATTGGGATACACATAGACATCGGTGAATTCTTCACCGGCAGTAGTTGCTTCACCCATGTATGAAATTAATCCGGAAGCAGTACCTATAAAAACTTCTCCGGTGTGCTGATTGATAACAATATCGGTTATTTCATTGGCAGGCAACGGACTGTTTTCTGCATTAAAATGGCCAATTTCCGTTTCACCATCTTCCGAGACCAGGAATACTCCGGAAGTTTTGGTTCCAAACCATTTCCGGTTGGCTCCATCAACAGCAATGGCCGTAATGGTTTCCTTTTCCAGCAAGGGGTGGAATAGTCGATCAGGCAGGTTAAGCCCCGGCCGGGTGGCATACATGAAGCTCTCTTTCCAGATGTTTGAAGGACTACTGTAAACGGCTACTCCACCTGAAGTTCCTACCCAAATTTCTCCTTTCAGGTCTTCTGCCATGGAATAAATGTCGTTCATTTCATTAAAAAATTCGCCTTCAGAATTTACAAAACGGGCTATAACCTCCAGCTTTTTCGACTGGTCATTGGTACTGTTTAAAGCACAAAGGCCATTGCGTCGGGGAACTACAATCCATTTGTCATCGTCGCGGGTAACAATTACTTTCCCGATGAATTTATTGGCTATTTCGGGCAGTTCATATGCTTTCCAGTTTCCGTCGGGTTGAAAGGCCGATAGCACACTGGCCACCCCGGTATTGGTAACCCAAAGGTTTCCTTTCGAATCAAAGGCCATCCCGCCGATTCGAACATATGGAGCAGATGGTTCGTTGGGTAACTGTGTTTGAAGTGAACTGTTAAAGTTATCGTATCGTTTTGCAAATTTACCGGCATTAAATTCCAGTACACCTCCACCCCACGAACCTGCAAATACGTGATCCGGATTTTTGGGATCCACCGTAATACAGACCATATCCTTGAAATCGTTAGAGTTTGGGAAACTATTCCTGTTGAAAACCGACCATTTTCCTTCGCGGTTAAGCTGAAATTTAGGTTCAGAATAGAGATTTCCCCAGGCGTTGTCCCTTCCTCCTGAAGTAATCCAAAGATCCTGACCGTTCATGGTGAGCGAAAAAATACGGTTGTCTGTAGGTCCTTCAGGAACGATTCTTTCAGCTTGAGTACCAACTTTTATCAGGCCATTTTTCGGATCGGCAATCCAAAGAATGTTTTGGGCATCCATCACGGCACATGAAGTCTGAATTGGTTTTACCTCAGATCCAGAAAATGAATATTTCCGGACAAGGTTTACCAATTCGAATTTGTCGTTATAAACAAAAACTTCTTCACGGCTCGAAAAGACTATGAAATTTCCGTTGGAAGTCATATCAGAAACATACCTGATTTCGGGCAGGAAACGGCTCCAAACCATTCCGTTAAGCAGATACAATTCGTCCTGATCCCATTCGTCAGGGGTATAATTGGCAATAATATTTCCGTTAAAGAATTCGATTTTGCTGAATTTCAGGTCAGCATGCGGAATGGAAGTCTGCCTGATCCAATTGTTGTAATTCTGAAGGTTAGGCTCTGAGACACTGGCTTTATAGATACCATTGACGGTTGCTGCATACAGAAAATTACCGTCAGAGGCTATGTCCTGCACATTGAGGTATTCTCCTTCGTTTCCAATGAAATAGGTATCTTTAATTTCTTTTCGTTCCAGATTAATCGCCACGATACCAAATCCACAGGATAGGTAAGCCAGTTTCCCGGAAAACAAGATATTGTTGATCGTTTTATCGGCTGAAATTTGTTTGCGTTTTATATCCGAAAGGTTGAAAACATCATTGCCGATGACTAAATCGATGTTGGCATTCTGATAGGCAATCAGCAGGAGGTTGTTTTCCTTGCTGTACGCCACGCGTTGGATACCGACATCAGAAAGCCCATTGATGCCCGACATTTTCCGGATGCTGTTGTCCGTTTTATTGTAGGAAAATAATCCTCCTTCGGTTACACAATATACTTTATCACCTGTATCTGTAACTTTTTTTGCGCTGGCATACGATTGATAATCTGTCCATTCGCCAATCGAAGGCTGCGAATGGGAGGGTGAAACAATGATGACCAACAAGGCAAAAAATAACAGGTACTTCAGTTTCATCATTCGGATTTGAATTGGGTTAAATATTCCACTAATTTCTGAACAGCTCTTCCCCGGTGACTGATCTTGTTTTTTTCTTCCATCGGCATTTCTGCAAAACTGAACGGAGATTCGTCGGGTTTGAAAATAGGATCATAGCCAAAACCTGTTTTTCCACGTTTTTCTTCCAGAATAGAGCCTTCAACTATTCCTTCAAACTGAATTTCAGAACCATCAATGACCAGGGATATTACGGTTCTAAAACGTGCTTTTCGGTTTTTTATTTTAGCAAGTTTTTCTAAGACCAGGTTCATATTATTTTCTGAACTTCTCACATCGCCGGCATACCTGGCCGAATAAACGCCGGGGTTGCCATTTAATGCTTCAATTTCAAGTCCGGTATCATCAGCAAAACAATTTACAGCGAATTTGTTGAAGATATAAAAAGACTTTTCAGCCGCATTCCCTTCGAGTGTTTCCTGATTTTCGGGAATATCATCGGTGCAATGAATGTCGTTCAGGCTGAGCAATTCAATGGAATCGCCGAGCAGGTGTTTTATTTCCTGAATTTTATGCAGATTGTTGGTTGCAAATACAAGTTTCATGAATTTGAATCGAAAGTATTAATGCTTTAAAAAAGTCCGTTAATATTGGCATCAATCCGGTCAATTACGTTGCTTAGGTCTTCAGGATTATTCTGAAAATTAATCCGGTCAACATCGATGATCAGTAATTTTCCTGACTTGTAGCGATTTACCCATGCTTCATAACGTTCGTTCAGTTGTTTCAGGTAGTCGATACGGATTGAATTTTCATATTCTCTTCCACGTTTTTGAATCTGGTTTACCAGTGTGGGAACCGAAGCTCTCAGGTAAATCAGCAGATCAGGTGCCTGAACAAGTTTGTTCATCATGTGAAACAGCGTGGTGTAGGTATGAAAATCCCGGGTCGACATCAATCCCATGGCATGGAGGTTGGGTGCAAAAATTTCGGCATCCTCGTATATGGTACGGTCCTGAATCACTGTTTTTGTTGAACTCCGAATATCAACAACCTGTTTAAACCTGCTATTCAGGAAATAAATCTGAAGGTTGAACGACCAGCGTTGCATGTCTTCATAAAAGTCGTTCAGGTATGGATTTTCATCAACATCCTCGTAATGAGGACTCCATTTATAATGTTTTGCGAGTAATTCTGTCAGGGTAGTCTTTCCGGCACCGATATTTCCAGCTAAAGCGATATGCATCTTTCTGTTATTAAAATTTGGACTAAAATACAAAATAAAACGTCGACTGACATCAGGTCAGAAGTTAATAGACAAAAGCCAAAATTCATTTTCGTTTCTTATAAGTCTAACTATTTTCAGGCATCGAACGATTTATTCAGCACAATGACCGGATCAAGATATTGCCGGTCGTTTGACAGACGGGGAATTTTATTTTGACCGCCAAATTTACCTCTGATCCTCATCCATTCATAAAACAAGCCTTTTTTTGCCACGATGACATGAGGCATTTCCAGGCTCAGGTTTTTATGTCGTTTGGCTTCATAATCCGAATTGATGGTTTTAAGGGCGCCATCAAACAACTGGATAAAATGATCCAGATCATCGGGTTCTTTTTCGAATTCGATCATCCACTCATGTGCGCCTTTTTGGTTATCATTCATATAGATGGGGCCGCCGGTGTATTCCGTAATAATGGCATTGGTTCGTTCGCAGGCGATATGAAATGCTTTTTCAACATTATCGATGATCACTTCTTCACCAAAGGCATTGATGAAATGTTTGGTACGTCCGGTAATTACGAACTTAAAAGGATATTTTGAGGTAAAGCGTATGGTGTCGCCAATCAGGTAACGCCAGAGGCCTCCACTGGTGGTAATGACCAGGGCATAATTTATCCCGGTTTCAACCTCGTTCAACGAAATAGCATTCATATTGTCGGAACGGAATTCATTCAACGGGATAAATTCGTAATAAATACCATAATCGAGCATGAGTAACATGTCTTTTTTGTCCGGTTCGTCCTGGATGCCGAAAAAACCCTCTGATGCATTGTATGTTTCCATGTAATGCATTTGTGTGCCCGGAAGAAGCTTTTCATATTGTTCGCGGTAAGGTTCAAACCTTACCCCTCCATGGGTAAAAACTTCCAGATTTGGCCAAACCTCCAGAATGTTGGTTTTACCGGTTACTTCCAGGACTCGTTTCAGTAAAACCAGGTACCATGACGGAACTCCGGCAAATGAAGTTACATTTTCATCCAGCGAATGCTCTATGATCTTTTCAATTTTTTCTTCAAATTCTTCCAGCAATGAAATCTCGGTCGAGGGTGTTCGATAGAAATCAGTCCAAAAAGGAATATTTTCAATAATGATGGCAGAAAGGTCACCGTAATAGCAATTGTTGTTGTAGTTATTCATACGGTGACTTCCACCAAGGGTAAGCGATTTGCCTGAAAGCACTTTTGATTCAGGATAATTTTTCAGGTAAATGGCCAATACATCACGGCCACCACGAATGTGAATATTTTCAAGAGAAGATTTACTGACGGGTATGAATTTACTTTTATCGTTGGTTGTTCCTGATGATTTTGCAAACCATTTGGTTTCGCCTGGCCAGAGCAGATTTTTTTCACCCTCCATCATTCGTTCAACCGTAAGTTTGATGTCGTCGTACCCCTGGATCGGAATTTGTTCACGAAATTCTTTTTCAGAATGAATACCCCTGAAATTATATTTTAAACCATATTCGGTATTTTCAGACTGCTCCAACAGTTCAAAAAGCACCTCCCGCTGAACTTCATGAGGGTGTTTTTTAAACAGCTCGATCTGGTATGTTCGTTTAAAATTGACCCAATTTATGATTGAATTGATAACTGGCATGAAATATAGTTTTCTGTGCGGTCAAATTTATTAAAAATTCTGATGTCTGTTTGAAATACGGAGGTTCCATCCAACAATTTCAGGATAAATTCCATTCATTCGTTTGAAATGCAAGCTGAAACATATTTTTCTTATTTTTACTTCAGAATTTATCGTCCAAAAATACATAATAATTTTATGAACTACATCGATCTGGTCCTTGGCATTCTACTTATTATCGCGGCAATTCAGGGATTCAGGAATGGATTTATTGTTGAGGTGGCATCACTGGCTGCATTGGTTCTGGGCATTTGGGGCGCCATTAAATTTTCGGATTGGACTGCAGGTTTTATTGCTGATACGATGAATTATCATTCAAAAAACCTTACCACCATTGCTTTTGTGATAACCTTTATTGCCATTGTTGTTTTGATTCATATCCTTGGTAAAGTGCTCGATAGTGTCGTTAGAGCAATCGCCCTGGGTTTTCTGAACCGTTTGGCAGGAATTATTTTCGGAGTAATAAAAACGGCCGTGATTTTGAGTATTTTTCTGCTGCTGTTCGATTCGATCGACGAAAGTGTCCATATCCTTCCTTCAAAACAAAAAACGGAATCAAAAGTCTATGCGCCTTTGAAACAGTTGGTTCCTACCTTGTTCCCTTTCATCAGACTTTGGAATACGGACGAAAAAGCCGACCCGGACGAAAAATATCCGGACCAGAAACCTGAATTGCAAGAAATTTAATGATGAATATTGAACAGGGCAAAAATTAGGTCTCTCATTTTCTCACGTGATATTTCCACGTTAAACCATTGATTTTATATCTTTGCGCGGATTTTTGGTTTGACTGGCAACTCAGCTAAAAGATCAATATTCTTCAGGAGCAGTAAGCCGGACGAAATATAATATTACATTAAACCGAAATTTAACTTACAACATAAGTACAATGAATTTTGTTGACGAATTGCAATGGAGAGGCATGATCCACGATATAATGCCCGGTACCAAAGAACAACTTGACAGAGAATTAACCTCAGCATATGTAGGGATTGATCCAACAGCCGATTCACTTCATATCGGACACCTGGTAAGCGTGATGATGCTGAAGCATTTTCAGCTGGCCGGCCATAAACCCATTGCTCTTGTTGGTGGTGCAACCGGAATGATTGGCGATCCGTCAGGTAAATCACAGGAACGTAATTTACTCGATGAGGCTACTTTGCGCCATAATCAGGAATGCATTAAAAAACAATTGGGTAAATTTCTTGATTTCGAATCGGATGCTCCCAATGCCGCTGAAATGGTTAATAATTATGACTGGATGAAAGATTTCAGTTTTCTGGATTTTATCCGTGACATTGGCAAACACATCACTGTAAATTACATGATGTCGAAAGATTCAGTGAAAAAACGCCTGGATTCTGACAGTGGGGCAGGTATGTCTTTTACTGAGTTTACCTATCAGCTGGTACAGGGTACCGATTTTCTGCATCTCTATCAGACTAAAAATACGAAGCTTCAGATGGGTGGTTCTGATCAATGGGGAAATATTACTACCGGAACTGAATTAATCCGCCGAAAGACCGGAGGGGAAGCTTTTGCCCTTACCTGCCCGTTGATTAAAAAAGCTGACGGAACTAAATTTGGAAAAACCGAATCGGGAAATGTCTGGCTCGACCCGAAATTAACTTCTCCCTATAAATTTTTCCAGTTTTGGTTAAATACATCGGATGAAGACGGTGAACGTTACATCCGGATTTTTACTTTACTTACGAAAGAAGAAGTTACCGGACTGATTGCCAGACACGCAGAAGCTCCTCATTTGCGGTTGCTGCAAAAGCGCCTGGCCGAAGAAGTAACCGTGATGGTCCATTCGCGTGAAGATTACGAAATGGCGGTTGAGGCCTCACAAATTCTCTTTGGACAGGGAACAGCTGATCTGCTTAAGAAGCTGGATGAAGAAACTTTCCTTTCTGTTTTCGAGGGTGTTCCTCAATTCCGGATTTCAAAAATTGAACTTGCAGAGGGCATCAAGGTAGTTGATCTTCTGGCTGAAAAAACGATGGTATTTCCTTCCAAAGGTGATCTTCGCCGCACCATTCAGGGGAATGGATTAAGTATCAACAAGGAAAAGATTTCAGATGCCGAATTGGTTATTAACCGGGAATTTCTGATTGGCAATAAATACATACTGATTCAAAAAGGCAAGAAGAACTATTTCCTGCTTATTGCAGAATAGAGTTCAGTATTTTATTCCGTTTCAGGCCATACTAAATACACAATAATTTCGTTCAAATATCTACCAAAAAGACCATTCTATGATAAACTTCTTTGATAATCAGAATCTTCTCGAAATACTAACGAAATGGTGGAAACATTTGATTGTGGTTGGAATTGTGGCTGTTGGATTTTCTGTCCTTTTTTCATCTTCTACGTTCATAAAACCAAAGTATAAATCGACTGCGAGAATTTATCCCAGCAATAACATTTATACTTTCAGCGATGAATCAGAAAGTGAGCAATTGCTTGAAATTATTGGTTCTCAGGATATTAAATTCCGTGTGATCGATGCATTTAACCTGAGCGATGTTTATAAAATCAGTAAGCAGGATCCTCAATACCTGACCAACATGCTGGCTGAGTTTAATGATAATATTTCCTTTAAAAAGACGGAATACGAGACGATCGAGATTCAGGTTATGGACACTGATCCGAAAAGGGCCTGTTCAATGTGTGACTCCATTATTTCTTTTTTTGATGATAAAGTAAGATCGATGCACCGGATTAAATACCTGGAAGTTGCCCTGATTGCCAAAAAAGACCTGGCCATTATCACTCATCAGGTTGATTCAGTCAAAGAAAAGCTAAACCTGATGCGAAGTGAGTATAAAATCCTGGATTATGAAACCCAGGTCAAGGAAATTACCAGGGGAATGGTACAGGTAATGGCTGAACAGAAAATAAACACCTCAGGAGGCAGGGAGCTGGAGCAATGGTTGAAAAATCTCTCTGAAAATGGAGGAGAATATGAGATTTTAAACCAACAGGAAAAATCATTGGTCAGCCAGATGGATTCGATTAAAAAGGTTTACAATCGATCCATGAGTAGTGTGAATAAGAAGATTATATACGGGCAGCGGGTTCAGAATCCTGTTCCTGCCGATCGAAAATCATATCCTGTTCGTTCCCTGATTATTTTACTATCGACTCTTGCTGCACTTTTTGCTGCAATGCTTGTTATTTTGGTACTTGAAAACAAAAAAAACGCATAACCTGTGTATCAAGCCAGGCTTAAAGTTGCTCTTTTCTACCTTATTTCAGCATTGTTTATTTTGCTGAATGCCTTCTTTCTGGTGAAAAAACATTCGATGATTATCAATGCCTTACCCCTGACTTTAGGCATTGTTCTGCTGGCTGTATATGCATTCGACAAGCTCCTTTACCTGGTCGTATTTTTTACACCACTTTCACTTCCACTTTCAGAGATTATTCCCGGGCTGAGTGTCAATATGTACTTGCCAACTGAACCTTTGCTGTTTGGGATCCTGCTAGTTTTCATCCTGAAGTCTGTTGCTCTGGGGAAATTTGATCGCGATATTCTGAAACATCCGGTTTCATTCGCCATTTATTTTAGCTTGTTTTGGCTGTTGATTACCAGTTTAACCAGTAGCATGCCAGTGGTTTCATTTAAGTTTCTGCTATCACGGGTATGGTTTATTGTTGGTTTTTATCTCCTGACCGCCAAACTTTTTGAATCGGGGAAAAATATTGAGAAATATATCTGGCTCTATACGCTGCCTTTGATAATTGTGATTTTTTATACCACGAACCGGCATCTGGGTTATGGTTTGTGGGACAAACAGGCAGCAAACTTTGTTCCCGGTCCGTTTTACAACGACCATACCGCTTATGGGGCGGCGATAGCCATGTACCTTCCCTTTTTGATTGGATTCTCGTTTACAAAAATATATTCACCCGGATGGAGAAATATTGTCCGCCTGATGATGGTAATTCTGATCATGGGGCTTATACTTTCGTATGCACGGGCGGCCTGGATCAGCATGATTGGCGCGTTGGCTGTCTGGATTGTAATGCGGCTTAAAATCAGGTTTAAACCACTGTTTTTAACCTTTGTGATTTCGCTTTCGGTTATTCTGGTTTTTCAGAATCAAATACTGATGTATCTTGAACGAAACAACACCGAATCATCGTCAAATCTGGGAGAACATATTTCGTCCATTTCAAATATCTCATCCGATGCATCCAATCTGGAGCGAATCAATCGCTGGAGTTGTGCCATCCGGATGTTTGAGGATAAACCATTTTTCGGCTATGGCCCTGGCACATATATGTTTAATTATGCTCCATATCAATTGACCGCTGAGCGAACGATCATCAGTACCAATTCGGCTGACGGAGGAAATGCTCACAGTGAATACCTCGGTCCAATGGCTGAATCCGGTTTTATGGGACTGGTCACTTTCCTGGTTCTGATTTCTGTAGTTTGTTATACTGCAGTCCATGCATACTCACGAACCAGCGACAAGCGACTGAAAACCATTTTGATGAGCGCGTTACTCGGACTTGTCACCTATTATATCCATGGAATCCTGAATAATTTTTTAGATACCGATAAACTCTCTGTGCCGTTTTGGGGATTTACAGCCGTCATTGTTGCCGTTGATATTTATACGCGGAAAATGCCTCAGTCCGAAACCTTGCCGGAAAAAACAGGATAAAAAAAATGGTCTGAATTACAGACCATTTCCCGGAAATTGAATCAAAATCCGACTATTTTCTAACGCGTTCACAATATGAACGGTCACGGGTATCAATTTTTAAAACATCATCTTCATTAATGAACAGCGGAACCATTATTTCTGCGCCGGTTTCGAGAACAGCTGGTTTTAATGCTGTTGAACTGGCCGTATTGCCTTTTTCTCCAGGGATGGTTGAGGAAACAGCTAATTCAACAAAAGATGGCATTTCAACTGTAAGTGGCGTTTCGGTATCAGCATGGTAATTTATTTCCACCATCTGGCCTTCTTTCATCAGATCAGCATTATCAATCAATTCAGTTGCAATGCTAACCTGCTCAAAAGTTTCTGCATGCATAAAATTAAAACCGGCTTCATCCTGATACAGATACTGGTAAGGACGACGTTCAATCCGAACTATAGTGATTTTAGTACCTGAACTGAATGTATTATCGATCGTTCTGCCTGTTTTAAGATTTTTAAGTTTTGTTCTGACGAAAGCCGGACCTTTACCCGGCTTAACATGCTGGAAAGATACAATTTGAAACAACTGTTCGTTGTATTCAATCGTTACTCCGTTTTTGATATCTGTTGTAGTAGCCATAGAAAAATTTTATAATAATTTCAAATCGGGTGCAAAAATAGAGAAAAAAATTGATTCAAAATATTTCGTATGATTTTTTTAAATATTTCACTATCAACTTATTGTTGTATGATCATTTGATTGACACCATTAATTTTATATGAATTCAGCTCGCATTTCAGCGCACCAAGCACCAAATCAAATTCTGCATAGATCGGAAGCAGGTTTGCATCTTTGGTGATGTAAATCTTTAGCCCGTCTGATCCTTTCAGCAATTTGCCCGACGGAACCTTTGGCGAAACAACATAACATGTTTTTTGGCCTATAGTCGTATTAATTGTTTCAATGCCAAGATATTGCAATTCCATAATAAATAATTCATCGCCATGATATACCGGAATCTTTAAACTTTTTCCCTGAAGTAAAGCCTCGAAATATTGGTTATTCCTGATGTAAAAGAAAACACTGATCAGATCATTTACATTATCCGGTACTTTCAGGCGGCCCGATTTCTGGCTAAATAGTGAATCATTAATATGATCGTAAGTTACCTCATCATAAAACCGGTACTTCTGTTCTTTTACTGACCGGATTGACTTAACCGGAAGGTATGTTACGGGGTCTACCCAGCTTTCGTATACATCGTTGACTTCGTAAATCTTATCTACCAGCCCGGTCGTCCTGCCTCTCATGTGATAATGAATGGTTTGTTTCCGGTTTAACTTTTCATTCTGTGCTACCAGGGTTGCTTTTCCGCCTTTAATAAACCCAAACCGAAGAATGTATTCCATTTCCTCAATGGGTTGGGCACTGAGACTGAAAGTAATTGTAACCAGCAAACATAAAATTAGTGTGATTCTCATCCGAGGAAGTTTTTTTTCGATACAGTTGCTACAAAATCTTTCAGATAAAATGGCTCAAAATAAGCAACGTCTTCAAACTGATTATTAGTATAGGCCTGCCAAACCAATTCGCACATATGTTTTGCTGAAGCTTTGATATTGCTTATAAAAAGAGCTCTGGGAGAATTTAACACATCCCTGCATTTCGCTGAACCATTTCCAAAAAAAACAATCCGTTTTTCGTTCAGTTCATCAGCATGAAAGGATGCATCAATTATTTCAGCTGTAATTGGTCTGATCACCTGACCATTCCCATCCAAAAGCATGGAGAAAACTTCCATTCGTCTGGCGTCAATCATGGGGCAAAAGAGGCAGGATTCATTCTCCGGAATGCCGTAACTGATCCGGTTTAATGCCACATGTTTCGCCATCGCTTCAAGGGTGCCAACGGCGATAAGCGGAATATGGCCGGCATAACAGATTCCTTTTGCAGCTGATACTCCAATCCTTAATCCGGTGTACGATCCCGGACCTTTACTTACCGCTACAGCTTTAAGATCTCCCGGTTTAATGTTATTCCGGATTAAAAGTTGTTCCGCGAAAACAGTTGTCAGCCGGGCATGGTTCTGACCTTCATCGGATTCAATCAGATCAATCAGTTTTCCATCTGAAGTCAGGGCAACACTGCATATTTCAGTAGAGGTTTCAATAATAAGTACAAATGCCATTTAAATTAAATTTTAGGGACAAAATTATGCATATAAACAAAATAACAGCTGATTTGCTGAAAAGAAATGAAATTAGTGTATCTATCAGAATTTTTTTTTACCTCTGTATTAATAAGTCCGATCATTTGTACTATTTTTAAAAAATTTTATCAGAACCATTATTTAGATGTATAAGACGGTTATTATTGATGACGATCAGCTGGCTAGAAGGGTACTGAGGCGTATTCTTGAACAAAATTTCACGGAAATTGAAATTTTAGGAGAGGCAGATTCTGTAGCCTCAGGGTTGATATTGATTAATAAAGTGGAGCCGGATTTGGTGTTTTTAGACATTGAAATGCCTGATGGAACAGGGTTTAGTCTTTTGGAGCAACTTGCATCAGTCGACTTCAGGGTAGTGTTTACGACCTCCTACAGCAATTATGCTATTACTGCCTTTAAATATTCTGCCTTCGATTATATCGTGAAACCTGTATTAATTGAAAACGTTCGGTCAACCATCAGCAGGATCAAGGAAATACCGGTGCTTCATGAGAAACAGCGGCTCGAAGTGCTGAAAAAGAACCTGAACCGCGCGAGTGACGAAGAAACTACAATTGCTCTGCCCGAAATAAATGGATTTACTATTGTTAAGGTAAAAGATATCGTCAGGTGTGAAGGTGAACGAAATTACTCCAGGATATTTTTCAAAAATGGAACTTCAGTACTAGTGAGCCGTACTTTACTCGATTTTGATAATCTTTTGGTTGCCCATGGTTTTTTTAGAATCCACCGTTCGCATTTGATTAATCTGAAGAATGTCAACCGATACCTTAAAACTGATGGCGGATCGGTTGAGATGATGGATAAAATACAATTACCGGTTTCGCCTAAGTTTAAAGAAGAACTTCTTACACGGTTGCTGTATAACCGGATTTAGAGAATTTTCCAGACTATGTACACAATTAAAGAATTGCAGGTATTCATTTCCACAGAAATAGATAGAGAAATTAATTATTTAAACCTTTTGGTACCTAAAAACCTGTATGAACCTGTTGGTTATGCACTGGCAATGGGAGGCAAAAGGCTGCGTCCGGTAATGGTTTTAATGGCCTATAATTTATTCGCTGATTCAATCGGGAAAGCATATCCTGCTGCACTGGCTATCGAGGTTTTTCACAATTTCACCCTACTTCACGACGATATCATGGACAAGGCCGGGATGCGCCGGAATACTTTGTCAGTGTATAAAAAATACAATGAGAATATTGCCATTTTATCCGGTGATGCCATGTCAATTATGGCATACAATTATCTGCTGAAATGTAAATCTTCGGATAACGCCTCACTGATTCAGTTATTTTCTCAAACAGCTCTTGAAGTGTGCGAAGGACAACAATTAGATATGGATTTTGAAACCCGGATGGATGTTTCGATTCCCGAATATCTTAACATGATCAGACTGAAAACAGCTGTTTTGTTAGCATGCAGCTTAAGGCTGGGCGCCATGGCTGCAGGTGGGGCTGAAGAAACTGCCGATCAGTTGTATGCTTTCGGTCTCCATATTGGGATTGCGTTTCAGCTTCAGGATGATTTACTGGACGTTTTTGCCGATCAGGACAAATTCGGAAAAAAAATCGGTGGAGATATTATTTCAAATAAAAAGACATTCCTCCTGTTAAAAGCGTTGGAATTGTCGGATGAAGACACTAAAAAAAATATTAAGGATTGGATAAGCAGAAAAGAATTTAAGGATGAAGAAAAAATAACAGCAATCAGGAATATTTATAATAGGCTAAATATTAGGAATATAACTGAAAAATGCATGGAAGAATATTACCAAACGGCATTAAATATCTGGGGCGAAATGGATTTGACCCGTGAAGCAAAGTCCGAATTACTTCTTTTAGCGAACTCAATCATGAACCGTGATCGCTAATTTATTCCTTAAACAAGTTATCTTTGTGCAAAAATCCGGCTTAGCCGTTCTTAAAATATGGATTTGTTCGATTTTATAAATTTTAGCTTTATCGTTTAAAATAAATCATATGGCTCAGAATATTGGAAAAATAATTCAGGTAATCGGACCGGTTATAGACATTAGTTTCAATGAGGAAGGCAGCGTACTTCCAAGAATATATGATGCCCTTGAAATCGTCAGGGAGGGAAAGGATAATCTGGTTCTTGAATGTCAGCAACATGTCGGGGAAAATACTGTTCGTGCTATTGCAATGGACTCAACCGACGGATTTCGTCGTGGCATGGATGTTATTGCCACCGGGAAACCAATTACCATGCCCAAAGGTGAAATTGCCCTTGGGCGCTTACTCAATGTAACCGGAAATCCGGTTGACGGACTTGAAGCATTACCTAAAAATGGACTTAGTATTCATAACGAACCTCCTTTGTATGAGGATTTAACAACTGAAACAGAAGTTCTGTATACAGGTATTAAAGTAATCGATTTGATTGAGCCTTATGCCAAAGGAGGTAAAATCGGGTTATTTGGTGGTGCCGGCGTTGGTAAAACAGTTCTTATTCAGGAATTAATTAACAATATTGCTCTTGCTCACAGCGGTTTGTCCGTGTTTGCCGGCGTTGGTGAACGTACCCGCGAAGGTAACGACCTGCTGCGCGAAATGATTGAAGCCGACATTGTTGATTATGGCGAAGAATTTAAAAAATCGATGGAAGAAGGTAACTGGGATCTTTCGAAAGTAGATCCGGAAGCACTCAAAAAATCGAAACTGGCACTTGTTTTCGGGCAGATGAATGAACCTCCGGGTGCCCGTGCCCGTGTAGCTTTATCCGGATTGACGATTGCCGAAAGTTTACGCGATACTGTCAGTTCTGACGGCAAAGGCCGCGATATCCTCTTTTTTGTCGATAATGTATTCCGTTTCACCCAGGCCGGATCTGAAGTGTCAGCCTTGCTTGGCCGTATGCCTTCAGCAGTGGGTTATCAACCTACACTGGCAACCGAAATGGGTATCATGCAGGAACGGATTACATCCACCAAAAACGGTTCAATTACCTCGGTTCAGGCCGTATACGTTCCGGCTGATGACCTGACAGATCCTGCACCGGCAACCACATTTGCCCACCTTGATGCAACAACCGTATTGAATCGGAAAATTTCTGAATTGGGTATTTACCCGGCTGTTGATCCATTGGATTCAACGTCAAGGATTCTGACCCGCGATGTGGTAGGCAGCGAACATTATGATTGCACTCAGCGGGTAATCCAGATATTACAGCGTTACAAGGAATTAC
>JBBSBP010000049.1:0-36205 GCA_038251165.1 Bacteroidales bacterium | reverse complement strand
TCCAAATACAACTGTTTCAATTGATAATTCTTTCTTCGATCATGTTTCTTACGTTGGTGCTTTTGGTTCAACGAATGACTGGACAGAAGGATGGACCGAATGGAATCCAATTGACAAAGATTATCCTGCTGCAACTATAACTAAAGGTAATGGTCAGTTTACATTTAGCACCGGAACACATATTAAAGCTGATGAAACCTGGAGTGGAGTGATTAAACTCGACGGTTGGGTTTATGTTGATGCTGGCGCAACTTTAACTGTTGAAGCTGGAACAATTGTTCGCGGAACACAGAAAAGTGGACTGTTCATTCAGCGTGGAGGTAAAATCAACGCGGTTGGTACATCAACCAATCCAATCGTATTTACCTCGAATCAGGCTGCCGGATTGCGTTTCAACAGCGATTGGGCAGGTGTTGTACTTTGCGGGAAAAGTGTAAACAACCTTCCTGGCGGAGAAGGAATTGCTGAAGGTGGTATTGATGCTTCTTATGGTGGTTCCGATCCGAATGATAATTCAGGAAAAATGCAGTTTGTACGTATTGAGTTTCCCGGTTTTGAAGTGGCAACCGGAAGTGAAATAAACGGGTTAACTTTCTGTTCTGTTGGTTCAGGAACAACAATCGATCACATCCAGGTTTCTTATTCGGGTGACGATGGTTACGAATGGTTTGGCGGAACGGTGAATGCCAAATACCTGATCAGCTACAAAACAGAAGATGATGATTTCGATACTGACAACGGTTTTTCCGGAATGGTTCAGTATGGTTTGATTTCAAGAGATAAAGATATTGTTGACTCTGATACTGCAAACGCATTTGAATCAGACAATGATGCAGCCGGAAGTACCAACGCACCTTTCACTCATGCAATTTTCAGTAACATCAGTGGATTCGGTCCATTTGCTTCTGCAACAACTGATGTAAGCTTGAAAAACCATCAGGATGGTGCAGCAATGCGTGTTCGACGTAGTACCAAACTACAGATTTACAATGCACTTTTAGCAGGATGGGGACGTGGAGTTCGCATGGAATCGGATAACACGATGACTGCCGCTAAAAATGGCGAAATGAATGTCAACAACACCATTATTGCGGGTGTTCGCAACGATAAATACAAAGTTGACGGAACAGTGTTCGATGTTGCTGGTTTGGAAGCCTGGTACCTGACTGCTGCCAGGAAAAACCAGATGTTGGCTACAACTGCTGATGTAAAAATTACAGATGCATTTAATTCTGCTGCTTTCAATTTCCTGCCAATGAGCGGATCACCGGTATTAGATGCTTCATATTGGTTCACTACTTCGGTAAAACCAATCGAACTTTCAAACGAAACAAGTTTGGTTAATTATCCAAATCCTTTCTTCGGAACTACAACTATTGAATTACAAGTAAAAAAGGAAACTTATACTAAAGTAGTTGTCGTGAATATGGCCGGACAGCTTGTTGCCAATCTTCAGGATGGAAATTTAACTGAAGGCGATTACCGTTTCACATTCGATGGAACTAACCTTCCAAAAGGATTGTATGTTGCCAAAGTAATCACGAATAACTCGCAGAAAGCGGTTAAGATGATTTCCAAATAAGAAAATAGATAAACTATTTATACAGAGCTTCACTGGCTTTTTGCTGGTGAAGCTCTTTTAAATCACTAAATTTACTGACACATAATAAAGTCAGGAATAAGAAAAAGTATTCGCACCATGAAGAAATTTGGTTTGTTAATCGTACTGATCGGCTTGATGTCGCTGGTGACCAAAGCCCAGGAATTGAAGGAAATTGATGGTATTTATTATGCCGATAGCGTTGCTTATACCGGAAAATACGAAACTCATTTTCCGAATGGCAAAGTTAAGATGGAAATGAACCTTGAAAACGGGCAAAAGAACGGAACCGTGAATGTTTATTTCGAGAATGGCCAGTTGAATGAAGTCCGGTCGTATAAAAACAATCTGATGCATGGTTCGTGGATTACTTACAACGAACAGAAAGTTTTAATAGGGCTTGCCAATTACAAGGATGGACTAAAACATGGTACCTGGATGATCTGGGATGCAACTGGCAATCTACTTTATGAGCTCCATTACGATATGGGCGAAAAAGTTGGTGTTTGGCGCAATTTTGGGAAAAATGGTGAGATCATCAATGAACGTGAATACCCGGAGAAACCGAAGGAAAAATAGTCATCCATATTCGTGTATATTTTCTGAATTTATCGCAGCAAAAACGATATTCCATACGTCTGTAATTGCCTGAAATGTAAGGGAAAATCGATATGCTTCTTATTTTCAATGGTTTACATTCCAGCATTAATCATTTTGTAATACAATCATTTCAACTTTTCAGGAAGTTTAATGATTTTTTAATTGCATTGTAATCGTGCTTTAATGACCAGAGTTTATTTTTGACCTATTGATTAGGAACAAAAACAAGCTAATATAAAAATCATGAAAAAATTAATTTTAGCCGTACTGGTCGCATTTGTAGCAACTTCTGCATTTGCAGAAAAAACGGAATCAAAAACAGAAACGAAAACAGAATCAGCAGTTCTTTCATTGAGCGGAAACGTAATCGACGAAGTTTCAGGAGAAGCTTTAGTAGGCGTTGAAGTTAAAGTAGCTGATTCAGACATTAAAACATACACCGATTTTGATGGCCATTTTGTTATTAACAACATGAAAGCTGGTGATTGCAAATTAGTTACAAGCTATACTTCATACAACAGGAATGAGAAATCAATCAAGGTTAATACAAAAACCAATCAGGTAAAAATTGAATTGCAGGCTTCAAAATAAGAAGTTTTGCAGTCCATTAGTTCATTTATACTCAAGATCGAAACCTCTTCTTTAAGCCGGAAGAGGTTTTTTTCGGGTCTGATTATTTCAATACCGGCAAGCTAAACCAGAAGGATAAGGAATTCGGATCACTTACCTGGGTGGATGTATCAATCAGTTTGTAATTTACCATGTAGGTTCCTTCAGGCAATTTCCCAATAAGGATCGTATCATTTCGCATGACACAAGGCCACTTCATCATGCTGTTAAACTGCTTCGTTATTACAATGGTTTTACCGTTAAGCTTAACTCCGGAAAGGTTGTTGTAAGTACAGTCATCATAAACCACCAACCTGATTTCGTCATTGCTGGTTGGTTGATTCGGAATGATTTTCATGTTGTGCTCCGACAAATCAGACAGCTTAACATCGTTAACCAGAACCGCGTCATTACATGCTGTGGCAACGATCAGGAAAATGCAAAATGTAACAACAATTTTTTTCATGGCTTTCGGAATTAAATCATCACATAGACTGCTATTCAACAGATATGGTTGCGTTAACCGGATAAAAATATGAGCCGCCCAAAAACTCAGTAAGGCGAATAACGATTTCTTACGATCGTGCTGAAATGGCAAAAGACTTATGCATTTCCTTTTACCGCAGCCAGGTGATGAATATTCCGGAGCTTGCCGGACTGTTTCTCCACTCCACGGAAAACCCGCAGCAAATTGCCGCCCCAAATCTTTTTTAGCTCTGTTTCAGTATAACCTCTGCGGAGTAATTCGATGGTGATATTCGGGAACTGGCTGACATCGGAACAATCCAATAATCCGCCACCTCCGTCGAAATCACTGCCAATGCCCACATAATCAACGCCAACCAGGTTTTTGACGTGATCGATGTGATCGCAAAGATCCTTTACCGTTGGCATATCGCTTGAATCCATATCCTGAATTTCTTCCCATTCGTTGAAATAAACTTCTTTTTGCGCGTCGGTCATCTGCCCCAGCATCGGTTTGTATTTGGCCCGAAGTTGTTTCAACCGTTGAAATTTTACGGTGGTTGTATCCGGATTTTTTATATAGGCATCGAGCAGGCAAATCTGGATAACTCCACCTTTTGCAGCCAGCTTTGTAATCATTTCGTCGGTCATATTCCGGTTGTGTGAGGCAATTGCACGCACCGAACTGTGTGATGCGATCACCGGAGCGCTACTCAGCTCAAGAACATCAAAAAACGATTTGTCGGAAGCATGTGAAACGTCAATCATCATTCCCAAACGGTTCATTTCGGCAATTACCTGTTTCCCGAAATTACTTACCCCGTTGTGCCCGGCTGGTGCAGCATCGCTCGACGAATCGCAGATATCGTTGTGATACGAATGACACAAGGTAATGTACCGGACTCCCAGTTTATAAAATTCTTCCACACGCGATAAGTCTTTGGCAATCGGAAATCCGTTTTCCATTCCGATGTAAATGGCCCGTTTTCCTGTTTTTTCAATGCGGGCAAGGTCATCAGCTCTTAATGCCAAAGAGGCCAGATCGCTGTCTTGTTTCAGCATGGCATGAATGGAATCGAGCATCTGATGAGCCATGGCATATGTTTTTTGATAGTTTTCCGCGGTGCGTGGTTTTTGACCTGTAAAAACGGCAAAGAACATGGCATCGAGTCCCCCGGTTTTCATTCGGGGCAAATCAACCCGGCTTTTAGGAGCCTGATGTTCATCGCGGACAGAAAAACCCGGTTTGATCATCAACATGGGCGTATCGCAATGCGTATCAACAGTAAGACATTTATTGTGGATTCGCTGAACTTTCTTTTCAAGTTTTTTCAATTCTTTTTCAGTGGTGAAGCCCATCGCTACTATGGAAATCAGACAGAAAATCAACAATTTTTTAATCATCAGATCAGTTTTTTTGTAATGTTTAAAATAAGAAAAATGAAATTCTATTCATTAATTTTCCACTGGCCATCTTTCGTTGAACCAATTCGTTTAAGTACGTTTCCCGATTTAAGTTTTTCCAGATGGTATTCTATTCCCTTTTCACTTATTCCTATTTCAGATGCTAATTCAACAGTGGTAATTTTATTGTTCCCTTTAATTAAGCGAATAATCTTCTCCCTAGTTTTCTCCCTAGTTACTTCCCTAGTTTCTTCCCTAGTTTCTTCCCTAGTTTCTTCCCTAGTTTCTTCCAAATTATCTTTATGAAAATCTTTCTCAGGCCGTTTAAAAATAACTGTAAACATCCCTTCAGTTACAAATTCAGGTGAAGGAAGTCCGCTTTTCTCAATTTCATTCCTAATTCTACCGATTCCCGAACCAATTTGTTCTACCATGTGAATACGCTCAAACAATCCGAATATTAAAGGATTCCGACTATGACTCTTCGTCCCAAAATCTTTTGGACTTATTGCACTCACCAAACCTCCGGGATTGGTAATCTCCACCCGATCTTTAAATAATTCGATGGTAATTCGTGCTCCTTTATCGTAATAATCGCGATGTGATAAAGCATTTATGATGGCTTCCTTGAAAGCAATTTCAGGAATCTCCCAAATTTCATTTCGGGGACCGGAACCTTCAATTTCGTACCGTACATTCAGTTTCCCTTTTAACCATTGCATACCTTGGTGAAACTGTTGCATTAATGGGCCTCCATAGACCTTATCATCTATGATTTGAGTTTTATTGGTTCCTTCAAATGCCACACATCTGACGACTGCCTTCTCGAAAAAATTTTCAGGAGAAGTACCGAAAAACAGAACACCACCATTTTTAAACCTTCCATCGGGTAAAGTCAATTTCAGATTCCGGATAATTTGCTCACGACTCACAACGGGGGACAAACCAGCAGAAAATCTGAATTCTTCAAAATTGGTGGTATCAATGTCTTTTTCAGTATCAAATTCCTGACACGAGCCTTCATCAAAATAAATGCGGTCGGCTTGCTGAAAGAAATCACGCATTTGTTCAACGGAGGTAATTTTCTGCGAATTGGGCCCTTGACGAACATAAATTGCTCCTGAAAGCGTATATGGTTTCTGTGGGCCGGATGGAACTTCAATCACCCAGACCTCATTTCCTTCAACAACAATGCTATAGAGAGGGCAGTATAGATGAGGGTTGATATCATTTATTGAATTTTGAATGGCAGATCTTTTTGCATTGTCAACTTTTATCCCATGAATAATATTGTTGTCAGATACCCCAATTACAAGAACACCTCCAGCCGCATTGGCAAAAGCACAAACTTCCTCAGTAAGTTCTCTGACCTTATTGGGTACGCGAACCTTAAACTCGGCGTTGTAGCCTTCGCCACTTTCAATTATGCTTTTCAGTTCTTCTGACGTTAACATCTGTTTTTAATGTATTAGCGTTTATTTGACTTTTTACCTACTTCAAATGTAGCGAAAAACAGGAAAAGATAAAACCATTTCCTTCCCCATCGAAAAAACAGGGGGATTCATCGAAAAAAGTTTCCGGTCGGTTTTATTCGCTCTATCTTCGGTTCAGAATTAAAATCCATGATTATGAAACTACGAAAACTACTGATCGTCTCCGGCATCTTCCTGTTTATTTCAGGATGTACCGATTTTATCATGATTTGCTCACTGAACCCTTTTTACCTCGATAAAAATATTGCCATTGTTCCGGAAATTGAAGGGAATTGGACGGTACAATAGTGGGGCAACCTTTCGAAAATAGACTACATCAAAGGCAACCAAATTCAGATTGGAGACCACAAACTACCGGTTTCTGAACAGTTAAAGAACAACTACAGGAACGGATATTCGGGCAAAATGAAAGATAAAGGTTTGCCCATTTGAAACTTCACATAAAACCAGCCAAATTCCGGGTTCGTTCACACAAGCCTTATTAACTAATTCCGGAAAAAGCAAAAGGTAACCCTCGCTCTTATATGTTTTAAAATATATTTTGTTAATATTTTCATTAATGCCTGAATACCTAATAGTTGCATTTAATGCAAAGTCGGTGGGGGCAAAATATATTTTTTTATGTGTAGTTTATACCTTAACTTGGTTCAATCAAATACAAATAAATCCATCAAATATGCCCATCAATAAATTCATTTAACAGGCCGCACCGGGTTACTTTTCCCTGCCAGCGTCTCGAAAACCTGCCGGGTATGACCCGCCGGTGCGGCCAAAAAGTAGAAGCCTTTCCATTTTTCAACGGGTCGGCCTTATATATTATATATCGAAGTCCATTTTGTTAAAGCTTCAATATTAGTTATTCATTAATACTATTCAAAATTTTATGAAACTATTCGATATTATTAATTTCAACAAGCGATTTTTTTTAAATACGCATTGTGCATCATTTCTTTATCACAAATTTTGATTGCCTGTCAAAAGGAGGATTTTACTTCAGATATTGTAACTTCAGCGCAAATTCAGGAAAATCTACCATTCAAGGAGGGTCAGACAATTTTAGGTAAAAAATTGGAAAATCCTTATTCCGTAGAAAATATGCAAAAAGCTTTCGATAATCTTACATCTGAAAATAAGCTTAAAAGTGCAATTAAAATTGAACCGACTCACTATTATGTGAGATTTAGACCAAAAAGTGAACAAGAGTTGGAGACAATCCTGCGGGATACGACATTGACCTTTTACTCTTATCCATTAGATTTTGAAATAAAACGTGGAGGAACTCACTATCATGACCCTTCCATTCCTGACAATGAAATTACATGGCAATATACTGTAGTTTCTGTTAAATATATTTTCCCAAAAATTCATTATCAGATTCTTGCTAAACTTTTTCTTATTGAGAAAGATGGTGAATTCCAAAAACTTAAGAGTGCAAATATCGATTATTCTGATTGGCTGCAACTTGAAGAAGAAGCACTCCGTATTACAGGCAATCTCACGGAAAAAACAGTACAAGGGAATGTATTAAAATCAAGCAGTTGGAGACCATCTGGCACTATAAAAGTTTGGGATGATCGCCTAACATCTTCACAAACAAATACAAGGGCGGTCTTCGATCATTGGGAATATTATGATTGTTCTGGAGGAGAATTGGAAGCATTGAAAAGTGCAAATTTAATTGAACCAATCGAGGGTGATCCGAGTGATTCAGTTGGGATATGTCAAAGGGCTATATACAGGTATGAAACAGTAACATCTGCCAGTAGCCATCTTATCTCTTTAGAAGGGGTTGAAGTTAGAGCCAGGCGTTGGTTTACAACCCATAAAGGTTATGCTGATTCTCAAGGCCGTTTCGTCTGCGATGGTACTTTTATTCGCGATGCAAATTACAGCATCGAATGGGAAAGATGGGATTTCGATATAAGGGACGGTTCTTATGGCCAGGCATATTATAATGGTCCTAAACAAACAGGAGATTGGAATCTGGATATTGAAAAGGCCTCAACCCCAAAATCATTTCTTTTTGCTCATATATTTAGAGCAGCTTATACCTATTATTATAATCATGATAATTGGGGGATCAAACCACCACCGGAAAGAGATGGAGTTTTTGGTTTTTTGCAACATAGATTACATATTGCAGGAAGGGACGAAGTTGGACAATCTCACTATTTTACTTTTAATGAGTTTTGGTTAGCAGCTCAGATAGTAGTTTCATTACGTTCAAATGATTGGGACAGTCGTGATATTTTTGGCACAACAATCCATGAACTTGCGCATGCTTCTCATTGGGAAATAGGTTATACAACGGGGCAATATGTATGGGACGCACTCTTTTCTGAACCTAAAGTACCAGAAAGTTGGGCGGTTGGGGTAGAATGGCAAATTACGAATGATGTATATCATTGGATTTCATTATACGGCAGGCATCCAGTAACCAATACGCCATATCAAGATTTAACAATAAATAACATAATAGGTGATAGCGATGGATATACACCATTGGTTATTGATTTGATCGATGAAAGAAATCAATACGGTAGTTCATTAATGCCAAATGATAGGGTTCAAGGCTATACCTTATCTCAAATTGAAAATGCTTTGTCTTTGTCATTCGGTAATTGGTGGAGCTGGCGTAATAATTTGAAGAATTTTTATACTAATCCAACTGAAGAATACGTCGATTATCTGTTTCAAACATATAATTAAATCATACATAAAAGCCTTATGAAATATTAATTTTCATAAGGCTTTTTCTGTTACTAGTTAAAAAAGAAATGAGCATGATTGCAAAAACACCTAACTTTAACTCAATTATGAAACTGAAATCTTTGACTATCCTTATGATCGCATTCCTGAGTACTTCGATAGTATATGCTCAAGATAATGATTCAATAAAAATGCAGCCATTAAAGGGAAAATCTTACATTACCTTCAATTTATTATCACCTGTCGATCAGTTTGTTCCAAGGTGGCGTATTGGTTATATAAAGTCCATCAACCAAAAATGGAAAGCCGGAATAGAGTTTGGTTATGGAAATAAGATATTAGCTTTTGCGGATATAGATGATGATAATGAAGACGATTATCAGCTATGGGAAATTCGTCCTGAACTGTATTATATGTTGAACCCGTTAAAAAAGACCCAAAAATACATTTCAGCTGAACTTTTCTATATTCACCATAAAGATATCTTACATTACGGAGTGTATCAACCAAAGGATGCAAATGGAGTTATTTATGACCAGGCCAACTACTTCAGACAAAAATATGGCATGCACCTGAATTATGGATATTTTATCCATACAGGTAAAAGATTTGGATTGAATGTCTATTCCGGTATGGGTTTTAGGATTAGAAACAACAATTATTCCAACGTTATCAATCCTGAAACCACAGATAGTACAATGTTAGGCGAGATCGAATTCTACCGAGATTATGAAGGTGTAAAATTTGGAGTTGATTTTTCCCTTGGGCTAAAACTTTTTCTCCACTAAATAATAACCTTCAAATGTGTTTATTCATTCAATGAGATTTTCCTGTTGCCTGCATCCATTATCATATATATATATCGATAGAATTATGAAACATTTTTGGAATTATTTATTATTAGTTTCCGCCAAAATGGCGGCAACTAATTTGTTCGCTCAAGAAAAAAGTGAACAAATTACAGAAACAGGAAGAATAAAATCATTCGCAAGTCTAAATCTTTTCTCGCCGTTAAATATTTTGAATCCGCGCATAGGTGCTGGTTTTGTTTATGGGATTAATGAACGGTGGAAATTGGGAATTGATATTGGTTATGGGAATAAAGCATTATCGTTCATTGATTTTGAGGATGAAATGGGTGAAAAATACCAGCTTTGGGAAATTCGACCCGAGTTGTATTATTTTATTTCTCCATGGAAGAAACACGAACGATACTTTAGCACAGAACTTTTCTACATCAATCACAAAGATGTTTTTTATGGCAAACCACAATACGATCAGGCCGACTATCAACGCTACAAATCAGGGTTTCACTTAAAGTACGGCATGATCTTTCGGGTAGCCACACATTTAGGACTTAATTTATATACCGGATTTGGATTACGAATCCGTTCCAACACTTATTCAAATGAAATAAATCCGGTATTAGTAAAGGATTCAAGAGATTTCCACATCGGCGGATACAAGGATTTTGAAGAAGTTAAAACTGGTGTTGATTTTTCGCTTGGGCTGAAACTTGTTGTTTTCTAACTGGACCCCATTTCAGAGACAATCATTTCAAATAGTCTTTCATTAAGGAAAAGTTGGCTTACAGGAAAGTTGAAAGCTACAGAATGATTTTTGCCGGAAAGGAATAAAGACATTGATTTAAAATAATTAAGTTATGAGAACTTTATTTTTTGCCGTATGTACAACGCTCTTATTAACAATGGTAAGTTGTGAAAAGGCCGGTTATAACCAATATGTTGTTCAGAATGGTACTGATCATTCAATACGAATTGAAGGGTATGACAGGTTTCCGATTGTATATTCAAATGATGGACTGACAAGTACTAAGACAAGAAATAAAGACTTTAAAAGTACGGTCGAAATCATTGCAATTAAGCCTCATGATGCATATGTTGTATTTAAAGGTACTGGATTTCATGGTGAACCACAAGGAATTTTTAGTTATCCTGATGAAATTGATTCTGTAAATATTATTTTTAATAATCAAAAGATATTGGTTCAATTTTGTGATGAAGGGTCATTAAAATCAATAAATTTTTGTGATATTGAAAGAAATATTATGAATAATGAGATTGAATATGAAAAGACAAAGATTGGTCGATCGTCAAGTGAAATTGAATATAACTTTACATATACCATAACAGAAGCGGATTATAACAATGCATTACCAATTGAGGCACATTAAAATTTACTGGCCACAATAATAGACTAATACCATAACAGATTTATATGCTGAGTGGGCATAGCTTAGAGTCAATAAAGCTATATATTACATTAAATTGAAGCAGATAAATTGGTTTAAATTTCAGAATTATAAACAGAAAAGGCTCTGCCGGAATTAAAATTCCAAACAGAGCCTTTCCGGAAAATATGCCTGATGACTATTTCACCAGTTTGGCATCTTCCATAATGACTTCATAGAAATAGCCGTAGCCAAAATCTTTTTTCAGGGTAATCGTGCCTTCAAAAGTTATAACATCATCCATTGCTACTTGATCAAGAGTCGTAATTGTGAGGTCAACGTCTTCCAGATCACCGGTTCCGTCCTGGATGTGTATCCAGTTTTTCCCCATAACTTCCTCGTTAATTTTCACAACCTGGCCTTTCATTTTAATCGTTTTCCCGGCATAATCGTTTCTGTGGCCATACAGTTGGGCAATCGAAACACTGCCATCTGCCGGAGCAACCGAAATTCCCTCTTTTTTAACACCTTCAGTTTTACCTTTGTGACCAGCAGGAACGGCCACATCTGCAATAACAGGTTGGTTACTGATTTCCTGAACGAAATAGATGCTTTCAAAAGTCCGGTCCAGTTCTTTACTATTGAAGTTTTTCATCTCCATAGCTTCCGCATAATAATAAGTTTCACCGGCAGCAGCTTCCTGTTTGGTAACTGCCAGCCAATTTTCGGCGCCGTTTTCATTAACTTTCAGGTAAGTATAATTACTGGTCTGAATGACTTCTTCAACTTTTACTTCATGCTGGGAAGAACTTGCGGGATTTTGAGCAGTTGGTACCTTGTTCTTTCTTACACAACCTGAGAAAACGACCAGGATGGAAAGGAAAATAAAAAATGATCTCATTTTGAATGTATTAGAATTTTTCTACTTATTAATTCATGTTAAATCTGAAATATACAGGCTCCACGGCCTGTTGTATTTGGAGCCAAAAATAACAAATGTAACGATACTAGCCTCGACTTTTAATTTTATTAACCTAAAAACATTGATTTATCCCCTTCAAATCCAAACTTCTTCTGCCATTCAGGATAATTGTAAACACAATAAATTGTAATTTTAAGTGATTTTTATTGTCCCGACCTGATTCTTGAATATCTGACAGTTTTGAAAATTATCTAAAGTAAAAAAGGAGGATAAATTATGACTCAAAAATTTGATGAATACTACGACGATTACAAAAATGGAAGGACCAGCCGTCGTGAGTTTCTTAAACAGACCGCTGCATTAGCCGGCGGCTCACTGGTTGTCTTTTCGGTGTTGCCTCCGCTGAATCTGGAGGCACAGATCAGCAATTCAGATGATCCCCGTTTGTTTACCGAAACCATCCACTATGCCGGAGAAAACGGATCGGTACTTGCCTATCTGGCCAGGCCAAAAGGCAACGGAAAATATCCTGCAGTAATCGTCATTCATGAAAACAGGGGCCTTCAGCCACATATCAAAGATGTAACCCGTCGTATGGCCCTGGAAGGATTTTTGGCCATAGCGCCCGATGCCTTGTCACCCCTGGGAGGAACGCCAGAAAATCCAGATGAAGCTGGCCCGATGATGCAAAAAATCGACTATGAAGCCACGAAAAAGGATTTTACCTCAGCAGTTCAGTATTTAAAAACCAACCCGCTAACTACCGGGAAAGTAGGTTGTACTGGTTTTTGCTGGGGAGGCGCCATGACCAACCAGGTAGCTGTGAATTCGCCCGGTTTAAAAGCTGCTGTACCTTATTACGGCAGTCAGCCCAAAGACGAAGATGTTCCCAGAATTAAAGCGGCTTTGCTTTTGCATTATGCAGGCAACGATCAGCGTATCAACCAGGGAATTCCGGCTTTTGAGGAAGCGCTGAAAAAGGCGAATATCGGGTATACGCTTTATATGTACGAAGGAGCAGGGCACGCGTTTAACAATGACTCAAACCCGGAACGCTACAACAAGGAGGCTGCCGAACTGTCATGGAAACGAACCATTGCATTTTTCAAGGAAAAGCTCAAGTGAAGCCCCCTAAATCCCCCAAAGGGGGACTTGGAGGGATTGCCTGTCCGAAGATCTCTTCTTCATGGAGATCATTCAAAATCTTTTTCGCTCAAACTCCCTTTCCTATTTTGGGGAAGGGTTGGGGATGGGGCTTTCAATCCTCCAGACTTCAGCGACTTCATCAACAAATGGTTTGCAGTGATTGAAAAAGAGTTTATATCCTTCACATAAATAATTCAGGTTTGGTTCTCCTTCAGGTGTTTCGATAAACCGGTCTTTTGGGCAGGCTCCGTTGCACATTTCGCGTACATCACATTTCAGACAAAAATCCGGCAATGTGGTAAGCTTTGCCTGGCCGAATGCTTTTTGCTCCGGACTTTCAAGCAGATCAACCAGTGCAGTATTTCGGATATTTCCAGGCAGGTGTTCCCGATCCACAAAATGATCGCACGAATAAAAATCTCCGTTGTGTTCAACAACCGGAACTCCGCCACAGGTTTTTTTGAAAATGCAAAGCGTGTGTTCCAGATTAAAAGCAGTACGAAGGGCTTCTTCAAAAATCTGAATTTTAATCCGGCCAATATCCATGGCTTTCCATTCATCAAAAATGGTACAGAGAAACTCCCCGAATGCCCGGGCTGGCACAGTTCGTTCAGTGAGCTGACTTCCATCCACAATTTGTCGTTCAACCATTGGCAAAAACGTAATGTATGCCGCCTGAAGTTGTTTGAAAAAGCGATAAATCCGGAGTGGGAAAGCTACATTCTGCGCATTCACCACACAAAGTATTTCGCAACTGATTCCGTACGCTTTTAAAAGCTGGTATCCCCGCAATACATTGTTGAAACTTGATTTTCCATTTCCAGAATTTCGGTGAATGGAATGCAATTCCTCCGGACCATCGATACTGATTCCAACAACAAAATTTTCAGCTGCCAGGAATTGGCGCCAATCATCATCCAGTAAAGTCCCGTTGGTTTGCAGGCCATTCTCAATCCGGGAATTTTCAGGCTGATGTTTTCGTTGGATTTCGACAATGCGCTGAAAATAATGAAGACCGGCCAGCGTGGGTTCGCCGCCATGCCAGGAGAAAAAAATGTCAGGACCTGAAGACGCAGCGATGTGCTGAATGATGTAACTTTCGAGCAAGTCTTCCGGCATCAGGAAGCTCTTCTTTTCAGTATACAGCTTTTCTTTTTCCAGGTAATAACAATAGGTGCAGGCCAGGTTGCAAACTGCACCAACCGGCTTTACAAACACCTGAAAATCTTCCTTCGCCTTTCTCATGGACAATTTTATTTTAGAAAATTCGTTTCCCGGCTTTCCTTGCCACAATTAACCTGACAAGACTTCCTGTTTTCCACTCTTTTTCAAAAGGTACTCTGAAAGGCTTAATTATATAAGTATATTGGAGCGAGTATTTAAAATGGCTGTCCCAAAGTTAATTTTTAGTTTGATTCTCAGTTAACTCCCCGACAAATCCCGTCAGGGATTTAATGTGGGTAGCAAATGAAAATGGAAATTGTTCCGTCCCGGACGGGACGGGATAGCATTTCAGCAATGATCTTTTCTACCCTTATCCAGTGCCTAACGGCACTTTTCAATCTTCATTTATGGAGTATTTATATACCTTTTTTGTTTTATCCCTGCCCGACGGGTCAGGCGGGCATTTAGGCGAATCACCTTTAATGCTTGCATTAAATCTGATAACGATTGGGTAGGCCTCAACCCAAAAAAAATAAATTTGAGGAGCACGAAATCTAAGTTATTATTACTGGATATTTCAACAGTGACCCAACTCTGCAAACAGTCGAATTTCGTCCGGAGTTTTTCCTGTGATTTTTATTTTAAAAGACCCGGTTGCCGGATTCGCTGGCCTGAATTAATTTTGTTTGGCTAATTCTTCCACTTTTTTGATGTTTACAGCGCTCCAGTAACTCTTCGGATTACGGGGAGTGAACCGGATGCTGTAACTATCATCGTCAATATTTCGCCGAATGCCATCGATCCAACCAAAACAAAGCGCTTCGTCAACCGAATCAGACCAGGTCATGGTTGGTTTTTTTGTACTCACTTTATAATACCCAACCAGTAATTTAGCTTCGGTTTTATGATTATCCTCCAGCCATTTCCGGAATTCGGACGAGTTTGAAAAAAAAATTGGAGTCATTCTGATTACAGGTTAAAGTACTATCGCAACTTGGTGTAGGCGCGTTTTATTAGCCAGCTCACAAAAATGAGACCCAGTCCTGCCACCAAAAATGGCATGATCATTCCGATGAGCAGATCTGATTTTCCAGAATTAAACAGCAAATAAGCGAAGGACAAAATCAGTATTGTAACACCCAGATAAAGCAATGTTTTGCTGACGATTGAAGCAATCCGCTGGTGCTTTGTATTTTCATTGGCCTGATGGCGAAGAAATCCTTTTTCAAGCATGATCTTTTCATTTTAGTAAATATCCGACTAAATTACATTAGAAAAATTAAAATGAAACAAAAAATATCTGGATTGAATATAGGATGAATTAATCATAACTCATACCAACATAATGTATAATGTTTATAAAAAGGTAACCCTCGAATTGAATGCTACATGACATATTTTGTAAAATAAATATAAAATGCTGATTATAAGCTATTTGTAAAATTGACAATGAAGGGGGGGGCAAATTTTAATTTTGATGTTCATCATTTATAGTTAAATTAGCAAAAAAAATAATGAGATTTTTAAGTATGAAAGGAATAATGAGTGTATTTTTTGTGATTTTGTTTGTTCATTTATCGGCACAAAAACATACGATATTTGGATATATCAAGGATAAAGCGAGTGGGGAGAGTTTGATCGGGGCAGCCATATCGGTTAATGATAAAAGCATCGGGACAATCTCAAACAACTATGGCTTTTATTCGATAGATCTGCCTGCCGGAAAGCAACGAATAAAATGTTCATACATTGGATATCAAATATTTAATCAAGAGATAGAACTTCAAAGCGAAACCAATCTCAACATCGAACTGGAAGCGAAGGATTCCAAGTTGGAAGAAGTGACTGTAACGGCTTCAAGAAACAATAAAGTTACGAATAACGAGATGGGGAGCCAGTCGATAAGCATCTCGGCAATTAAACAAATGCCTGCTGTTTTGGGTGAAACCGACCTGGTAAAAAGCCTGCAATTGTTGCCGGGTATTCAGTCAACGAACGAAGGTACCACCAATTTATCGGTACGGGGAGGCTCGTTCGACCAGAACCTGTTTCTTTTAGACGATGCGCCTGTTTATAATCCATCGCATGCGCTTGGTTTTTTCTCTATTTTTAACTCCGATGCCATTAAAAGTGTCAAGGTTTATAAAGCATCGTTCCCTGCCCAGTATGGCGGTAGGTTATCGTCTATTGTCGATATCCATATGAAAGAGGGAAATAACAAACAACTAAGTGTCAGTGGTGGGGTTGGACTGATCGCAAGTCGGCTGATGTTGGAAGGCCCGTTAATAAAGGATAAAGCCTCATTCATCATTTCGGGCCGATATAGTTATGCCGGATTAACTGCCAATGGCGCAGGTTTGCTGGGTCAAAGTCTGAGGATTGGAGGATTAAAAGATTTTAATGATAACAACGAAATCAGTTTTTATGATTTGAACGCCAAGGTCAATTACAAGATCAATGATAAGAACCACTTGTTCCTTTCAGCTTATACGGGTTCCGATCATTTTTACTATTATGCTATTGACGATAACAGCAGTATGGATTGGGGGAATATTACAGGTACTGTGCGTTGGAACCGTGTTTTCAATTCGAAGCTTTTTGCAAATACCATGTTCATTTTCAGCAAATACGACTATTCCTACATTTTAAAAGACGATGCACGTCATTTCAAATGGTCGTCGAATTTACAGGAAATGGATTTAAAAACCGATTTAGACTATTTTCTGAACCAGAATAACCACATCAAATTTGGCGTTTCGGCCGAGAATCATTTCTATTTCCCGGGAAAGGTTGAACCAAGGGACGAAACCTCAATTACCAAACCTTTTACGCTCGACCAACAACGGGCAATAATCGGTACAGCCTACCTGAACAACGAACAAAAAATAAGCGACAAAATTGGCATGGATTACGGATTGAGGTATTCAACCTTTTTCTTGTTAGGCGAAAGTACCGTTTATTCCTACTCTCCTGAAATGGAAAAGATTGATTCTGTAAAATATGCAAAAGACGAACTGGTGAAATTCTATCAAAGCCTGGAACCCCGGCTCTCAATAAGATACCAGCTTAACGAAAACAGTTCGGTTAAACTATCCTTGTCCAAAACAGTTCAGTTTCAGCATCTCATCGGCAATTCAACAGTCGGGCTTCCTTCTGATGTTTGGATACCAGCCAGCACATCCATTAAACCTCAATCGGCCAACCAAATTGCAATAGGTTATTACCGATCGTTTGACGAAAACCGATACGAATTTTCATCAGAGGTCTATTACCGCAAGATGTACAACGTAATTGACTATCGCGACAATGCCGATTTGTTTTTAAATCCCCATGTTGAGACCCAGGTTTTAGCAGGCAAAGGACGATCTTACGGCCTGGAATTCTATCTGGAGAAAAAAAACAGTGTCCTAACAGGTTGGTTGAGCTATACGTTATCAAAAACCAGCAAACAGATTGAAGGCATTAACAATAATAATTCATATCCGGCGAATTACGACAAACGGCATAACCTTTCTTTACTAGTCAACTACCAGTTATCAAAAACATGGAGTGTTTCATCCATCTTCAAGTTAACTTCTGGTGGGTTTGCAACCATTCCTGAAGGGACTTTTAATTATTACGGGGCGGCATTTAATTATTATACCGCCCGGAATGCGTACAAACTTCCACCCTATCACCGCTTAGACCTCTCGTTTAACTATCAGAGCAGGAAGAACGAACACCGCAAATGGAAAACCGAATGGAATTTCGGTGTGTACAACGTGTACGACAAGAAGAATATTTTTGCGCTGTTTATGAAACTTGATAACTATGATTTCAGGTTAAGCAAAGGGTCAAAAATGTATTTATACGGAATCACTCCTTTTGTAACTTTTAACTTCAAATTTTAAGCACGAAATAGACATGATTAACAAAACATCAACTGGAATGAATATTTTCCCATCATGGCTATTCCATGTGACCTTTAAAAACAATTACTTACACATGAAAAGAATCGCATTGTTCCTGATTTTACTAATTTCTGTATTGGGTTGTGTCGAAGACTTTGACCTTAAGCTTCAGAGTGCAGAACCCCGATTGGTCGTCGATGGCCTTATCACCAATCAAGCTGGTCCATACTATATCCGGTTAACGAAAAGCACTCCTGGAGGGTTAACTTCAATTTCCAATAACTTTTATAATCAAACAGATAATGCCGAGCCGGTAAAGAATGCTACCGTAATTATTTCAGACGACTTTGGGCAACAGGACACCCTAAAATACACAATAATTGATATTTTAGGTGGAGATTATGGTGAAAGTTTCTATAATCAGGGATTTTATAAAACAACACAGTTGAGGGGTATTCAAGGCCATACCTACGTCTTGAAAATACTTTGGAAAGACAAAGAATATCAGGCATCATCCTATTTGCCATTAGTACCTGAAATTGATTCGATTAGCTATGTGAAAGAAGTATCGGAGGTTAAGGGGAATGAATATTATGTCCCTCTTTTGTATTTTAAAGAACCTCAGGGAATCGATAACTATTATCTGATTCAACTAATTGATGATTTTTCTGCAAGAATTTTTGCATCAGGACAATTGTGGCAATTTTCAATTCTATCTGATGAATTACTGAACCCATATGTAAATGCTTTAAATGTCAGCAGAGGAGCTACTCCCAGAGGAATAGATTTCCTCCCGGTTTACATGGAAGGAGATTCAATTTATGTTGCGTTAAATTCCTTAACAAAGGAAGCCTATAATTATTACAAGGCTTTATTGGATCAGTTTGATAGTGATGGCGGAGCTTATAAACCTGCACCAGCTGCGCCTCCAACCAATATCAGTAATGGTGGATTGGGCCTTTTCAGGGCTTCGTCCGTTTCGGTGAGAAGGACAAAAATTCCTAGAGTATCAAATATAATCACTTTGCCTATGAATTAACTAGACAAAAGACCTTAATCCTGATTTAACCGAGAAATTTGATTTGCTCGTCACATGTACTTTCAGGATGATGTAAAAGAGTAAAAAAATGAGCCTAATCATTTTGTCGCCATAAATGAATAGAGCATCCAGCAAGAATCTCATCATTTTTTGGTTACAATCGATCAAGCTCATCAAGTATAAATACTAAAATCTAAAAGTATGAATATTTTTAAAGATGCTATAAAAATAACAATGATTATAACTTTACTTTTTCTGTATAGTTGCCAAAAAGACCAAAACGACTCAAGCAACAATACTTTAACTAAAGAAACATCTGAAGTTGTAACAAAATATAAGGAAGGTGATATTAAACTAGAGTTCGCTGACAATCCAGATTTCCTTAAAATTGAAACATCTGCGAGTGAAAGTTTAAAGGAAAAGGTTCGTCAAGAACTTGAAAAAAGTTATTCCAAACAAACGACCTATCTTAAGTCTGGGGGAAATACAGTAGGTGTAATTAAAGCTAAAGATGTCTCCTGTGGCTCATACCAGCAAATGTATTTGCATATGGACTGTGAGGATAGTGGCAATAATTCGGCTAAAAGTGGTTGGATTGGTGATTGTGATAAAAATAGTGCGGGAAATGTTATTCTACAATTTTGTATTGTTAATGGTGCCTATTTTGAAGCTACTAACTACGATTATGCGGTGTTAAATTTAACTGGTGCCTCTAGTTGGCCGTATGGAGTCAGCAGGATTTCAGCTTACATTGATAATGAGAATAGCGGAAATATTAACCAATGTAAAATAGACGGTAGTCTCAATACGGGATCGCTTGGTGATTGTTGGTTTAGTTATGACACCAGATTATCATTTTATTATTACCCGCATGTGTCAAATTCAACTCCCTTTCCGAATTTGGGCTTCACATATGGTGTTTTTGGACAATTTGGCAATAGTACGGATCAAGGTTACATATATTCAGACGATGAGGATACTAACAATCTCAGTAGTATTATTAAACAAGACTATGATTACTTGAACTACAAATTATCAAACACCATACAGTCAATGCCATCAGGCATTACAAATATTATTAGTGGTGTTAATAATACAAAATTCTGGTTTAGTAAGGTAAATTAGCAAAAATATTTTGGCAGGATGGAGTTTTTCTATCCTGCCAATATTCATTAAATTTTAACAAATGAAACTAGCATTCATCTTTTTATTCATCACCATTCTATTTTTCACCTCGTGTAAACCATACAATAGAAATCATGTTACAGATGCCAACCAGAACATTTTAGCATCTATAGATTCTATTCCAATTGTTTATGATGAAGTAGATAATTTGATAAAACAGGAATTGTATGATCAGTTAAGCCGGATCTATCTTATCAGAAAAGTCACCCTTAACGAAGTTATCAAGGATAAAATATTGCAGTTAGAAGCTCAAAAATCAAATTCAACAGTTGAAGAGTTGAAAAATAAGCTTTATAAGAACAAAATTACAGATGCCAATCTTGAAAAATTTGCAAGTAACACCAATTACCCGGGAAAAGTCTCAGAATTAAGAGAGACCATTGTTTTTCACGATATTAAATCGGTAAAAGGAAAGGAAATTATTACTGTCAGATATAAAGAACACCTTCTAAATCACTTCGTTGATTCTTTAAAGCAATTGCATCAAATTGTGATTTCCCTCAAGCCACCAAAGTCTCCAAAAATGACAATAGACAACTTGATTGTTCATTATCAAGGCAATGTAAACTCCAAGGTTACGTTCCTGATAATTTCTGATTTTGATTGTTCTATGTGCAGAGAAGAAAATCCCATTTTTGAAAAGATGTATTCTGAGTATAAAGACAAAGTACGTTTTGGGTTTACCCATTATAGCTCCTATGTATCGAATTCTGCTATTGCCTCCGAATGTGCAGCTAATCAGGGTAAATTTTGGGAGATGCACGATTCTATTTTTAAACCCAAGCTTATTCCGGATTCGGTTGCCCTGTTCCGAATGGCTAAAAATCTTAAATTAGATATGAACACCTTTGGAAATGATTTTAAAAACAAGTCTATTTCGGATAAAATCCATGACAATCTTTTAAAGCTGGAATCAGCAGGAATTTACGGCACCCCAACAATAATGATCAATGACCGTCTGATTTTTAATTCAACTTCGATTAATGAGATTGAGAATGTGTTAAATATGCAAGTTATATGAATGTAAAATGTCGCATTTCTCTACAATTCTTTAATCCGGATATTCCTGAATTTAAGTTCCGAACCATGACCGAGAAACCCGATGTAACCTTTGTGGCGCAATAAACCAGGGTGATCTTTGTGATCAGCAGTGCCGTTTTTACTCGCTTCCTTCATGTTTCCATCCAGAATCACGGTTCCGTTCAGGGTAATTTTGACATCGTCACCTTTAACAATCACTTCCTGAGCATTCCATTCACCCACCGGTTTCAGGTAACCTCTTTTGGCTGCAATAATTCCGTAAACCGAACCATGATATTGGTAAGGCTGCAAATCCTTGTAAATATCAGCTGTGTTATCCAGAATCTGTAATTCTTTGCCCACATAAGCCGCGTCGCCTTCGAGAGGGGTATGAATTCCCAGTCCGTTGTTGGCGCCGGGTGTGAGTTGAAATTCGAACCTGAAATTGAAATCGGAATATTCTTTTTCGGAATACAGGTTGCCATGAGCTCCTTCTTTTGGATTCACCGCCAGCATGCCGTCTTCCACCAAATAATCCACCTTGTTACCCTGCCAGTTATCCAGGTTCTTTCCGTTGAACAACGACTTAAATCCCTCTGCTTCTTCTGCAGGACTTAAATGACTCTCCCCGGCATCCAGTTCCTTTACAAAAATGTTGCGGAAACCCAGATCGGTTCCATGCGCCTGCAATTCGATGGCTTCCCGATTAAATATCGGAATCGAACGGTCCCAGTAGTTTTCCATCACCACGTTGTCGACAACCAAAACACCGTTCAGGTAGACGGTTACACGATCACCAACCATCCGGATCCGGAAGGTATTCCAGTCGCCAATGGCATTGTCGGCCAGCACCAGAGGTTTAGCCGGGTTTTTCTGATTGTTGTACAAACCACCCGAACCTACCTGGGCACCCACATCAACACGCGAAGTATCCCAGATTTGTACTTGTGGTGAACCCCGCAGATAAATACCGCTGTCACCGTTTTTGCTGATTTTCCAGTCGACGAGCATTTCGAAATCGCCATACAATTTCTGAGTGCACAGGTTATCGCCTTCCCCGTTGAAATTAATGCAGTCGTCTTTGACCGACCAGTTATTCAACATTTTCAAATCGGCTTCAGCTTGTGCTTTGGCCAGTTCATACCCGCTCATTTTAGCGCGGGCAACAGGATTTTTCACCAATCCCTGCCAGCCCTCAAGGTTCTGCCCGTTGAAAATTCTTACATAACCCTTTTCTTTCGGCATATTTTCGAGGTATTCACGGACATCAATCACATCGTACTGACTATCCGGTCCGGTCATTTTGCCCATCACTTTGGTCAGCACACCGGCCACAAATTCACCGGTAAGTCCATTCTTTTTTCCTGAAGATGGCAATGCAAGTGACATGGCCGTTGAAGCTGCTGTGGCGCCCAGTGCCGGATCGTCGAGATAAACTGAAACAAACACCAGCGAAAGGAAGGTTTTTACATTTCCTGCAGCCTGGATAACGCGTGTTTTTTCTTCCGTTGCAGCACATTCAGGCATTGCTTTTTCAATCATCAGCAATTTCTGATCATCAGGCAATCCGGAGGCAAGTGTAATCCGGAGGTAAGCTTTTAAGGCATCCGGCCTGAAGGATTTCATCGCCGGATTGGTAAATACATCAAATAAGAATGGTGCGGCTGATGGATTTTTCCAGTTCGAAAGCGACACAAATGCAGCTTCGCGTTCGGTTTGACTGCCATTTTTCAGCAGATCAACAACGGTTTTCAAGGCTTTCGGATCGTTTAGTGACGACAGTACCGGAATCAGTTTAACGGATTGCCCTCCATTCCGAATTTCTTTCAGTACCAATCCTGCATCGGGTTTGGCCGTTCCAGAATAAATGGCTACCAGGGCATTCTGAATGTTGCCAACTGCCTTTTTATCGTTGGTTTGTTTGAGCAAATCAACCAGTCCAGAAGCATTCTCAGCATTCGCAACATTTTCAAGGGCTGCAAAAGCTGCTTCGCGGATACCGGCATTTTCTGATTTGCAATAGTTCATCAGTTGTGCAAACGACCCGGTAGCACGACGGGCGCCCAACACCTGTATCAGCGCCACTTTCCCGGCATCGTTCATGCCATCGAGCTGAGCTGCCAGGAAACTGCATTCTTTCAACGAACAGGTATTCAGCAATGCTTTCCCGATTTCGGCTTGCTCAGCAACACTTTGGGAGTTTTTAAGCTGTCCGGTTAAAACCGGAACTGCCTTGTCTTTCTGATTTACAGCCAGTGCACGGATAGCCTCCAACCTGATCCGTTCATCGCCGGAAGACAAGTTCGGAAGAATGGCTTTCTGAAGCACTTCTGCTTCAGGCCGGTTGGCCAGAAAATGAATGATTTCGGCCTGAGTTTCGGCAGGTACTTTTTTCATCACTGCAATCCATGAACCTACGTTTCCGCTGTTCAGCTGTGTGGATGCATTATTCAGCACTGCATTCCGGTAAGTTTTATTATTATTCCTGATTTCCTTCAGGAACAGGGAATTGGATCCAAATCCCGGAACTGTCAGCGCCGACGAACGGTAGATTAACTGATTGTCCTGTCTGCATTTTTTCATTAGATCGGCACACAACTTATTACTCAGTCCGGATTCTCCATTTTTGGACAGTTGTTTGGCATACTGAAGATAGGCCAACATGGTTTCGGCTTCGTCGGACTGATAACTGGTATTTTTAGCTGCATTCCTGAAGGTAGTAACCGAAGGTTTTCCGCCAATTGCAGCCAATGCAGCATAAACCTGTTTCAACAAGTCACTTTTGCCTGATTTGGCCAGTTCAATCAAATACGGTTCGGCCGGCTGATAGTTTAAAATGCCAAGGGTTTTCACCATGGACTGCAGTTGCAGGTCTTTTTTATCCGATATGTTTTTCAGAATCAATGCTCCCGATTCAGCTTTTCCGATATTGGTTAAAACGGCCAGCGCCGGTGAATACAGATCCGAAGAATTCAGGAATTTTTCCATTTGGACCACCGATTTGGAATCCCCGCAATACTGAAGTCTCCGGATGAAAAATGCTTTAACTTCATGGTTTGAAGCTGTCTCAAGGGCATCCAGTATCGATTTTTCAACCAGTTGCCTTTCCTTTTCCCGATTGGGAGCTCCGGCATACTGAGCAAGGCTTTCCAAAGCAAAGCGGGCCTGCGTATCATTACCGGTCCCGGGAGGAACAATCATGTCGCAAAACCGGGCAATTCCGGGAGAACCGGTTTCAATAATCCGGACCATCAGCTTGCTGGTATGTTCCCCGTTTTGTGCCGGAAACTGGGCTAAAATATCAGCCACTTTGGTTTCCAGCGTCCTGTTATCCTGTCCAAATGCGGGGACAATCAGGAAAAGAGCCAGTAAAACAGTTACTATATTTTTAAAAGTATTTCTCATCGAATTATTTTTTTGTTTGTTTTCTTTGCCATTTCGTCCGCAAAAAGGTTTTCTCTTGAAAAACATTTTTGCGCGGATGGTTTTTGTGATGCTTTATCTTCCCACGGGGTCTCGTTTCTACGAAGCTGGACAACCTGGAACCTATACCCTGGAAATTTTTATATTTTCCATTCTCCCCTCATAGGCTGATTGATCAACCTGTTGGCTTCATCGTCGTTGATGAAAGTCTGGCTAACAGGATCAAACCCGAGGGTCCGACCCAGGCGCAACGCGATTCCACCCATGTTGACAATGGTTGCCGACCGAAAGCCGTTGACTTCATTCAAGGCAAATTTCTGACGGCTCCGCACCGATTCGCTAAAAACAACAATTTGGGGTTCCGGATCCGGAAGGGTGTCAATCAGCGCTTTCAGATTCGGAATGTCTGATTCAAATCCCTTGAAAATCTTACCATTCGGCCCTTCGATATAAGCTGCATTCTGGTCTTTGTTTTCACCATCCAGTATGATCTGACATCCGTCAGCATAGGTGTAGGTGATTTTTCTCCAGGTGCCAACCGCATCGTAATTTTGCTGCGGAGCATCTACTTCTACCTTTACCGGACTGGTGTCGTCCTTACCCAGAATGTACTGCACCGGATCAATGTAATGTTGACCCATATCACCAAGGCCGCCACTGTCATAATCCCAGTATCCGCGGAAAGTCTGGTGTGTACGGTGCAAATTATACGGTTTTTCGGGAGCAGGCCCGAGCCACATGTTGTAGTCAAGCGCTTCAGGAACAGGCTGGGGTTGCAGGTTTGTTTTTCCAACCCAGTAGAATTTCCAGTTGAAACCGGTTACCCCGCTGATGGTGACTTTTAAAGGCCAGCCCAAAACTCCGCTTTCAACCACTTTTTTCAACGGTTTTACCGGAGTGCCCAGTCCGTAGAAATTATCTTTGAACCGGAACCAGGTATTCAGACGGAACATTTTACCGGTTGCGTTAATGGCCTCAACCACTCGTTTACCTTCTCCGATGGTGCGGGTCATTGGTTTTTCACACCACACATCTTTTCCGGCCTGTGCGGCCATTACCGACATAATTCCATGCCAGTGCGGCGGAGTGGCAATGTGTACAATATCAATTTCCGGACGAAGAAGTAATTCGCGGAAATCGGTATACGCTTTCACGTCCGGACCGACTTTTTTCAGGGTATTGGCTAGATGGTTTTGATCAACATCGCAAATAGCAAGTAGTTTAGTCCCTTCGTAAACGATATGTCCCTGCCCCATTCCACCCACACCGATAATGGCTTTGGTCAACTGATCACTTGGAGCGAGAAAACCATTTCCACCTAACACATGCCGTGGAATAATGGTTATCGCAGCGGCGGCGGCCAGGGATTTCTTCAGGAAATCGCGGCGATTGTTTATTTTTTCAGTCATTGGTCTTATTTAGTACTATTCAATTTCAAAATGATGAATTTACATCAAAGAAACGATTCATTGTTTAAAATGTCTGAAAAAAAATGGGAATATGATTTCGGAGCCGTTATGTTCTTTACCATGTAGGTGAAAATTTCACTTAAAATAAGTTGGATATGACCAGGTCGGTAAAAACTTCAGTAGGTTACCAGTATTGGTTTATTGACAAAAAATTTCTCGAAGATAACCTGACTGTAAAGATGAGTGTGATGGCCCCGAAGCAGGCAACCCATGCACCACATAAACATCCCGGCGATGAAATATTTTTTGTGCTGGAAGGTACTGCCCAATTCTATCTTGATGGCAAAACCACGACAGGTGGCCCCTTAACCAGTTTTTATTGCCCGGTTGGAAGCGAACATGGAATCAGTAATGCAGGTGATACGGAATTGAAATACCTGGTTATCCGGAAATACCTTGAGGAATAAATAACCTGAAATCAAAGAATTCAGAGCGTGAAAAGCAAATTAACGCATTTTAGTTTCCGGATTATAAACATGTAATTCTGTATATTTGTAGAAAGACAAAAACTTTGAGAGTACTAAGCAAAAAAAAAGGATTCTAATCCTGCTGTTTTTATTTCTACATATTCATCGTTAGATCTCACAAAAGAACAAATTGAATCCAATTATCCATGGAAAATCAGACAAATCCCCAGTTGGAACTTGCTTTTAACTTTCTGCAATACACCAATCAGAATATTTTCCTGACTGGAAAGGCCGGAACCGGGAAAACAACTTTTTTGCGCAATCTGAAAAAACTATCACCCAAACGGATGGTCGTAGTTGCCCCCACCGGGGTGGCTGCCATTAACGCCGGGGGTGTTACCATCCACTCGTTTTTCCAGATGTCATTCGGTCCGCAAATACCGCAGGATCCTGATCAGCCCCGGGGAGTGCCGGTTATGGCTTCAGGAATCAAACGCTTCAGCCGCGAAAAAATCAACATTATACGGAGCCTCGATTTGCTGGTGATCGACGAAATTTCAATGGTTCGTGCCGATATCCTGGATGAAATTGACGCCGTATTACGTCGTCACAAAAACCGCTACAAACCTTTTGGCGGAGTTCAGTTGCTCATGATTGGCGATCTTCAGCAGCTGGCGCCTGTCGTTAAAGAGGATGACTGGTCTATCCTGAGAAAATATTATGACACCTGCTTTTTCTTCAGCAGCATGGCATTAAAACGATCGAAATTCATTGGCATTGAATTGGACCATATTTTCCGTCAAAGTGATCAGCGTTTCATCGACTTACTGAATAAAGTCCGCGAAAACCGGTTGGACACAACAACGCTTCAGGAATTAAACAAACGGTACATCCCGGATTTTAATCCTGAAGAAAAGGAAGGTTACATCACCCTCACCACCCACAATTACCAGTCGAAGCAAATCAATGAATCGAAACTGAACAAGGTGAAAACAAAAGCTCACCGGTTTAAGGCAGAGGTAAAGGGTGATTTTCCGGAATACTCTTACCCTACTGATGCTGTTCTGGAATTAAAAACCGGAGCGCAGGTGATGTTCGTCAAAAACGATTTGTCGGTCGAAAAACGATACTACAATGGCAAAATCGGTAAAATCACCGGCATCGGTGACGATGTGATTGAAGTCTCCTGCAAGGGTCAAACCCTGCCCATTGAAGTTGAAAAAGCAGAATGGCAAAATGCAAAATACACACTCAACGAAACGACGCAGGAGATCGGGGAAGATGTGATCGGCACCTTCACGCAGTTTCCGCTTAAACTGGCCTGGGCCATCACCATTCATAAAAGCCAGGGATTAACCTTTGAAAAAGCCATCATCGATGCACGGGCTTCTTTTGCCCACGGTCAGGTGTACGTGGCTTTGAGTCGCTGCAAAACGCTCGAAGGACTGGTTTTAAGCACGCCCATCGCAGATTTTAGTGTAAAAAATGATACAACCGTCATTCAGTTCAGCAGCGAAGTGGAACAAAACCAACCCGGACCGGCCGAACTGGAACAATCACGAAGGGAATACGTGCAGCAACTGCTTACCGAACTTTTCGATTTTAAACCCATGCAGCGTCAGCTTTTGTATTTGCAAAAGTTATGGCAGGAACATTCGGCCCAGTTACTTGGCACCCTAAACACCCAAATTCAGGAAATGATTTCGCCTTTGCAGACGGATCTGATTGAGGTAGCCGGCAAATTCGGCAATCAGCTCAGACAATTAATTTCTACTGCACCAAATGCAGAAGAAAACGAACAACTTCAGGATAGGGTAAAAAAAGCCTCTGACTATTTCTCCGAAAAACTTTCTCAGCTTATTGAACAGCCTTTCGCCGCCTCAACGTTCGACACCGACAACAAAGCCGTCCGTAAAAGTTTTAACGATGCTGCAGATAAACTCAGGAAAGAAATACAATCGAAAAAAGTATGTCTCGAACTGTGTAAAAATGGATTCACCATTAAAACCTACCTCGAAACCAAATCGAAAGCAGCCATTGAAATTCCTGAAGCCGGATACAAAGGACCATCTACCGGAAGTTCATCGGCATTCACCATGCACCCCGAATTTTACACCAAACTGAAAAACTGGCGGGAGGAAAAAGCCGATCTGCTGAATGTTGAAATCCGGAGAATTCTTCCGCAGAAAACCCTGCACGAAATCGTACAATTACTGCCGGTCACAAAAGCTGAATTAAAGGCCGTTAAAGGAATGGGTGGGACACGGATGCATCAGTTTGGCCAGAATATTCTGAAAATGGTGGTTGACTACCGACGTCAAAAAGGACTCGATCTACCGGTTGGGGTCGAAAAAGAAGTAGCAAAAGCAGGACTTACCTCTCCGCAAATCAGCTTTGAACAATTCAAAAGCGGACAGTCGATTGCGGAAATTGCAGCGGAGCGACACATGGCCGTATCAACCATTGAAGGGCATCTGGCACAGTTTATTGGCACCGGGGAACTGGATTTGAACCGGGTACTTGATCCGCATAAATCAAAAGCGATCATGGAATACATCGAAAAGCACCGAAGCCGGCAAATAACCGAAATACGGGGAGCTTTGGGAAATGAATACAGTTATTCCGATATCCGTTTCGTATTTAAACATCTGGAATACAAACAGTAATACCGGTATCGTTCTGAGAAAGCCTTACAACGAAGGATCACTGTCTGAATTAAAATTTACGACCTGATCAAAAGCCTTTTTGGGTTGAAGACTGGTATCGAAAAGCAGCGGATAATTTTTGCGGTTTCGAACCGGGAAATTATTCAGCCAGGTATGGTTGTCGGCTGCACCCCAGAAGGTCACTCCCGAAATTTTATCTTTTCTGGAACGGAAGACTTCAAAACACATCTGGTAATAATCGGCCTGCTGCTGTTCCAGTTCAGGCGTCAGTTCTCCCTCTTTATCCTGACCCGAATGATAAATTGACACATCCAATTCGGTGATCTGAACGGCGACTCCCAAAGCTGCAAACATGTCAATGGTTGTTTCAATCTGTTCTTTCGTTGGTGATCCGATTTTCCAGTGTCCCTGCATTCCAATTCCGTCAACCTGAACACCTTTTTCCTGCAGTGATGTGACCAGCCGGACGATTTTATCCCGTTTCCCCGGCTGCCAGGCATTGAAGTCGTTGTAAAAAAGTTTCGCTTTTGGATTGGCTTCATGGGCATACCGGAATGCCAGTTCAATAAAATCTTCACCCATTATTTTAAACCAGGGCGAATCGTTTCGCAGGTATTCATCCTTTTTTTCCGAAATGGCTTCATTGACCACATCCCAGACATAAACCTCATCTTTATAATGGGAAACAACGGTTTGAATATGATTTCGCATACGCGCTTTCAGGAGTTCTTTCGAAGCAGGCTGGTCACCTTCCTTAAAAAACCAGCCAGGAGTCTGGTTGTGCCAGACCAGGGTATGACCACGAAGTTTCATGTTCTGCCTAAGTGCAAATAAAGCAATAGAATCTGCACTTGCAAACGTAAAGGTATTTTCCCTGGGCTGAATCCACATGGGTTTCATGTGGTTTTCGCAAACCAGGCTGTTGTATTGACTAATGATTAAAATCGTATCTGCACTTTTCAGCACACGGGGCGAGACTGCTGCACCAATCGGAAACCAGATTTGATATTTTTGGCAAAGTAAAGGCACCCCGCCTGACTTTGCTACCTGGCTATGGCCCATGAAAAACAGGCCGAACGAAACAAACAGAAGGAAAAAATATTTCATCTTTATTGGCTAAGGTTTATGCTGCTAAAGATAGTGAAATCAGGAGAAAATCATTTGACAGAAGCCATTCAAAATGAAACAATTACTGACAGAAGTCTTCCATCAGTAAAATATTTCATCCATCGCTCTGATATTTCAGAAAAGATTCTGAACTTAACAGTCAATTTTTGAAAATAAAAACCGACAATTACCTAACCAACATAAACCTAATGGAAACCAACAATTCAAGATTTTACCAGCGCCTGTTTATTACGATCCTTCGCGTAGCCATTGGCTGGCATTTTTTATACGAGGGAATCTCCAAAATTCTACAGGGGAACTGGACTGCTTCGGGATTTTTACTGAATACTTCAGGATTTTTGTCCGGATTTTTCCATTGGATTGCAAATTCACCTGTACTTTTAAACATTTCCGATATACTGAATATGTATGGGCTCCTGCTCATCGGACTGGCCCTTTTTATTGGGTTGTTCAGCCGGGTTGCCGCACTTTCAGGAGCATTGCTGCTGACCCTGTATTATTTTGCTTATCCACCTTTCGGAAATCCGCTGATGAATTCGTCTGATGGTCATTTATTCATTGTCGACAGGTTATTCATCGAAGCATCTGCGCTTATCTTTCTTTTCTTTTATCGGGAGAAAGGATACAGTATCGATTCACTGATCAGCATTGTCCGTAATCGTAAAAAATCACCGGATTCAGAAACTGAAAGCAATCCTTCACGCCGCGAAGCATTAAAAAACCTGGCAACTCTTCCGGTTTTGGGAGCAATAGGCTGGGGTGCGGTTCACAATTTCAAGACTTATGGTGTTGATGTGATGTCGGGAGCAACCATTCAGGTTAATCAAACGGCATTAAGCGAACTGAAAGGTGAACTACCCATGGGAAAAATCGGCAAACATGAAATCAGCAGGATGATTGCGGGTGGTAACCTGATTGGTGGTTGGGCACATTCACGCGATCTGATCTATGTTTCCACACTTTTCAAAGCATACAACACCGAACAAAAAGTTTATGAAACACTATTGCTGGCGGAAAAAGCGGGAATTAACACCATTAATATCGGCTTCCCATCAAATCCCCTGCTGGCGAAATACAAGAAGATAACCGGAAGTAAAATAAAGGTGATTTCGCAGGTGGGACCAAACCTGGATAATAAAAAACTATCAACGGTGGGACCAAACACAGATCCGAAGCTTTATTTTGAGAACATTGATAAGGCGATCGATTTTGGTGCCGATATCATTCAGATCCAGGGCAACTGGTGCGACTGGCTGGTTCGTGATCAGAAAATTGAAGTCATTCAACGAATGATGGACCACATCAGGGAGCAGGGGTACACTGCCGGATTGGCTTCGCATACTGTTGATTCACTGATTGCCTGCAAAGAACAGGGCATCATTCCCGATTATTACATGAAAACCATGCACCACGATCAGTACTGGTCGGCGCACCCGCGCGAAAATCGTTTCCCGTTTGAAGTCGACGGAAAGCAATACCTCGACCATAACCGTTTCCACAACAACATGTTTTGCCTTTTCCCCGAACGTACCATTGAGTTTGTGAGCCAGGCCACAGTTCCGGTAATGGGATTTAAAGTACTGGCTGCCGGCGCTATCGAACCAAAAGATGGATTTCAGTGGGCCTACGACAATGGCGCCGACTTTATTTGTGTCGGTATGTTCGACTTCCAGGTGGTGAACAATGTCAACATTGCTATCAACTGTTTGAAAAACACCAAAAGGTCGCGGGAGTGGTACGGATAGTTCTACTCCTGTTCGGATTTTGCTTTTCGATTCAAAAAATAGCTAAAAGATAAAACCAAAGCGGAATCAAAATCTAAAGTTTTAGTCTGAGAAGTAGAATAATTCGGTTTTTCGTTGAATCTTTCTTCGGTATGTTGGATCTTTACCATGACGTTAATTTTCAAATTTCGGGTCATTGACCAGGATGCACCTCCAGTGCCTGACAAGTAAAATAAATTTCTGTGTTCGGTGATCTGAAATATGGCTCCTCCTGCAGAAGATTCCGTTCTTGTATTTTGTGACCATCCAATTCCGATGCCGCCATCAATAAATGGAGTAATGCATCGGTTTCCGAAATACTTTCTGGCAAAAACACCTAAAAGTCTAACTCCAAATGAAATTCCGAAGCCTTCCGTATATGGATTTGAGTCATAGTTCCAATTACCGGGTAAATTAATCCCCCCTTCCAGCATAAAACTGCCTTTCTTAATTTGTGCCGACAAACTTATTGAAGAAACAATCATTAAGGCGAATAATAAGATTCGATTCATGACTAAAAATTTACATTTTCATAAAAAAAAACATAAATCATAAGTTGACCTGTCAAGTCAGAGGAATTTTTGCATTTGTTACAGATTGTATTTTAATTTAATGGTTTTGTTTTGAGGCGTGGTAAATATTTCGGTAAAATAATGGATGGATGATTGAGCGATATTTTGAGCCTCAGTCAGGTAAGCTTTATTACCGGTGATTTTATGAAGCAAAACGGCTGCCTGAAGCATTTGTCCGCTGTTATAGGAATATTTGGCTCTGCTAATCTTTCCGCTTAACGAAACGTTATCAAAATACAGGTTATCCGTCGAATCCTGAAGATTGGTTTTGGTCCATTCAAAAAGGCGTTTGCCCCATAGAAAATAAGTACTGTTGCGGGTTGTTTCAAATAGTTTATTATTTAGTTGCAGGGTCTCATCTGCCCGCGAAACATTTTCATTCTTTTTTACTGAAACTGAAAGGAATGCGGTATGAAAAATCAATAAGAGGTAAAACAGGCTCATTGTCAACATTTTAGGTGTTTAATTGTTAATTGGAACAGCGCTTATACCTCAAGGTATAAATGTCAGGAAAAATCCTCTATCCATACGAATTGAGTTTCTGTTTCAGCGAACTTTAAGGACAAGCTTTTCTCCGGCTTTCAGACTGACCGGAATACCCCTGAGCAATTCTTCGCCACGGTATTTCCCCGAAATTTTCTTGTCCGAAGAGTGAATGGAATACTGTTTCCCGGGTTCAACGGTAAACCATTCGGGAAACTGATTAATGCGCGGATAATCGATCGGCAGATTCAGGTTGACCCGAAACCGCTGGCTATCAAACACCAGTTTACCTTCCCAGTCATTTTCTGAAGTGAGGACAAAACAGGTTTCATTTCCATCCTTTTCAGCCCCGAAAACAACATCATTACGCCAGGGAGAAACAGTTGCACCAAGGGTTTTCCACAAGCTGAACATGATGGCCGTACGGGCAAAATTGCCATCTCCATGCCAGCCGCCAATGATGCCATCAGGCTGCTGCATCCTAAACATGACCTGCATTTCACTTTCTATCCACTCTTTCAAATCGCCCACAGGTTCGCGGTTATACAGGTTAATCCCACCTTCAAGAGCATCGGCATAACCATCGTGACTTTTTCCTTCCCATGCAAAATTCCTGTATTTGTTATTCAGGTTTTTCAGCATCGATAAAAACGATTGCCTGTAATTTTCAGTATGATCGATCAGGTATACCGCATAAAAAGCATCAAAGACATAGCCCCAGTTGTCAGAAATTCCCTGATCGGCCACTTCCCCGCTTTCCGCATTAACTGCATTGTAAAACAGTCCATCCGGATTGCGTCCAACTTCCAAAACACGGTCGAGCAGCCGATGCAGCGGTTCCTGGTATAGTTTCTTTTTTTCGGGATTCACAAAGCTCAAAGCAACATACAATTCGCTCAAACCTCCGATAATTTCGCATCCGTGATCGCGAAGACGAAGGTATTTCAGGGTACTCAGGTCGCGGTCGCCCAGCATATAATAATCGCCGATCAGTATTGCCCAATCCAGAAATTCCTTCCGGCCTGTCATCCAGTAAGTACGGACCAACGTTTGCAGCATGTCGCCGTTTACCTCTTCGGAGGCCACTTTGTACCCGCCCAATTGGTCAATGTCCTTAAATAATGTATAATACTCAGGAAGATCATTCAGCATTTCCATCATCCGGTCGCTCCATGGCGACTTCCCGATGTATTCAAACAAGGGAATGAGGCCATCTTTCATGTATTCCGCGGTGCCGAAAATCACCCAGTTCATATCCGGCTTTTCGGTCTTGAAATCCTTTTTCGAAAACGAATACGTATCCGGAAGTGACTTGATCCGTGAAGTCAGCCTGCGCTCGGTATGGAGCATTTCGAGCATCTTTCCGTTATACAATTCTTTATCGAGCAGGTAAGTTGTTAAAACCATGAACACATAGTTGTCGGCAGCCGAATTATGGGGTTCCCAAATGTCCTTTGCTTTATCCAGATTGGTCGGAATCAAGCCACTTTCAGGATCAGTATGATTAAGCCAGCCATTCACAAACCGAAGACTTCGGATAAAACCTTCGTTTGCCTGTTTCCCATTTTCAAATGCACGGTCGACCAGTTTTTTATCGGGTTCCTTTTGGGCCTGAGTGGTGAACAAAAAAAACACAACTGCGAGCAGGGATAAAATAGTACGTGGATACATAGGTTTAGCGGTTTAAGGGATAATCGAATATTACAAAAACTGATATTTACGTAATTTCCTGTTCGCATTTCCAACGCATAAGAAGCTGGTAAAACGATACCTGATGGCAATGCAATCAAAATGAAACGGAATTCAACTTTGTGTTAGTTACTGATCGTATTTCAATTTTGAAAATCCACTATTGCTCAGGTTCCAGGCTTTTTGTTCCTTTTACTGTTTTTGGATTGAGTAAATGTATATCAAAAATAACGATTTCGTTCCTGCCTTTTTTCAACCAGGAAGCCGGACAATACAATCGTTTTTGGGGGCCGATCTTCCAATAGCGTCCCAGGTTGTGCCCGTTTACCCATACAACTCCCTTTTCCCATTGACTGACATCCAGATAAGTATCACCTGTATTTTCAAGCTGGAATGTACTTTTAAAAAATTTCCCCGGAAGGCTGACTTCTTCAGCTGAATAGTTCAGTTTTTCCAGGTAAGCTTCGTCGAACGGAAGGGTAAATACCTGCCAGTTCATCAGCGTCATTCCGTTGAGCGAAACACGATCGGTAATTCCTTTACGATCAATCATATATTCCGCGAAGTTGATTCGTCCCATTCCTTCAACCAATAGATCGAGCTGCGGATTTACCGTGTTTGATACTGGCAGTTCAATGATGTTTTCGGCCTGGGCACGATCCAGTTTGCCGATGTATTTCCCATCCACAAAAACAGTGGCATAATCATGCAATTCGGTAATACGGAGTTTCCCGCTTTTGCGCCCGATCAGACTGGTACGGTATAGGATGAATCCACCTTTTTGACCGAACATCTCCATTGGTTTGGGCTGAGGAGTCTTTATCGCTTCCGGCAGGTTATTCCAAACCGATGCTGAGGCAGTAAACTTAATTTCAGGAATTTCGATTACCGGAATAGCGTTTGGAATGTCAGGTAATTTTTGTTTTGCAGGCTGATATTTTGCCATTAGTTTTCGTAACGCATGATATTTGGGAGTTGCCTGTCCCATTTCGTTGATGGGTGCATCGTAATCGTAGCTGGTTATGTCAGGCTGGTATTGCGTCGGACTAAATGCATTGGCGCCGGCCCAGTATCCGAAGTTCGTTCCGCCATGAATAACATAAAAATTAAACGATTTCTGATTGTCCATCAGCCATTTGACTTCTCTGAGCAATGCGGAAGTATCCGG
>JBBSBP010000048.1:0-36208 GCA_038251165.1 Bacteroidales bacterium | reverse complement strand
ACGAACCTCAATGAGATTTGCATAGATGGAAACAAACCAATATTTATCGGCTCGTTGCAAGGAAAACAAGTTGAGGGAAATCTATGCGATTCTTATTAAGAGAAGATTTATTCTAAAAAAATATGACCTGAGTAGTTACAATTTCTGAATAGTTTTCGTATCCGAGCGAAGGATTCCGGAGATCTCATTTTCAAGAATATAATTTATCGTCGAATTCAATTTTATGCCATATGAATTCTCCGATTCCAGAAAAAATGGATAATACCCAATTTTAAGATAGGAACTTAAATGTTGAAGAGGTTTGAATCTTGCAACTAATTCTCCCGAAATTGATACATGGTTATCAATGATCTGATCCAGCTTGAATTTGGGGAAATTATCGGAAAGTATTATTTGAAGATATTCCCGAAATGAAAGTCCGGGAACTTGATAGATAACGGCTCTTCGACTTAAATCAGTTTCGCCACCCAGAATCTTAAGCATGGAAGAACCTAAAAATGCTTAATGCATTAAGCATTTTTAGTAGTTATAGGTATAAAATATTGTGAATGAACTATTTTGCGGGTTTAAAAAATAGAGTAGTTTAAGTCTTCCGGAAGGTAAAAATCAGGATAAAAAAAAAGGTGTGGAGATTTCTAATCTCCGTTATTGGTAAACCACTAATTGGCAATCGCGGCACCCAATGCCCTCGATTGAGTGAAAGCTGAGGCAAAGAGCAGCCATGACAAATAGAGTTCATGTTTATGGAAATCAACAGTCCATTTATTTGCATATTTGTTGAATGAACTTAGATAAGGATAAAATAAAAACTATTTCTGAATATTTCAGATCACGCCCAGTTCTGAAAGCGTACCTGTTTGGTTCATACTTCAGGGGAGATGCAGACCAGAATAGTGATATCGATATTTTGGTCGATCTTGATTATTCGCAAAAGATAGGCTTGCAGTTTTTTCAAATGAAGATTGATTTGGAAAGGTTGTTAAACGCTAAAGTTGACCTTGTTTCATAAAATGGTTTGTCGAAATATATTAAATCCAAGGTCGACAACGAAAAGAATTTGATTTATGCGAGGTAAACCAGGCGACAAAGTCAGGCTGCAACATATCCATCCTATTTTTTCTTACGGATCGCTATCACATTCGGAATCTTCCAGAAATGGTCGTTATCATCGTTGTTGCAGGTATTCGAAACGTAACTTCCGTATTTGGCGATTACCGTGTCGCCGGTGTTCACATACAAGCTGGCTTCAGGGCCTCCTTCCAGGTAAACTGTTGTACGGAGATTCAGCGGCATACCCTGCAAATAGCTGATCATGCTGCGGTGCGTATAGGGAGAACGGGTGAAAATAATATACAAATTACCCTCAGGGTCGGTCGCTGTAACAATCATACTGCACGACTGATCAGGTCGTTTGGAGAATGCCATTCCTTCACCGTCGCAACCGATCATACGCATTCCCTGGCACAACGAGTTGTACTGATGTTGTACCTTTTCCCAATCCTGGCAGGTAATATCAATAATTTCAAAGGGTGGTTTCTGCTGATCTTTCGGATGCATGGTCAGCATGGCATTGTAATAAGTACTTTTATTCGGGTTGTTCAGATGCTTGTAATTCTTCATGTAGCCTTTGTTCGACTGCATTTTATCATAACTGTACATCCCGGCATTGATGATGATGTTCTGGTCGAATTCTTTGGCCCAGTCGGGAGCTGTCCGTGCCTGTTTTCCGTGTTCCGATGCCGTCAGAAATTCAAAGTCAAATTTCCGGACATCCACTTTCAGAACAGTCAGTTTTGAATCGTTGACAACCGACTTATCAGGAGCATCCAACTCGGCATACTGCAATCCATCCATCATTCTGATCCAGGGAATTTCACTGATCCAGTTAACCTGTGCTTCCCCGTTTAAGGCAATCAGAAAAAACAAGAAGAAGAGAACCGGAAAATTTACCGAACGCGATCGATCAGGGTTTGGTTTACAGCTCATTAAAATCGAATTTGGCATTTTTAAAGGGGAACAAATCATACAATTCACCTGAATAATAAAATTCGTAGGCTACAGCTCCAAAGGAATACTTTTCTCCTTTGATGTTAATTCCGGAGCCGCCCACTACCGGATTTTCCTTCGGAATGGATACCTCGTAACCAATATTGTACAAAGTTGCCAGTATTTCGGGACGATTATTGATCGGAAATCCGGCCCGTTCCCATTGAACATTGATTTGTTTTACATTAAGTGCGGCATACAAATAGGAATAGAAGTGATTTTTATACGATGTCAACCGGTTAAATCGCTCCTGTTCCATATTAATGGTCTGAAAGTCGAGCAGATTTTCGTATTTATCTCCAAGGTAAAAAACAGAACTGCTGTCTTTCAGGTTTTTTTCGATAGTTTTTGCCGTAGGAATTTTTATTCCGGTGACCCCAAGTGAGAAGGTGGTTTCAACGGATAGAATTTTCAGCGGGCTGATCCATTTTTTATAGGCTTCACGGCTTGAATTAAACAAACGGATTTGTTCGCCGACCAGAACCGAAACAATCAGGCGGGGTTCAACGCCGGTCAGTAAGGCTGCTGAATCAATCAGAGGTTTGTCTTTGGCAACCGCCAGTTTAAAATCCTGCCATTCAGCAATGTTCATCCATTCAAAAATGCTTTTTGTTTTAAGCCGTGATGCTGCCTTTTAACACATCATGCATAAATAAATAATGATAATGTTACTTTTGCAATCTGTCAAAATAATTGAGCTGAGTAATTAACCCAAATTCCGCAAATGAAGTTAGGCGCTTTAACATTAATCATCAGTTTGTTTTTTTCTTTCCATAGCTTTGCTCAACGAACACTTTCGGCTACCATTAGGCCTATTAATGAGCACTTTGAGATCGACTCACTTCAAACTGAAAGTGAAGAACTGGAGAGTGACTCGCTCGTTTCAATTGATGAATCGTTTTATAAAAATATCTGGAATTCAACTCAAATCAAATATCCGGCAAGCACCCTGCCCAATAAGTATGACACCGTCACGGTTTACCTGGGAGAGGCCTATGACAGTACGTTTGTAATTCCGGTACAAGGGAAGGTCATTTCGAAATATGGTTACCGCGGAAGAAGGATGCATACGGGTACCGACATTAAACTGAATTCAGGAGATACCGTTCGTTGTGCATTCGACGGAAGGGTGAGGCTCTCCAAACGGTTTAGCGGGTATGGTAACCTGGTGTTGGTCAGACACAATAACGGGCTTGAAACCATCTATGCCCATCTGAAAACCATTAAGGTTGAAGTAAATGATATCATTAAAGCCGGGGATTTAATTGGGCTGGGAGGCCGGACCGGCCGTGCTACCTGTGATCACCTTCACTTTGAAACACGACTTTTTGGCGAACCGTTTGACTCCAATAAATACATTGATTTTGATACATTTGCCCTTCGCAGTCCCTTAATTTATTACCATAACAAACGATTTGAAACTGATCCTGCTGAATTCGGGAAGAATCCTGCTCCTATTGATTTACCTGCTTTGGCGTCAAATGGGGGAGTCAGCAGGCATGTCATCCGGAAGGGGGATAACCTCTCGACTATAGCCAGAACATACCATACCTCGGTAAAGAAAATTTGTGCAGCAAATAACATCACTGCACAAAAGACCTTGAAAATAGGCTCTGTACTTCGTATAAACTAGCCGGTTCACATACAGAAAACCCGGGTGTACCAAATCGAAAAGTAAACGGATATTCATTTTACTTTTATGAGTATCCGGTAGCTTGAATAACGTTTGCAGGTCATGTTATTCCACCTCAATTTCGTCCACAAAAATCCAGGTTGTTTTACCTTCGCCTGAGTGACTTTTGGGATCCTTGCCCGGGTTGATGGCCAATACTTTTACAAAGCTGGCTGTAACCGGATTAAACGCAACTGAAAAATCTTTCAGCTGTTTTTCCTCTGAAAGAGGATCAACCTCATTTAATGCTTCAGCTACTTTTTCAAACTTGATGCCATCAGCCGAGACGAAGAATTCCATTTTTTTCGGGAAAAAGATCCCCGATCTGGTGTTTTGCAGCGACCCAACGGATATCCGGTGAATTTCGGTTGGCTGTTGCAGGTCAATGACCACTCCCATGTTGTCCGATAACCAGGCCTGCCATTCACCTTCGGCATGTTTGATCGTTCCGCGAACACCGTTTACCAGTGTATACCCGCCGGAACCTGTGTACTGTTCGTTGCAGGGAATCAGGTATGTTACCGGTTTTATGGTCGCTTTGTTGATGTTAAATGACTGACTCATTACTTTTCCTGCAGGCTTGCCGCCAGCAAAGGTGACTGCTTTTAAGACCGACGTTTTATCTAGCATAACCGGCCCCGAATATACAGGTGATAAAGAATCAGGTTCACTTCCATCGGTCGTATAATGAATGTCTACTCCTGCCAGTTCACTGGTCAGGCTGACCGCAAGTTGCTTTTTCTCCTGGTCAGGCTGGGATTTGGCTGATACATTGTACCCGCTTTTTGAATAGTTGATACCCATCTGATCGTATCTTTTCATGAACAACTGAATATGGCGCGAAAAATCTTCCCAGTTACGAACCAAACGGGGGCTCCATAAAGCTTCGGCCAAAGCCGCGATCCTGGGGAAAGTCATGTATTCAGCATGTTTGATACCGGGTACATATTCAGTCCAGAGATTGGCCTGCCCGCCCAGAATGTGGGTGGCCGCATCAGCGCTTAATTCTTCAGGAACCGGATTAAAACTATAAACTTTTTTCAGGGACAGATTTCCTCCAATGGCCAGAGGTTCCTGATCGATTGGCCCCTGCAGATAGTCGAAATAACAATATGAATTAGGAGACATGACCACATCGTGCCCCAGATTGGCGGCTTCGATGCCACCCTTAATACCGCGCCAGCTCATTACAGTAGCTTCTGCGGGCAGCCCGCCTTCCAGGATTTCATCCCATCCTAGTAAAATCCGGTTTTTGGAATGGATAAATTTTTCAATCCTTTTGATGAAATAGCTTTGCAGCTCTCCAACATCTTTCAGTCCTTCTTCTTTCATCCGTTTTTTGCAGTCCGGACATTTTTCCCATTCGGTTTTAGTCGCTTCATCACCGCCAATATGAATGTATCTGGATGGAAATAAACTGATCACTTCGTTTAGAATATCTTCAACAAACAGGAAAGTGGAATCTTTTCCGGCACAATAAATATCCGTGATTGGCCAGACTCCTCCGGGAGGAACTGTAAACGGACCTCCTTTGCATGAATACTGCGGATAAGCAGCAAGGGCGGCTGTCACATGTGCCGGCATTTCAATTTCAGGAACGATGGTGATAAAACGGTTTTGTGCATAAGCAACCATCTCCCTGATGTCATCCTGGGTATAAAATCCTCCGTATGTGGCTTTTTCGCCGGCTTCCTGTTTGGGGCGCGAATTCCAGTGCCGGTCTTCGCGGTCAACGCGCCAGGCTCCAACATCGGTCAGTCGAGGGTATTTTTTAATCTCGATTCGCCAACCCTGATCGTCAACCAGGTGCAGATGAAACGTGTTGATTTTATGCAGTGCCAGGTTGTCAAGCATTCGAAGCACATCTTCTTTCGGGAAGAAATGACGTGATACATCGAGCATATAACCGCGCCATTTAAAAGCTGGACTGTCAGAAATGACGGATACCGGAACCAGCCAGTCAACGTTTTCCTGTATACGGGCGCTTTCAATTTCAGGCGGAAGTAACTGGCGCAGGGTCTGAACCGCATAAAAGAAACCTGCAGGTTTTGCAGCCTTAATTTCAATACGGTTTTTCTGAACTTCCAGCGAACAGGCTTCCGGCCCCATAGCCTGATCGGTCATGAAATAGACCTGATTCGATCCTTCACTGCCTCCCACAATAATCTTTGGTTTCCAGCCGGCGGCTTTTTCGAACAGGCCGGCAAGCTGACTGGCAATCATTTCCTGATCAATACTTTCAACAACCAGCCGCGTGCTTTTTTTAAACCGGAAGGAAGATTCGCCCAGGCTTAGCTTTTGGACCATGGGAATCAGCGCCAGTTCTTTCTCCGAAAATGTTTTGTTTGGTTTACAGCTCCATAGGAAGGCGGAGCACACTAAAATGATAAATCCTGCAATTATTTGTTTCATAGCAAATTTTAATTTAGGAGGTACCAAGTTAAAACAAATTCTGTTTTTGAATGCTGGTTTATTGCAATAACAAGAAGTGAGTTTATGAATAAAATTAAAAAGTAATTGCTGCCCTTGAATTGCAATTCCGGTGAATCTGTTCAGGACTACTGATTCACGGGATAAAGCAGTGAGGTAAAAATGCATGTAACCCTGATCTGTGTGAAGTATAAGGAATGAGACTTGCTATGTTTCCTTACGCAGGCCACTGAATGTGACCAGTTTTTGGATTTGTTCATCCCACAGGCGGAGTTTTAATGACCGGATACTTGTTACAAAAGTAACGGGTTTTACCTCGTTAAATATGGAATTTTCGCGGTAACATTTCTGCAGGTTGTAATTCGGAATACGGGCATTAAGGTGGTGGATGTGGTGGAAACCAATGTTGCCGGAGAACCACTGCAGCAATTTTGGGAACTTTACATATGAACTTCCCTCAAGCGCAACAGTCCTGTAATTCCAGTCTTTGCCTCTGAACCAGGTTACATCTTCGTATTGATGCTGCAGATAAAATAGCCAGAATCCGGAAATGGCAGCAACATAGAGGATCGAAAGCTGAATGACCAGAAAAGCGGTGTTGGTTATGCCACTTGTCATAGGGTGTAAAGGCCAGAATACCGAGAAACATTCCAACCATTCGATTGGCCTTTGTTGATTTGAAATACGATCCATGCCCGCAATCGTGAAAAATAATAAAAAGCCGCACCAGAAATCCAGCTGCCAGAAGGATTAAAAAAGCCGTCAGCCAATACGAAACCGAAAGGCTGTAAACAATTAATATCCATAATCCAACATAGGGGATAAACGAGTTGATGATTTGCCAGATGCTTTTCATGAGGCTGGGCTTTTGATACTTTTCGATGTTCTTGCTAATTACTGCCCAGGGAGTAACTTCTTCGTTTCTGTTTTCCTGTGATTTCATCTTTCTTCTGAATTTTAACGCGCTCAACTTCACTAAAGACTTTAACGATTTATGAGAATATAAGTTGCCGGATTTTGAATTTAATCGGTAAGCAGATTCGTTATGAAAAGAATTGATTCGATTGGTAATCCCACTGCACCTGATTAGGAGTTCGGCGGGCATTGTGCTGATTATTTTTGGGTGGTTGCTTCGGAATCACAACAAATAACCGAAAGCCTGAATCCAACAATTGCAATCGTGTTGGTTAAATAGTATATTTGTTTCATCAAATCTTTCACGATGAGATCCTTACTTCTTTTTCTTTTTGTTTTGATCGCAACAGCAATAACCGGACAGAATTGCGGAAATACTTCATTTGGTAATCCGGTCTATATTCCCGTCAATGATTTGGGACCCGGAACCTGGAATGGATTTATGGGTGGATTGTATCCGAATGGATCCAATTTTTTGCCGGCGGCACATAAAATGGCAGGGCTGCAACTGGCCAGTCGGATTCAACCGCTGGACCGGTATGGAAATCCGGATCCGGTAAATGGAAAGATTGTTTTTATCTCGATTGGAATGTCGAATACCACCATGGCTTTCAGTGTTTTCATTCCAATGGGCAACGCTGATCCATACAAAAATCCGCAAGTTAAGCTTGTTGATTGTGCCGAAGGCGGGATGAGTTCGAATGTCATTTCACTGATCGATGTGAATTCATACGCTCACTACTGGGATACTACGGTTGTGAACAGACTTGCAGCTGCGGGTGTTACCGGGAAACAGGTACAGGTTATCTGGTACAAGGAAGCAATTCCGGTTGGAAACCCGGCGGCAAGCCCGCAAACGTATTCAGATTCATTGAAAATTCAGTCCAAACGAATCATGAATATTTTAAAATTCAGGTTCCCCAATGCCGGAATCTGTTACATCGTCAGCCGGATTTATGCCGGATACGCGACATCTGCGCTTAATCCGGAACCCTATGGTTACTGGCAGGGTTGGTCGATGAAGTGGCTGATTGAAGATCAGTTAAACCGTGATCCAATGCTTCAGTATTCCGGAACAAAGCCAAACTCTCCCTGGCTCTGCTGGGGTACTTACAATTGGGCCAACGGAATGCTGCCGGCCAAAGATGGACTTACCTGGAACTGCCCCGCAGATTTTAATACCGACGGAACTCATCCTTCCGTAATCGGAAGGAAAAAAGTAGCAGAAAGGCTTCTGAACTTTCTGGATACAGACTCTACTGCCTGCTGGTACCGGGGAGACTGCCAAACGATTACCGGGTTCAGTGAAAAGAAAAAGAATGATCCGGACGGTATAGTATTCCCGAATCCGGCAACAGGACAAATCAATTTTTCCGAAATACTTTACGACATCGAAGTCTTTAACAGTTACGGGCAACCTGTCCGGGCAAAAATAAAATCCGCAACCCATATTTCCACCCAGGAACTACCTGATGGATTCTATTTTATCCGGACTCCGAAATCAATCCTGAAATTTGTTGTTAAACATTGACGATCCAGTCATCGAACCAGATAATCAATTCAAATGAAAACAAGAAATCTGCTTGATAAATCATTCGGTCCTGTTGGAACCTCTGCCGGGATTTTTATTTTTTTTGCCGGGTTACTGGCTACTTTTAACTCATTCTACGGACTGATTCTGGTTGTAGCCGGCGCTTTTATTGGTTTCACTTCAACCAGCACATTAATTGATTTTGATCAAAGAAGGATAAAATTTTCGAACAACTTTTTTGGGATTATTCGGATTGGAAACTGGATAAACCTTGAAGCAAACATGAAACTCGGGATTCGGAAATCGGATAAGGTATGGCGTGCATACAGCAGGAGTAACCGCACGCTTGATATTGAAGATATGGATTTCAGAATAATTCTGTTTGATTCTGCCGGAAACCCGGTTTTGCCACTAAAAAAGACTGAATCTCTTGCTTCTGCAAAAGCTGAACTACTCCTGTTAAGCAATCAATTGGGAATCCAGTTGATCTGATCAGCGAATTCCTCCTGTACCGGATAGGTTTTGTTTGCATATAAATTCACCCGGACTTCATCACAACATCACATTTCCTACCCTGTTATTTCAGGCCATCATCTGACCCGAAATATCTGCGCGGTCATCGGGTTTATTCTGCAAACGCGCCACACTGAACAGGAATTTAATCGTTATTTTGTCTTTGTCAAAAACACAGGTCAGGCTGTCACTGTGAACAGTTTCAATCAGGCGCCAGCTCAGCAGCAAGGTGTTTTCATTCTGCCAGGTGGCGCTTGCCGCAACAATCGAATCAAAATCAATCCGGCGTAAAGAAAATAATGAATGCGGTAAAGGTTTTATATTTCCTTCCCTGATCCAGTGATTCATTCCATGGGTAATGATGATATCTGGTTTTTCGTTTTCTTTCAGGGTGAAAATGCATTGATCACCAGAAAATCTGAAGGTTACGGACTTTGCATTAAATTGGTTTTTATCCAGCTTAAATTCCCTTCCGGAAATCCTTTCTGCGACAGTTGAATTCACCTCCATTTTTGGCGGATCGTAGCGGAGTGCTTTCAGGTCTTTCTGTAGCTGGCTGCTTTCTGTTGAGTTTTCAGGAAGAGGGGCGTTGGTCATTTCGGGCACTAACATATCCCATACCAGTTGCATAACGGTTTTTGTTTCTGTACTTTCACTGGTGATGGCGACCACTGCATCCTGTTCAGGCAAAACCATGCTGAATTGCCCAAAGGCGCCATCGGCCCGAAAACCGCCGGGAGGATTTAGCCAAAACTGGTATCCGTAGCCATATCCCCAGCTGCTGTCGTTTTTTCCGTTTTCAATCTGTTTGGATGAAGCTTCTGCAATCCATTTTTCACTGAGCACCTGTTTTCCGTTCCACTTGCCTTTTTGAAGGTACAACTGGCCGAATTTTGCCAGGTTTTCGGTTCGCATACGCAAATGAGAAGCTCCCATATTGACGCCTTCAAAGTTTTCCGTCCATGTGGCATCAGTTATATCAAGTGGCTCATACAAACGGGAACGCAAATATTCGTGAGCAGTTTGACCGGTTACTTTTTTGACTATTGAACTCAGCATGTAGCTGGCGCCGGAGTTGTACATAAATTGTGTTCCGGGGTTAAAAACCACCGGCTGCTTTAAAAATGTTTCTTCCCAGCTTACTCCTTCCGGAGAAGCTTCCAGTATAAGAATGGAGTCTTTGGCATGACCAACCGACATGGAAAGCAAATGCCTGACTTTTAAGGAGGCCAGGTTCTCACTGATTTCAGCAGGCAGTACATCAGGAAAAAACCTGATGACCGGATCTTCTACCGAAAGCAGGCCTTCGGTAACCGCGAACCCTATGGCTGTGCTGGTGAAGCTTTTGCTGGCAGAATACAATTGTTGCCGGTGCTCAGCTGAATAGGGAGCCCACCAGCCTTCTGCGATCACATAACCATGACGCAGAATCATGAGACTTTGAAATTCCTGTTTGCTTTTCCTGACGGCTTCCAGAAATTTCTGTATTGTTGTGGAAGATATTCCTTGCTGTTCAGGAGAACTGCGGGGGAGTACAAAGGTCCGGGGAGAGATTCCCACCGTACGAAAACCGGGAAGACCTGTCATTAATCCAATGAAGGCAACTCCCTGGCTGGTTCTTTTGATAAAAATTCTCCGGTTAAGCATATCTTAAAGTTGTTAGGTTCGAATTGTTGAAATCCAGGATTTTGCCGTCAATAATACTGAAAGGATTTTGTTGGTCAAACACAAAGTGGAATAAAAACAGCATTATTTTCCATCGTCCGACTGGCAGTCCCGATGGATCATATTTTTACGGAAATATTCTTCCTGTTCCGGTTACCAGGAAAGGTGAAAATTCTGAACCGGAAATCTGATAAATTCCTTTATTCATAATGTTCACAAAAATCCGGTCCCCCCCGTCCGGGATCGAATTGATAAAACCTTCCGGACGAATGATCTCAAACTCCTGGTAATCGTAGCTGAATATTTTTGAAAACGACTGAAAATAAACTCTTTCCCCGGAAAGAATGACATTCCGGAATTCTTCATTAGGTGTAAAATATTTTTCTACTTCTTTCGTCAGGGAATGATATTCAAGCCGACCGAACCTGTTGCGTTCCCAAAAACCCAATTCGGCTGTTTTTAAATTCCTGATGCTTCATTTCAAACCGAAGGCTATGGAATTATTCAGGTGTGAATGATGTAACATTTTATAAAAATTATATAACGCATTTACCGTTCATTGTGTTGATATTTGCCTGAAAAGAATTTATTCAAAGCTGAAATCATTACGTTCAAATCAGAAAATTCTGTTTTTGATGTCAGTATACATGTTGTTCTTATTTAGTCCTTCTGCATTAACAAACAGATACATGGGCCCATCCTGAACTGTACGATGAGGTAAAAGTGTAGTTGTTATGCAACATCTTTCAGGAGTGATGAATTAGTAGTGTATTATTTTATTGTCTGTTCACTTTCGGGAAGATTATTTTGAGTTGTAATATTTTGAAAGCTAAACAATGAAACTATGAAAAAACTATTTTTTGTACTTATTCTGCTATTTTCAGGATCGATCCTTTTTGCCCAGAACATAATCACGGTGACAGGAACGGTGACTGATGAAACGAAACAATCGGTACCCGGGGTCAGTGTGCTTGTTAAAGGCACTATGCAGGGCACCATTGCTGATTTTGATGGAAAATACAGTATCGAGGTTGGATCTCAGGCAACCCTGGTATTCAGCTTTATTGGCATGAAAACACAGGAAATAGCTGTGAATGGCCTTACTTCCATAAACGTTCAGATGAAGGAACAATCATTTGGGATTGATGAAGTGGTGGTGGTTGGTTATGGAACTCAAAAGGTGAAAGACCTGACATCCTCCATTTCCACCATCAAATCAGATGAAATTGGGAAAAGCCCTTCCGGACAGGCCATGCAGGCTTTGCAGGGAAAAGTGGCAGGTATGCAGGTCGTCAGCAGCGGAGCGCCGGGAGTTTCCCCTACGATCCGCGTTCGGGGTATAGGTTCATACCCCGGAAGTAATAACGAAGCGCCTTTGTATGTAGTTGACGGGATGTTTTTTGACAATATTGATTTTTTAAATGCTTCGGATATTGAATCCATATCCGTATTGAAAGATGCTTCGGCAGCGGCTATTTACGGAGTTAGGGCAGCCAATGGAGTTGTTCTGATTGAAACCAAATCAGGATCAATTAACAAGAAACCCGAAATTACCTATGATGGTTATTATGGGACCCAGATTGCTCAAAATGTATTAAAGATGGCCAATGCCGAACAATTTACCACCATGGCCATGGAATCGGGTTCAGTTCCTGATATCAGTAACATAGCCAATGCCATGCAACGCTATGGCAGGAGCAGGATCAATCCGAATGTTCCGGATGTCAATACCGATTGGTACAAAGAAATTATTCGGGTAGCACCCATTCAAAACCACAGTTTAAGTGTTTCAGGCGGGGGCAAAAATGCTTCTTATTCAATTGGAACGAGTTATTTTGCCCAGGAAGGTATCCTGGACATGAAAAATGAATATGATCGCTTCAACCTCCGGTCAAAAATAGATTTCAAGGCAACTGACTGGTTTACCATCGGCGGAAATATGATTTTCAGTAACGCGGTAAAATACGGACAGGAAGATGCCGCATGGAGCATGGCATACTGGGCTGTTCCGATATTGCCTGTTTATGATGAAGAAAATACAGCAGCATGGCCTGTTAAATATGCAAGCGGCCAGGATATTAAATACCGGGGCGGGCAAAATCCATTTCCAAACCTCAATTACATCAATAATCAGTTGAAGATCAGAAAAATGCTGGCTAATTTCTATGTACAGCTTGATCTTATTCCTAAAAAATTAAATTTAAAAACTACTTACAATCATAGCTTTACTACGCTTAATGAGCGTAATGTAGGTCTGCCTTACTATGTAAGTACTGATTTGCAAAGAATTAAATCATCTGTTACAAAAAAAACGGAAACCTTCTCCAATCAGATATGGGATAACGTGCTGACCTATACCGATCGTTTTGGAGACCACAGCGTGACCGTCATGGGAGGGGCTTCATTCAGAGATGAAGCCTGGGAAATGCTTACTGCAAGAGGCCTGGATTTTCCGGTTGATCATCAGGAATCGTGGTATATTGAGCAGGCTGACAGGTCAACAATCCCCACCGATGCTGTTCATGACGGCGGGAGCAGGCAATACGGAATGTCCTATTTTGGCAGGTTATCCTATAACTTCCACGACCGGTACTTATTGTATGGAACAATGCGGGCAGATGGAAGCTCGAAGTACCAGGAGAAATGGGGGTATTTTCCAACCATTGGCGCCGGGTGGGTCATCTCGTCAGAAGAATTTATGCCCGATGGCATTGTTGATTATTTGAAATTACGTGCCAGCTGGGGCCAGCTTGGAAACGATAAAATTCAGGCCAGCGACGGAGCCAGGACAACACAAGTCATAACAACTGCAATCGACGATAAACTTGTTTCAGGTACAACCACCTCCAGCACGTTTTCATTTCTTAAATGGGAGGTTACCGAGGAAATGAACTTTGGTATTACTTCAAGAGTATTCGATAGCCGGTTAGCCGTTGATGCGGATTATTATATCCGTGATACCAAGAATGCCGCGATTAATGTAAATATCCCTTTCATTGGAGGAAGCGTACTTAAAAATGTAGGCGTGTTCAGAAACTCCGGATTTGAACTGGCACTCAACTGGAATGATAAACTTACCAATGCTATCACGTATACCGTCGGAGCAAATATTTCGACACTTAAAAACGAAGTCATTGACCTTCAGGGACAACCGTATATCGACGGTGGCTCGGCTGAGTTTCGTCAACGGGCTATTGTTGGAGAGCCGCTTCTCGCTTTCTTTGGCTATGAAGTACTGGGCGTTTATCAAAATGCAGCAGAAATACAGGCCGATCCGATTGCAGTAGCCTATAACCTGGCGAATCCGACAAAAATGCTGGTTCCCGGCGATTTCAAATTTAAAAACCAAAATGGTGATAATTTAATTAATGATGATGACCGTGTCGTGTTGGGATCTTATTTCCCGTCCTTTATGTATGGTTTCAATTTGGGGCTCAACTACAAAAGCTTCGAATTTTCAGCCAATGTAATGGGTCAGTCAGGCAATAAAATCCTGAACCGTAAACGTGGCGAAATTATCTGGACCCCTGACCTGAACATGGATGCTGATCTGGCCGTAAACCGGTGGCATGGGGAAGGTACTTCAAATAAATATCCTTCATCAGCCGGCCTGCGAAAAGGATGGAACCAGAAAATGAGTAATTATTTTGTGGAGGACGGTTCTTTCTTCCGGATCCAAAATGTACAGTTGGCCTATAATATCAACGGGAAAGAATTGTTTGGCGCTCAAATGCCTGCAACAAGGATTTCGTTTACCGCTGAGCGTCCCTTGACTGTATTTAAATACAATGGCTTCAATCCTGAGGTATCAGATGGAATTGACAGGCAAACATACCCTATACCGGGAGTTTATACCATTGGGCTGAATATCAGATTTTAATTCTTAAAAAATAATCTTATGAAACTTATATACAATGCCATCAAGCTCACATTATTCGTTGTTGCGCTATTGATAGCCACTTCGTGTAATAACCTTCTGGATGAACCTGCAGAAAACAGGACATTTACCGGGGGAACAGATTATACCATTACAGATAACATGATTTTGCCGCTGACAGGCCTGTATGCTGAATTTCAGAATTTTGCATGGGAAAACTTTCCGTTGATCGCTGTCAGGGGGGATGATGTCAATGCAGGAGGCTTGGGCGATCAGCAACCCTATTCCGATACAGATAAATTTAGTTATGACAAAGACTATTGGATGTATAATTCACTTTGGCAGAACATGTATGCGGATATTTATACCGCGCTTTCGGCAATGGATGAGATTCAATTGTATAAAACAAACGGCGGCAGTCAATCGAAGGCGGACCAATATACTGCCGAAGCCAAAACCATTGAGGCTTTTTCACTCTTTCAACTGGCTCGTATATGGGGCGAAATCATTATTCCACTCAGTCCCGATCCATCAGACTTATTTGTGGCTCAGTTGTCATCAAAAGCAGAGGTCATGCAATATATCTCCGATCGAATGGATGAAGCCATTCCCCTTTTACCTGATATGCGTCCGAACCAGCGAAACGATATTCGTGGCGGAGTAACCAAATATACCGCATTGGCCATGAAAGCACTGGCTAACCTGGAACTGAAAAATTACCAGGGAGTTGCCGATGCTACTTCACAAATCATCAGTTCAGGAAAATTTAGTCTTGAAACGGATTTTTACAACCTTTTTAAATTGAAAGGAAAGCTGAACAACGAAAATTTGTTTGAATTGCAGTATTCTGACTTCGGACAAGGTTCCGGAGATGCTAAAGGTTATCTGTTTGCATTCTTCGGGCCGGAGAACTGGACCCCAAAAGTAGCTGGTGCAGGCGGTGGCTGGGGATTTTATGAACCAAGTATGAAGTACATTAAATTCATGCTTGACAGGAATGAAACTGTCCGACTGGAGACCAGTGTACTTTTCACCAACCGCGGTATTGCTGAAATCCGGAAAGATTCGAAATATGCCACCCTGCCATCATGGATCTCAAATACAACGAGGTCGGGAGACAAAATCAACGATTATAACCGTGCCTTATTTGCCAGTGGTAAACAATATCTGCCAACTGACCAATTGACACCCGGTCGCACCGATTATGGAACGAATAAAAATTTCACCATTATCCGTTATGCCGAGATCTTGCTGATGCATGCCGAAGCACTCACTCAGGGAGCAACAAGTTCTGCCATGACAGCAGCTGCAGCGGTTAATGCTGTACGGGCAAGAGCAGGTTTAACTGCATTGTCAGCTGTAACCAACCAGCAGGTAATGGATGAAAAGTTCGCTGAACTGGCCATGGAATGGGGAATACGTTACTATGATATGGTAAGGCTTGCAAAATATTCTGAACTCAGCTACGACGGAAGAACATTTACAGAAGGTAAAATCTTTCTTCCTTTTCCTCAAAACCAGGTTGACTTGCTACCAGTGCTAAAGCAATAACTAAACTGATCATTAAAAAAGCAAAAAAATGAAAATCTTAAAGACACTTTTAGCATATATTTTTATCATCGTTTTTGCCACCGCATGTAACGAAGGTATTGACCCCTTAACCAAAGTTGATCCGGGTCCTGATGCATCGGCTCCGGTGGTAACGATTAAGTATCCGACTGAAGGAGTTAAGATTCAGGTGCCTGAACTTTTAGCAACTATAACGATACAATTTGAAGCTACCGATGATATTGAGTTAAAATCCATATCGGTATTATTGGATAACAATGAGATTGCCAGTTATACTGAATTCAAGGATTACCGTCGTGCGATTAAAGAATTGACTTATGACAAGCTTGCCACGGGTACACACATCCTGACGGTTAAGGCCACTGATCTGGATGGTAAGACTACGAATACTTCAGTAAACTTTGAGAAAAAACCTCCTTACAGCGCGATTTATGCCGGAGAAGTTTTTTATATGCCTTTTGATGGCGATTATGTGGAGAAAATTAGTTTTAAGTCGGCCACTAAGGTTGGAAATCCGGGATTTGCCGGAGAAAGCCTCAAAGGCTTGAATGCTTATCAGGGCGCGTCCGATTCGTACCTGACATTTCCATTGGCAGGACTTACCGGCAACGAATTCTCTGCAGAGTTCTGGTATAAGGTTAATCCTTCTCCTGACCGGGCAGGAATTATTTCAATCAGCCCTGCCGGAGAAGACAGGACCAAAGGACTACGCCTCTTCCGTGAAGGCAGTGCAACATCTCAGCGCATCAAACTTAATGTGGGAACCGGATCCGGAGAAACATGGAACGATGGAGGATTGGTTAATGCACCGGCCGGCGACTGGGTACACATCGCGTTTACCGTTTCACAAACCGCATGTGCTGTCTATCTGAATGGTGTCCTGGCCATGAAAGTACCTTCCGGCACGATCGATTGGACCGGTTGTACATCCATGTCAATTGCTTCAGGAGCACCAAACTTTGCCTATTGGGATCATAAATCTGATTTGAGCAAATATGATGAGTTGCGAATTTTCAATAAGGCGCTTACTCAATCAGAAATTCAAAATATTATTCAAACTGATTCACCGTATGTGCCAAAATACAGCGGCGAAGTATTTTATATGCCTTTTGAAGGGAACAATAAGGAGCTTGTCACCAATAAAGATGCGACGGTTGTCGGTTCACCGGGATTTGCGGCAGGAAAAAAAGGCCAGGCTTATGCCGGAGCAACAAATTCCTACCTTACCTTTCCAACAACGGGATTAAAGAGTGCAGCTTTCAGCGCTGTATTTTGGATAAAGATAAACGCAACTCCCGATCGTGCAGGCTTTTTAGTTATGGGACCACCAGATGCGAGCAGTACAACGATTCAAAACAACCGTACCGGAGGGTTCCGGTTCTTCCGGGAAGGATCAGCCAGCGCTCAAATAATCAAATTAAATGCCGGCGACGGAACAGCAGATAGCTGGTTCGACGGAGGTGCCACTGCAACTGTTGATCCGACAGTCGGAACCTGGCACCACATGGCATTTACCATATCGGGTACTGAATGTGTGGTTTACATCAATGGTGAAGTCGTAAAACAGGGAAGCTTCAAAGGGATTAACTGGACAGGCTGTGATATCCTTTCAATCATGTCAGGAACTCCGCGTTTTACTGAATGGGGCCATGCTTCCGACCTGAGTTTAATGGACGAATTGCGCCTGTTCAATAAAGCGCTTACACAGGCTGAAATAAAAACAATTCTTAATGCTGAAAAATAAAAACTACTCTTTTTCGGAAAAGTTCCGGATGAGTTAGGTTCTTCTGAAACGAAAAAGGCTGACTGGAAAGTATCCGGGCAGCCTTTTTTCAAAACATAAATTTCAGTTCATCCTTTGGATCAGACAACCAATTTAAAAAAAGAAAAATGAAGTATTTAATTCTATTCAGCCTGATACTTTTCCTTTTTTCAGGCTGCACTTCTGCCACTAAAAAAGCAAGTCAGGGAGGAAATACAGGAATATACAGCCTGTTGACTGATGAACAGTTACTCGATTCGGTTCAGGTTCAGACTTTCCGGTATTTTTGGGATGGAGCTGAACCTACTTCCGGTCTGGCCCGGGAACGTATCCACATGGATGGTGTTTACCCGCAGAACGATCAGGATGTCGTTACACTGGGAGGTTCAGGTTTTGGAGTAATGGCCATTCTGGTGGGTGTTGAACGCGGATTTATCACCCGTGAAGAAGCCCTGACCCGATATCAGCAAATTGTAAATTATCTGGGGAAGGCTGATCGGTTTCATGGTGCCTGGCCGCACTGGCTCGATGGTCCGACCGGCAAGGTTCACCCGTTCGGTAAAAAAGATGATGGAGGCGACCTGGTTGAATCAGCTTTTATGATTCAGGGATTGATTACTGTGGCTGAATTTTTTAAAGATGGCAATGAGGCTGAAAAAAAATTGGCAGCTGATATCAACAAACTTTGGGAAGAAGTGGAATGGGACTGGTACACCAAAGGCGGTGAAGATGTACTTTACTGGCACTGGTCGCCCAACTATGGATGGGATATGAACTTCCCGGTAGGTGGTTACAATGAATGCCTGATCATGTATGTACTGGCTGCCTCTTCTCCAACGCATCCTATTCAGGCAAGTGTTTACAATAAAGGCTGGGCACGCGGCGGGGCCATCTTAAAAGATACAGTCTATTACGGAATGAGAACCATTTTGAATCATTATGAGGGCAATGATGATCCGGTTGGACCGTTATTCTGGGCACATTATTCTTATTTGGGATTAAATCCCAAAGGACTTTCGGACCAGTACGCCGATTACTGGAAGCTGAATCAGAACCATGCTTTGATCAACTATAAGTATGCCCTGGACAATCCGAAAGGGTTCGAAGGTTATGACGCCAAACAATGGGGCCTGACCTCCAGTTATTCCATGAAAGGATACGCCGGGCACCATCCGGGTGAATCTGACTTAGGAGTCATTTCGCCTTCGGCAGCTCTTTCTTCTTTTCCATACACGCCGGCTGAATCCATGCAATTTCTGAAATATATTTACCAGGAGGCCGATTCATTGGTAGGCAAATATGGTCCGTATGATGCATACAGCGTTTCAGCCAAATGGTATTTGCCCCGCTATCTGGCTATCGATCAGGGACCAATTCCGGTAATGATCGAAAATTACCGGACTGGTTTATGCTGGAATTTATTTATGCAAAATGAAGATGTCAGAAATGGGTTGAAAAAATTAGACTTCAGTTCCAATCCATCCAAATAATGTGGTTCTTTTAAGTATCCAGAATACGTGTACTACGCATTTGACTAAAATCGTGTAAAATGAATGATTTGAAGAAATATCTCTCCTTAACGGCATTGACAGTAATTCTGGCATTTCTGTCAAATTCCGGAAAAACACAGGAGGTGTATTTTTTTTCAGAAGGTAGTGACAACACTTATTACGACCAGGGAATCGTTGATGTCGCAAATTTGGGAACAAGTAGCTTTGAACATACCTATCCTCCCGGCTTTCCGCAATACAATGATAAAATACCGTGTTCCACCACCTCATACAAAGGGGCAACATCCTTAAAATTTAATTACACTTCAGCTGCAGCAGGAAACTGGAAAGTAAGCATTTACCGAAGCGGATGGACAACGGCTGACCTTAGCGGCCTGGATTCCCTGTCATTCTATGTCTATTCTGACAGTGAGCTGCCGAATACTGCCTTGCCGTTGATTGGACTTAGAGCAGCCAGGAAAGGCTCAACAGCAGAAGTTTCCTCCAGCTTGTATAAGTTATCCGATTACAACACCACCATCCCCGCCGGACACTGGATGCGTGTGAAATTTCCGCTCAGCGCGGTTACCGGCGACAGTAATAACAGTGAACTGGACTATACGGTCGTTAAGGGCGTCATTTTTAGCCAGTCGGAGTACAATAACAGTTCAAGGATCATCCTGATCGATGAAATTACTGCTTTTAAAAGTATAGCAGTAGTGCCTCCGGTTACCGTATTCTCGGCCACCGGTTACGATAGTCATGCCGAACTGAATTGGGTTTTTCCGGTTAACGGACTTAGTTATCGTATTTATGCTTCCTTCGATAGCGGCCAATCCTATGAATTACGGGGCGAAACCACTGGAAATTATTACCTTGATTTTGTTCGTGAAACCGCAAAAAACACTGCAGTAATTTACCGTATTGTTACCGTGACGCAGGGAAAAGAATCTGTTCCGCTTGAAAAAACAGCAACACTCCGCGATTATACTGACGATGAACTGCTTGATCTTGTTCAGCGATATTCATTCCGGTACTTCTGGGAAGGAGCGCATCAGGCAACAGGCATGGCTTTGGAGCGTTCAGACGGCAGTGGATCAACGGCTGCTTCGGGTGCCACGGGAATGGGACTGATGGCCATGATTGTTGCCTATGAACGGGAATATCAGCCCCGGGAAGAAGTCAAAGACAGAATCCTGAAGATCCTTTATTTTCTGGAAAATTGTGATCGCCATCATGGCGCCTGGTCGCACTGGTACAATGCCGATACTTATCGGACTCAGCCGTTTTCAACCGATGATGACGGGGGTGACCTGGTTGAAACATCCTATGTGGCCCAGGGTCTGGTCGCGCTGAAAAATTATTTTTCGGGAACTGATGAAAAATCAATGCAAATCAGGACGGAAGCAGAAAAACTTTGGAAAGAAATCGACTGGAACTGGTATCAGCAGAGTGGACAAAATCAGTTGTACTGGCATTGGTCGCCCAATTTCAACTTCAGTAAAAACATGAAAGTTACCGGCTGGAATGAATGTCAGGTTACTTATATAATGGCAGCTTCATCACCAACACACGGCATCACCAAAGATGTATATGTGCAAGGCTGGGCCAGAAACGGGAATATGGTTAATAAACGCAGTTTTTACAACTATGAAATAAAACTTTCACCTGACTGGGGTGGCCCGCTTTTCTGGCTTCATTACTCCTTCCTGGGTATAAATCCTCACGGATTGAAAGATCAATATGCCGACTACTGGCAGGAGCATGTCAATACCGTTAAAATTCAGCATGCCTATGCGGTTGTTAATCCTTTGAACCGCAAAAATTACTCGGATAAATGCTGGGGCCTGACCGCCAGCGATGATCCATACGGTTATACGGCCCACCAGCCCATGAGCAACGACAACGGGACAATCAGCCCCACGGCAGCTTTGGCAAGTATGCCCTATACGCCTGTGGAATCGATGAAAGCCCTGAACTATTTTTACCGGGAGCGCGGCAAAGACGTGTTTGGAAAGTACGGTCCATACGATGCTTTTAATGACGGCCTGAATTGGATAAAGAAAGCGTATCTGGGTATTGACCAGGGACCAATTGTGGTGATGATCGAAAATTACCGAACCGGGTTGTTGTGGAATAATGTCATGAAAGATACAGATGTAAGGGCTGGTTTGGACAAGCTTGGATTTCAGTATCAACTGTCAACCCCAGTAAGCGATCTGAAAAATTCAGGAGAATTAAAAATTGTACCGAATCCGGCAAAGGACAGGGTAAGTATTTTTTTTCCCGAAGCAGAGGACAACCACCCGGTAGGAATCAAAATATTTTCGATGGATGGCCGGACAGTATGGTCAAAAAATCTGTCTCCGGACAGTTCGGTTGTTTCTGTTGATTGTTCAAATCTGGATAATGGAATTTACCTGGTTCATTTGGAAAATGGGAAAAAGCAGATCCAGGCAAAACTATTGATTCAGAGATGAATAAAACAAACCAGGCTTCAGCTTTATTGACATTTAAAGACCAGAAGCAGACAAAGACACAGAAAAATGCATAAGATTGAAGATTTCAGTATCTTTCATCTGATTTTTAAAAAGACATATAAAAAAACAAATATGAAAACTCCTTTACGACATCTGATTTTAGCACTGGCGATCACATCGCTTATGATATCGTGTAAACAGCAAAATTCATCAGTTGAGGATCCAAAAATGAGTAGTTTCATCATTGATCTGATGGGAAAAATGACCCTCGATGAAAAGCTGGGTCAGTTGAATCTGCCTTCTTCGGGCGATATAACCACCGGAGAAGCCAGCAGTTCTGATATTGCAGCGAAGATCAAAGAAGGTAAAGTAGGCGGGCTTTTCAACATCAAATCAGTTGAAAAGATCCGTGATGTACAGAAAATTGCAGTGGAACAAAGCCGCCTGAAAATCCCCTTGATTTTCGGGATGGATGTCATTCACGGTTATCAAACTTTATTCCCGATTCCATTGGGATTGTCGTGTAGCTGGGACATGACCCTGATTGAGAAAAGTGCCCGGATCGCGGCACAGGAGGCCAGCGCCGATGGTATTTGCTGGACGTTTTCGCCCATGGTTGATATTGCACGCGATCCGCGCTGGGGCCGCATGTCGGAAGGCTCGGGTGAAGATCCTTATCTGGGTTCACAAATTGCACAAGCGATGGTAAAAGGCTACCAGGGTGATGATCTGACAAAGAACAATACCATCATGGCCTGTGTGAAACATTTTGCCTTGTATGGAGCTGCCGAAGCTGGTCGAGACTACAATGCCACCGATATGAGCCGTATCCGGATGTACAATGAATATTTGCCACCTTACAAGGCAGCTTTCGATGCAGGTGCTGGCAGTGCCATGTCGTCGTTCAACGAAATCGATGGTATTCCCGCTTCGGCCAACAAATGGCTGATGACTGATTTACTTCGGAAAGAATGGGGTTTTGATGGATTTGTAGTGACCGATTATACGGCGATCATGGAAATGATTGACCACGGATTGGGAAATATGCAGGAAGTTTCGGCACTGGCTCTTCGTGCCGGAATTGATATGGACATGGTAAGCGATGGATTCCTGAATACCCTGAAGCAATCGTTGGACGAAGGAAAAGTTACACAACAGGAAATTGATCAGGCTTGCCGCCGAATTCTGGAAGCCAAATACAAGCTGGGACTTTTTGAAGATCCATACCGTTATTGCGATGAGAACCGTGCCAAAACCGAAATCTTCACGCCCGAAAACCGGGAGGTTGCCCGCGAAATTGCAGCCCAAACCTTCGTTTTGCTAAAAAACGAGAACCAGATACTTCCACTTCAGACGAAAGGAAACATTGCATTGATTGGCCCGCTGGCCGATAACCGGGAGAATATGCCGGGAACCTGGAGCGTGGCAGGTGATTTCTCGAAATCGGTGTCATTGCTCGATGGGTTAAACAATGCAATTGGGAATCAGGCAAAAATTCTGTATGCCAAAGGCTCTAATGTAGTGGGCGATACATTGCTCGATTCACGGATCAGCATCTTCGGGAAACCGACTAAATGGGACAAGCGCCCGCAGAAAGAAATGATTGCCGAAGCGGTTGCTGTGGCCCGCAAATCGGATGTGGTGGTTGCTGCCATGGGTGAGTCGGCTGAAATGAGCGGCGAAAGTTCAAGCCGCTCCGACATCAACCTTCCGGAGAACCAGAAAGAATTGCTGGAAGCCTTGCTGGCAACCGGCAAACCGGTGGTGATGGTGCTGTTTACAGGCCGTCCGCTGACCATTAGTTGGGAAAAAAACCATGTTCCTGCAATTCTGAATGTGTGGTTTGCCGGTACCGAAGCCGGAAATGCCGTTGCCGATGTATTGTTCGGGAAGGTCAATCCTTCAGGAAAACTGACTGCAACATTCCCTCAGAATGTGGGCCAGATACCGATTTATTACAATCATAAAAATACCGGACGACCATTGGCCGAAGGTGCCTGGTTTCAGAAGTTCCGTTCCAATTACCTCGATGTTTCCAACGATCCTTTGTTTCCTTTCGGATTTGGCCTGAGTTACACCACTTTCGTCTACAAGAACCTGAAATTGAGCGACTCGACCCTGATGAAAGATGGCAAACTGATCGTATCGGTCGAGCTGACCAACTCAGGAAATTACGACGGTGCCGAGGTGGTTCAGTTGTATCTCCGCGATCTGGTTGGAACAGTGACCCGCCCGGTGAAGGAATTGAAAGGCTTTCAGAAAATATTCCTGAAAAAAGGTGAAACCCGAACCGTTGAGTTTACCCTTACCGAAAAAGATTTGCGTTTCTATAACGGCGACCTGCAATTGGTAAGCGAACCCGGCGATTTTAAAGTGTTTGTCGGAACCAACTCGGCCAATACAGTGGAAGCAGCATTTACGCTTAAATAGCAATAGGTAGACGTAAAAAATTGTGTTTCTTTAAAGAGTCTTTTTTCTGTCACCTTTGTTTGGGAATTTCATTAAGACTCAATATAACTAGCTATACCTGATCACATTGAAAAAAATAATTTTTGTTTTGACCATTTTCCTTTTAGCCTTGACATCCATTAAGGCGCAAACTATTAATACAGATTCTGCAAAAGAAGGGAATACTTTAACCAGCAAACTTGTTAGTGAGCCAAAACTAACCTGGTCAGATGAATTTAACGGAACAGGGGTTCCTGATCCCACCAAATGGGATCGTCCGGAGTATAATAGAAGGCCAAATGCCACAGGACCTGATGGTTATTGGAGCAAAGAAGATTCATTTCTTGATGGAAAAGGGAATCTGGTCATACAAGTGAGAAAGGTTGCGGATAAAAATAAGGATGGAGATCCCTATGATTATAGTGTAGGTGCTGTTAGAACACTTGGTAAGTTTAAACAATTATACGGACGCTATGAGATCAGGTGCCAATTACCCAATCAACAAGGCTGGTGGGTTGCCTTTTGGATGATGCAAGGGAACGTAGGATCTGAAGTGAATGCTGGGGTTGACGGCTCAGAGGTCGATATAATGGAAGCTTTTGGGTGGACGAATAAAATAAACCACGCTGTCCATTACGATGGTTACGGTACGGCCCACAAGTCAGTAGGAAAAAACGAATTAATACCTGGAATACGGGAAGGTTTTCATACCTTTTCAATGGACTGGTATCCAGACAAATATGTATTTTTTGTGGATGGCAAAGAAACCTATAGGACCGTAGGAGGAGGAGTTTGTAATCAACCAGGCTATGTTAAAGTAACGGGTGAAATATCTACTGAAGCATGGGCAATTAACAGTTATTGGTCCAATGATCCGGCAAAGGCAACTTATCCTGATTCTTTTCTGGTTGACTATGTCAGGGTATATGAAATTGACTTATCTGGTAATCCAACTTCCATCAATAGCATTGATCAGAATAAAACGTTTAAACTTTATCCAAATCCGGTCAATGAAACCTTAACTGTAAACTTTCCTGAAGAACTGTCAAACAATGAAAAATTGGATCTGCAAATAGTCAATTCAACCGGACAGGTCATTAAATCATTCAAGCAGGTTTCCAAACCGATTGAACTATTGGTAAGTGATTTAAGTCAAGGTTTGTATTTTCTTACAGTTCAATTAAATGATTCTTCTTATTCCCAAAAGTTTATGAAGAACTAAAAATAATCTCGCAGATACACAAAGTACTGAATGTTTGTTTTTGTAACTTTTGTGTTTTTGTAACTTAGTGGGACGGAATTTTATAAGTTCAATTACGATGAATAAAATTTTTCTTCTTCTGTTTCTGTTTAATTGTGGTCACTCATCAACGATTTCGGCCCAAGATACTGAGGATAGTGTTATCGTAGTTAAAGGTCAGGTCAGTGATTATTACATTACGGTGAAAAAGAAAAAATTCCGCTCCGGACAAATTACCGGTCCCGATGGGAGTCCGCTCGAAGGCGCGACAGTGATGTTTCAGTACAGTCCGGTACATGACAATACCGACGAAAAAGGCATGTACCGCATGGTTGATGGCAACGATTCGGATTTACCAGTCAACCGACGGCAAAGAATGGACTTTGCTGGTGGACAAAAGCGACAACGACCGCGATGTTCCGCACGACTATGTCGAGCTGCGGAAACCGGCCGGCACCCGCTACCTTCGGATTGAAAACATTCACATGCCAACCGGTTCGTTTGCCATCAGCGATTTCCGCGTGTTTGGCCTGGGTAAAGGTCCGCTTCCTGAAGAAGTTAAAAATTTCAAGGTTGACCGGTCAAAGAGCGATTCCCGCAATGCGCAAATCAGCTGGAGTCCTTCGGCCCGCGCTTACGGCTACAACATCTGGTATGGCGTCGCTCCCGGTAAACTGTACAACTGCATTACCGTTAACGGCGAAACCAGCTACAATTTCAGGGGCATGGACAAAGGAACCGTTTATTATTTTTCGGTGGAAGCGCTGGGGGAAACAGGACGATCAGTGATGGGTAATGAAGTTGAAGTGAAATGATCATTGATTCTTATTATTTCATTCCCGGAGTAATGATCCGGTAATTCCCACTTAGGTGCATCAAACTGAATAAGTAAAGCAGGCCGTCGAAACTGCGGCCAGGGCGGAACCCAATCCCAGCGAATGATGGAGCTTTTGGAATCCTCCTGCCTGAAGAATATGTTCCGGTTTCGGTAATAATCCATCCAACAGAACCTGAACATTCTCCATCTGCGAACTAATTTTCTTGATTTTTCTTTACTTAAATCAATTTAGAAATTGGATTTTGTGTCTATATTTCAAAATAAGACTATTATCCTGAGCTACCTAATATTTCCCTGTGAAGTTGGGATATACACATGAGTAGATCAAATTTGTTATTCTGTCTTTTATTAACTGGATTCCTAAAAAGACAAATAGTAGAAAAAAAACTGTTCCAATGATCATCGAAAAAAACAGACTCGTATTGAAACCTGCAATTATTCCTAAAAAAACAGAAGAAGAAAATGCCAAAAAATACAAGGTATCCAGTTTGACTGTCCATGTAATTTTAAGAATGTTTCCCTGTTTATCGATGCTAATCTTACCTTCTTTATAAATCCTGAATATCATGGCATTTGTATTAATATAGCCGGTATATACTTTGATATTTATTGTTTTGAAAGTAATTATATTATCGGTAATAGTGGTCCTTGATTTCAAAGCATTTAATTGAAACTCAATTTTTGATTTTATTGCTCTTGATACGATTTCTTGCGAAATTGTATTGGATAAATCCTAATCCAAGTACCATCCTCCCGAAAACCTGCTGTACAAACAAGTTCTTCATATTTCCTTGAAATTGTAGGATAGGTCTTTACAGTAATAAGGACTTTAGTTAAGGGCATTTCAAATATGCTTTAGTTCATATCTAAATTCAGGAAGTTTGACAATTGCATCTGCCAAATGTTTTCTATGACATTGGCATATATTTGCTTCAAAACAAGTTAGCGCAATTCGTTTTTCTTCAATTAATAAACTCAATAACTTCTTTGGTAAATCCATCGTTTGAGGCAATATGTCAGAGCGGTAGCTTGCAAACAATTTATCGTAATCTGCTTGTGAATTTAATTCTTGTCGTTTGTTTGAGTCAATTCCTAAATCTGGAATATGAACATATTTTATTCCGACACCCACACAGGCTTTCTGAAGCTGGGATTTACTAAAGCCATATTTCATACTTAACAGATACTTCTCATTATCCATTTTTACCCAGCAATTACCTTCCATGGCTACCTGATTGTATTTAATCATAGTAGCTAAATCTGTATTTGCCTGGAAAGAAAAACATCCATATTTATATGGAACAAAATGAAAATCAGGTTTTTGTTGGAGTTTAGACAAAAGCATTAATAACTTTTGCAGACTAATTTTTTCAAGTCTATCATCGAAAGCCTCTAAAAGGGCTAATAATATTTTTCGGCGGTAATACATAGAACAAAAATACGAAAATGTCTGAATATTGACTTGAATTTATACTTGACTTAGTGTCTTTTTCATGGTTAATAAGTTTAGTTAATCAAAGTAAAACAAAATCCGAAAAACACAGATTACCGGATTTCAGCCTGAGGTCGCGGCAATCACTACAGAGTCCGGATACGAACAGCAAAAAGGATGCAGGTTGTGCACACTAATGCTCTGCGGGATTCGGGTTAATCCAGATGCGCTTTTTAGTCCGGCTGGCGTTTTTGGCTTTGGCTTCAAGCAAATCATAGTCCTGTTTCCGGCTTAAAATATAGGTGTTAAAAGCTTCTTCAGATTGCCATTCATCGATAACCAGATAAATACCATCTCCCTCCCCGCTGTCAAGAACGTCAGTTCCCTGGTAACCGGGCGATTTGCTGAAGAATTTCACCCAATCTCCTTTTGCATCGTAAAACTGCTCAAATTTTTCGTGTTCCTTAAATTTCACTTTCAATTCCCAAATAACCTGAAACATAAATGTCGTTTTAAATGACTGTAAATGTGATGAAAAAGAATTAGAATCGGTTTAAAATTTGTTTTGAGACGGCCTCATTTGGGTAGAACATATATTGAAATGCAAGGTTTCGTCCCGGATGGGACGGAATATTATGCAAGAAATTCACCTTCTACCTCCGCCAGCGTTTGATTGAGTTCACACCGAAGTCTGGCGGAGGTCTGCGGCACTACCTTTTTTTACAGCCTTACAGCTGCTTCAGATCACCGTCGAAGGAATAAGTTTTGCCTTTTGCGGTTTCCAGTTCAATCACTTTTTTCCCGTAGCGGAGGGTGCATTTTTTACCGGCTTTCGATAAAACTTCCAGTTTCTGAAGTTTACCGCCGATCCAGTTAAAGCTCAGTTCGAAACCTCCACGGGCACAAACGCCTGAAATTTTCCCGGAAGCCAATGCATCGGGTAAAGCCGGAAGAACAGCTATTTCATTCAGTTGACTTTGTACCAGCATTTCGATCATTCCTGCCGGGGCGCCAAAATTCCCATCGATCTGGAAAGGTGGATGAGCATCGAAGAGGTTGGTGTAAGAACCACCGCCACCGGTATAAACCACATCGTCGATCTGAACCGGACGGAACAGCATTTTCACCATTTCGAAAGCATGATTCCCATCCAGAAAACGTGCCCAGAAGTTTATTTTCCAGGCCAGGCTCCAGCCTGTACCATCATCACCCCGGTAAATCAAGGATTGACGCGCTGCTTTCATCAATTCGGGAGTCTGCTTCCAGTTGATTTCATTGCCGGGATAAACAGCCCAGAGGTGCGAAACATGGCGATGTTTATTTTTAGGGTCATCTTTATCTTCCATCCATTCCTGAAGTTGACCGTATTGGCCGATCTGGCTGGGCGCAATTTTCGGCAGCATTTCCCTGAGCTGTTGGGCAAATGCCTGGTCAGTTCCCAGAATTTCGGAGGCCTCAATGCACGAACGGAACAAAGCCCGGATGATCTGGTGATCCATGGACGGACCGGCTACCAGTCCGCCGTTTTCAGGAGAATTGGAAGGAGTGCTGATCAGGTAACCGGTTTTAGGATCCTGAATCAGAAAATGGGTAAAAAACTCCGCGGCCCCTTTCATGAGCGGATATGCTTTTTGGGCTAAAAACACTTTATCCTGAGTGAATAAATAATGTTCCCAAAAATGTCTGCTTAGCCAGGCTCCGCCAGACACCCAAATTCCATGATTTGAATTATTGATTGGTGCCGATCCACGCCAGATGTCGGTGTTGTGATGCAACACCCAGCCGGTTGAATTGTAGTGTTCCCTGGCAACGACCTTTCCGGTTTCGGCGCAATCGGCAATCAGGCTGTAAAGAGGTTCCTGGCACTCCGAAAGATTGGCAATTTCGGCAGGCCAGTAGTTCATCTCGGTGTTGATGTTTACGGTCCATTTGCTGTCCCATGCCGGTTTCAGCGAATCGTTCCAGATTCCCTGAAGAGTGGCCGGCTGAGTTCCGGGCCGGCTGCTCGAAATCAGCAAATATCTTCCGTATTGAATATACAAAGCCAGCAGCTGAGGGTCGTCTGGCTCCTGCGCAAAGGCGATTATCCGTTCATTCGTTGGCAACTGAACACGTTCGTTTCCTGAAAAACTGACTTCGAACCGACTGAATAATTTCCGGTAATCGGTGATATGCGTGTTCCGGACCTGTTCGAATTTTTGGTTTGTTACTCCGGCAAGTGTCTGCTGTACCTTTTGCCCCGGATTTCCGCTCACATCCTTGTAGTTTACAAAGTTGGTTGCTGCTGCCAGGTAAATGACCGCTGTTTTTGCTCCTGAAACAAAAAGCTGGTTTCCTTTGACAACAACAGTACCGTCTGAAATAACTTTTAAAGAAGCAACTCCACGCAAAACTCCATCTTTTACCTGAACTTTCAGTGTCATTGTATTTCCTTCGGCTGAAATGGATTTGGATTCATGCAGGGCATCAAATCCAAGTGAAAAATTCAGGGCTTTTTTCTGATCAGCTGTCAGCCGGATAGCCAGCACCTGGTCGGGATTGGATGAAAGGTATTCGCGGGAATAATTTATTCCATTTAACCGGTACGAAACACGGTGAACCGCATTTTCAAGGTCGAGTTCACGGTGGTAATCGGTGAATCCCGCTGAATTCGGGAAGGAAATATTCAAATCGCCGAAAGGCTGGTAGGCTTTTTGTTTGAGCGGTACACTCATAAATTCGGCCATGGCTAAATCTTCAGCTTCTTTCTGCTTTCCTTCAAAAAGTAATTTCCTGATCTGATCCAGGTACTTGTAAGCGCCTTTATGGGCATAATCGTTCGGAGCGCCTTGCCAAAGTGTTTCCTCATTAAACTGAATCCGGTCATTTTCCACTCCGCCAAAGATCATGGCTCCCAGGCGTCCGTTCCCGACAGGCAGAGCTTCTGTCCATTTAAGTGCAGGTTTGGTATACCAGAGTTTTAAGTTATTGGGTTCTGCTTTTGCGGATAAAAACAAGGAGCTGGCCAGGAGTACCATCAGAATAATCGGGCAGGATTTAGCTTTCATGAAATTTGGTTTAGTGATGAATCGATGGCAAAAATAATCAATTCAGTCAGATTGCTGTCCTGTATCGTGCTTCTCTACAACAGTCGTTGCAACAAAGACATTAAAATCTAATCTATTTCAACAGGGTAAATGTCATTTCCCTTGGATCTTGTCAGCGGATGCTGATTATTACCATCCAAATTCATGATGAATATTTCGGCATTCATATCCGGATTTCTTTTGGATGAAAATAGTATAAACCTGCCATCAGTAGTAATTTCGGGATCTTCATCCCGTTGATCGGTATTGGTAAGTTTAATTTTATCTGAACCGTCTGAATTCATACTGAAAATTTCAGGATCATCATCTTCGCATGAGACATATACAATCTTTTTTCCATCAGGCGTCCATTGGGGATCGTAATTTCCATCCGGTGCCCAACCAGGCCATACGCGGGACGAAAAAGTCGTCGTCAGCTGTTTCTGGTTTGTTCCATCGTAGTTTGCAACAAAAATCTGTGAACTTCCATTCCCAGCCGGCGATTGATAAGCGATCCTCCTGCTGTCGGGTGACCAGACCGGATTGCCTGCCTTTGCTATTATCTGTCGATTATTGGAACCATCCATATTCATCAAATAAATATCACTTAAAGCAGCATCTTCCTGGTGACAATAGGCAATCTGATTATTACGGGAAAATTTACCTTGTTTATTATTTCCATAGGTTGTTAATATCGTTTTATTTCCAGTTGAAATATCGTAAAGGATTAAATCTTTATCATCTGTCGATTCATTTCTGCTTTTTGAATAAAGGATTTTTTTATCATCAATCGACCAGTCAGCAGAGCCGCAATATCTGTTAGCCTTGTCTAACAAAGTCAGATTTTCGCCATTCACCTGAACAGAATACAATTCGTAAAAAAAGTCGTCGGAATAACGAACGAAAAGAATAGTATTTCCGGAGTGCGAAACAACAGGTTTTTCACATCTTACCGATAGTTCTGTAATTTTACTTTGGTCTGTTCCATCCATGTTCATCGAAAAGATATTCCAGTCAGCACTGTTTTCTATTCGTTGAGAAATAAACAAAATCTTTGCGTTTTTCCGCGGAAAATATTCACCCTCTCGATTGCATCCAACCGTCAACAAAAGAACGATAACCGTCAAAATACACCCTGCAGTTTTCATTTTTGTTTTCTGTAAAGATGTTCAATTCGTGTAAAAGGTTGTGTTAACTATTGCTTGACCTGAAATAAAAAAACCGCCTTTCCGTAGAAAAGCGGTTCCGATTTATAGAGAGTAAGCAACCGATCCACCCGAAAGCGGTACTGAGGCTTACGAAAACCACACCAACAGTAGTTGGCGCGGTTATGGGCAGCCTCCCCAACCCCTCCGAGGAGGGGCTAAGAAGAGTTCTAATTTTATGATTTCTTTAAAGAACGAAAATTCTAAAAAATTGGTATCGCGTAAAGCCTCCCCTTCCGGGAGGTTGGGAGGGGCTTGGGCTTCTATTTTATTTCCGAACCGTTTTTTATGGGTTGAACGGGAGCCACAAATTTGAGCGAACCATCGGCATCCTCCGCCATCAGGATCATTCCCTGCGATTGGATTCCCTTCAGTTCTTTGGGTTCGAGGTTCACCAGGATGCTCACCTGCTGACCGATAATTTCTTCCGGATTATAATATTCAGCAATGCCCGAAACAACGGTGCGTTTGTCGATACCGGTGTCGATGGTCAGTTTCAACAGTTTTTTTGTTTTGGGTACGCGTTCGGCTTCCAGGATGGTCCCTGTGCGGATGTCCATTTTATTAAAATCGTCGAAGGTGCAGTTTTCCCTGGCCGGTGAAACCTGGGCATTGGCGACTTCATTGGCTTTTTTGGTAGCCAGCAGTTTATTGACCTGTTTTTCGATCACTTCATCTTCGATTTTTTCAAAAAGCAATTCCGGCGTATTTAACTGATCACCAACCTTTAGTAAATCGGTGCGACCCAGGTTACTCCAGTTCAGTTCAGCCATGTTCAGGAACACACGTAATTTATCCATGGTGAATGGAAGAAACGGTGCGAAAATAATCGTCAGGTTGGCGGTGATCTGCAAACATACGTTCATGATGGTTTCCACGCGTAGAGGATCAGTTTTCACCACTTTCCAGGGTTCAGCATCAGCCAGGTATTTGTTGCCAAGCCGGGCCAGATCCATGGCGTATTTCAGTGCCTCGCGGAAACGGTACTGCGAAATGCTTTTTTCGACTTCCGCTTTGATCACTGAAATTTCAGCCAGGGCAGCCAAATCGTAATCGGAGAGTATACCACAGGCCGGAACTTTGCCGTCGTAATATTTTTGAGTCAGAACCAGTGAGCGGTTCACAAAATTGCCCAACACAGCAACCAGTTCATTGTTATTCCGGTTCTGGAAATCCTTCCAGGTAAAATCGTTGTCTTTGGTTTCCGGAGCGTTGGCCGTAAGTACATATTTCAGGACATCTTCCTTTCCCGGAAATTCATCGAGATACTCGTGCAGCCAGACTGCCCAGTTGCGTGAAGTCGAAATTTTGTCGCCTTCCAGGTTCAGAAATTCGTTGGCCGGAACGTTTTCAGGCAAAATGTACGAACCTTCAGCCTTCAGGATAACGGGGAAAATGATGCAATGAAAAACAATGTTGTCTTTCCCGATGAAATGCACCAGTTTGGTTTGCGGATCTTTCCACCATTTTTCCCAATCAGGAGTCCATTCTTTAGTGGCCGAAATGTAACCAATGGGTGCATCGAACCAAACGTACAGCACTTTTTTTTCAGCTCCGGCAATAGGTACCGGCACTCCCCAGCCCAGATCGCGGGTGACGGCACGGGACTGCAACCCGCTGTCGATCCATGACTTACACTGACCGTAAACATTCGTCTTCCATTCCTTGTGACCTTCCAGAATCCATTTTTTCAGCCAGTCTTCGTATTGGCCGAGGGGCAAATACCAGTGCTTGGTTTCTTTTAATTCCGGAATGTTCCCGCTGATCATCGATTTCGGATTGATCAGTTCGTTCGGGCTAAGCGACGTTCCGCAGCTTTCACACTGGTCGCCGTATGCTTTTTCGAACCCGCACTTCGGGCAGGTTCCGGTAATGTAACGGTCGGCCAGAAACTGTTTGTTTTCGGCATCGTAATATTGTTCGGATGTTTTTTCAATGAATTTTCCGTCCTGGTAAAGCTTCAGGAAAATCCCGGAAGCTGTTTCATGGTGAATCGGATCGCTGGTTCGGGCATAAATGTCGAACGAAATTCCGAATCGCCGGAAAGAATCCTTGATCATGCCGTGGTATTTATCCACGATATCCTGCGGGGTAACTCCTTCATTCTTGGCTTTCAGGGTAATTGGCACGCCATGTTCGTCGGAACCACCGATAAAAGCCACTTCCTGTCCGTTCATGCGCAGGTAGCGGGCATAAATATCGGCGGGAACATACACGCCGGCAAGATGCCCGATGTGAACCGGCCCGTTGGCATACGGTAAAGCCGAAGTAATGAGGGTACGTTTAAAGTCAGTCATTGCACTCAATTTTATTGAAGAGTGCAAAGATAAACGAAATTTGCGAAGAAGGAAGTTCGGGAATATAAAAGGTAAGCAACGACAATGAACTCAGTGATATTGTTTGCAAAAAAAACAAAACAACAGGAAAACGAAATCCAGATAAGGTCTAATATTGAATTTTAATAATTTCAAATTTATAATATAAAATGGTTGACATATTAAATTTATTTTATACATATGTCAACACAAAATTACAGCAACCATGAAAAATAATTTTGCCGACAGACTAATTTCAGCCCGAAAGATGGCTGGACTCTCACTACAGAGTTTAGCCGACAAATTGGGCAATGTCGTTTCAAAGCAATCGCTGAATAAATACGAACAAGGTAAAATGAGACCTGACAGCAAAATGGTTATTGCTATTTCGAATATACTCAGTGTACCAGTAAATTACTTCTATTCCGAACCTACTATAGAGATTAACTTTTCCAATTTGGGCTTTAGAAAATATTCGTCAAAGCTTTCTCCAACAGAAGAAGAATCGGTTAAAGAAAAGGCAAAAGAAGTATTTGAGCGGTATTTTGAATTGGATAATCTTTTGAATATTGAAGATGAATCCCAATATTTTGTGTACGATAAAACCATAACTACTCCTGAAGATGCTGAAAGTGCTGCTATTGAACTTCGCAAAGTTTGGAATTTAGGTTATGATCCGATTCCTGACGTAGTTTAAATGCTTGAAGATAAAGGCTATAAGGTTATTGAGATTGATGCGTCAAATGCTTTTGATGGATTTAAGGCTGATTGCTTTAATTTGCGATAAAAGTACCCCACGGGTTCCTTCCCTGAATTTTTCAATATCGTTTTCATAACTCAAATGCATTAGTGTGTGACCCATATCGGTTAACCGTAAAATGCCACCAGTCATTTCTTTGATATATATCTGGTAAGGATCGCCATCGGCAAAATAAAATGGTGTGTCAATGGTAATTAAGTCACTGTTTTTAACCCTGATCTGAATTTCAGTGCATAGGAGTGAACACAGGTTCTTGCGTAATAAATCGATATCAATATTCATGGCTCAAACATACTAATTTGTGTGTCATCAGATTGCGTTTTTAAACCGCTTATTTTACAATCGGAAACCAAACAATGCAAAGCGCCATCCAATGTTTTATACCGGACTGTTGCCTGTGCATAACCTTCTGGTTTTCGATTAGCCTTGATATACTTTTCTGTTGCAAAATGAATGTGGCAATTGAAACCTAAACTTTCTTTTTCCAAATGGTTCGGATGGTTATGACTGCAACCATTGTACCGTTTTATCGTCAATGTTTCGCCGTTGGGAGCCAACCAATTTATCCCGCACGAAAAATCATCCTGCATTCCTTCGCGCATATTTTGCCGCTTATATACCTCAAATTCATACCAAATAAATCAACCCATTTGACCCTCTAACCATTTATTTTTTATGCTCGATTCTCCGTCTTTTACCCCAGTGCCCCCTCCACCACAGCTGCGGCCAATTGGTTTTTTGGGTGGTTTGAGCCTGGTTGATGCGTTCTTTCAGGGTATCGCATGTTGTTCGTTGTTAATGAAGTATTGTCAGGCTTCCCAAAAAACTAATACCTTTATTCCCGGATAAATAATGATTATTGGTTATGAAAAGCAAGCAACGGAAGTTAAAGGAAGTCAAGCGGATAAATAAATATGTGAGTTTTCTGGAGGGAAACCATGAGTGGGACTATATT
>JBBSBP010000047.1:0-36265 GCA_038251165.1 Bacteroidales bacterium | reverse complement strand
AGCATCGCCTCATATTGGTCGGCACTTAATAATTTTTCAAGTTCTGCCGGATTGCTCATGGTAATCCTGATCAGCCAGCCTGCACCGTAAGGATCTTTGTTTACAAGTTCAGGGGAATCTTCAAGGGCAGGATTCATTTCAACAATTTTACCACCTACAGGCATGAATAAATCGGAAACAGTTTTTACGGCTTCAATGGTTCCGAAAGTTTCGCCCTGGTCGAGCGTTTCTCCTTCGGTTTCAATTTCAACGAAAACAATATCTCCCAATTCACCCTGTGCGAATGAGGTAATTCCAACTGTTGCAACATCACCTTCAACACTGATCCATTCGTGTTCATTGGTGTACTTCAAATTTTTGGGCAGAGTCATATGATCTATTTTATTCGTTTAATCCTGGGCCAAAAGTAACACAAATTTTTTATTCAAACCTTTAACAAAAGTCAGTGTTATGCATATTTGCTGAACTTTTATTAAATTGGTGGCCTAATTTGTAATTAAATGTTTCAGACTCAAATAGCACATTTATCAGCTCTTCCGAAATCGGCAAAACTGTTGCTGGGCAATTTCCCTGATGACAGGGTTTTCGCGTTTTATGGTGAAATGGGAGCCGGAAAAACAACTTTCATCAAGGCTTGCTGTAAGGAACTGGGATCACAGGATTATGTGACCAGCCCGACCTTTGCCCTGATTAATGAATACAGAACAACCAATGGATTGGTGATTTATCATTTTGATTTTTATCGGATTAAAAAGCTTGAAGAAGCATTTGATCTGGGTTATGAAGACTATCTTTACAGTGGAAATTACTGTTTTATCGAGTGGCCTGAAATGATTGAAACCTTATTGCCTGAAGGAATCGTTAAAGTAAGTATTAAAGAAGCTGATAACGGCTCCCGGCTTGTTGAAGCGAAAAAAATGTAAAGAACCGGCGGTAGCTCCGTTAAAGCATTTTCATACATCCAATTGATTAACCATGACTGAAAAGGACAAATTAGCTGAACAATCAACATCGGGTTCAACCTTTATGTTGCCCAAGGAAGAAATGCTTGAAATAAAGCGAAGGGGAAAAAAAATCAGGATTGGAATTCCTTCAGATAAAGAAAAAGTGGAGTATCGGGTTCCGCTGACTCCACAGGCTGTTGAATTGCTGATTTCATACGGGCACGAAATACTGGTTGAAAAAGGAGCAGGAAATGCCGCGAGTTATTCAGACGAAGATTATCGGAATTCCGGTGCATTGGTGATGGACGACCGTAAGGAAATATTTGAATGTGATATCGTACTTCGTGTTTCGCCATTCGATGAATCCGAAATTGATCAGTTGAAAGGCCACCAGGCATTAATCTCAAACCTTCAGATTAATGCCCATTGCAGCAGTTCCATCAGTAAACTGATGCAAAAAAGAGTAACCAACATTGCCTACGAATATCTTGAAGATGAAAACGGGGGCAAGCCTGTTGTTCAGCTGATGAGCCAGATTTCAGGAAGTACTTCCATTGTCCTGATTAACGAATACATGAGTAAATCGCGCGATGGCAAAGGAGTTTTGCTTGGCAGTGTTACCGGAATTTCACCGGCAGAGCTGGTCATCCTGGGTTCAGGCACGGCAGCTGAATTTGCTGCCCGTGCAGCACTGGGACTGGGAGCTATGGTGAAGGTTTTTGATGATAACATCAGCTCACTCCGTAAACTGGAAGAGAAACTTCCGCAACCCATCTTTACCTCGGTTTTTTATCCCAAAGTCATGCGAAAAGCGCTCAAGTCGGCCGATGCAGTGCTTGCGGCGATGCCCGTCGGTGTGCCTCCGCCATTCCGGATAACGGAAGATATGGTGAAAAAAATGAAACCGGGTTCAGTAATCATCGATTTAAATGTCAGCCAGGGAGGCTGTTTTGAAACTTCACGCTGTACCGATCTGAATAATCCATCGTTTGTTGAACATGGAGTGGTTCATTATTGTGTGCCAAATCTTCCGGCTATTGTGGCCCGTACAGCTTCCATCGCGCTCAGCAATGTGCTGATACCCATTCTGATTTCCATTGGCGAAATCGGCGGAATCGAAAACTACATTAAAAATTCCAGGAGCTTCCGGAAAGGTGTTTACATTTACAACGGAATTCTAACCAACTCGACGCTGGCCGAGAAATTCAGCCTTCCTTACAAAGATATTGACTTGCTGCTGGCCGTTTACTGATTTCCGGGATTTCAGGAACAGGCTAATCTTCAACCAGCATCAGCAACGAAATGGCCGCGACTTCGATGGTGTTTCCTTCCACATAATCGGTACTGTCCGCATGGATCTCCATATCCTGTGCAACGATCCTCCAACGGATATGCGGCATCAGGTTAAACGTAATTTCTTTACGGTTTCCGTTAAAAATCAGCATGATGGTGCGCCATGCATCGCCGTTCGCATGGTTGACTATAACATAAGAGGCAACTCCTGGCACATAATCAGAAGAAAAAATGAGATGGGCACGAATCTGGTTGGCCGATATCATCCGGAAGGCAGGGTGGTTTTTTCGCAGTTCAATCAGGGATTTGTAGTAGCTGAAAATCTGAAAATACGTGCTTTTCCTGGTCCAGTCGATCTGGTTGATCCTGTCGGGCGATTTGTACGAGTTGTGGTTGCCAAACTTGGTGCGGGCCATTTCAACTCCTGCATGAAGAAAGGGAATACCCTGCGAAGTTAGTATCAGCGCTCCGCCCATCATCACCATGCGGATCAGTTCCTCTTCGCTGGCTTTGGGGCAACAGCTTGAACTCAGTTTATCGTAGAGCGTGTAATTGTCATGACAGGAGGCATAGTTAACACATTGCCAGGGTTCGGTGGCCCAGGGTGATTTTGACTGCGACACATAACCATAAACAATCTGCGGATGGAAACAGGCTCCTGTAATCCCGAATTTGATGTTTTCCTCCTGGATGGTTTGCCCGCTGACAAATCCTTTGCTTTCTGAATTGCCATTATTTCCCTTTATGCCATCCCTGAAATCGTCGTTGAAAACAGCAATACGGTAGAGCAGGGATACGTTTGTTTTAACCGCCCGCCAGGTTTCATTCAAAGGACTTTTATCGGCTGCCCAGCCTTCGCCGTACAACAGGATGGAAGGAGAAACTTTATCCATCTGGTCCCTGATCTGGTTCATGGTTTCCAGATCGTAGATTCCCATCAGGTCAAAACGGAATCCATCCAGGTGGAATTCAGTAACCCAGTAGTGTATCGAATCGAGGATATATTTCCTCACCATGTAACGTTCGGTAGCTACTTCGTTACCGCAGCCGCTTGCGTTCGAAAATGTTCCGTTGCTTTTCTGCCGGTAATAATATCCGGGAACTGTCTGATTAAACCAGGATCTCCGGGTATAGGCGGTATGGTTGTAAACCACATCCAAAATAACGCCGATTCCGGCCTTGTGAAGCGATTGAACCAGCATTTTCAATTCAAGTATGCGTGCAATCGTATTCGGATTGCTTGAATAACTGCCTTCCGGAGCATTGAAGTTTTGCGGATCATATCCCCAGTTGTATGACTTGTTGGGAGCATGTTCATCAACCTTGAGGAAATCGAATACCGGTAAAAGGTGCACGTGCGTTATCCCGAGCTCTTTCAGGTGATCGATTCCTGTTTTGAGGCCCTGGGGTGACAACGTTCCCGTCTCGGTAAAGGCGAGAAATTTCCCCTTATAGGTCATCCCTGAAGCAGGTGAAACAGAAAAATCACGCACATGTAATTCGTAAATAATGGCATCGATTGCATTATCCGGATTTATACGCTGATCTTCATTCCATCCTTCAGGATTTGTGCTTTCAGGATCAAAGATTAATCCGCGGTTTCCGTTGATTCCAACGGCACGGGCGTCAATCCCGGGAGTTTCATTCAGCCAGGTTCCGTCGTTTACCCTGATGGTGTAATAATATCCGTTTAAATCGCCCTGTAGTTTAAAAGTCCACGTTCCGTTTTCCGCCCTCTGAAACAGGTCAATCCGGACAGCCGAACCACCCTGGGCCTGTCTGTACAGGCGCAACTCAACCTGACTGGCAGTTGGTGCCCATATCCGCATACTGGTTTGTTCCTTCGTGTAGTAAACACCCAGATCTTCGCCTTCATAATTGGGATAAGTCGAAAAATCCACGCCGCTAAATCGCCAGTCTCTCATCTGAATTCAGGTTTATTTCTTGGATGTGTCATAATTCGTTGGTTTACAGTTAAGTTACCAGGCTTTTCCGGAGTTTTATTTTGTCCGATTTCCAGTGGCGGCCTTTAACATCCGAAACGCAAATACGTGCCCAATAGAACGATTTGATGGACCGGTCGTACTGGTAAAAGGTAGAGGTCTCAATTCGCAACTGGTGTATCCTCCCCGGTTCAATAAACATGGGATAATTATGATTGCCATTGATGCTGTTCAGTTTGAACTTTCGATTCGACCAGATTTTTTTGAATTCAAGCACCGGGGCATTGATGTCGGCCACATGTTTCCCGGTATTCCGGATAATCATGGTTAAAACCTGCGGACGTAATGGCCGGTCTTTTTCCAGAATTATTTCAAGTTTAACTCTCCTGAATAACCTGGAAAACAGAAATAATCCACTGGGATATCTTTTATGTAAAGCCCGGATAATTCCAATTCCAAGAATTACAAGCAGAAGAGCAGCCTGAATAATAATGATCCGGATCAATGTTTCCTTTTCAACTTCCGCTGCAATTTTCGAAATGAAGTAGTTAGGACCGAAGAAAAATAAAAAATAATATCCCTTTATCATGTGATTTCTGAATTGATTCCCAAAAATAGAAAAAGTCCTGCTATAAATGCAGAACTTTATTCGTTTGAGGAATTTAGTTTCCAAAACCGGGAATTAACTTCAATCTTTTGATTACACTTTGAATATTAAAAGTGCAGGACGTCCTTGATTTTTTTATATCCTGTTTTACTGACCTTGAGCCTGGTTTTATCCTTGTCTTTCAGGATAACAATGTAGGATTCCTTTTCATATTGCTGAATTTCTGCAATATGGTCTACATGTACAATGTATGAACGGTGAATCCGTATGAAATTTTTCGGATCAAGGTTGGTCTCGAAGTACTTCATGGTTTTTTGTTTCATGTGCCGGCCATCGTTTGTATAAATCATGACATAATCGTCGAGTGATTCGATATACCTGATCTGATCGGCTGTTATGATGTGAATTTTATGCCGGTCTTTGACCACCACCCTGTCAATATATTCATCGCCGGGTCGGAAATTGGTGAGTTCTTCGAGCTTTTCATCGTTATTCTCCTCATTCTTAATGCGGCGCTTCACCTTTTCGATAGCTGTCAGTAAGCGGTCTTTCGGGAAGGGTTTCAGCAGATAATCCACTGCATTAAGTTCAAAGGCTTTTAATGCAAATTGGTCGTAAGCTGTTGTGAAAATAATCTGTGGTTTAAAATCGAGCAGTTCAAGCATTTCGAACCCGGTAATTTTTGGCATTTGAATATCCAGGAAAACCAGATCGGGTTTTTTTTCGTTGATGGCTTTTATTCCGTCGAATCCGTTTTCACATTCACCAATGATTTCAATGTCAGCCTGGTCTTTCAGGTAGGAGCGTAATAGGTTACGGGCCAGTTCTTCGTCTTCGATAATAAGGGTTTGTAATTTTTCACTCATGACAATGCTAGTTTTTGAGGTATGATTAATTGAATTTCAAAGCTTGTTTTGTGATCGGTTATTTTCATCAAATCGGGCTGATTGTATAGAATTTCCAACCGTTTCCGGATATTTCTCAAACCTATTCCTTCACCTTTCCGTTTTAGGGTGCTGTAATCGTAATCGTTTACGATAATAATTTTAAGAACGTTACCATCACATTCACAGGTAGTTTTGATGGTTACCTGTTCGATTGTTTCATAAACCCCGTATTTGATCGCATTTTCGAACAGCGGCTGCATGATCATATTGGGTATTTCGGCATCCAGGCAATTCGCGCTGATTTCAAATTCGGCGTTTAGCTTTATCCCAAAACGAACTTTCTCTATACTCAGGTAAAGTTTGATGTTTTCCAGTTCTCTTGAAAATGGAACCAACTCTTTTTCGTTGTGTATCAGTGAATAACGCATAAAAGCCGACAGGTTGATGACCATTTCCTGAGCTTTTACCGGATTGCTTACTGTGAGTGCCGAGATGGAATTCAGACTGTTGAATAAAAAATGCGGATTGATTTGTGACTTTAATGCCTGTAATTCAGCTTCACGGATCAATGCCTTGTACTCACTTTCTTTTTTGATTTTTTCTTTCAGGCTTTGATAATAATTGACGGCATAAAAAAATATCAGGAAAACGGCGTACATCACGTAGCCTGCAAAAATTTTGGAAGGAAGTGAGTTGGTCAGGTAGTTGTTGCTTTCACCAATAAAAGGTCTGAAGATGGCATAACTGATCGAAAACCAGATTCCGCAAAGGATCGATGCTGCTATGAAATGAAATAAGATCAACCGGCCGATGGAAACTTCCTCCAGGCTGTTGTAGCGGATGCTGTACCAGATACTCGAACCCAGTAAGGGATACAACAGGTAGGTGGTGCCGGTATCGAGTATCGAATAGGTGAGCGGAACATTATACCAGATAACCAGTAAGATAAGGTTGGTAAACCCAATGACTGCCCAGAACAAGGCATAAAAAAGAAGTAGCTGGTAGTTATTGGTTAAAGGGTGTTTTACCATGATCCTAAAAATGTTTTACTTCAATGCCTCCAAACACGGAAACTCCTTTAATTACCAGGGTTTTGGAAGGATCGTAGTATTTGTCGTTGTAGGTATCACCCCGTTTATCCGTGAATGCACCAAAAAGTGTAGTTACTTCGTTGCGCACGTTCCAATCCATCGGAATTTTAAATCCGCAACCACCAAAAATACTGACACAGTCAATTACAGCGCCACCTGGTTGCAGGTTGGCTTTGCGCAGGTCAAATTCAATTCCGCCGAAAATCGAGGTTGCTTTTCCTCCGGCCAAAGCCTGCGAATTAACGAATATTTCGCGGCCGCCAAAGATGACAAAATCATCAAACGTATTGAAGTTATTGTTATTTGGGCTATGCAACAGCGGATCAGCTCCTGTGGGTAATTTATGATGATCGCGTTGACGCAGTAATATGGCAACTCCTATGGCAACCAGTATCAATGGCCAGTAAATTCTTCTCAGTTCATGCGGCACAGTAATCAGTTCGGGGATCATAAAGAATCCGCCGATTACGATCAGAATGGTTCCTGCAGTCCTGTTGCCTCCAATCAGCGACAGAATACCGATTCCTACCAGGAGCATTTGCCACGAAATGAGCAAATCTGCCAGCGATTCAGGAATCAGGTTCAATCTTTCCAAAATAAGAATTACCCCCAAAGCAATCAGGATAATTCCAAAGTATAACCGCTTTTCGCTACCTCTACGTTCCATGTTGTGCTTTTTTTACTTTATTACAAATGTAATTACTATAAGTTCTGAATTGACCTCAGATCGGTAAACTCACTGTTCTTGCCGGTTAATCCTGATTATTTGAGGCATCAGAATAATTTTGTCAGTATAATTGTACCGATTATTATCAGAATAACCGGTAGAAAGAGAACCAGCAGGATGCCAAAAATGAATAGTACATATGATAGTCGGACTGCGCAGAAGGGAGTTTGAAAACCGGAACGGGAAGTAAAAGTGGTTTTCAGGACCAGCATCCGGAAATCCCATTGCCCGGCGGATAACAGTGCGATTGTTTTCCGGAATAGTGGGTTCCGGGATTACAGGCGCTTATTTTTGCTTAACCGTCGTGCAACCATACTGATGTAGAAAAGCTGGAACGCATGATAAATCATCACCGGGACCAGGAAAATGCTTCCTGCACTGCTTCCGGCAAATATGACACTGGCCATCACCGAACCGTGTACAAGCGATTTCTTTGAAGCACAAAAAACCACGGTAATGCTGTCTTCCCGGTTAAATTTCATCAGCCGGCTTATCAGTTTGGTCAGGTTAAAAACTACAAAAAACAGCGCGATCACAGTCCCGGAGAGCACTATCAGTTCGGTCCAGCTTATGCTGCTGAAAATGCCGTTCAGGAACGAATCGCTGAAACTGCGGTATACAATGGTCAGGATGACCGTCTTATCGAACAGGCTCAGGTATCTTTTGTTGCGGGTTGCCCAATTGCCCCAAAATCGGTGCAACAGCAAACCCACCAGCACAGGGATGAGGATATGAATGACCAGATCGGCCAGCACCGGACCAAACGCGAAGGTTTCGTCTTGTTTTTCCAGAAAAATTCCCATCCAGAGTGGCGTGATCAATATGCCAATCACACCGGAAATACTGGCATTGAATATGGCGCTGGGAATGTTTCCTTCAGCAATTGATACCATGACGACCGAGGAGGAAACCGTTGAAGGCAAAGCCGCGAGGAAAAAAACCGCCAGCCACAGCATTTCGTTTTCAGTACCCTTCAGAAATGGTCTGAACAGCAGCACTAAAAACGGGAAAACAATAAATGTAACCGATTGGATAAGCAGGTGCAAACGCCAGTTCTTCAGGTCGTTTTTTAGTTTCTCCGGACTCAGCCTCAACCCATAGAAAAAGAAAAGCAACGCAATGCCATACCTGATCAGGTCTTTCAGGTGAAAGAAACTGTTTTCCCCGCCAATTCCGGGCAACAGCCATGCCAATGCAATCATCAGGATTATACCAAATATAAAACCGTCAGGAAGGTATTTTTTAAAATTGGCCAGCGTTTTTAGTTCCATTTTTACTTCTTTATATCAAGTCCTTCAGCTCGTGCCTGAGTACCTTGCCGGAGCTTGTTTGTGGAAAATAATCGATGAAGCAGATGGTTTTCGGGCGTTCCCACGTGCTTAACAATCCGATGAGTTTTTGTTCGAGAATTTGGGTGTCAAAGGATTTTCCTTCAATGACCAACAGGATTTTTTCCCCGAGTTTTTCGTCAGGAAGGGAGGAAATCACGAATCGCCGTTGAATGAAGGATTCCAGTTTCTTTTCAAGAACTTCAGGCGAATACTTAACTCCGCCTGAATTGATCACCGAATCGGCCCTGCCAGTAATCCGGAACGAACGATCAGATTCCAGTTCCGCCAAATCATTGGTTTGCAGCGCTTCCTGAAAATCAGGAAGATGAATCTGCAGACAACCGCTTTCATTCAGGCTGACTGAAATGCCTGGCAGGCAGTGATAGAACGCTGATATACGATTCCCTGAAAGTTCCCTTATGGCAATGTGCGAAGCGGTTTCGGTCATTCCGTAGGTTGAAACCGCCCGGCTGGAAAGCGGAATGATTTGTTTTTCCAGGGTGCCTGAAATGGCTGAGCCACCAACTAGCAGATTCCGGATGTTTTGCAGTTTTTCTTTTCCTGAAGCTTGCCCGAGCAGCTTGAATACCTGATTCGGAACCATGGCTCCAAAGTCGAATGTTTCATGCTGCAAAAAGTCAAAATCACTGCCCGGATCAACCGCAATCAAATTCATCTGGCCGGCAATGGCACGAACCACCATCATTTTCCCGGCAATATACCGGCACGACAAACTCAGTAAAAGCCGGTCGTTTATCTTCAATCCAAAATATCCGATGGTCCGTTCAGCGCTTTTCCGCAAAACTTCTTTAGGTAGCTCTATTTGTTTTGGCTCCCCTGTGCTTCCTGACGTTTGGGCAAGTATAAAATCAGAGTCAGAAAACCACTCGTCCAGGAACAGAAACAACTCTTTTTCCCATTCCGGAACGGCAGGATTGACCAACTTTTCAGCAGTTAGTTGTGGAATTTTTGCAGCGGAAATCTGCCGGTTATTCAGAATAATTTGTGCAGCTTTTGTCATGTTGATTTTTGTACTATAAAATATCACCGCTCTCTTCGTTTTCACTAAAGTTTCTCAAATCCCATTTTTTCTCCGGACGATACCACAACTGTTCGCCTTCGATTTCCAATGGGGAATCCGGATTATTCGTATACAGTTGTCCGGTTCCCAATCCCTGTTCTCCTTTGGCATTCTGTTGAAAAGTCCACTGAGCTATGGCGTTCAGACCGATGTTCGATTCCAGTGCCGATGTAATCCACCAGCCGGACCCAACCTGCCCGGCCTCTTTAATCCATTTTTCGCAACCGGCAAAACCACCATGCAGACTGGGTTTTAGAATCAGATAGGCCGGCCGGATAGTTTCCATCATTTTCCGCATTTCAACCCGGCTGGATATGCCAATCAGTTCTTCGTCGAGTCCAACCGGTACCGGCGATTTGCTGCATAATTCAGCCATTTCGTCCCAGCTTCCTGCTTCGATGGGTTGTTCGATGGAATGAAGCTTTAATTCGGATAATCGCTTCAGGTTTTCGAGGGCCTTTTCCAATGACCATGCACCGTTGGCATCCACCCGGAGTGTAATCTCTTCCGGCGAAAATTCACGGCGAATGGCTTTCAGGAGTTCAAATTCGGTATCAAAATCCAAAGCGCCGATTTTCATTTTCAGGCACCGAAATCCTGTATCCAGTTTAGTCCGGATCTGTTGCTTCATAAAATCGGGTGTCCCCATCCAGATCAATCCGTTGATCGGTATTCCTTTCTGACCAAGGGTGAATGCTGACGGGAAAAGGATTTGTTTTCCCCGGTTTTTTAGATCGAGTAAAGCTGTCTCGATCCCAAACCGGATGGATGGCCACTCCCGCAATTCTTCAGGAAATTGAACGAAATAGGCCAATTCTTCGCAAACCTGCAGCAATTTGGCACTCATTCTGTTCGGACTTTCAAGACTAAGATCGGGCAGGGGTGCACATTCCCCAATCCCTATATTGATTCCGTCGGTTAAAAAAATGAACCAGATATCGCGTGTGGTATAAACACCCCGTGAAGTTCCGGAGGCTTGCCTGAACCTGAGCGTATATTTTTTAAAATCAGCTTTCATTTTATTTTCATCAGGCTTCAAATATACAGAATCTTTGCAACTCAACTTCCCTGCCTATTTTAATGAAGGATTGGGAATGGGACTAACCTTCAACGGATCTGTACATTCAGCCAGCATCTGCCTCATGCTTTTCTGAAACACAGGATGGTTGAGTTCAGGTGCGATTTCATGAAGCGGCACGAGCGTAAATTTGCGGTCCTGAATGCGGGGATGCGGAATGATCAGCTTTTCCCGATTGATAATCTGATCACCGTAAAACAGAATGTCGATATCAATAATCCGGGAATCATATTGAGTTGCTTTTCTCACCCGTCCCAATTCAATTTCGGTTTGTTGAGTCAGGTGAAGAACTTCTTCGGGTGATAGATCAGTGTCGATTTCAATGACCTGGTTCCAGAACATATCATCCGATTGAAATCCCCAGGATTCGGTTTCATACACCAACGATTGGGTGATGATTTTTCCCAGCAGTTCGCTGAGTTTTTTTCTGGCCTCGGAAAACACTTTTTTCTTGTTGCCCAGGTTTCCGCCCAGCAGGACATATAGTTTTATCATGTCTCAGGTATAACTTTATTTAATTATTTTTTCAATTCCTCTTCCCCGTAATTCAACCAATTGGCTTATGGGTGTAACAAAAATGCTAATTTCGTACAAATCTATTGTACAATTTAATCGAAACAAACAAATTCAACTAAAATACCATGAAGGATTTTTTCAAATTTACACTGGCCTCCATCCTCGGAGTGATGATTGCAGGCTTACTGCTTCTTTTTATAACGATTGGCATTATTACTGCCATGGTTTCGGTCTCCGACGAACCGGCTCAGATTTCAACCAACAGCTTGCTGATCCTGAAGTTTGATCACCAGATTGTTGACCGTGCCAGGAAAAATCCGCTGGAGGGACTGGATTTTGGTATGTTCCAGGGGAATAAAACCGTTGGATTGAACGATATTCTCGACTGCATACGGAAAGCCAAAACCGATAACAACATCAAAGGAATTTATCTGAACCCGATGGATATTCAGGCGGGTATGGCCACGGTGGAAGAAATCCGGCTGGCATTGAAGGATTTCAAAACTTCAGGAAAGTTTATTTATGCCTATGGCGATTTTTTATCTCAGAAGGCTTATTACCTGGTAACCATAGCCGATACGCTGGTTTTGAATCCGCAGGGATCGGTTGATTTCAGAGGTTTGGGCGGTGAACGGACCTTCTACAAAAAAGCGCTCGAAAAACTGGGTGTTGAAGTGCAGATTGTTCGTCATGGTAAATTCAAATCGGCCGTTGAGCCTTTCCTGCTTGAAAAAATGAGTGATGAAAACCGGCTTCAGACCGAAACTTACCTGAAAAGTTTGTGGAATGAAATGCTGACTGATATTTCAGCTTCACGAAAAATCGGTATGGACGAACTGAACGACATTGCTGATATGGTGGCAACCTTCCGCAAAGCTGGTTTTGCCAAAGAAAAAAATCTTGTCGACCGCCTGAAATATAAGGATCAGGTCATCGACGATCTGAAAATTCTGACCGGCACCAGCTCAAAAGACGATGTAAAGGCTGTTGACATTTACAAATACATCAAGGTGCCTGAAACACGCGAACAAAAAGGGCTGGCCCGCAATAAAATTGCTATAATCTATGCCTCCGGAGGTATTGATGCCAGTGTATCTGACGATGACATCAAATCGGAAGATCTTTCGAGAACCATTCGTGAAGCGCGCCGTGATTCTTCAATCAAGGCCATCGTGTTGCGCATCAACTCCCCCGGCGGAAGTGCTTACGGTTCTGAAGTGATCTGGCGCGAGGTTCAGCTGGCTGCCGAAACCAAACCGGTGATTGCTTCGATGGGTGATGTGGCTGCTTCGGGTGGTTATTACATTGCATGCGCTGCTGATACCATTATGGCCGACCGTACCACGATTACCGGATCGATCGGTATTTTCGGCATGATTCCCAATGCACAGAAACTGCTGAACGAAAAACTCGGTATTACTCAGGATGTGGTTACAACCAACGAACATTCGGACATGATTTCGATTACCCGGCCCATGTCGGCTTTTGAACGCGATTTGATGCAACAAACCATTGAAGATGGTTACGATACCTTTATTACCCGTGTAGCCGATGGCCGTAAGATGGAAAAAACAGCCGTGGACGAAATCGGGCAGGGCAGGGTATGGGCTGCAACAAATGCCAAAGAAATTAAACTGATTGATGTTTACGGTGGTTTGACTGACGCGGTTGAGCTGGCAAAAAAAATGGCTAAGCTGGATAACTACCGGATTGTTAATCTGCCGAAGCTGAAAGATCCGTTTGAAGAACTCCTGAAAGAGTTTTCAGGATCAGCAAAGGCTGGTTTTATGAAAGATGAACTGGGCGAAAACTATAAATACTATGAGCAGTTACGCGGACTGATTTTGCAAAAGGGTGTTATGGCCCGTATGCCTTACGATATTGAAATTCATTAATTAATTATAATGTGGCAGGAAATACAGCGACCAGAGATTTAACTGAGTTAGTAGAAAAAGGCTTGCTAAAATCTTCGGAATCAAAAGGAGCAGGTTCTTTTTATGAGTTATGAATTGCACCATAATTGCACCAATTGCACTAAAGCTATCACACGGGGTGAAACAAACGACAAGGGAATATTGCTAAACAAAAGATAATAAATAGGATACCGAACACATGTTGCTAATAGCATCTACACGGTAAGCCGGGTATTCTGCTTCGTTGATAGGATCCGTCGGCTGACGGATGAAGTGCAACTCATCTTAGGAAGTTCATCGTGAAACTACCGCCCTGCGAGTAGCTGCAGAACGATGTAGCACATTGGAGCATTTCCCTTTAACATTGTGATAAAAAAATAATATCCCAAAATGGGAAATACGGATAAGTTTTTTTAGATTTGCAATATGAGAATTATTGCATTTAGAACTCTAAGAGAGTTTTTTGAAAAAACCGAGTATTCAGATTCCGAAGTTTCATTGAGTGCTTGGTATCACGATGCTAAAACAGCCGAGTGGAAAAATTCAAATGAGCTGAAAAAGCAATATAAAAATGCAAGCATTGTCGGAGATGGAAGAGTGGTTTTCAACATTAAAGGCAATGATTACAGATTAGTTGTTGCGATTGATTATGAATTTCAAGTGATTTTCATAAGATTTATCGGAACTCATAAACAATATGATAAAATTGATGCTAAAACGATTTGATTATGGATATTCGACCAATTAAAACAGAGCAAGATTACAATACTGCCGTAAGCAGAATTGAGGAATTATGGGGGGCAAAAAAAGATACTCCAGAAGGCGATGAATTAGACTTGTTGGTAACCTTAGTTGAAGCATATGAGATTAAATATTACCCTATTGCACCTCCAGACCCGATTGATGCGATTAAATTTCGCATGGAGCAAATGGGAATGACCAATTCGGATATGGTTCAATATTTGGGGAGCCAAAGTAGAGTGAGTGAGATTCTTAACAAAAAAAGAAAGCTGACATTAAGCATGATCAAATCACTTTACAAAGGATTAAAAATACCAGCAGAGATTTTATTAGCTTGATTGAATTAAAAATCAACGTGCTACAACAGCAAAATACCCGTCAAGTCGGGGGTTTCCGATGCGTTTACAAGATCCCTATGGATCGGGAAAAAAGCAACTTTTCGCAGGAAGTTTATTGGGTAAAAACCCGCACTCCTCATAGCCAAACCGTAGAAACAAACAAAATTTTAATATATGGCTTACAATCAAATCCTGGCTAACAGGATCAGGGAACAGCTTCAGGATCTGGAAGGCATTCAGGAAAAGGAAATGATGGGTGGATTGAGTTTTATGCTCAACGATAAAATGTGTGTTGGTGTCATCAGGGATGAAATGATGTGCCGTATCGATCCAGCTTTTTATGAAGAAGCACTTGAAAAGCCGGGTTGCCACGAGATGGTCTTTACCGGGAAACCCATGAAAGGCTGGGTGATGATTGAGGACGAAGGATTAAAACATATGAGTGACTACAATTATTGGATCGGATTGGCTGTCGCGTATAACCAATATGCCAAATCGTCGAAAAAGAAAAAGTAAAACGCAATTCCCGGGAAACAATCAAATCTTTAAAAAACTCCTTATGCCCAAAACTTTCCTGTTCATTTTCCTGAGCCTGCTATTCCTGAGTTCATTGGCACAAAATACAACATCCTGTTTAATCCAAACTTCGTTCGGTGATATCCGGATTGAATTATACCCCGGCAAAGCGCCTCAAACCGTAGCCAATTTCCTGAAATACGTGGATGCTCAAAGTTATGAAAGTGATCCGCAAAATTCAGGCTCAAAAGGAAAAGGATCAGTACCTGATTCAACCGGTTGTGATTCATTCCATCCGCAGAGTGGAGTAGCCGGAATAACTGCCGAACGGGGATATCGAATTCGCAGGCAATTTTTCAATGCATCAACGAAAAATTAAATCCAATTCTATAAGTTTACAGCATGAAGAAATTATTTTTATTAAAAGCTGATTTTAAGGATGCCAGTTCCGGTGACGGGAAAAGCTATTTCTGCCCGGATTGTGCAACGATTGAAGGATTGTTGTCCTATTATCCCCGGCTTCGGAACGAACTGGAGGTTCATTACATGGATTTTGCCCGTCCCCGCATCGAATTGATTGATTTGCTTGGTGAAGCCAACCAGGGTTGCCCTGTTTTGGTCATGGAAGATGGATCGTTTATCAACGAAACGAACGGGATTATCGGGCATTTGACCGAAAACCACCGGATCGGTCGTATGCACAGCTGATTTTGAAGGAATCAGTAGTATAGGGGATGAAATCTGAACTGGCCTTTGGGGTTGAGTTCAATTGCAGGGAATGGAACTTTGATCATAAACATACCGCGAAATATTGATTTTAGCATCTTATTCCGGACAGGAATTTTACTGAAGTCGATATCAAGAGAAACTAAAAATTTCCGGTAGCGTTCCGTTTCCGGAATCCGGACATTCCGGTACCAGCGAAGGTTTTCAAACTCTCCAAACATTCCCCCGGCGCTGTACCCTATGGCCAAATTAAGCCAGTCAGGTATTTTCTTCACCGGAATCAGGCGGTTTATACCGGCACTGAGCCAATAGGTATGTCCGTTGTAGTCGTAAATGATCTGGTTAAAACCATAACCTAAAAAACCATTGGCCTGGTCGGCATAAGGTGAGGGGCTATACGTAAATTTGTACTTCACGATTTGTTCCTGAAAGGCAAGTTCCTGCCCAATGACCAGTGCAGAACCCAGTGCATTGGCCCCGACATCGCTCCACGAAAATCCCCATCCTTCATAGATTCCATCGAACAGTTCAATGGGTAATTGCATGAAAAAGCCCAGACTCCCGCCATACAGCACTGCCTTTTTTCGGGGTACACCTGCCCAAAGCAAGGAATGGAAGCCTATATAACTTTGCATATAGGCACCATAGATATGCCCGAATTTGTCGATTTGATTGTACCCGGCCAGATCGTTGTAAAAATGAAATGGAACCCGTTCGTGATCTTTATACCAGACATACTGCAGATAGGCCATCGATCCCAGGTAAACAGCGGAGATGCTTGATATGACCGTTATTAGCCGGGTTTTATTCCGGAATAAAGTATCCAGTGCAACTGAGTTTTTTTCAGCAGGTCTGAAAACGCCTGACCTGGACAGGTTGTAATCATTTAAAGTTAATGCCTGCCCGGTGGCATTTAGCCCGAAAATGAAGAAACATGCGATACACATAAAATGCTTAATCATAACGTTTCAGCGTTTTCCCAAAGTTAGGTTGAAATTTGGATCAATCAAATCAAAAGCGGTTGAACAAAGATTTTTAGGCCTTGCTTCAACCGCTTTGGGTTATTTTATATATACCATTTACATGTTCCTGTCATGCAGAAAATCCCTGTGACTTCGGATTCCCTTCTTCTTTTACTAAATAAATTTCTCTCTTTTTTGCAAATTAAACAAACCATAAAGGACAAATAACAGTGAACCAACTCCAAGGAAGATGCGGTTTTTCATGGTAGTTTCCTGCCAAATCATTTCGTTGAGGCGATATGGAATATCAAATGGATTTAGAAATATATTCCACATAGTGCGACCTAACATTCCAGATAGAATAAGAAGCAAAACTCCAATAATTACCATGACCACCGCAGTTCCGTTTCCGTTTTTTATGATGGTTGAAAACAGAAAGGCCATGGTGCCCAGAAAATAAATGGGAAACATAACCTGAAGGCTCAACTCAAAAACATTTATTGGAACAAGAAGGTAGTTGCTCATCAAAGTTAACCCAATCATCATCAGGAAAACCAGTGCAAAGACCAAAATAAGCCTCACCAGCCATACCTTGTAACGATAGTCGGGTATGCCAAACAATATTTCCAGAATTCCGGCGTCCAGATCATTCTGTATTCCAAAAGTCATTGGATAAAAAATGAGCAGAATTCCCGGCATTATTTGTAATCTATATATAAAACCTTCGTCCATTTGGTGACCTTGGTATATATTGGTTACGGCAATAAAAAAGTAAAAGGCAATTGCAGCAAGAACGAACCAGATAAACCGGTTTCCGAAAATGACTTTCATGTTGTATTTCACCATCCTGAAGAAAATTGTCGTGAAATTGTTCAGATCTTTTGCTGAAATGGATTGCATAGTTTAAGTATTTTTTTTATTTCAAATCTTTTATCAGGCATAAATAGGCATCTTCCAAAATCGGATTGACCGGAATGGCATCTTCCGCAGGTTTTTTTCGTGAAAGGAAACGAACCCTGATCATGTCACCCTGCCTCATATGGTGAGTCACCAGAGATTTGTTTTCCATTTTATCGAAGTCTGCCACAGGGACATCAAATTGCCAGACCATATCTTTGGCCAGATGTACCATGCTAATCGGATTCCCGTTGTATTTTACCTGTCCGCGATTGATTACAACCACCTGGTTGCACGAACTCGAAATGTCTTCGATAATATGGGTTGAGAAAATCACGATACGTTCACGGCTCAACTCAACCAATAGGTTGCGGAAGCGGATTCGTTCGCGTGGATCAAGTCCGGCAGTTGGCTCATCAACAACCAATATTTTTGGAAGGTGCAGCAGAATTTGGGCAATACCGATACGCTGTTTCATACCACCGGAATAAGATCCGATTTTGTCAGCACGTTTTTCCCACATGTGCACCGCTTTCAGTACGTATTCAATTCGGACCCTACGTTCTTCCTTGTCTGTCAACCCTTTCAGAATTGCCTGATAATCGAGAAAATCCTCCGCAGGCATGTTCTCATAGGTTCCAAATTCCTGAGGAAGATATCCAATCAAACCTTGTAATTCTTCGCGTTTTTCCTGGGTATCGATTCCGTTTATCCAGATCTTTCCATAACTCTGTTCCAGAATTCCGCAGATGATACGCATCATGGTAGATTTCCCGGCGCCATTTGGACCCAGTAATCCGAACATCCCTGTACCGATCTCAAGCGAAACACCGTTGAGGGCTTTGAAAGGTTGATGCTGTTTGCCGATAACCGGTATCTGTTTAACCAAACGAAGGGTTCCACGACGTAAAGTCCCAAACCGTCCTGTAATCCGGTCGATATTTACTTTTTCCTGATACAGTTTTTTCGATGTAACTGAAATGATCAGGCCAAGATACCACAACAAAACAAATGCAGCGGTTAATCCAACAACTTCGGTTTTATGCCAAACCAGTAAAACTTCGATTGCAGGTAAAATCCAGAAAAGGAATATCCTAACGGCATTAAAGATTTGAATAGGAAAGACTTTTCCCGTTTTTTCTGCTATTGATTTCAGATAAAATCCGAATGGTTTCCACATTGATTGGGCTAACGATGCAATTCCAAGCGATAGAATGAGCGACCAGACAGCATTGTCAAGATAAATAAAAGTGAAGTAACCCATAAAGATGATTACTGGTAATTGCCAGATCAGGTAATCGAATTCGCGGAGAGTCAGGTACTCTTTCTCAAGTCCTGCTCTGCGGCGGATTTTCTTTCCCGATTCCCATTCACGGCTAAACTGGCCTTCACGGTCGTATATCTTAACCAGATTTTGTATTTTGATGTGAATTTTATCATCTTCTTTAATCAATTCGGTTTGTGCTTTTTTGAGGCTGTTGAGTACAAACCAGGTTGAACCAGGCACGATAATAATGACCAGCACAAAATCAAGCATTTGCCACAATCCTGAATCTACTTCGAGATAAATCAGAAGGAACCCTGCTGCCATCAGTATGATCTGGGTAATTTTGATCGATAACCTTTGTGATTTGTACCATTCAATTGCATTCTCAAGGCCGAAATAGAAAGTCGGTATGAAAACCAGGGTAAGCATGGTACTTAAAAGCAAACCACCAATAACCACAATGGCAAAAGGAGCGCCGATTGCACTAACGTATTCAGCATCTCCCATAGCCAAAGGAAACATCCCAACAACCGTCGTAATGGTTGTGATCAGGATAGGACGAACCCTTGAAAGCCCGGCAGTCATTAGAGCACGTTGACGGCGGAATCCTCGTTTGCGCAATATGTTGGTATAATCAATCAGTATAATACCATTATTGACTACCACCCCGAGCAGGATCAAAAATCCGATTAATGTATTTGAATTAAGCAGGCTGTTATTGGTTATAATGAGTGCGATCAAAGAACCAATAGCAGCCAAAGGAATTGAAAATAGCAAAACAAAAGGTGTGACAAGTGATTCGAATACCGATGCCAAAATCATAAATATCAGAATAATAGCTGCACCAATTAAGAAGTAGAATTCCGAGAAATCTGTTTCTTCATGAACTACTTCAGCAGCAACTCCGGAGGGCAGATTGTAGTTGGCAACGAGTTGGTCGATTTCGTCGCGGTAGGCTGCCAATAAATCTTTCGAATCGGCAGCTTCATTTACAAATCTGTAATTCACTTCAACAAGCTTTTCCTGATTTACACGATTTATACCGGAAAGTCCGCGGGCATAAACAATTCTTGTGAAATCCTGAAGATCATGAGGCCCACCTTGAGGATCGGTTACGACAAGGTGCCTAAGTTCTTCCATAGTCCGGTCATTTTGTGCTTTTGCGGTTAAGCTTGTATCTTTTTGTGTAATAATAATTTCGTATTCGTCAATTCCCTGTTTAAACTGAATGTTAGTGGCAATTTCCTTTGAAAAAGAATTTACTTCCGACAATACATTATTCAATGTAATGTTATACTCGGTCATCAGTAAAGGTTTAAAATAGAGATGTACTTCTGGTCGGTTATCGGAAATATTCAGGTTTACTGACCGAATCGATTCCATCAGACCCAAAAAATATTTCAAGTCTTCGGCTACTGTTTGAAGTTGTTTGAAGTCCTGACCTTTCAGTACAATTTTTTCCTCGTCGGTTCCAATTCCCATCATCTTCTGAAAACTACCCATATTGTTGCGGCTTCCACCCTGGAAGCTGCGGGTTCCCTGTGTTTGAGTGTCGGAAATTGATGATGCTTTGTTCTCCTTTACCCGGGTGAGGATGTCGCTTTTGATGGCTGCAAAATTACGGTCAGCTATTTTTTCATAATCATCCTTGAGCTTAATTGTTACAACAGCTTCTTCTTCCTGAATTTTGCTGACTACATCCTGTTTTTCAGCCAAATCCTCAAGCTTCTTTTCAACGTCAGCAACAGTGGCATCGGTTGTTTCAAGCGATGAACCTGAAGGCATGGTTACATACAGGCGGATTTCCTTATTTTCAACTTCTTTCAGTGAGCTTACACTTACTGCCAGACTAACAAAAACCACAAGGAAGAAAACTGTAACACCTCCAATGATTGTTCTGGCCGGAAAACGCAGACTTGATTTCAGGAATACGAGATAAATCTGCACCATCCGGAGATTGGTGGTAACTTTTTCGTAGAAAATATTTTTAGCAACCTGACGCTTCAGTAAGGCATAAGATGCCATTGGGACCAGCAAAAGGGCAACGGCCAACGAAACTACAAGGGTCGAAATAATAGAGACGCCGACATTAAACCCAAGCATTTCTACATAAAAGTTTGTAGAAAAAACAAAAGGCAGAAATACCACAATGGTCGTTAAGGTTGACGCCACAATTGATCGCCAGACTTCGGTCGTCCCCTGAGTTACTGCCTTTAATGGTGAATGTCCCTGACCCGCCAGCCGGTAAATATTTTCGAGAACCACAACACTGTTATCAAGCAACATGCCTATGGCTAAAGCCATTCCCACAAGAGTCAGGCTATTTAGTGTTATTCCAAATGCGTAAAAGAAATTAAATGAAGTTAAGATAGAAATTGGAACAGCTAATGCAATAAACGATACAATGCGGATGTTCTTCAGGAATATCCATAACACGAATATGGCCATAATAGCGCCAATGAGCGCCAACTGCATGATCTGATCAATGTTTTGTTCCATCTGATCAGCCGAATTGCTCATTTCTACCGTCTCGATTTCTTTGGAGGCCATTTTTTCGTTGATCGCCTCAACAATTTTGCGGGTCGATTTTGACAACTCAATTAAATTGGCCTGCGAGTCGTTTACCAACATGATGGTAACAGCATCTTTTCCGTTAACCCGGCTGTAAGAAGTTTGTTCTTTTACCCCAAACCTGACTTCAGCCAAATCTTTTAGCAGAATTGGTCCGGGAGCAACCACCAGATTTTCAATGTCCTCAACATTTGTGTACTCCGCAGTAACATGCACAAAGTATTGGGTGGTTTTTTCTTTCAGGTTTCCAACATAAGTACGTGAACGATTGTTATTCGAAAGGACTGAACGTATTTTTGAAGCGGTGATGTTATATGCTTCACAGGCTTTGGTATCCAAAATAATTTCAATCGATTTTTGCTTTCCCCCATACACGTTTACTGCGGCAATTCCATCTATGTTTTCCAGATCGGGTTTAATATCCTGATCAACGATTGTACGAACGCGGTCGATTCCACCTTCTCCACGAGCCTGAAGTTCCATGAACTGCGTGTTCATTTGTTTCAGGTCAACTTTCGCCACGTTAACCCGAATGTTTTCAGGCATCGACGACTGAATTTCATTGATCTTTTCCTGAAGTTTCAGGTAGGCATATTTGAAACTGACATTTTTCTGGTAATAAACTACTACGGTTGCCTGTCGTCCCTGAACATTCGACTCAATGGACTCTATACCTTCGAGTGTCCCGACTGCTCCTTCAATTGGAATAACAACCTGGCTCTCCATATATTCCGGAGCCATTTCAGTGGTTGCATTGACCTGAACGTACAGGAACGGAAGTTCGACGTTTGGCAATAGCTCAACCGGCAATTGTTTATAGGAAACATAACCCAGAACGGTTAGTCCTAAAAACAACATGCTGATCATTACTTTACGTTGTATGATGAATTTCATAATAGCCCCCTTTCCGTTCCCCCGCAGGGGGAAAACCTTAGACTGCCTTTCATGGAATTTCTGCGATATTTATATCGATGTATTTTATTCAAACACTTTTTCATTTGCCTTTCTCCTATTGATCATTGTCTAACTCTACTTAATCTAATGAACTGAAAACTTCCGCTGATCCAGATATTAAAAAAATTGTGAATCACTATTCAAAGCTTTCCCTAAAGGGGAGACTTAAAGCGGCATAGTTTCGCAATATTTTCTTTTCAAACGTCAGACCTTTTTAAGCCCTCCCTTTCGGGGAGGGTTTGGGTGGGGCTTCTTTTTTAAGTCCCCTCTTTTGGAGGCGATTTAGGGGAGGCTTTCCTCTTTCCTCCTGAACCGGTCTTTTAAACCGTCCAAAACATCAAAAACACAAGGGATTACGAATAGAGACATCGCTGTTGAAGTAACAAGTCCGCCAATTACAGCCAATGCCATTGGAGCCCTTAATGAGGCACTTTCGCCAAATCCAAAGGTCAGTGGGAGTAAGGCCAGGATCGTAGTCAGAGTTGTCATCATAATTGGACGGATTCGTTGCTGACCTGCTTGTTTAATAGCTTCAATTCTTGAAAGTCCCTCTTCCTTCAGGCTCAAAATACGGTCGACCAGAAGAATCGAGTTGTTTACCGCTATACCAACCAGCATGATTATTCCGATCAGCGCCATGATATTCAAGGTTTGATTCAGGATAAAGAATAATAGAATGGAACCCACCACAGCAAATGGAATGGTAAGCAAAATGGTAAACGGATGCAACAGCGACTCGAATTGAGAAGCCAGAACCATAAACACCAGAATGATTGACAGAATCATGGCAAAGCTCAACGCATTCATTGATTCCTGACGTTTTTCTTCTTCTCCGGTGATTTTGATTTTATAGTCGGTTGGAAGAGCAATTCCGGCAATGGCCTGATTCACTTTTGTCACCATTTTATCCAGAGCAATATCCTTATTCATATATCCGGTAATTTTTCCAATTCGGGTTTGGTTTCTTCGGTAAATTTCTTTTGGAGAAGACCCTTCTTTAATTTCAGCAATTTCGTTGATTCGAACGACCTGAGTTCCGTTTTTTATCACCATGTCCGAAATATCAGCCAGACCTTTATCCGGCAAACGAAGCGTAATGTCCTGCATTTCTCCGCCTTTCTCAACAGTTCCGGCAGTTTTCCCGGTTAACTGTTCCTGAACCTGAGAGACTATATTCGCAACACTTAAATTGAAAATTCCGGCACGTAAACGGTCTACCATGATTTCAACTTCAGGAGAACCACCTTCCATGCTTGCTTCAATATTATATAGTTCCGGAATTCCCTGTACAGCAACTTTTACCTGGTCCGACAGGTCTTCAATTACAGTAAGATCTTCACCCTGAATTTCTACAACCAAAGGCGCTTCATCGGTTCCCATCATTCCGCCAAGAGCGGTTTGATCTTCAACAAATTTCATTTCAATATCAGGTATCGCACCTAAAGCTGCCGAAATTGATTGAATAGCTAAAGTTGAACTTAGTTTGGATTCTTGGTTTAAAATGATTTTAATATTTGCTGTATTTTCCCCCTGAAAAAGTGCATCCTGTGTATTCAACATACCTGTGGATGGACCAACCTGACTGTATAATGTTTCCAGATTATCACCAAGTATATCTCTAATGTTTCCTTCCAGATTTTCTACTGCAGAATTTGTTCGTTCAAGGCGGGTTCCTTCCGGCATTTTTAATTCCAGCGTAAATTGTTTGCTTTCAGTTTTTGGCATAAATTCGGTACCCATATAAGGAACCAGCAACGCCGACAAACCAAGTAAAACTGCAGAAATCAGAATAACCATCCATCTGTATTTCACTACGCTGCCCAATAGTCGTCCATAACCTTTAATCTGAACTGATTTCTTGACGTTTACTTTCTTACTGTTTTTATAAAAGAAATTGAACATCATGGGGATAAGCAGGGTAGCTACCACCAGTGATGAAAGTAAAGAAAATGTTATGGTCCAGGCCTGATCGCGGAAAAGTTCCGCTGAAGCGCCGTGGATGTAAACGATGGGAAGGAATACCACGATGGTAGTCAGAGTAGATGATGTAATTGCCCCACTAACTTGCGATGTCCCCTCAATTGCGGCATCTTTTACCGACATTCCACTCTCGCGTAATCGAAAAATATTCTCCATTACAACAATGGCACTATCGACCAGCATCCCCGCACCAAGAGCAAGTCCGCCAAGTGTCATGATATTCAGACTGAGGTGGTTGAAATACATCAGATTGAAGGTTGCAATGATCGAAATTGGCATGGCAATGCTTACTATTAATGTACTTCCAATGCGACGAAGGAATACAAAAAGCACAAGAACTGCTAAAGCGATTCCAAGCAATGCAGTATCTTCAACTTCATTGATGGAATTGCTGATGAATGTACCCTGATTGGAAACTACAGTAAGTTTATAGCCGGGAAGGGCTTTCCCCATATCAACCAGTGTTTTTGAAATGTCTTCAACTGCTTTAACCGTGTTAAATCGGGTTTCCTTGAAGATGGAAAGACCCAGACAACGAACTCCGTTCATCCGGACAATATTTACCGGTTCTTTATTGGCATAAGAAATCTTTGCAACTTCACGCAGATAAATCGGAGCTTTTTCCGCCTGCTGATTGCCGGTAACAACTGATTTGTATCCAACAATCGTATTTTCGAAATCGCTTATATCAGTCAGCAGACTGACTCCTTTAACGACATATTTCAAACCCATTTCGGTTATTGAACCACCGGAAATACTCTGGTTAAAATTCTGAATTCGTGTGTTGACTTCGGTCAATGTCAAGCCAAACGCATCGAGCATGTATTGATCGGTTTGTATCAGCACTTCATTTTCTTCAGCCCCGGATACTTCCACTTCGGCTACTCCTTCGAGCCTTACCAACTCATTACGGATATAGTTTTCAGCAACTTTCCTGAGTTCGTTCATGTCCGTAATGCTCTCATGCGAAAGTCCAACGACCATTATCGGAGTGGTATTTGGGTCGTGCTGAGTAATGTTCAATTCATCGATTGTCTGGTTCTGAGCAAATGAACTGGCGGCTTTCTGTAAATCAAGGAAAGCTTCATCCATGTCTTTGTTCCAGGCATATTCAACAGTTATCTGGGCTGTTCCAACTTTCGAAATAGATGAAACCTGAACAACATCTGACTGCCGGATAGCTAATGCTTCCAGATTCTCAACATATTGTTTCTCCATTTCTTCCGGAGGACGTTCGCCCGATTTAATCTCGATAAATAATCGCGGATTGTTTATCTCCGGAAACAGGTCGATGCCCAGCTTATCGAAGGAAATATATCCCAGCAGAACAACGGCAAGTACCATCATCAGAATGGTGACCGGATAGTTGACAGCAAATTGTGTTAACTTCTTCATTCGGTTTATTTCTATTTATTCAAAGGTGCATAATTTCAAAATTAGCCAGTAAGTATCTGGCAGCCGGCTACAAAAAACCAGCGAAAAACAGCATTTATTTGGTGTTTTTTACTTCACCACTTTAACTTTATTATGGTCCTTTAAGGTTTCAAAACCTTTAATAACCAGACGGTCGTTTAGTTTCAGCCCTGAAGTTATTTCCACTTCAGTTTGTGTTTCGAAACCAATGGTAATTCTTCTTTCGTCAGCAGTTGTTTTGTCGACCACGAAAACAGATTTTCCACGCTGTCCGGAATTAATAATATTTTTTGGAATAACGATGACGCTGTCGCGCCGTGCAAGTACGATGTCGGCTTTGGCAAACATTCCGGGACGAAGTTTTAAATTCGGATTGTCAACCTGAATGATACCTTTGAAAGTTCTGGTTTCAGGGCTTATTGCTGGTGAAAGTTCCTTGATTTTGCCCTGTAATGTATCGTTTGGAAGTGTGTAATTCATGATGCGAACCGTCTGACCGACCTGGACATCGTTGATGTATTTTTCAGGAAGATTTATTTCTGTTACCATGAAGCTGTAATCCATTAAGCTAAAAACCACAGCGCCTGTTGCAAGCTGAGTTCCATTGGTAATGGCTGGCAAATCAGTAATTACACCTTTAAAAGGAGTCACTACTTTCATTTTGGCTAATTGCAGGTTTGCCCGTTCGAAATCATATTTCGCATTGGTGTAACTGACTTCTGACTGCCTGTAATCGAGTTGTGTAACTCCTCCTTTTTCGTATAGCGATTGTTGCTTTTTCATGTTTTGCTCCGAAATTTCCAGATTCAGCTTTTTACTGTCAATACCAATGTTATTCACGTATTCGGCATCTTCCAGCTGGATAATAACCTGACCGGCATTGACGATATCACCTAAAGCATATGGACGACCAGTGCGCGGATTGTTTAGAAGTTTATAATCACCAGTCATCTCGGTTTTAACATCGGTAGTTTTGGTGGCGTTCATTGTTCCGGTAGTATTGATAATTTTTTCAATCGACCCGGGTTTGACATCGATAACCGAAACCGGTACTGCAAGTTCGGTCGTGGCGTTGGTTTGTGGATTACGGCAGGCAGAGAACGCCCCGATAAGGACAATCAAGGCAATAAAATGGAGAAATGATTTCATGGTATGGTGTGTTTTAATTTTTCTTTTGAATTATATTTTCAGGTAGAACTGCTTCATTTTTTTCAAAATCAAACAGTGACTGGATCTTCATGTTCAGCAGTTCGATTTTGTAGTCAATCAGCGATTGGGCATAGGACATTTTTTTATTCGAAAGTTGGTTCTGAAAGAGGTTCAGGTCCATGCTCGTCAAATCTCCATTGGTATAACGTTCCAGGTTAATTTCATAGGTCAGCTGAGCATTCTTTTCGTTCTGGCTGGCAATGTCAATCTGATTGACCAGGTTTTGTAAACTGCGGTAAACACTCCGGATATCAACCTTTATTTGTATTTTTTGCTGATCGAGCGTCAGTTTCGATGTTTCTATGACAGCCTCCTGTGCTTTAATTCTTGCTTTCTTTTCGCCCCAGTCCCAAAGTGGAACATTAAAAGCCACTGAAAACCTTGGTTGGTTGGTCGGAGTGTCGTATATATCCCTTAGTTTTTCATTGTCGCCAATAATTCCTATTGAAAAACTCACGTCACCCCTGAATTCGTTCATAGACTTTGTTTGAATCAAAGTGAACTGTGAGTTTTCGACACTGATTTCGCGTTGACGAATTTCCATCCTTGATTTCTCCCCGGATTGAATGGCTTTATTTACGTCAACCACAACCGGATTAAAGTTTACATCCGACATCACTGTCATATCTTCCATGATATCCATTCCGATGTACTGTTTAAACTGGTCTTTGGTATCTTCAAGAGTCACCCTTGCATTTTCGACCCCCGATTTGGAGGTTGCAAAGTTCAGTTCGGCCTGATAAAGTTCTTCCTTGGCTGCAATTCCTGCAGTTACCTTATTTTGTGTTATCTCAAAACTTTTTTGTGTGTTGGCAAACTCATCCTGAGAAACGTTAAGTCTCATCTGTGCAAGATAAACGTTGTAAAAAAGCTGGGTCACCTGTTTTTCGAGGTTGAGTTTTTGCATGGCATAGCTCAGCTCTGCATTTTCCAGGTCCAATTCTAGTTGCTTCAGGTTCAACTTGGTCCGGTTATAGGTAAACAATGGCTGGTTTATGCTGAGGTATAGATTGTTGCTGAAAGATTTAGACTCCATATTGTTCCGGAATTCACTGATATTTTTTTGCCATCCAAAACGGTTTATTAAACTGATGGTTCCATCGGTTGGTAAAATTGGTTGCGCCACGGTAAATGTTCCAAACGATTGGGTGGTTGTATTCGTGTTCCAGATCGATTGGAGATCGTCAAAATTTCGGCTTTTACTATAACTTATTGGTGTTAAATTGAGCGTAAACTTCGACTTCAGCGCGGCATTTTGTGCTTTGAGAGATTGCTGCGACCGTTCAAGGTTTAAAAGCGAACGAATAATGTCGGGACTGTTGTTTCGTGCAATATCCATTGCACTTTCGAGTGTGAGAATTTGCTGAGCATTTGCCGGTAGCAAAAGCTGAAAAAACAGGAACAGCAGCAGTCCTCTTTGGATAAGTTTTTTTAAAAGCATAGTGGTTTTCATGTAGGATTAATCTATATTTTATTTTTCTTTCTTTCTTTATTTACTATCTTTTCTTTGGTATCAACCTTTTCGGTCTTATTCGCTTTCTTTGGTTTTTCAGTAATTTTTTCCGGTTCTTTTTCCGGATCCGTTTCTTTTATTTCTTTTTTAATTTTTGGTTTTGGTTTTGGCCGGTCATATTTATCAGAAACCAGTTTGATTGCATCGGCAACAACAACTTCGGCAGTTGATTTATTACTTAGAGAGATCTTAATTGTATCACCTGATAAGTTGAATGTTCCAAGACTATTCCATCCGGCTGTCATGTCTTTCAAATCCATAACTACCTCATCGCTACCACCCGACTGTTCAATGGTGTAGGTGTAATCACCTGAGGCGGGTTTGCTGTCGCGCCCTCTGTAATCCCTGCTTTTTGCGTAGTAAGTATAAACTTCATAAAAACCAGGTCCGGGAATAGCCATTTTCCAGGTTGCCCTTTGACTTCCGTCACCGCCTCGGGTATAATGTGCCGATCGGACATATCTGCCGAAGAAACTACTGTTTGTTGTAGCTCTCCAGGTGCGGGGCGCGTGCCTGGTGCTAAATCCAATATACTTTTGTTTGGTTTGTTCTTCTCCAAGTAAAAGTCGCTGAAGTGGACTGGAATCACTGCTTTTGGGAATTGAAAAACCGGGATCTTCATCATCGCAGATAATCTCATTATCTTCTGCAATTTTAACTGGAACATCCACAATCTTTTCGCCTTCAAAAGGAGTCGCTTTGGTATCTTCTTCAATATTTTCAAACGACATACGTATTACAGAAGGAATATTTCTTGATGTCAGGGTATTAATAGATACTCCCCTTGGTGAACCTTCAAGTAAAAAACTAACCTCTTTGGTTTGGTTCCCGTCGATCGAGATGAGCTTGTCAATTGTTTCTCCACTGGAAGATCCGCGTCCGGGGCCACCGCCACGGCCAACTCTGAATTGAGCTATTATTATACCTTCGACTGGTTCGGTGTTGGTTACTTTGAATTTGACCATAGTTTTCAACTGGTCAACATCCAAAACATTAACGGCACTAATACTTCCAAAAAGATATCCTGGTAGTTTTTTGCTGTTGAACCAGGTATCCATGTAGGGTATTAAGTCAGTATCAAATTGCGTTTTAATTCGGGTATTAAAATCTCCAATGGTTGTTCCTTTAAATTTCATGCTTTTCAGAAATTCAAACATAAAATCATCAAAAGCATCATCACCTGTTTTCCGTTTGATCAGCGAAAAAAGAGACTGACTCTTCTGCAGAATAACATTATCAATGATTTTTATTTTTTCCGGATCATTCAAAAGTTCGGCGAACGAATTATCCTGAAGTGCAAGGTTAGCTTCCTCATTTTCAGACATTCCCTGCATGCTACTCATAAATCCCATCATACCTGAACTACTTGACTGTTGCAGGTATGATTCAAAAATACGGTCAGTAACCGGCCATTTATCTGATGCAACATAGTAGGCATAATTATAAAATAAAGGGAAAGCATAAAGTGGATTCTCGTTCATTTTTGGAGGTTGTCCTCCCCCTCCCGGGCTTCGATTAAACTCAAAGCTGGTGGTACGGGTAAATAGAGAAAGGAAATTATTAAAAGCCATGATCTTTTTCTCCTCAGGTGTGCTATTGGTTTCATCACCATGGCCAAATTTTTCCATCATTTTGATGCGTCCGTTGAAATCAGCATCGTTTATCTGGAGACCCTTTTCAGGAAAAAAAATCGTTTCAGGTTGTACCTGCTCACGTGTGCCGATCAGTGTTCGTTGATAAGAATAAAATTGGGCCGGTACTTCTACAAGATTAAATCTATCAAATGGATAAAACAAATCGAGCTTTCGTTCATAATCTTTTAAAGCTTCAGCAATCAAATCCGGGATTGTATCTTTAATAGGTTCCAGAAATTTCGAAAAATAGTCGTGTGTTGGTTGGTAATAGAAGCTGAATACCAAGCCATCAATGGTGTCGGTCTTTTCAGCATAGTCGCCAATAACGAGAGAAATCTGTGACAGATCGCGTTTATTGGTAAAGGTAAAGGTTCCGTCTTTCAACTCAGACCTCCCTTGCGAAATGGCAACGAGTCCTGGTTTTGTTTTTACAGAAACATCAAAACTACTGAATTGCTTTTGTATCCATTGTTTACTTTCATTTCCAAAGCCTGTTCCGGAAACCGGATACCAGTTACTTTCGCGTGTAAGAACAACAGATTCAGGTGTAACAATTGCATAGCGTTTGTCTATCTGGAACATAAAAAATTTGTTTGCTTTTTGCAATGTGGTGTCCGCCATATCCAGAAAACATGCAGCTTCATTTGGTTTTCCTGCATAGTTAAACTCAAGTTCGGCTGTTTCATCCGGTTCAAGATTTGTCCCGTTAAATTCTATAATATTCTGATTGCGTTTAATTGTAGTTTCCTGTCCATTAAAGCTTACTTTATTGAGTTTGAATCCAGGGTTAAGCGTGAAGACAAAGTCTTTAACAGTTTCAGCATGGGTGTTTCTAACTTTAACTTTGGCTGAAACATCCAACTTGTTCCCTAAATGATTGATTGCAATTTGATAGCTTTCTACTTTTAATCGCGGAAGTGACATACTTGCATCGTTTGCCAAACGAATTTCAGACCTTAATTCCTGACTATTGGTGAATGTTGAAATATGCTTGTAGCCCAGCCAAATGCCAGCTGCAAAAAATATCAATGCAGGTATCAGTGTAACTTTATTGCTGAAGGGAGATTGAGGCAATCGTTTCAGAAGTGAAACAGTGAGGAAAATAAATGCAACGCCAAAAGAGGCATACATTCCGCGGTGAATCAAGATGGTTGTGAGGTTTCCGAAGCCAATAAAATCGGAGTTCAGCAAGGGTATGCTGTATGCCATGTAATCAAAAAGGAAGTAAAACTTCGTATTGAGATAAAATATGGTAACAGCAACGTAACCCAGTAAAAGAATAAAAGTAATTGCCTGGTTTTTAATAACGCTCATAACAAAAAACGAAAGTCCCATGATAAAAACGAGCGTAGGCAAACTTATAATCACAAAATAATATAGGTAGGCCATCCATTCAACTGTGACGTCTTCGCTTATCATGTTAAAAATCAAAGCCTCAGTAAGGATCAACAGATTGAGAATCATAAAGACAACGATATTCCCAATTGTTTTTCCGGCTACGTATTCTCCATTCGACATGGAACGTATATAAATTACATCGGTTGTATCCAGTTTTTTGTCCCGTTTCAGAAAATCGGAAGCCAGAAAAATGGCAATAATAGCCTGAACGGTATTAATAAGGAGAAGATTTACGTAAGGGATAACAGATGGAATGGCTTTCATGGCCCAGTTGCCTGTTCCTCCGTTGGCAAAAATCAACATGCCCATATTAAAGAAAAACACGAAAATCATGGCCAGGATGGCAAATATGCGAAAGAACCAACTGCGGAGAAGCGTGGTAATTTCGTATTTGGCGATCGATGTAATATTATGAACTGAAATCATATATATATAAGTTTAGATGGCGGTCCATTGGTTAAGGTTACTTTCCATAAAATGCACATAGGCATGTTCGAGGTTTGGGGCGATGTTCTGACCGTTGTATCCGTTAATTGAATTGGCAACTACTTGTATTTCCCAACCTTCAGCATTCGGAACATTTGAGATTACAGGGTATTTCTCATTGATTTCGAGGTACTCAGCTTCCGTGGCCTGAATCTGCCAGACCTTTCCTTCGGCACGCGTCACCAGTTCATCGGGCGAACCGGAAAAGGCCATCCCTCCCTCGTTCAACAGGGCCATGTTGGTACACGAACTCGAAATATCACCCACGATATGGGTTGAAAGAATAATGATTACATCCTGGGTTGAAATTGTTGACAGCAAATTCCGGAAACGAATACGTTCTTCAGGATCCAGCCCGGTAGTTGGTTCATCAACAATAATGATTCTGGGTTCGTTAATTAATGCCTGAGCTATTCCCAGGCGACGTTTCATCCCGCCTGAAAGATTGTTTGCCTTGCGGTCGCGTGCTTCAAACAAACCCACTTCTTCCAACATTTTGTCGACAGCCAGCCGGCGTATTTTAGTATCTTTCATCCCGGACAGCCGGGCGGCATAATCCAGAAATTCATATGTTTTCAGGTGCGAGAAAAAACGAAAATCCTGGGGCAGATAACCCAGCATTGAACGAATCTTATCGCGGTCTTTCGTCAGGTCAAATCCATCCATGATTACTTTTCCTGAAGAGGCTTGCATCAGTGTCACCAGGATGCGCATCAGGCTTGATTTTCCTGCGCCGTTTGGCCCGAGCAGGCCGAACATGCCATTGTTAATCTCAAGGTTGATATCTTTCAGGGCATGGTTGCCGTTGGGATATACTTTATTTAGGTTTTCGATGGTTATCTTCACAATTGGGCTATTAGTTCTTTAGTCACGCGTTATCAGACTGATATTCTTGCAATAGGTTTAATACGAATGATACCTATTACAATAAATTTCAACTATTTTATTTAAACGACTCAAAAAATAGTTGAAATTCATTGAATTCTCCCGTGAGACTTCGGCGTGAGCTCAGTCAAACGATAAAGGATATGGCCTCGATCAAAATTCATACAACTTCATGTGGACTTTGAATCCTGAACTTCTACAGGGTTGTTGCTAAAATCTTCTTCAACTCGAATTCGAAATTGTGCATCGGGAAATTGCTGTTGATCACATCTCCGTTTTTATCGATCACCACATAGCGTGGTATTCCATTGAATCGGAATAATTGGCGCAGATAATTGTATTCATCGGTCGGAATTCGGAATGTATTCACCATATCTTGTTCCCCAATGAATTTAGTGTAATCTTTCTCCGGTGACTGGCGTTCGTCGGTAATGAAAATAAATTCGAAATCTTTATTGCCGTAATATTTAGCTCGTGTTTGTTTCATGCTTTTAATACTACCCACACATGGTCCACAAGTAGTTGCCCAAAAATCGACAAACAAAATCTTCCCTTTAAATGGATCGATAATTTTGCGAAAAATACCGGTTGGCGCTCCTTCCGGTAATTTGGTTGCGGCGACCTTATCTTCAGGAAAAGTTTCGTTAAGCAATTGCGTGCCCGAAGCTGCTACGAAAAGATTGGTGATTCCCGGTTTTATGTTATTCCAAACAGTGGTTGCAAGCTCTTTGTCCATTTGATTAAAAGTAAAGTTGAGCGATCGTACTTTTGCAATCTGATAGGTTAGGCTTGGCTTTAGTCCCATTGTATATCTAAGTACCGAATCTTTCAACCTCCAGCTTTCCTGAAACAAATTTGCCATTCTAATTTTATTCAGTGGAGCAGAGTATTTACTTGCATAAGCTTGTATGTTGTCCTTGAAATATTTGCTTAGTTCCATGATCTGGTTCTTATTGTTCGCCAAAAAAGCTTTATCATCCTCGTTTTTGTCTTTTTTATCAAGCAGGCTTAAAAGCTTTTCCTGCGCTTCGGTAAGTGGCACTTTTTCTTCCTGAAGGAAACTTAGCAAACTTTTTACAGGAGTAATATTTGCCTGATTAATGACCGGATGAACCCGAAATAACTCACAAAATTCGAAACGATTGATGAATGTGCTGAACTCTCCACTTACCAACATACTTTGGTCATTCATCGGAATCTCTTTCAGAAAACCGTAATAGTTGGCCGGTATTGGAATCTTTAAAACCGCATTGGAGGTGTCTTTTCTGGCTTGATAACTTCGACTCATAACATAGTCGAACATTTTGGTTGCATTTTCAAGCTGTGTTTGAGTGCGTAAGATTGAAACGGCCTGTGGGCATATCACTTTAGAATTATGATCTTTGACTGTTTGTTCTAATTCTGCTTTCAACTTTTTTAGTTTCGCCTGATCAAAATCTTTGGGAACGTGTTCTTTCCAGTTTGTTTGTTCCACATTAGGGAATGCTGAATGCTCAGCAATGTAGTTTTCTAAAAGTTTCATTTGCGATTTTGATTCACTCAACTGATCATTCATGAACTCTTCAGGAGTATGTGTCTCTGTTTTTTTCTTAAACTTCTTGTAATCGAAATCTTTAGGCTTAAATCCGTTTAGATCCTGATTGACTTTTGCCAATGGTCCCTGGTAAACCACATTTTGTAATTTGTATCGGATATTTCTCAACCGGTCAGCCTTCAGAAATTCCTCCCAATCAAGAATTATTGAAAGGGTTTGGCCAGGTTCAAGATAAAATGGAATCCGAAAATGGCTCAGGCTGAATTGTGTGTTGAGAGGATGGTTCATTGGGATGTTAGCTTCGAAACGTCCATCGGAATGAATTTGTATAACTACTGGAAAATCTTCGCGTGTGATGACATTGCTGGCATAAATAATTGCTGTGCTAAAATCGGATCTTACGTCATAACCTTTTATGAAACCAACTAATCGTCCGGTTCCGCTGGTGAAGAATTCTGAAGAATTAAAATCAATTGGATTTTTGCGTTTCGATTTCGCTACTTCAGCATTCAGCCATTTGGTTACCTCTGCTGGTACTTCTGCTGGTTTTTTTGCCCCAGCAATACTTTCGTCGAGTGAGATTCCAAAAATACTTTTGTTGTAATCAATTTTCCTGACACCTTTGTCGAGGGGTTCATAAATCTGCACAATGGTGCTGTCTCCCGAAACGGGCATCACCAGTCTTTTATCAAATTCGGCGCCCTCAATTCCGGTAATCGCGTATGCTTTTCCAGTTTCCGAATCGAATATGGTGTCTTTCCGGTCGAAGCTGACCCACCATTTTGGCAAAAAGGTATTGTGAATGTAAATCCGTGTAGCGCTGTCGCTTAGCTCTATTTTTTCGACATTAAATATGCCGCTTGTCTTGAACTCATAAGCCGGATTATTAATCACTTTCGTTTGGGCGAGAAGTGCACCGATCTGAAAAAACAGAATGAATAAAAAAAGGATGGATTGTTTCATGGTTATTTGTGGTTTGAATTTAGCCCAAAATCGTTTAATCTTTAGTCGAACCTATTTAGATTTTGCAGCAATTGACTCCAACTTCGGCTTGATCAATCTGAAGGAGCTTGTTGAGTCGGCTTCAATATTAATGTTTTTGACATTTTCCAGTTCGATTTTAGAAAAGTTTTTCAATGAACCTGCAACACAAGCCCCTGAATAATCCCATTTATTTATAGAAGAGCTATCTAATTGTACGTTTAAACAATTTATACTTATACCTCTCAAATTCACAATTGAACGTGTTGCTTCGATGTTTATGTATTTGAACAAATAATTTGGATCATAAATTGCAAAATCAGCCCATGCATTGTAAAGTTTAAGGTTGAGTGTATCACTTCTAATAATTGAAAATACTAAAGCCGACTTTTCTTTGCCAATTACGCTTTTTATCCGGTTGCCGTATATTAAAATATTATCGTAAGAAACGCTTACATTATTGCGAAATTGTTTGGATTTTACTTTTCCTTGGTAGGGAAAAACAAAAAGGGTATCGAGATGGATATATGTTTTTTGATAACTCAATGTGTCGGGTAGTTTATATCGAAATGTCATTTTAGGTTGCTCTCCGGTTGAGATAACTAACCGGGCTCCCGGCTCGGCCACTACCACCGAAAATTGTTCCAACGCTTTCTCTTGACTATTCCATTTTTTTGATTCTTCTTGTTGTAATTTTGCTTCACTTATTGAATTGTTCTTCGTAGCAAAAAAAAGCACAAATATGCCGCAAAATAGTAGTGTCAGATAGGCTATAATGATGATGTTACTTATTTTCATGGTTGTCATTGTTTTTGATTTCGGTAAATAGTTCGTTTAAGTCGGTACTGT
>JBBSBP010000046.1:0-37310 GCA_038251165.1 Bacteroidales bacterium | reverse complement strand
TTAACATCATAGTGGCTATGCAATGAATCGCTGAATTCCTGGTAAGTCCATCGCTCATGTGTTTCATTATTTTTCTCAAAGTCCATCATCATCAGCATGTTGTCGAGGGTAGTGTATTCCTGGTTATAGCAATCGTAATACATATTGTCAATTCTGGAGCGTTCGGTGAAATTGCCGGTAAAGGTCAGGCTGGTTTTATCACTCCAGTTATAACCGATATCCGCGCTTACTATTTTGGCATTGGCATTACCGATTGTACCTGAAGCATTTACATTTAGTCCCTGTTTTTCTGCATGTGAAGTAATAATATTTATTACTCCTGTTGCGGCGTTGGGGCCGTATAATGCGGAAGCTGGTCCTCTTACTACTTCTATCCGCTCTACGTCCTGGATATCGACAGGTAATGTTTCCCAAAATGTACCTCCGGAAAAATAACTGTAAACGATCCGGTTATCAATCATTACCAGTGTGCTTGTATTGTAAGGGAGATAGATGTAAGTATTTTTTGTCATGTCGTCGAAACCCCTGATTTGTACATCGTAGTTGCCTGGTGTTACTTCCCGGACTATAAGTCCCTGCGATAATCGTAAGGCCTCCATAATACTTGTTGCTCCTGCCCGTAAAATATCTTCTTTCTTAATAATCGTTACCGACAATGGTGTTTCGAAAAGATCTTCCGGTTGTTTGGATGCAGTTACGACCACGTCAATATTCAGCAACTCGTCAAGCGACATGTTGCTATATATATTGTTTCGCTGTCCGCTGGCTTCGCTAGCCAGGGAATAGGTCAGCAAAAACAAAATAAATATTTTCCGTGTGTTAACCATATCATTCTTAATTGTAAACCGTTGCAATTCTTAAAATTTCAGAGGACAGCGATTGCCCTTCTTTATCTAAAGACGATAAATTGATAAATATTTTTGGTTTGTTATTCTCTAATCCTAATGCGAGTGAAACCTGACCCGATTCGACATATTGTGAAATGCCTGTTATTGATAATACTTTGTATGTTTTGCATAGTGATGATTTCATCTGAATACCTGGCATGAAATAAACCAGGTCGCAATTGGAAATATTATTTTCCAATGCTTCAGGAAGAATAGCTTTAATATCCATTGATCCGGCTAATTCATTGATAAAATCATTTTTGCTGTTTACTGATTTATTGTCATATACTATTAATATCCTGATTTTCGGTTTCCGTGAAATATTCGGACTAAACTTCAAAACTTTAGGGATTAATGCTGCCTGAATGTTTTCAGGAACAGGCATATTTTGGGAATAACTGATATTTGCAACAGAAGTAATGATGATTAGGAATAACAATATCCTGATCAGAAAGTAACAGAGATATTTATATGCTAAAAATTGTTTAATCATGAAACATATCTTTCCCCGACATAAATCGATAAAAAATCAACTCTCTTTAAAGCAGTATCTTACAACACAGCAATGTAATTACATTTTTCTAATTTAGAATATAAATATTTAAAATTTTATACGTTTTTAAAGGTTTACTCATTTGGCTTATGGAAATTCATTTTCTCTGATTAGGAATAACGCCATTGATCAAGTAAAACTTTGAATATTTCAATCATTAGATACTGCGCTGTATTCGGGTCGTATCGTGCGGAAGCCGGCCCTCTTGCCCACTTTATTCGCTTTATTGTTTGTCTGATTAAAACTCCCATTGTAATCCAATCAGGTAAAGTGTACCGATCTGATCAGCAAATCCAAATTCACGGTGCTTACCTAAAATATTTTTAATGGTAACATATGATGTCATACCCTTATTTATCTTGTAGGAGGCTTTTGCGTTTAATACCATATTCGCGTTAATATTCATATAATCGCTTGAAAAATCGCCTGTATAATCAGCCGCAAGGTTATTAAAATCAACATCTGAAAATCGCTGGTCGGTATAAATGTATGCGTCTGTACTTAAATTCCAGTTCTTCTGAGGTTCATAGCTGAAGTTAAATCCGCCAAAAAATGAGGGAGTCAGTTTTTCGCTCCACTGCGTAGGATTTGTAAATGAGATCATTTCCAAAGTCCTCGCATTATCCTTGTTTACTTCGCTTACCTGAATGTTTGTCGTTTTGTACTCAATTTTCGTTCTGCCTGATAGTTTGGTTTTCTGAAATGTGCCGTAAAATTTGACGTTAACCTTTTCTCCGGGATTATAATTGATCATAAAAGTTGCTCCTATTTGTTTAGCTTTTAAGTCGAAATTTTCAAAAATTACATCAGCCTTACCTTCCATAGCAGTCAGGGAATCCACCAGGCCAAACTCATCCAGCTGCTGAATAATCCTGGCTTCACGGTATACATTAGTGACGACAAAGTTTTTTGCATTTGAATAAAATAATTCAACATCAAGGTTTAAGTGCGAATTAATTATGGTCCTCCATGAAATTTCCTGGTTAATAATTGTTGGATATTTCAGGTTTTTACTGGCACGAATGTTTAATTCGATGGGTACGGCAATGAGATCCTTATTGTATTCATTGGAATAATCAACGATAAGTTTAAAATTACTATTCAGGTAAGTGTCAAAAATAAAGGGAGACCTGTTTGCCCTTGAATAAACATAACGAATCAGATTGTTCTTATTTATTCTGTATGTTGTTCCGAACTCGTAGTTTATGGATAAGTATTTATTGATATTGAATTTATCTACCCGTGCTGCACCGATTATTCTCAGTTTCGGGGTAGGTTTCCATTCTGAAAGCAAAGAAGCAGCATAGGAAGAAATAGTTCTTGGTTCATCCTTAAACTGGTAATTCAGCGTTGTAAGGCTAAATGGTTCATCATAAGTAATAGGGCTATTATAGGTAGCGTGTTTGTAACTGATACCTGGCCTTAGGCTGAAATCCCCGAACTGTTTGTAGTATTCAAGGTTTCCGTCAATGTTTGTAAATTTGTATGAATTAAATTTATAATTACTCAAATCCTGCCCTGAATGAAAGTTAACCTGGCCATTCAGATTATTATAATTTATCCGTGTATTGATATAATAACTTTCAGAGTTTATCTGCGATAATGCCGTTGCAAAATTCAGGAATCCAGGCTTTTGACTTTGTGAGCTTTGTGCGCCCATCGCTATGTCGATGTTCGATTGTTCTGAAAAACTATGGTACAAAAATAAATTGCCTCCCAATTTTCTTAAACTAATATCGGTATCATACCCTGCACCCAAAGCTTCCTGATATTCCAGGTATGTCCATTTTTCCCGGGAAGATTCATCTTTTACCGCAACCAGAGTCAAATTCAGATCATCTATCGGACTATAACTATTTGTTTTATAATCAAAATATTCGGCATTAAACCGGCGGCGTTCGGTCAAGTTGCCTGAAAAAGATAATTTGGTTTTATCATTCCAGTTGTAGCCAATATTTGCATTGGCATTTTTTGCCTGGTTAGTGCCCGCAGTACCATTAACAAAAATATTCATCCCCTTTTTAGCGGAATGGGAAGTAATGATATTAATAACTCCGGTTACTGCATTCGGACCGTATAAAGCTGATGCAGGTCCTCTGACAACTTCAATCCTTTCAACATCATTGATATCAATAGGAAATGTTTCCCAGGATGTACCACCCGAAAAATAACTGTAAACAATTCGGTTATCGATCATGACAAGGGTAGTCGTGTTATAGGGTAATTGCAGGTAAGCATTCTTCGTAATATCGTCAAAACCTCTGATATGGATATCATAATTTCCGGGGGTTATTTCCCTGACAATGAGTCCCGGAGATAATCGAAGTGCCTCCGGAATACTGGTTACTCCTGATTTGCTGATATCATCCTTTTTAATGATGGTAACCGACAGGGGGGTTTCAAAAAGATCTTCCGGTTGCTTTGACGCTGTAACCACCACATCGATATTTAGTATTTCATCCAATGACATCTTTTCATAAACACTTTTAGGCTGGGCAAATGATACCAAACCTGTCAGGCTCAATATCAAAAAAGCTAAAAGTATTGTATGAATCGTTGATGTCATGGTTGACTGTTAAATTATAACTCCCATTTTAAACTGATCAGGAAAAGGGTCCCGATCTGATCGGAAAAACCGAATTCTCGGTGACTGCCTAAAATATTTTTCAGTGTTGCATAGCTTGTTGTATGTTTATTGATGCGGTATGAAACTTTTGCATTGAGTACCATGTTGGATTTGATATCCATGAAATAATTGGTAAATATTCCTGAATAATCGGACAAAACATTGTTGTAATCGAAATCAATAAACCGCTGGCTGGCGCTGGCATAGGCATCAGTGCTGAAATTCCATTTTTCCCGATTGTAATTGACATAAAATCCACCATAAAACGAAGGTGTTAACTTTTCGCTCCATTGTGTCGGATTGGTAAAGGACGACGCATAAATGGTTCTTGTACCGTTATCTTTGATTTCACCAAGGTTCAGGTTGGTGATGTTGAACTCAGTTTCAGTTCTGCCTGTAATTTTTGTTTTTTGATACGTACCAAAAAACCGGACATTAATTTGATCTGAAGGCTGATAAATTATCGTAAAACTACAACCGTATTGATGTGCCTTTAAATCAAAATTTTCAAATATCACATCTCCTTTTCCACCCATGGAGATAATTGAATCCACTTCATTATTCAGGTTAAGTTGCTGAACAATTCTGGCCTCACGGTAAACATCCGAGACGATAAAATTTTTCGCATTGGAAAAAAATAATTCATAATCGAGACTCAAATTCGATTTCAATTTGGTCCTCCAACTGATTTCCTGGCTTCTGACAACCGGAAATTCCAGGTTTTTATTCGCCATAATGTTTAAATTGATTGGGACATTAATCTGAGCTTTGTTGTATTCCGGCTGAAATGCCATGTTCAGTTTAAGATTGGAGTTCAGATAGGTATCAAATATGAATGGAGACCTGTTCGCCCTTGAATATACAAGCCGGATCAGATTATTTTTATTTATTCTGTAAGTTGATGCGAATTCGTAATTAATGGAATAGTTTTCATTAATATTGAATTTATCCATACGGGCAGCTGCGATAATCCTAAGTTTGGGAGAAGGTTTCCATTCGGTTAATAACGAAGCCGCATAGGACTTCATGGTTCTTGATTCATCCTTAAACTGATAATTCAGGGTAGTCAGGCTAAAAGGTTCGGAATAGGTGATCGGGCTGTTATAGTTGGAATATTTATAACTTATTCCGGGCCGGATGCTAAATTCATTAAACTGTTTGTAATATTCAAGGGTTGCATCAATGTTGGTATATTTTAATGAATTGAACTTATAATTACTCAAATCCTGTCCTGAATTAAAGTTGAACTGTCCATTAAAGTTCTTTTGTTTAAACCTGGAATTTAAATAATAACTTTTTGAGTTCAACTGAGACAATGGCGTTGCAAAATTCAGAAATCCTGTTTTTTGACTTTGAGAATTTTGCGCTCCCGTGGAAATATCCAGAATTGAATGTTCAGAAAAGCTGTGGTAAAAAAACAGATTGGCGCCTGATTTTCTCAGACTGATATCCTGATCATAGTATGCACCCAATTGTTGCTGAAATTCTTTAAAGGTCCAGATTTCATCTGACGTTTCATCTTTTGCAGCCCACAGCAACATATTCTGGTCCTCAAGCGATGTGTAACTTTGAGTTGTATAATCAAAATATTCAACGTTAAATCGCCTTCTTTCAGTGAAATTTCCTGAAAATGACAATTTGGTTTTATCTCCCCAGTTATAACCTATATTTGCAGTAGCACTTTTGGCCTGATTGTTTCCCAAAGAACCATTTGCAGTTATATTCATACCTTGTTTTCCGGCATGTGATGTAATAATATTTATGACACCGGTTACCGCATTGGGACCATATAATGCTGATGCCGGGCCTCTGACAACCTCAATCCGTTCAATATCATTCAGGTCGATAGGAAAGATTTCCCAGAATGTGCCGCCGGTAAAATAGCTGTAAACAATGCGGTTATCAATCATAACCAGAGTGCTGGTATTGTATGGGAGTGTGAGATAAGCATTCTTTGAAATATCGTCATAACCGCGTATATGTACATCATAATTCCCCGGAGTAATTTCCCTGACAATAAGTCCCGGTGATAAACGGAGTGCCTCAGGTATACTTGTTACTCCTGATTTGCTGATTTCATCCTTCTTAATGATGGTAACCGATAATGGGGTTTCAAATAAATCTTCCGGTTTTTTGGATGCAGTAACAACCACGTCAATATTCAGCAACTCGTCAAGCGACATGTTGCTGTATATCTTGTTTCGCTGTCCGATAGCTTCAGGAGCCAGGGAATAGACCAGCAGAAACAAAACAAATATTTTCCGTGTAATTACCATATTAACCTTAATTGTAAACCTTTGCAATTCTGAATAACTCCGACGAGAGCGATTGGCCCTCCTTTTCCAACGAAGATAAGTTGATGAATATCTTCGGTTTGTTGTTCTGTAATCCAAATGCCAGTGAAATCTTGCCTTGTTCAACATATTGAGATATGCCGGTAACAGATAGCACGTTATATGTTTTACAGATTGTTGCCTTATCCTGATTGCCTGGCATAAAATAGACCAGGTCGCAATTGGTAATATATTTTTCCAGTTCATCCGAAAGAACAGGTATTACATCCATTGATAATTCTAACTCCTTAACGAATTCATCTTTACTTGTTTGCGAGTTGTGGTCATAAACAATGAGTATCCTGATTTTCGTTTTCTGGAGAAGAGTTGGGTTGAATCTTAAAACCTTTGGAAGTAGTGCCGCCTGGATATTTTCAGGAACAGGCATGTTTTGAGAATAGCTATTGTTTGTCGCAGCAATAAGGATGAAAAGAAAAATAATTATCCTTCCCAGATTATAAAAAGTGATTTTATATCTAAAAGTAGATTTAATCATAAAAACAGCTAGTTACTTGTAATAACCCGACGAAAAACCAACAGCTACCATTCAGGAATTTATTATGTAGCAATGTAGATACATTTTTCTGAAATATGGTTAAAAAAGGTGAACTATCTTTCAGGATTTTTTAAATATTATTCTTTTGAAAAATACCTAAAATACTGAATATGTGTAACCATAGCATTGTTAATCAGGAAAATCGCAGTTATGACCATCGAAACCATAAAATCTTGTGGCAATTGATTTTCTTTTCGGAATCTGCTTGATTTCCACCCTGAATTTCTAATTTTAAAGCTTTGATTAATCGTACCGGATACTTTCATTTACCATCCACAGACTCCTCCGGCACAAATTACCTATCCCGGTGTTTGTACCTGGCTGGAACCCCAAATATATGGCGCTGCTGCACGTAAAGGCTGGCTGGCATTAATCACATACATCAATTAACTATTCCTATCCGATTTCAAAAAACATTCGGATGTATCTTTTCAAAATTCAGATCCTGATAAGTTTTGCTTTCAGGAGTTTTTTCCGGATAACCGATGGCGACTAAGCTCAGCACCCGAAATCCTTCCGGAATGTTTAAGGTTTCGCTAACAAAGGCTTCACTTGTTTTTTCATCCGAATAATCGCGGCCACGGATCTGAATCCAGCAAGTTCCCAATCCAAGCGAATGGGCAGTAAGTTGAGTGATGAATGCAGCGATTGAACAGTCTTCAATCCAGGCACCCGTTTGGTTTTCTTTGGACAGAACGGCGACGGCCAGCCTGGCAGTCAGCAATGGAGCTGCCCCGGCAGGTTTACAAAGGGCCAGCTGGTGAATGATTTCCGGCTTGTCAATAAAAATATATTCACAGGCATTCGAATTCCCCGAACTTGGAGCACGCAGAATCGCTTCAATCAGTAATTCCAGTTTTTCCGATTCAATGGACTGTTGGGTGAATTTCCGGACAGTTCGTCGGGTTCGTAAAAGATCGATCATCACAGGTAATTTAATTTGTTTGGTACAAAGCAAAAAAAATGCTTGCTTTCGGGCAACTATTTGTATGATTTGATCATCTGTGTAAAAAAGATTTAACAATGCTCAACAAAATCACCGCAACAATTTTCATCGTGCTTGTATTATTTGCCTGCACCTACGACACCATGGAGGATCATGGTTCCAATTCCGGTGTAATCATTAAAACCGGAACGATCTGCGGCTGGTGCACTGTTAACGACACCCTTACGATCAAAGGGAACTCTGTCTGGTATGTAAATTATGCCAATTGCAGTACTGGAAATCCATCGGTACAAAAAAGCGGGCAGTTAAAAACTTCAGAACTGGATTCATTACTTGCTTTACTTCACTTTGATGAACTGAAAAAACTCGACCTGATCAGCTGCAACGTATGTTTTGATGGTTGCGACGACTGGATTTCTTTCGAAAATGGGAATGAATCGCATTACATCCGTTACGGAAGTTCAGATCCTAAACTTGAACCAATTAGGGCTTTTGTTGACCGGTTGAAGGAGGTTAAGAGTAAATATTCCGTTAGTAATTGAAGTTCAAATAATATCAACCTATTGTATTTTGTGGAGTTACGTTATTTGTGAAAATTAAGGATTACCGTTACGTTTTAGTTTTTGAACAGCTTGTCAAGTTCGCTGTAAAAGTCGGTTCCTTCACCAATGAATTTCGCGATGACAAGCCCATTTGGATCCAGTATAATTTTAGAAGGGTAACCACCAATTCCATAAATCTTGGTTAGCTTTTCATCCGGACTGAATAAATTAATCCAATTGAGGCCATACTTTTCACTTGCAATTTTCCAAGATTCTTTGGTGTCGCGACAGGCAATACCAACAAACTCAACTTTATTTTTGTATTTCGCATAGTATTGCCTCATTTTTGAAATATCTTTAACACACCAGCCACACCAAGAACCCCAAAAATCAAGAACAACAAATTTACCCTTCAAATCCGACAATGAAACAAGTTTTCCCTTCTGATCGGGCAAAGTAAAAGGTGCAGCCGGATCGCCAATTTTTAACGCAAATAACACATCTTTAGCGTATTTCCCGAAAAATGATGTTTGTACCTTGGGACTCAATTTACCAAAATATTTATAGCAGGAATCTACAGGTAATCTCATTAATACTTCAGCAGAAATTTCCCAATCCGGATTTTTCAGGATAAAGTCGATTGTCCCTGAATTAATTTGACTATTAATTTTTTCAATTGATTCAATTCCTTTTTTGATTGCGATACTATCCTGAATTTTTTTCGCATCAGCGTATTTTAAGCAAGCTGAATTAAACTCCAAATGAAGTGGATAGAGTTTTTTCAGAAGTTCATTTCTTTGCTCGTTAATCTGGGTTCCATGTACCTGAAGGTATATTCCATTAAAGGATGGTTCAGCCAAGAAGTCGATCTGGTCGCCACCATTGAGAAAGAAATTAATATCCTCCATTTCAAAATAGTATGGAAAAGTATCTGCCGAAAAATACTTATCCCATTTTTTGCTGGAGATCCTAACCAGGTGTACCATTTGAGCAGTTAATTGTAAGGTGTAATTCAATTTTCCATCCACACAAACAACTTTGTCGATAATTGGAATTTCGCCGGTTTTCAATGGTAAAAACATAATCGTCAACGTGTCGTTTTTCATTCCTTTAACTTGTCCTGAAATAACACATTTTTGCGCTTCGACGATTGTTGTAATAACCAGAATACTAACGATTAATAGGATTGATTTCATGTTGGTTTTATACACTATATTGTTTGCGATTTACTTTAAAGTTCAGAAAGGTTGCTTTGATAACTCCAGCTAAAACTTCAACACCATCTTTAACTGCTTAAGTGTTTCTTCTTTTCTTCGTCTCGAAATAGCAACGGAGTCACCGTTCGACATCGTCAGAATCCCACCATCGTTTTTGGTGAATGAAGTCACATGGTTCAGGTTGATTAAATGAGCTTTATGAACCCGTATGAATTGATAATCGGCCAGCAATTCTTCGAATTCAATCAGTGTTTTGGCTACCAGTAAAGGTTTTCGATCGGTAAAATACAAGTGTGTATAATTGCTTTCGCCCCGGCAATGAACAATGGATTTGACTTCGACAAACTCAACCCGATCACCTGTTGGAAGGCCAATTTTGGGATTTGCAGGGTGCATGGTATTCTGATAAAGTTGCCGGATCCGTTCGTTTTCAGTCTGAAGCCGGATGCGTTGTGAAACCTTATCAACCGCAGCGATCAGCTCATTCAGGTTGATGGGTTTCAGAATGTAGTCGCTGGCCGAAAACCGGATGGCTTTCAGTACATAGTTGTCGTAAGCCGTCACAAAAATTACTTCAAACGGGAAATCCTTGAAATGCTCAAGCAGCTGAAATCCATTTCCTCCGGGCATTTCAATGTCCAGAAAAATAATTTGTGGATGATGTTCCTGAATTTCAAGAATAGCTTCTTGTACAGAACCGACTTCGCCCACAATCCTGATTTGCTGGCAGTGGGTTTTGATTAATCCGGAGAGATTTTCCCTTCCGTTTTTTTCGTCGTCAACAATGAGCGCTGAAATGGACATAAATGATTATTATTAATCTGACCTATCATTCTCAATCTTAGAAATATATGTTCTTGACGTGCCACTTTTTAACGCTAAATCTTGTTGTGTCAGACCTGCGCTTAATCATGCTTCTCTAATCAATTCTCCAATTTTCAATGAAAGTTCTGATTTTTCAGGCTGACTATATTTTAGCAATACATCTGCTCCAATTTCAAAAGGAACTTTCATTTTTTCCCCATTTCTCATTGTTATATATTGCTCAACATTGCTCCAGGAGAGTGTATTTCCCGCCAACTCAACTTTCGCAAACTCTTTATAATCAAATAAAATGTGTGCTGGTGATTTCTCGTCAACATTATTCTTTTTAAGCACCTTTCTGAAATCAATTATCCTTGATTCCCCATTATTAAAAACAACCGAAATTGACAACTCACTTGTCCAGTTTATTTTTAATATCCTTGGTATTTTTATACTTTTTCTCATTTTAACTATCAATTGTTGGCATTGAAATTTCGTTTTACAATTGTATCTAATTAGGTACTGACATCCAATTTTTTATCAGTATAATCTTCTATTTTCATTGACGACGGCAGGTTCATTCTGCGTTTCCATTTTATAATGGCAACCATCATCCGTGAAAATATAAAATTGAACTTTAGAATTTCACGGATAAATCTGTATATTTACCGTGAAAATTTAAAATCATGAACCGTATTTTATTCTGAAAGGCATGATAAACAGACGAATATTTTCTGAAATTAAGGATTCTCTGAATTTTTTCCCAATTGTTGCCATTATTGGTCCCCGGCAGGTTGGTAAAACGACATTGGCTAAACAAATCATGTCCGGTTCAGCTAAACCAACGCTTTATCTTGATTTGGAGCTGCAATCTGATTTGTTCAAATTGAATGATGCAGAATTGTTTTTATCACAGCATAAAGAAAAATTGGTGGTCGTTGACGAGGTTCAGAATAAAAAAGAACTTTATCCGCTTTTACGTGCTTTGGTTGATCAATCGCGCGAACCCGGCCAGTTTTTATTATTAGGCTCAGCTTCACCGGAGTTGATCAGGCATTCTTCTGAATCATTGGCCGGACGTATTGCTTATCACCAATTGCATCCATTCGATTTAAGTGAAATTCCTGAATCCATTTCGATGATTGATTTGTGGATCAAGGGAGGTTTTCCTAATGTGTTGCTGGCAAACAATCCGGAACTGTCAAACCGGTGGATGGAAAACTTTATCAGTACCTATCTGAACCGGGATTTGTTGGCGTTGGGATTAAATGCCTCGCCCAAAATTATCCGCAATTTATGGAACATGATGGCACATTTAAACGGACAATTATTCAACGCCACTGCACTGGGAAACGCACTGGGGATATCTACCCCGACCGTTAAAAGATATGTCGATTTTTTAGAAGATGCATTCTTATTGAAAAGCCTTCATCCATTTTCGTGGAACATGCCTAAGCGATTAGTAAAAACCCCGAAAGTTTACCTTACTGATACCGGTATTTTGCATCATTTGACTGGTATCTCCAGTTTTGAAAACCTATCAGGAAATCCAGCTATCGGAAGTTCATGGGAATCGTTTGTGATCGATCAGGTTTTGGCCTTAAAAAAGAATACAATCGATCTTTATTTCTACCGGACTCACCATGGCGCGGAGGTCGATATAGTATTCACCAAAGGATTAACCGTAATTGCAACAGCCGAGATTAAATATTCCAATTCGCCACAATTGACAAAAGGAAATTTTCAGGCGTTTGATGATCTGGGTGCTCCGATGAACTTTATAATTACTCCTTCATCAGATGATTATATTTTCAAAGAACGTATCAGGATTTGCTCGCTGAAAGCATTTGTTTTTAATTACTTGCCCGAACTATGATTTAAACCAATTAACCGGAGTCAAAAATTTTAATTTCCGGTTCCTCCTGTCCCCGGACTGGATGTTGAATCTCCTCCGCTTTTTAAATCTTCATTCTTTATACCACGTTTGGCTTTTTTAATTTCTCCCTTCATTTCTCCAAACCGATAGGAAATGTTAAACCGCAATTGTTGGGCGTAATTGTAATTGGTCATTTCCTGGTGGAAGGTTGGATCATCGTAGGTCATTGAATATGTTGTCCTTTTTCGGAAAGGATCGGAGACCGCCGCTTGCCGACACCGTTCCGTTTTTCCATGCTGTATACCTGCAATTTAATGAACCGTTGTAGCTAAATCCTTCATTTTTTAATCCCCGGCCATCATTACTTTCTAAAATTGAATAGGTTATGCCAATGTTAGTATTCACGTTCAGTTTTTGTTTCAGCATTCGAATCGAGCCATAAATGAAGCTGCCATAGCGTTGGTTTTTAAACGTGGTGTCTTTAACCGATTTGAACAGTCCGTCGTTGATGGTTCCTTCGGCCCGAAGTCCGGATTTGACGCTAAATTTTTTGAGCTTCAATACATATCCGGCGTAAAGTCCGAAAATATGCTGGGTGTAATCCAGATCATTTATTTTGCTTTCGTCACGCGTCCATTGGCTTGAAGTATAATCGTAGCGCAAAATATCCGAGTTACTTACATTTTGCCGGAATATCCAAAAAATGAAAGACTTACCAGGTTTAATGAATCAATTTCGTAGCTGGCTTCTCCCATCGCCATATTGGCGCCTCCTTTGTATTTCCTTTAACCTGAATATTATCCTCGCCGTCAACCGTTACCAGCGGAACTTTTCTCAGCATTTCAAGCGCGGTGCTGGTCTTCGATTCGGGATCGACTTCAGCGCTATAAATAATCTTATCCACTTCGGTTCTTACCAGTGGCTTTTGGGCCACAACACTAACCTCCCCAATCTTTTCCACACCCGGATTTAAGCTTATTGTACCGAAGTCAAACTTAAGATTCTGTTCGTTTAAGGTGAGAGGTTTTTTAGTGGTAACATAACCGATTGATTGAAAAATGATGTCGTATTTTCCTATCGTATCGAGTGAGAAGCTAAAGTTTCCGGCAGCATCAGCTGCCAGTCTTTTGACAATTCCTTTCTGAGCGCTTTGTACTGAAATAGTAATGTATGGAATGCCATCGCCGGAGACTGAATCAGCAACAAATCCTTTGATTTGGTAAATTTTAGGTGGAGCGAATGCCTTAGAAGAAATTGTTGTTGAGAGCAGCAGAACAATAATCAGGAAAAGTTGGGGCACAATTTGCCTGAAATTTTGTGGGTGCATTGAATTACAAAAGTTAGTGATCATGGTTTTTGGTGTTTAATTGTTTTTGACTTATTATAAAACATTATCTATCACAATAAAAAAACATTAATTACTTACTTCTCCCATTTGAACGGTTTGGTCTTACGCACTTTAAACTCAAAATCTCCGTTTCCCAGCAAACCATCTGCGCTAACCCCCTCAATATTCCCAACAAACCCTGTATTGACATCGGAACAGAAAAACTCCAAGGTTGCTTCCCCTTTCTCATCGGTTATTACCATAGGCGCCCATAGCAGGGTGTTACGGGTGTCGGGTAAAACGTCACTTTCCGATTCTTTATCGTAATTGGGTTGGTAAAACTCTCGTTTCCCGTAATAGGCTTTTATCCTGTAAAGGTTGTTCATCTTTAAAAGCTCTTCTTCAGTATATTTGGGGTAGTGGTATTCTAAATCATGTTGTACGTCCGTCACAATTTTTCTTCCATCTGACCTTCCAACATATTCATAACGAATAATTGTATATCTTTTCCCTTCAACTGGTTTTCTTCTAATAGTGTCACCACAGTTATCACATTCATGAGAATAGCCTTCCTTATAATTCTCTAAATAATCATGACAGCAAGCCCATACATAATTTAAATTCAATTTGGCTATACTGTCCAGATGCCCCATGAATTTGTCCCTAAAAGGTTTTATGCTTTTTCCTTTAATGGTCACTTCGTTCAGTTCGATCACATTCGGGCCTACAACAAACGGACGGGCAGGTTCCCCGGTTACAGTATCCGTGTTGTTGGGTAAAGGATAACTTATTTCCCTGATTTTCATAGTTTCTGTAATCTGTTTAAATGGATATGACAGGCTGATCCGGGGCTCAAAATCCGTAGGACCCATCGGCTTCAGGTAAACGTAACCACCCTGCCATGTTTTTAAATGAACAGGGGTGACCATAAACCTCCCTATTGAATCGGTAACGATAAAATCCGAGTTTCCATTTTCGCCCGGGTAAAAGGCCATCACAAACTGTTCCCCTTTGGGAGCCTGTTTAAGTTTCTTGGTGAAATGCACTTCACCTGCTGTGCCGTCAGAAACTGCCGGACGGGTGATTTCAGAATATGTTTTCAGGTTTTCTTCATCCCAAACGTACTTTCTCCATCCTTGGGTCACTAACAGCAAATCCAACGCTTCCTCCCGCCCCTTGTTCTTTTCATCAAAATAGTATGCTGGGTCATAAATCCTTCCTCTCAGTTGTTCCGAAAGGTAGCAGTGCGCCAGGATATTTTTTGGTTCGCGCGGGTTATGGAAAAGCTTATCAAACACGCTTATTCCCAAGTTGGCCTGTATTGGTTGCCCATTATCATCAGTTACCTTTATTTTCAGTGTGGCCTTTTCACGGGTTTCATACTTTTCCTTGTCCGGCTGGACTTCGATGTAAAGTTTTCGGTCAGGATGAAGGTACGTCAGCCGTTCGGCAACCGGGATCAGGTTTTCATTAAACAGGGTAAATTCAGCAATCCCTTGCTGTGGAAATTCCTTCAGGGGTATCCTGATTTTTAGTTCCCGGTTCAGTTTTCCTCCTGCCATACAGTAAACCTTGCCCCTCATTTGCCCCCGCAGGTAAACAGTACCTTTTGGCATATCCGGGCTTTGTGATACCGTAAATTCCAAATAATCTTTGTTCCTTCCGGTCAGCCGCATCGTAGTCCCTTCTTTTAATATTTCCGGCAAAACAAAGATGCTGTCGGTTGCAGGTTCCGTAAGGCGGATGTAGTAATTCTTCTCTGTTTCAGGGGTAAAGCTGAAACTGCCCATTCCGGCATGGATGCTTTTAAATTCCAGCATAGGTTTATCATCTTCAAACAGGATTCCTTTCACATTTATAGGGTTGCCATCAATATTCACTGCTTTAAAAGCCAGTTTGTCTGGTATTCCTGAAACTAAATTACCGCCCTCGGGGAAAATACCAAACTGGACGGGGCTACCTTTTTTACATGGGACTGTGAAGCTCAAATTTTCTTCCTTCCGTTCATATCTGATGGCAGTATTTATCCGGAGCCCTTCTCCCGAGCCATGCAACACAAAACCCAGGATGGCCTTTCCCTGCGGGTTGGTTACTGCGTGAGCCTGTCCCAGCTTTTTATCTCCCTGAAAAAACTCTGCATCCATATCGGCATAAAGGGGCTTTTTGTCTTCCGACAGGGAAGTGATAGTTGCTTTGATGGTATCCCCGGTTTTATTGTGATAGCACAGGCAAAGAAAAGATTAAGCAACAGGTCAGCGCAACGACGTGTTTTATCCCAAAGACGGAGTTAACTAACTTTTTTATGATATTATTTTCACCTTTCATTCCTAGCTTTTCTTTTGTTGAATAACGATCTATCAGCTACAAATATGTCAGGATTTCCCCCGATGAACTTCCTACGAAGAACTGCTTTTCAAATTATTAATTTTCTGCCAACGAAACAGGACGCCCGCCTAGAGGGTATTTTGCTGTTGTACAGCGTAATTTTTAAATCCTCATATCAGCACAAAATTAATCGCAATAAAATACTCAATAGTAATTGCCTGTCCATCTTTTTTTGCCGGAAACCAATTCTTATCAAGAATTTTCGCTGCTCTTAATGCTTCTGCATCTAAATCTTTAACCACTCCCTTTATTACTTTAAAATCACATGCACTTCCATCCTTATCAACTATAAATGAAATCAATACTTGTCCGGAAATACCATTTACCTGTGCTCTAACCGGGTATCTCAAACTAAGAGAAATTAATTGCACAGGATTTTCTATTCCAATAATTAATGGAGGACTATCAATATCGCTCACTGTCCAGGCTGTATCAATCAGAATGGGGAATTTATTGGGTGTCTCATACCAGTTATATTCAACCACATCATATTTCGAATAATCAAATTTGTATCTTACTCTGCATTGGTCATCAAAAATAGTCCATGTTCTATTTGGCTTATTGTCATTATACCAACCAATCGATGCCGTATCAATACCATTAGGCGCATAGAAAATCCAGATACTGTCTTTTTTATTTTTTGAATAATATCCTCTAATTGCTATACTGTTGTAATAGAGTCGTTTTTCATATAATCCTTGCCTAATATTTTCATCACTCTTTAAAACAAAATATTTTTCTGTCGTATTTGGATTCTCCGTCTGTTTAGTAATCAATTCAATATCTTGCGAATATGTTTGTATTACTCTTCCTAAGATTAAAATGGTAATTAAAGCTAATCTCATAATTTAATACTTTAGGCATGTCTCAATCGTTCGGTCTTATACTACACGTCATTCTACAAGTAGTTTTCGGTTATAGGTTGTTTGTATTCAGACTATCTGGCTCTTCTGGTGGCATAAGTACTTCATTAAACAATACCTTTCCTTTCAAAGTAATCTCAAAGCTAATTTCCTCTAGGAAATTTGTGCCAACAAGACTGCCAGGATAAAGAAAAAGGGAATGAATAAAAATGGAATTATTAGTAGAACTAATTTTCTCAATTCGAGGAAATGCTAAAACTGAACTTTTATAAGTAGAATTGTCGTTGTATATATCTTTAATTAATTCTTTTGTTACAACAATTTGCGTATCTATCTTATTGCTCTTTAGTGCGAATTTTAGAAATCTATCCTGATATAATTTTATAATCGAATCATTAATGGTGTCGGCTATAGAAAAATCATTAAAACACTCTGTAATGCATGACAATCTCACCTTGTTGCCGTTCATTATAAATGTTGAATCAAATGATTCGTTTTGTTTTTTATATTCAATTTTTCGAAATGAATACTTCTTTTCGGTTGTCTTTTTATTGATACAACTAAAACAAAATAGCAACGAGACCAGAACGTAAATTAATGTCTTCATAAGTTTCAATTTATTAATTTCTTGTAAACGTTGCATTGAACCCCGACTTGCGGTACGGGTATTTTGCTGTTATAAACCGTTTTTCTTATCAAATATCTCACCAAGGATTTGATCTGTAGTAGGCTCACAACCTAACAGCATTCTGTCTTTTATAATCAACCCATCTGGATTAACCAGAAATTTATCTGGGATGAATTTTACATCATAAACCAGAAAAGCTTCATTTTTCCAACCTTTTAAGTCTGAAATATTAATCCAGGGTATTGAATCATGCTTAATTGCATCTATCCAGTTTCGTTTATTGTAATCACCTGACACACCAATAATTTCAAGCTCTTTGGGACTATATTTACTATAGACTTTTCTTAACCATTTAAATTGTCCACGACATGGTCCACACGATGATGACCAAAAATCCAATAATACATATTTCCCTTTAAAATCAGATAGTCTGACAGTATCTCCAGATGGAGTTACTTGAATAATTTCAGGAGCCAAATCTCCAATTTTGGGAGGTTCCGGCAATTCCATGTATTTCTTTATTTCAATGCCTTGTTCTGATTTTTTTAATTCATCCAATAATTTATCGTAAACATTGTGAATTTGTTTTTTATTTAAGTGTCTAAAGGCAAGATAGCTCTCCGCATGAAGTAAAGATAAGGTTACATACGAACTCGTATGATTAGTCATAAAATCCACAATACTGTCACTTAAATTTTTAGAGATTGATTCAATTTTTAATGTATCTATTTTCTTTTCTTCATCGTTCTTGAAATAAATTTGCCCTTTTAATTTATTGATTCGTTTGTTGGCATTATCAACTAATATGTTGTAGTTTTCAAATTCACTTTGAGATGTTGAACCTTCCAAAGTAATATTTTTCATAAAGTTAAAATCACCTTTTATCTTAATATCATTGGGTTCAAGCCAAATAAACTTTTTGTCTCTGAATTCATATTGATTTCTTGCATTATGCAGCAAAAAGTATTTTGGGTGTGGAATTTTGAATTTATAATCTATTCTACCATTGGTCATTTGTATTGAATCAAAAAGAGTCTTTGATTCCCAGTCTGCTAGAAAAAGAGTCGCAGCTTCTGGGGCATTTTCTAATTTTCCAGTTAAATGACCTTCATTTTTGTCATGGCTGCACGAAACAATCAGGAAAATCAAACTGCTTAATAAAATTAATTGTACTTTTTTCATTCTATTTTTGTTCAAAATGGTTTAATAACATTTTGCAGCTATACGTAGGGCGGGATTTAACCGATGAACTTCCTTCGAAGTTGGTTGCCTGCCTTGCCGGTTAGCTTGCTATTGTAGCCAGTGTTCATTTATCAATTGTTTATCTCTCTAAATTCACTGATAATTGGTTCCGCTTTCTCCAGGTCAAGTTCTTGAATGAATAAATCAATCGCAGATGGAACTCCGCCGGTAAATCCAGCAGAAACACCAGATTTAAAATCATTTCTATTCATTCCTGATATTCCTGATTTTTCCAATTCACCTTTTAACAGATTTACGGTCAATTCAGTCCCTGAATAAACAAGGATTAAGTTGCTTTTTTCTTTCATATTGTCAAGTTGTTTTAATTATTCATTGTCAAGTCAAAACTGTACAAACTTTCGAAGCTTCCGCTGGCCTTCCGCTGGCGCGGTTTTGTAAACCGTGCCTTATGGAATCACGACACGGATTGTAAATCCGCGCCAGCCGCTTTTCTATTTTCCACTTTGATGAACCAATTGCATGATACCTTTTTTTGTTTCCTCAGACTCGGGTCTTAGGTATGAACTGGATTTTATTATCTGTCCATTTTTATCAATTAAGATGTAATTGGGGAAAGAGGAAAATGCAAGTGTTTTTTGTAAATGATTTGATTGATCCTGATCTAAAAAGTAATGCGTCCCACCAAGTTTTAACTCAGTCACTTTTTTCAGTGCTGCTTCTTTCGGAGAATTGAAACACAAAAATACAAATTCAACCGCTTCATCTTTTAATTCAAACATCAGCTTTCTCGAATAAGGCATTTCCATAATACAAGGGCCACACCAAATGGCCCAGCAATCAATGTAGATGACCTTCCCCTTATTAACTTCCAATATCTGTTTTAGTATGTCAATCCCGGGAGTATTCCCTGAATCAATAAACATTGTTTTCCCCTTACTCTCACTGCTGTTTGCTATTTCTTTGATCTCGTGGTAAGTCTTTTTCAAGGGAATATTTAAAAAAGTTTCTTTTATCTCATTGGAAATCAAGGTTGAATATTTATCGAAAAGTTCAACTTTCATTTCGTTTTTTAATTGATAATTGAAAAACCAATTAAAAACCATTTGACGCAAAATACCTTTGGGCGTGTATCTTTCGATGCCATCAATAAAAACTGAATCATTGTTGCCCTTCCAAATGTGGCCAGTTTGTCCATCTGAAAATATAGTATCTTTAACAAGACCCTGGCTTTTCAATTCATTTTGTAGCTTATTTCGGATATAATGCATAAAATATTCTCCGGCCAAAGGTTTTGCGAAACTGGCATTACACACAGATTCTATAGGGAGTTGTAGATTCTTAAAGAAATCATAATAGGAAACAGGTACTTCCCAACTTGCAGGATATTTATTAAGTTTTTTGTGATAAATAGGATAAAATACCAAGTTGTGAAAATAATCATTTTCAATCTCGTAGTAAATCCAGGAATCGATGATTTTAGAAACCTTATTTTTCTTTACAAATTCAATTCTTGCTTGGTGATAACTTTTTCGTAAGCTATCTCTGTATTGGATATATCGTTCAGGACCGTAATTACTTTCCTCCCATCTTGAGTCTGATTCCTTATTTCTTAATGGAACAAACCATGCCTCAAATTTAGAAAGCTGTTCATTTTCTTCAACAGCGTCGCCCGAAAAGCTAAGGGCATAATACTTATCTTCATCTGTTCCCAATTTTTCAGCATCTATCTTAATATGGATGCTGTCACCTGGATGTATAAATACATTAAAAATTGTTTCATACTTAATCATCACCTCCTGAGGGTAAAATCGTTCAAAACGACCTTCAAAACGGCCTTCTTCATCTAAATCATCAACAACCCGGAGTTGCTCACCCGAAGCCACATCATTTATGATAATTGCAATTGATTTAGCCTGATAATCTGACCTGTTAATTACTTGTCCGGTAATAACTACCTCTTTGGATTTGTCCAGAAAATTTTTCGTATTTGATTGACATCCTACAAAAATAAAGGATGAAATCATAAGGGTAAAAAATGGTTTGATAATGTTCATTCTGTTATTTTGGTTTTTTCATAAATATTTGTCAGCTTTTATAATGGCTTTTTAACCCCCTCCGCTGGCAACCGTATTTTATTCTGTGAACTCGGATAAAACATTTGCAATGTTTTTTTCCATTGATTCATTATATCCCTGAAAATTCATAAGTACTTTCCCTTTGGGAGATATTATCATGAAATTCGGATAATTATAAACTCTGTATCGCTCGCCAACATCACTTGCTGAATATAAAACAGTTGACTTTAACCCAAATTTTTCAACAAATTTTTCAATCCCTTCTTTTTTATCAATGTTGCTGCTAAACAGGCTAAGAATAGCAATCTTTTCTGAGCTTTGAAATTTTTCTTCAAGCCTGTTCATCATTTTTGCAGCTTCAATACAGTGTGCACACCAAGTTGCTGTAAATTCCAATAATAAGTATTTCCCTTTTAAATCATTATTTGATAAATTTTCATTCTTATCTAAAATTGGCAAATTCCAATCAGGTGCTTTTTCTCCTATTAAACTACTAGGATTCTTGTTCATTACAGGGGTGTTTTCAACTTGCCAATTATTGGGCAGTAAATTTTCTTCGCTGAAGTATTTTCCGGAAAGTGGCAAGTTAATTTTGGTGTTACTGAAATATGCTATTTGATAATGATTCATATAATCACTTTTTACATCGTTTTTATAATAAACCGGATACAAATTTAATTTGTCAAAACAAAGTTCCATACTGGACTTCACAATAATTTTATTAACAGAACCGGGAGCAATTGATTCATTTTCTGTCTTAATTATAAATCGCAGACATGCTTCTTGCATAATGGTTGTATCTGGCATCTGAATAATTGTAGAATTGCTTTCTTCAATAATATCATTAATTTTCTTTGCTAATTGATACGGAGTTATATTATATAACTGAGGAGTACGTTGAATAGCAGGTCTATATCCGCCTCCCATTTTTAAATCTACAAATGCATCAGGTTTTTCTTCAAAAGTTATCTTTTTTACTTTGCCTTTATACGAATTATATACAGTGTTTTTAAAATACATTGAAAAATCACCAAAATTTTCATTTCTAAAGTTCTCATTAGTTTCAAAATTGTAGTAGAAACCGCATAATGTATCATTCGGAATTTGTTGAGTAACAATTAAACATTCAAAATTTAATGCATCTCCAAATGGCATTGAAAATGTGTAATTACAATTTGTTTGATACGTATTGTTACTTCTTAGTCCTTTTGCAATTTCTATTAATTTATCATTTGTCTGTGTAAAAGAATTGAAACTGATACAAATAAAAAGTATCGCAATAATTGATTTTTTCATGGTATGTAGTTGTTTTAATATTTTTGCTAACGTCTAGAAAATACGCGCAGGGCGGGATTTTACCCGATGAACTTCCTACGAAGTTTACTGCCCGACTTGTTGGGCAGTTTACTGTTGCAGTCAGAGTTCATTTATCAATTGTTTATCAATCTAAATTCACTAATAATTGGCTCCGCTTTCTCCAGGTCAAGTTCTTGAATGAATAAATCAATCGCAAAGGGATCTGCCCAAAATCCAGCGGCAACTCCTGAATTGATATCATTCTGAATCATGCAGGAAATGCCAAAACTTTCTAATTCACCTTTTAACAGATTCACTATCAATTCTGTCCCAGAATAAACACGGATTAAGTTGCTTTTTTCTTTCATTTTGTCAAGTTGTTTTAATTATTATTGTCAAGTCAAAACTGTACAAACTTTCGAAGCTTCCGCTGGCGCGGTTTTGTAAAACCGTGCCTTTTAGAATCACGACACGGATTGTAAATCCGCGCCAGCCGCTTTTTTCAACGTTATTGTATATTCGTCCGAGCATCGGGGGACTCTATGAATCAAAATCTTAGGCGGTAATGTTTGGACGTTTAACTGGCTTGGTTTTTTTATTGCCAGTCTTATTTGAAGTTTTTTTACTTTGTCTAAAGAATTCGCTAAGTGCTTTTTCCTCGGCGTCTGTTAAGGAACCTTGTCCTCCGATGTAGTCTACATCTAAATCTATTTTTTTCGTTTTCATCTTATTTACTTTGAAAATATTTGTTAATGAGTTTAAGGGCTGCTTGTGTTTCAATAATCATTACTCTGCCTCCAAAATGAAATGCTCCAAGTGTTTTTATATAATGGTCAACAAGCTGTGTCTTAGAAAGAAAAGAAACATTGCCTTCGTGTCCCCGTTGAAATGATAGTTTGCATGCAAAAGCCACCAGATTACCTGGAACACCGGAATACATTTTTGTCTTGCCTTTATTAAAAGGAGCGCTCTCAACCAAGTGCATATAAACATGATCGGATTTTACTTCTAAACTTATCAGACCTTGAATAATTGTTGGGTTATTTACAATGGTAAGTTTGTAAATGTCTCTGGCAGGTTCTTTAAACTCATCTTTCCAGTTAAAAAGCCAACCGTTTTTTGTCGTTGCTGTTTTGAGGTCATTGGCTGTCAATATAGAAATTTCAGTTGCGAAACTATCTCCTGTCACCACGTTTTCAATACTGTTGGACAACTTATCAATTATGAAATCAAGTCCTATTTCTTTGTCTTTTTCCATACAGCTAATTTACGAAAAATTGTTGTCAGATCTATTATTATGGATGCCGATTAAGAGCGACTGGTATTGGCTAAAATGTTCTGCAGCTAAACGCAGGACGGGATTTTCCCGATGAATTTTCTGCGTTATGCTTATGTTTCTTCAGGAATCACAATTTCAACCCGTGTGCCTTCTCCGCCTTGTTCCGTCAGGTCGATCAAACTAAACGAATAATTGCCCCCGTATTTTTCTCTCATCAGTTGGATGCGTTCTTCGTTCATCCGCAATCCAATCCCGTTCGAATTCGTTTTTAGCTTTTTCGCTTCTTCAATTCCAATGCCATTATCTTCAATAGAAATTTGAACGCAATTTTCCGGTTTCGAAATCTTTATCAGCAGTTTTTTGTCGCCCGGTTTGTGCTGAAGCCCGTGCAGCAAAGCATTTTCGGCAACGGGCTGTAAAATCATGGAAGGCAACATAAACAGATTTTGATCAACTCCTTTGTCCACTTCGATGCGGTATTCAAAATCGAAACGCAACTTTTCGAGGTTCAGGTATTGTTCCAGCGCAATCGGTTCTCCTGAGTTTGTTTTTTCAAACGCTGTTTCATCCGGTATTTATAGGCCAGAAAAAGGATCAGGAAAAGGAGCATGGAACCGGACAAAAACAGGATGATACCCTGAAGCGTGGATTTGTTCAGTTCTTTCTTTTTGGGATTCAAACTTTCCCGGGCAATTGAAACAGCTTTTTTAAGATCTTCCCCGACCCCAATCCTTTCACCTGAACGATTGTAAATAATGTACTTGTTGAGTTTGTCGAGGAAAATATCTTGTAACCGAACGGTATCGCAAATCAAAAAAAGTTGATGAGCCACCGGTTCCGCCCGGTCGTTCCAGTCTTTCCACAAGCCAAAATTACTTCCTCCATTAATCAGGACGAAATTGATTTCGGGATTTTCTTTCGCAAAGTCATCCATTTCATAGCGGCCAACCGACCATTCGTTTGACGAATAAATGATCGTAGGTTTTTCAGAAATAAACGTTTTTAGTGGAGTCACCTGTTTCTGCAAATTTACAAAACCGGCATCGGGCAAATACCGCATGTTATTCCATTGAAAATGATGGTTCTGAAAATCTGTCAAAGCATTTACAAATGATTCGTCGTTGCACCTTTTGAGCATTAATTTGAACGTGTCATCAATCCAATCCTGCCATTGTCCCCGATTCTGCCGAATATTTCTGTCTAACGAGAAACTATATAACTGGTTAACAACTTCGCGGTAAAGTGGCGAGCCATTTAATATCAGTTTGGCTAATCCCAATGACTGTTCCGGATCTTGTATCCAGGCAGATGGAAACGATCGGATAAATAAATTATTCATCCCATTTATGCGATCATATTTATATTGGATAAAGATTGAGTCAGTTGGCGTGAAAAGATACCGTAATCGTTATAAATACGGTGGATATTAAAAGTGTCGAGCTGACTCTGTATCTGAAATTGCAACTTGACAGGTATTATTGGCCCTGGAAAAAGAAATGGCCTGTCTTTAATCAAGTCTTCTGGGCGGGCATCGAACAGATTCATATAAATATAAGCCTGAAGTTCATGATCCAGATAGTTAGCTGATTCCGCTGTGAAATTATTTTTTGAAGCATTTAGTAATTGTTTTAGCCTGGTCAATGCATCCAGATAAATTGTTGCTTTAGAAGTTGTTCTGGCAGTAAACAAATGAACATTATGAATTTCCAGTGGTGGAAAATTGGTTTGTTCCTGAAAATTGTTCAGGAATTCTGATTCTTTTTGATGATCTCCGGAGAAAGTAATTCTTTCGGGAACAACGTATTCCATTTTGGTTGTTGCGATTGAATCAATTCTCATATAGAATTTGAGCTCAAATTGTTTTTGAATTAATCTTGTGTTGAGATAAACTTAATCGCCTGGTTCAGCATAAAAGAGAATCGGGACACTCGGAATGTTTTGTTTCTTGTTTGGGTTGATCACGGCAAGAAATCCTTTTTCTAATAGTTTTGCTTCAATTCTGAAATTTCCCGCTTTCTCCAGATAAACGGTTTTGGTGTCCATATCGCTACCGAAAAATTTATTCACGGAGTACAACACCATTTGATCACTGACCGGATTATCAATATGCCCGCAAAGGAGTATGGTCTGAGGCTTTTGAATTGATTTATGCAGTAATATAAATTGTTCGGTTGAATGATAGTTTGAAGTTGGATAAATTCCTTGCATTTGTTTAGAATCATTTCCAATCGTAGAAAGGCTATAGCGAGTCAATAAACCATCCTGAAGATTTAGAGTACATCCGATGTTGGATTCTTCTTTGCCGGGTGCATTGCCCAATTCCACTAATTCTTTGCTTTGGCTCAAAACTGATAGTTTTAATTCTTGATTTTTGAGTTGAATATTGGTCTGCTCAATATCAGCGTCGACCAGAAGAAAGGGCGTTAAAAACAATTCCATCCGGCTTTGGATGTAGACTTTATTAATTCGATCGATAGTTTCTCTCCTGACGTCGTCTGTATATTCCTTGTCTTTTAATATGGAAAAGCATTGTTCCAAAATTTCATTGCGGTTAATCAATTGAACTTCTCGTTTTGCAATGTTGTATTCGAAAAGGAACTTTATTTGGTATAAAATTTCTTCAAACAAATCAGAGGTCAACTGTGTTTGATAATATCTCACCAATTGAGGGAACCCATAATCTTTAAAATCCATTTCTCCCTGTCGAGGGAATCCTTTCTGGCTTCGCAGAGTTTTGGCAGTAAAAAAGATCTTGTCCGTTTCAACTTTATCAACCAGTAATGAAAATCGAATCGTAGTAACCTGATTTGGGAACAATACTCTTGGCTGTTGTTTGAATACAACTTTTTCCGTCCATTCATAAATCAGCTCTTCATTTTCTTTCAGGTTGACTTGTACCTGTTTCGCATTGGAAGAAACGGAAATCAGAATAAAGGCAAACGATATGGCGAAATGAAAAAAAGTTGTTCTCATGGGTTTTCCGGTTTTGTTTCTTCAAAGGTGGCAGAAAAATAGATAGATACAAAGAAGCGCTTATCGAACGGTAGAGATGATTGATTAAACGGTAAATAAATAGAGATTCAGGGTGTAAAAAATTTCCCGGAAGATTTCTGAAATACTGAAATGAATTTGTTTCAGCCAAGCTGACCGGATATTGAAAATCTCTCTGCTAAATTCCGTTCTATTGTTTTATAACCTTTATCTTTAAATCATCATTTAACCCAAAATAGAATGGACTTATAGGTGCAAAAGTTCATTTTCAGAACTTAAATCGTGAAAATTTCAATGAGATTGAATATAAATTTGACAACCCATGAAAAATAAAGTCCGCTGGGGAATACTCAGCACAGCAAAAATTGGCCGGGAAAAAGTAATTCCTGCCATGCAAAAAAGTTCGAACGGAAGTGTGGATGCCATTTGCTCCAGAAACCTGGAACAGGCCACGGCTACTGCGAAACTTTTAAATATCCGAAAAGCATATGGCTCTTATGAAGAGTTATTGAATGATCCGGATATTGATGCGGTTTACATTCCACTTCCCAATAACCTGCATGTGGAATGGGCCATCAAAGCCATGCAGGCCGGTAAACATGTACTTTGCGAAAAACCAATCGGAGTTTCTGCTGCCGAAGCTTTAAAACTCGTTCAGGAAGCACAAAAGTATCCGCATTTAAAAGTTATGGAAGCTTTTATGTACCGTTTCCATCCACAATGGATCATGGTGAAATCTAAAATTGCTGAAGGTGTAATTGGTGAAATAAAAGCGGTTCAGTCACATTTTTCCTATTTCAATATCGATCCGAAAAATATCCGGAATAATATTGAAGTTGCAGGCGGAGCGCTCATGGATATCGGATGTTACTGTGTATCGTTTGCCCGTTTCCTATTTGATGCGGAACCAATTCGGGTCGTGTCCTGCATCGATCGTGATCCGGTGATGAAGACCGACCGTCTGACTTCGGCCATGCTCGATTTTGGTGATGGAAAAATTTCGACCTTCACCTGTTCAACTCAGCTGATGCCTTATCAACGCGTTCATGTGATGGGTACCAACGGACACATCGAAATTGAAATTCCGGTAAATGCACCGAAAGATGCATCAAGCAAAATATGGGTACGAACTAAAACCGCTTCCGAAGAAATTGTAATTGAAGCCGTTGATCAATACACCATTCAGGGAGAATTATTCGCGCAGTCGATTCTGGAAGATAGTCCGGTTCCGACTGATCTGGCAGATGCTGTCAGTAATATGAAGGTAATAGAATCCATATTTAAAAGTGCTGAAACGAATCGCTGGATTACTATTGATTGAGGAATGGTATTGAATATTGAGGCGCTGGTCTGCTGTTCAAACCGAAAAATATTGCTGAAGGTAGCTTTCCAGATCTTCAGCCAGGGGTTTAGCCGACCGGAAGGCAATATACATATCCGGCCGGACCAGGTAATAACCGAAATTCCCGATGCCAAATCGTTCATACAACAGGGTTGTTTCTGATGTACAGGGGAAAATATTTAACGAAATCAGGCCTGAATATTTTTCCGCGACTCTGACAATTTCTTCAGGAACAGTTTGCCTGGCGAAAATGAAAAGTTGAAAATCATTACCCTTTAACTTTTCCTGAATATTTACTTTTTTGCCATTTTCTGTATAGCTAAACCAGGGAACCCGGTCACCTGGTCTGGGTGCAGGCGAAGGGAATTCCCCGAAAGAAGCCTTATTGGACAAGGAACTTTTCCGGTAATGGATGCCAATCTCCGATATATTCCGGAAGAAGGAATGGCGCATGGCCGTATTTTTTCCCAGGAGCGGATAGACCAATTTAAGGAGAAATGGCAGCAACCGAACCCGAAAATACTGGATGAAATAATTCCTGCCCGTAACAAAATTGAAAATCCAACCGGTATAGCGGGCGATGTTCCGGGCAATACCAATCCTTTCCGAAGTATAGGTACTGAGTAGTCGGTCATTCGCCTTTTTCTGAATAACCAGTGCCAGTTTCCATGCCAGGTTGCTGGCATCCTGCATTCCGGTATTCATACCCTGTGCGCCCACGGGACTGTGAATGTGTGCCGCATCACCGACCAGGAAACAGCGGTTTTGACGGTATCCTGAAGCGATACGCTGATGGATACGAAAAACTGAAAACCACTCAGGATCGGGTAACCGGATTTGAAGCCGTGTTCTTTCGCCAAAATTATTTTTAATATTTCCGTAGGTTAGTGTATCATTTTTTCCCATTTCACCGGAAATTGCACCGTCGATCCGCCAACGTCCGTCAGGCAAAGGAAAAAACCCTGCTGTTGTTTCATCTGAAAAAGAAAAGCAAATCTGATCGTGCGGGAAATTGACAACCGGATTTGACACGGAAACAAACAGGGAAATCAGATGGGCTTTTCCTTCAAACGGAATTTGCAATTGTTTACGGATGGTGCTATGTGCACCATCGGCAGCAATCAGATACCTTGATTTCAGTGTTTCTTCTTCTCCGGATTCGTATTTTAAAGTTGAAATAACTTCTTCTGAATCCTGACTAAATCGCAGCAACTCTGTCTTTCGTTCGACCTGGTATCCGTGGTCATGAATAAAGTCAATTAAAAGCTGCTCTGTTTCGGACTGTTCCAGCAAGAGCAGGTAAGGAAATTGTGAGAGTCCCGATCCGATATCTCCAATCGGTATGACGAATGACTTTTTTCCGTTGAATATGAGTTTTATTTCATTGGCAATGATTCCTTTCCGGATGGCAGCTTCAGCAATTCCCATTTGCTGAAATAACTCGACACTTCGGGCATGAACAATTAATGCTCCTGAATAATTGGCAGGTTGTGCTTTTTTATCGATGAGACGAAACGGAATGTTACGAAGGGCCAACTGGCAAGCCATCATCAAACCCGATGGACCGGCACCTACGATTAGTACTGATGTATTTTTGTCCGTATCTGAATTCTGCACTTTTGATTCTGTTTTAGCTCAGTTTAAATAGCCAACAACTATGTACCGAAATGCCCATTTCCAGCTGATCGAAAATTTTTTTATTTGAGCCTGTTGAAGCAGTGCATGAAGTTCGTTGGTTTTAAATGCACGAAGTACCGAAATTGGTCCGTCATTTTTAGAAAGCGTTGATCCGTTTAAGATACGGGTTATGAACTTAACACCATAATAAGCCAGCCAGTGGCGATGTAAATCATTGATGACAAAGCCTGTTTTGGTGTAATTCTTCATATAACTGAACAATCCGGACAACTCCTCATTGTTCAGATGATGGCAGAACAGTGAACTGTGAATAATGTCGATTTCGGCATCAGGTTTTAAGAAATCGCGGTAATCGCATGCAACTCCGCTTATTTCCGGATAATCTTTACATTGATCAATCATAAAGGCAATGGTATCGGCATTCCTGTCCACACCGGTTAATCTGACCTGGTAACCATTCGCCCTTGCCCACCGGGCCATGTATTTCATCGCATCGCCGCTGCCACAGCCCAGATCGGCAATGTGGTATATTTTATTCTTCGCAGTGACCAACTTTTTAATTCCTTTCAGCGAAATATTGTATCCACCTGCTATCCGGTTGACGAAATCGAGTTCCTGTAAGTTTTGAAAAAGGATCTCTTTTGCAATTCCCGGAGCATCCAGCAATTCTGATTCGTTTGACCGGTATTTAAATTTATTCAGCATAAGTAAAAAGTGCTGTTTCAATACTTAATCCGGGCCCAAAACCAATTGCGAATGTGGTTTCGTCTGACTTTTGCCCGGATTGCATAATTTCATTCAGTACAAACAAAATAGTTGGTGACGACATGTTGCCATAATCGTTCAATACCTGGTAAGAATACTTTAAATCAGATTCACCCATCTGCATTTGTTTTTTTACAATGTCCAGTATTTTTTTTCCACCCGGATGTATGGCCCAATGGTTGATTTTTCCAGGCGAAAAGTTTAGCTTTTCAGCTGCTTCTAAAACAAAGGCAGCTACCTCATTGCCAATAAATTCGGGAACCTTTGCATTCAAAACCATTTCAAAATTTACAGGTGTAATATTCCAGGCCATCAGATCTTTGCCTTTATTCAAAAGCAGGGAATAAAATCCATTGATAGCCGGCCCGCTCCTGTGAATCTCCGTTGCATGCCTGTCCGGAACAACAATGACTGCGGCAGCGCCATCGCCAAAAATCGTGTTTGACAATAAATTATCGGAGTTGTTTTTTGGCTGGAAATGTAAGGTGCAAAGCTCCACACAAACAATCAGCACTTTAGAGTTTTCATCGGTTTTAGTGATCATATCTCCGATTCTTAATGCCGGAAATGCCGCATTGCATCCCATGAAATTGATTGAAGTATGAAAGACGTCAGGAGGTAAACTTAACTGTTCCATCAGTTCTGCACCTAAACCTGGAGCATACAGGCCTGTGCAGGTTACGGTAATCAGGTGAGTCACTCCGAATTCGTCAATTGTGGTATTCAATTTCTTCAGTGCATTCCGAATCGCTTCAAGGGCAAGCGGAACAGCGCATTCTTTATAAATATTCAATCTCTCATCTACCGTTGGTAAACTTCGGCTTTCAGCAAACAACCGGGGTTTACCGGGATCATTTCCAAAATCAGGAATTACAGAATGCCTCGTACTTATTCCGCTATGGTTGAATAGAATATTGAGTTTACGCGATGCAGAATTATCGTCATATGCATTTTGCATAAAATCCAATAGTATGCTTTGCTTATTGGCATATTCCGGTACCGCAGTGCCAATGGAAATAATTCTGCTCATCGTTAAAACCAGCTAAAATGGTTATTCATAGTCAGGATCAGAAAATAGAGATTCATACAACCTGATGTCAACAGATTCATCGACATCGTGTTTTCGAAACTGGCATGTATCGTATCCCGGCGGACTTTATTAAACCAAACCGACAATTTAATAACTACAGGTATCATCATCAGCAGAAATAAAACTGAGGCAGTTTGCTGATGCTTTATATTGAAATAATACAACAGAAATGTTGAGGCAACTGAAAATAAAATGGCTGAGAATATGAATGTTCCGATATATCCCAGTTTATAGCTTATGCTGATGACTCCATCTTCCCAATCGGCTTCGTGCTGGTATATCTGGGTGAGCGGATAAATACTGCCAATAAAAAAGCTTGCCACTGTCATGCAAATCATGTTGCCGGGGGAGAAAAAACTTTTAATATTAAAGTTGGTGATGGCCGAAGAGGCCATCAAATACACAAATGCGCCCTGAAAAATAAATACGGTCAGGAATCCGATGACCGGATACTTTTTTAAGCGCAGTTTACGGTAACTGTATGCTCTCGACATTAAAATAAATATTATAACAAACAGTGAAAAGTACACTGAAACAAACAAGCCGGCAAGAACACCAACCATATCCAGTAAAAGGGTTGCCCGGAATAAATTTACGGAAACTTTGGGAGGATATTTTAATCCTCCGATACTGGTTTCATCGCGGTCCTGGTAACTGTTATACCCATTGCTTGAAGGGAATATCAACAGGTGAAGTATAAAAAAAGCAAACGTTGTCTTCAGCCAGTCAATGTGGTTTGCCTGGCTTAATGCGAACAAAAAAACGGGCATTAGAAAAAACGAAAACGATAACCTTAAGTGCTTTATGGTGCTTTCATCGAACCATGAAATAACATATGGTTTCATCATTTTTTTTATTGATAAAACAACGAAGTGCGGATATTGTTTTTTGAATACGGATTAATTCAGGCAATCTTCAACTGGCTTCCCGGTCAGGAAATTCAACAGGTTCATGGCTGCGCGTTTCTGAAGTTCGATAGCCGCTGCATCGGAATACCAGGCATAATGACCGGTGCAAATCGTTCGGGCATGATTGATCAGTTCATCCTGGTTGGCATTTGCGGGTTCATTTTCATAAACATCAAGACCGGCACTGTGTATTTTTCCTGAATTCAATGCCTGAAGTAAAGCCTTTTCATGGATCACCTCACCGCGGGATGTGTTGATAATTACCGGTTTTTTAAGCATCCATGCGAATGCGGTAAAATCAAGCAAATGGTTTGTTTCCAGTGTTAGATTGCAATGTATGCTGATGACATCCGAATTTGCCAGCAATTCAGGCAAAGTTACTTTTTGAACCGATAATTCATCAAAATGGCTTTCCGGTTTATAGGGATCGGTTGCCATAACCTGCTTGAATAAAGGCGACGCCTTTCTTGCCAGTTCGCTGCCAATCCTGCCCAAACCAATAATTCCAAGGGTTTTATCGTGCAGTTCAAAAACATCAGCCACCGGAGGTGATGCAAATTTTTGTGTTAACTGCTGTTTGGTATTCCACATAGCCCGCGAACACGAAAACATCAGGGCCATGGCATGGTCGGAAACTGAATGGTTGGCATATCCCTGCACGTTGGCCACTCTGACACCGTGCCTTGTACAGGCAGCTACATCAACATTGTCATAACCCACGCCGTAACGTACAACCGCTTTCAGGTTTTTCAGGCCGGAAAGAAACTCTTCATCAATTTGGGTATGTCGAACCAGGATTCCATCGGCATTTTCAGCAAATTTTTTCTTCTCATCTTTTTCACTTTTGTAAGTCGGGTGAATTTTTAAGGTGAACCCATTCCGTGTGAAGAGCTCTTTTTCAAAATCATACGATTTATATCCTGAATCTAAAATGACAATTTCCATGGTGTACAGTAAAAGAAATTAAATTCCGTTGTAGGCTGAGAATCCCCCGTCGACCGGAATTGTAGCCCCGGTGATAAATGAAGACTGATCAGATAAAAGCCATAAAATGGTAGAAATCAAATCATCCGGATCGCCCAATTTTCCTAATGGTGTATGGTCAACAATTCGTTTGCCCCGGGGCGTTAATTCGCCTGTTTTCCCGTCGAAAAGTAAAAAACGGTTTTGTTCGGTCAGGATAAATCCGGGAGCAATGGCATTTACCCGGATGTTTGATTTGGAAAGATGCACCGCCAGCCATTGTGTGAAATTATTGACTGCCGCTTTCCCGGCGCTATAGGCAGGTGACTTGCTTAATGGCTGAATAGCACCCATGGAACTGATATTGATAATGTTCCCGGATTGTTGCCGGGCCATTGCCTCACCAAATATTTTCCACCATAGACTTTGACTTTTTCTTCGGTAATTTTTAGTTTTTGTTCGTTACGTCCCAAAAGAGTCAGATGGGCTCCTGATTTGGCCAGTGCAACTGAAATGGTAGATCCAAGAACACCACTTGCCCCGGTAACTACAATGTGTTTGTTTTTTACTGAAAACATAGAAAAATTATTTCGTGCAAAAATTTAATCAGCAGATCTTCAAATAACCGTAAAAGCTGCAATAGGTTCACCCTGGTTTAGCCTGCATTGCAGCTATCCATTGCTAAGGTATTGATCATTTAATGGGGGTTAAAGAAAGCAATTTTAATCTGAAATATAACAAATTCATCAAACTCAGGCAGAACAGGATCATCCGAAGATCAGGAGAAAAATTAACCGTTCCAACCCGGTCTCTAAATTCATTAGTCCGAAGGTGAATTTATTCTGAATTAGTCGGGCGAAGGAGTAGTTACGTTGAATGGCGCTGTGGTGAACACGGCTTTTAAATCCATTCGGCCCGATCCCGGCATGAAACCGCTATGGGTGTAAGACAATATTCCCTTTTTTGATTTTAATCAACTTTCAATATAACCAGGCCTTTTTTCATTCCGTCCGAAAACAGGCAATTTCTCGTATGGACGATTTACCGCGGACGGGTTTCGCATCCTTCATTGTCAACGCTATTAAGAAGGTTAAATAACAGAAAATAAGGTTTTTATAATTTTGATTTTTAAAACCTTATTTCCACTGGGCAACCTTAGTAGCAAAGGAAAACCAGGAAAAACAAACCTTATTTTATCGTTTTGTAATTTCATATTTTGATATTTTATGCTCAAGGAAATTTTGTCGTATACGTACCGCATTGAGATCGTTGTTAATTCCTTTTAAATGGGTAATATTTATGCTATTTTCACCGTAATAAACCGAATTAATTATAAACCTCCAGATTTAAACTATGAAAACTTCCATTTTTAAGCTGGCCCTGATTCCACTCGCGGGTCTGACAGCAATTTCATCTTTTGCCACTTCCGGAGAAAAAAAGATGAATGTTTTGTTTATTGCCGTTGATGATATGAATAACGATTTGGGTTGTTTCGGTAACCCGCTGGTGAAGTCGCCCAACATCGACCGGCTGGCATCAATGGGTGTGGCCTTTTCGAACGCCTATTGCCAGTTTCCGCTTTGCAGCCCAAGCCGAAGCTCTATTCTTACCGGACTTCGTCCCGATAAAACCAGGGTTTTCGATCTGAAATATCATTTCAGACAGGATTTGCCCAATATCGTAACCCTTCCGCAAATGTTTATCAACAATGGATATTATGTAGCGCGGGTAGGTAAAATGTACCACTACGGAAATCCAGGCGACATTGGAACCAACGGGCTGGATGACCGTGCTTCATGGACCGAGCGTTTCAATCCCGCCGGACGCGATAAAACATCATTGGAACTGGATGTGATTAATTATACTCCCAAACGTGGGCTGGGATCTGCCATGGTATTCCTGAATGATAAGGATGGAAAAGATGCGCAACACACCGATGGGAAAGTGGCAGCTGAAGCCATCAACCTGATGAAAAAACATAAAAATGAACCGTTCTTTATAGCAGCCGGATTTTATAAACCGCATTGTCCGTGGATTACGCCCGGTAAATATTTCGACATGTATAATCCCGATCAGATGAGTCTCCCGAAAATTACGGACGAAACGCCAAATCAATATCCTGAATTATCTTTGGCCTCCACCAAACCCTGGCCCTATTTGGGAATCACTCCCGATCAGGCAAAGGAATGTAAACTGGCCTATTTCGCTGCGATATCTTTTGTCGATGCCCAGATTGGCCACTTGTTGGATGCCCTTGATTCATTGGGATTACGTGAGAATACGGTCGTTGTTTTCTGGAGCGACCATGGTTATCACCTGGGCGAACATGGCTTGTGGTTCAAGCAAAGTTGCTTTGAAGAATCTGCAAAAAGTCCATTCATCATTGCAGTCCCCGGACTGAAAACTTCAGGAGAAATTTGTCGCAGGACGGTTGAACTGGTGGATATTTATCCAACACTGGCTGAGCTCACAGGGTTAAAACCACCTGCAAACCTGGAAGGATTTAGTTTGGCTTCACTTCTGAAAAATCCGGCTGCACCATGGGAACATGCAGCCTATACCCAGGTACAACGGGGGAAAATTCCGGGGCACAGTGTCAGGACTGAATTGTGGCGATATACGGAATGGGATTTTGGTAAAGAGGGCGAAGAATTGTACAACGAAGAGACCGATCCGCAGGAATTAAACAATCTGGCCGTCGATTCTCAGTATGCAGCTGTAGTAAAACAAATGAAATCTTTGTTGCACAAAGTTCATCAGGCGCCAGTCGAAGGAGGAAAAGCAAGTCCCGATGTCAAAGTGAAATACATTGATTAAAGTGTCTACTGAAAGCTATTTCCGGATATGTACCTGAAAAGGCAGAGAAATAATATGTAAGCAATTTATTAATGCTTAAGACAAAGTTCAGCGTATCGGGCAGTGAGGCATTTAGTTAATAAGTTGTGGATTAACCGGCAGAAAGTTGAATCAATCGACCGAATGCATTCTTATGGATTTACTTAAGCGAAAACCGACATCAAAATTCCAGTCGTATGAAGAATTTGGATTATCTTAGAAACAGCCTGAGCGGATCATTGCTCAGTCTGCTGTCACTTGCTGCAGCCAGTCAGGAAACCAGGCCAAATATTGTGCTGATAATGGCTGATGATATGGGTTACGAATGCCTGGGCAGCAATGGTTCTTTAAGTTATAAAACGCCCGTACTCGATCAACTGGCCAGTCAGGGTGTCCGTTTTACCCATTGTATTTCACAGCCGCTTTGTACCCCTTCGAGGGTGAAAATCATGACCGGAAAATACAATTACCGGAATTACGAATATTTTGAATACCTGAATCCCAGCCAAAAAACATTCGCCAATTATTTAAAAGAGGCAGGTTATTCAACCTGTATTTCCGGCAAATGGCAGTTAAACGGAATTTCCCATAATCTCTCAAACAATCAGGATATTGACCGTCCTCACCACTTTGGATTCGATGAGTATTGTCTTTGGCAATTGAACAGTCCTAAAAATAAAGGAGAACGTTATGCCAATCCCCTGATTATTCAAAACGGCAAGAAGCTGGAAGGCCTGGAGAATTCGTATGGCCCGGATATTTTCAGCAATTTTGTCTGTGATTTTATTGATCGGAATTCCGGTAAACCATTCTTTATTTATTACCCGATGGTGTTGGTTCACGATCCTTTTGTCCCTACTCCTGATTCACCCGAATGGGCCGATCCTTCCAAAAGATACGAAAAGGACAATCGCCATTTTAAAGAGATGGTTGAATATGCCGATAAATTAGTCGGAAAAATTGAATCGAAACTGAAAGAAAAGGGACTCTTTGAAAATACGCTCCTTATTTTTATTGGTGACAACGGGACAAATGTCAGCATAACCACAAAGGTCACAGGTGGCAGCATTAAAGGAGCAAAAGGGTTTACGATCGATGCGGGCTGTCATGTGCCTCTGATTGCCAGCTGGCCAAAATTCATAAAAAAAGGAAGAGTTTACGAATCACTAATCGAATTTTCCGATTTCCTGCCGACCCTTACCGAAGCAGCTGGAATATTAAATCCGGCCAATGGCATTGACGGTATAAGTTTTCTGCCGGTTCTGAAAGGAGAGAACGGTCCGACAAGAGAAACCGTATTCGTGCATTACGATCCTCAATGGGGTTCAATGAGCGAAAATAGAAACCGTTTTGCACGAACCATTGAATATAAACTCTACAGG
>JBBSBP010000045.1:0-37463 GCA_038251165.1 Bacteroidales bacterium | reverse complement strand
AACCATAAATATTTTTCCCGGTCACGGAATATTCACCGGTATTTAAAACGGTAAATATCTGATCTTCCGACTCGTCCTGCCATTTATAGGTTTCGAATTGTTTCCCGGCATCCAGGACAATGAGTCCCGGGCCACACGAACTGGTATCCTTACCCAAATCAATCACGGGGTCATTCACTTTAATATACAAACTGTCGGAAAGTCTGCATCCGGTATTGGTAGTCGCGGTGATCTTGTACATGGCTTCCTTCGAAGCCGTAATAAAGGGTATTGTATCACCCGTGCTCCATGAATACTTATCAAAATAAGCACCGGCTTCCAGTCTCACATCTGTTCCCTGGCAAAGTACCAGTGTGTCATTCGTCACGTAGCTGAAGCCCAGTTTAAGTTGAATATCCAAATTGAACCCAACGCCATAACCATAGGATTCCACTCCTCCGAAACCGTAAACATAAGCGATAAATCCCATATCGGGCATATTTGTTTCCAGTTTATGGTTTCCCTGTGAAATGGGAACCTGGGCATAGGAATATCCGGAATTGGGAAGACTGGTAAACAGTATCGGACCCTGATCAAGTGTAATAAACGGAGTAGAAACATCTTTGGCAATTACATTCACAAAGTAACGATCAGTGATTTGAGCAGAATTATAGGCCACAAATGTCACGTTCTGTTTAGTTTGATTTAAAGGACTGACAATAACCATAAACGGATCGCCATTTCCGCCGGTGAAAGCATTATCCACTGTTCGTGAATTGCTGTATTGAACCAGCATAATGGGTTTGGAACTTTCGACAATGCGCGGGTCGGTATATTCGAGCATAAACTCCTTGTAGTCACCCTTTTTTAGCAGATAATAAGTATCATCACCTACCTTAACCATCGTATTGTCGTAGGCTCCAAGTATCCGGTAAGTATCTCTTTGTCTCGATTTAAGCGGAACAGCCATAAACTCTTTTCCCCAGGCCTGAACAGGTGGAATCTGTTCATAAAGATGATCCCAGGCTGAAACCGAACTTGTGGCCGGAATGGTTGTTGCCAGCGAACCTGAAAAAAAAGCTACCGGTTTATTACTTTGAATATAGCTTCCGGTAAGGTCACCCTGATCAGCCAGATTGACATCATTCATCGATTGCACCTGATAAACTTCACCCTTGCTTAGTTTTATGTTAAAAGGGACGCCGACAGGTTTCAATTTGTCGGTTACCCGCGTTGGGACAATAGTAACCAAAGTACTGTCTTCACTTGCCACAATTAAAAATTCGCTGTTACGCCCGTTTCCGTATGCTCCCTGATTCGATTTGCTGATATGAGGTTCGTAACAAACGGCATAATATTCCTGACCCAAAGACGTGATTGGAAAAATTAATGCCACATCGGAAGAATTGTTATCGAAATTCAGGGCATAAACATTCATCGGGCTATCGGATGTCAGATGAATTGCCTTTTCCTGAGTTGTTTCTGATCCGGTCGCTTCAACCAGTTTCCAGTCCAGACGGATTTGCTGAGGCTGATCGGGCAGAAGCGTGCCTTTGATCAAAACCACATCCGACTTGCCAATACGAAATTCGTAGTTGCAGGTAAACGGTGAAGTTAGTGTAACTTCAACATAGTGGGCTGCATGGTAATTACGGCTTTCCATAAAAGAAAACCAGAAATCTTTTCCTTCGGTTGACTTGCGGCATGGATCATCTTCAATTTCATCAGCCAGAACTGGATTGAAGAAAAGCAGTACAATACTGAATAATAAAAACAGTTTATTCATGGTTTAGTTTGTTGAATTCTTACCATCAGGTCAAACACCAAAATACTCCGGTCATATAAAATATCCGTTTACTGAATTAGAACGGGAACTCCTTTGGCAAACTCAACTTTAAAGATTATTCGCGGGGTATACTTTTACACCGCCACCCTTTTATTTGTTTTGGTATACCAAATGAATCCCGAAACATTTTCGAAGCCACAATTTTTCAGTTCACGAATATACGAATGCAATTGGTATTTATAGCTGTCTGATTCGCTATCACCTGATTTATAATCAACAACCACTACCCTATCGACTCCGATCATAATCCGGTCAGGACGTTTGACACCGTTTATTCCAGTCAGGATATTCCGTTCATTGACCACACGGTATGTGCCATCAAACCAGGGTTTAACTTCCGGGTCATTAAGCAATTCCGTCAGTTCCAAAATCATCTTTGCGGCTTCGTCTAAACCAATCTTCCCTTCCACTTCAATTCGTTTGACCGCTTTGTTTATATCATTGGTTGTCGTAATCAGTGATAAAATTTCGTGAATCAGCTTGCCTTTGTTGATGCCGCTTTGTTTTTTACTCTCGTGGGTAAAAAAATCTTCCCCCCGTTGGCGAATATTCAGGAATTTCCGAAAATCGGCAAATTCAAATTCCGACAAACGGACATCCTTCATGGTTTGCCCTTCTTTGTCCTTGGTTTCAGCCGGAACTGAAAATTCACCAATCTCAACCAGCATTTTTTCCTGATCATAAACGGAACTGAACTGAACCGATTCATCATCACTCAATCCGCAGGAACCCAGAATATTTTGTTTGTCAACAGCAAGTTTCAACAAATCGCCGGCAGTGGAGAGTTTGCCGGAAACTGATGCCCAAATATACAGACCAGCCTTTGCACGCGTAAAAACCACGTACATCAGGTTCAGATTATCGATGTAAGTATTGAATTTTTCAGTAAAAAATTCGCGGTAAAAAATCGATTGGCCAACCTCATTTTTATACCTTACCGGAACAAGCTCCATCTCATTAAAAGGTTCAAGCCCGGGTTCGCACCACAACAAAGGAGCCATTTCAGGCGAAGAATGCGGATGAATGGTCCAATTGAAAAAAGGCACAAAAACATGGGTAAATTCCAGTCCTTTCGATTTATGAATGGTAAGTACGTTAATGGCGTCAATACTATCTGAAATCGGGATAGTAAACCGGTCGCCGCTTTCATCCCACCAATTCAGAAAACTGGTGAGCTCAGAAGCATGGTTTCGTTCAAAAACCGAAATCTGATCGACAAAAGCCTGCAAATAGGCCAGTTCGTTTGCCAAACTAAACAAATTAAATTTTTCACAAATGCTGTAAATAATCTCCAGTATCGGTTTCCCGGTAATCAATTCCTGAAATGCTTTGCTGGCAATAAACTGCTGGATCTCATTCTCCGGATCATTCGTTCCTTCAAACTGCTGATTTGTATCGGGTTCATAGGTTTGCTTCGATTCTCCCGAAGCCTCAGCTGCCTGCTGAAAAAAGTCGAGCGAAAACTGTTGCCCCGAAACTTTTTCCTCTTCTCTTTTCCCGTCTGCATTCTCCGTTTTCCAATTCCGGTTTTCCGCTGCCTTCAGGTCCGGAACCTTCCCCATCTCTTTCAATCTCGGATAAATCTTTCGGTAATACAAATAATTCACCTGGGCTTTTACGACCTGATCATCCGGAATCAGGAACCCGGTCAGGATTGAAACAATCAAGCCAATAACTTCAGAATTATTGATATACAAGGATTCGCCTGAAAGAATATCAAAATTATAAGTGAGGTTCTCCGGCAGGCTTTTTTGTTCGAGAAACATATCGGCAATTTTGCGTGCTTCACTTTTCTGTCTGACCAGAATGGCCATTTCAATCGCTTTCACTCCTTTATCCTGAAGCGATTTTACCGACTCAAGCAAGTCAGCCAGAATCAATTCTTCATTTTCAGTTTTATTTCCTTCGACAAACCTGACACGAACATATCCCAAACCGGTTACACCGGTATTGGAGACCTGCTGGACACTGTCGGCATAAACTTCAGGAATGGTAATCTGAACCGGATTATCAGCAATTCCGGCAGCTGAAAGTTCCTGTTCAATATTTTGTTGCAGCAATTCAGGAACAAGTCTGAAAATGGTATTGTTAAAACGAATGACCTGGCCAAAACTTCGCCAGTTGCTGTTCAGTACTTCATTCTGAAGCCCGAATGCCGGAAAACTTTCGCCCAGCTTGCCGGCCAGCAAACGCCAGTCACCACTTCGCCAGCGGTAAATAGCCTGTTTTACATCGCCCACCACCATACTCAGGTTGTTCTCCGACAGGGAGTTCCCGATGAGTGGCCTGAAATTATTCCATTGCAACCCGGAAGTATCCTGAAACTCGTCGATCATAAAATGAGCATATACAGAACCGGTTTTCTCGTAAACAAAAGGAGCCTCCGAATCGGCAATCACATCCTTCAGTAAATGCCCTGAATCGGAGATCAGAACAATACCTTTTTCGCGGCAAAGTTCCTTGACTGTTTTTCGCAGATCGACCAGGATTCCCAAGGTGTAAAGCTGATTAATGATCAATTTGGCAGTAATGTAATTACGTGTCTCCGTTTCGACCAGCCGAACGGCCTCCAGCATTTTGGGCATTAGTTTTTGTTCGGCTATTCCTTCGAGTCGGGATTTGACCGGCTCTTTTGTGGAAGCGGTGACCCAGGCCGAAAGTTCAGTGGTGGAATCTAAGGTGGTTTTATTCAGCGTAAAAGTCAGGTCCTTCATTTTTTGAAATCCAGCTGCAGGGCCTCTGCCTTTCATTTTAAAATCTTCAGCCGTAAGACTTTCCATTTTTAAAATATTCAAACCCTCCTGACCCAAAGCTTTCAGCTTATTTTCGTACAGAACGATAATTTTGCTGAGTTTTCCGCGATATTCCCTTAGGAAAGAACGATCGTTCAGCTTTTCGTACAAGCTTTCGTTCAGCGATTTAAAGGTTTCATTGTAAATCTCGTTTCCCAAACGAATGATGTCTTTTTTCAGGTTCCATCCTTTTCCTTCCCTGATTTTGTCAGAGGCGAACGCATCAAGCCATTCCAGCAGTTTCGGATCGTCCTCAACCGACTGAATCAGCCGATCGGCAGCCTCTTCGAGAATATTTTTTTCATCAAGCTCCACATTGTAAGCAGCATTAATCCCCAGTTCGCGGTTAAAAGCCTTGATGACCCGCTGAAAAAAGCTGTCGATGGTACTGATCGAAAAACGGGAATAATCATGCAAAATGCGCTTCAGAACCAACTGAGATTGCCGTTCGACCTGGATGGGTTGCCAACCCAATTCTTTAGTTAAAACATCCATGTACACCGATTTCAAGCCTTTTGACAAGAGGTACAATTCACCGATGATGCGTGATTTCATCTCAGCAGTTGCTTTATTGGTAAAGGTTACTGCCAGAATATGCCGGTAATTCGAATCATTCGAAAGGGCCAGTTTCATGTATTCAATGGCAAGCCGGAATGTTTTCCCGGATCCTGCCGAGGCTTTATATACTTTGAGTTGCGACATATTAAATGGTTTGACGGTAACGCACGAAATCAAGCTTAAAATTCTTTTCCGAGGCTTATGTTTGCTGATTTTAACGCCTTCATAACGGTTATTCCGAAAATAAAAAACTAAAAGTAAGCATAAGTCTGATACAGCAAGCCGTATTCAGATCGGATAATCAGTACCGAATTCATATTTGTTGGCAAAAAACTGATATAATGCGATTTGCTGGCAGAAAATTCTTCACCATCAGGAAATTATTTCAGATTAAGCTAAGTATGAGTAAAAATAATTAATCCTGATGATATTCAGAATATTCAACAATCGTTCTTCGGGAATTCAAAAAACAGGAATGCTTTCCGGATTGAGTTGTCCAGACTATTTCAAGAAGATTTTCAAGTACTTCAATCTCTTTTGATTTCAATGACATATATACGCATTGTTTCACTCCAGCAACAATACACAACAATAAATTATTTTTAATCCGTAGATTCTTTTGATAAACAAAATACCTGGAAAAATAAACGGGTTGAAGTTTAGTTGGATAGTTGAAACACAGGGTTTGAAATATGGGAGCCTGCCTTTGCTAATTGATGTTCTAAAGGTTGAATTCGATTATTATATTTGATTTGGTTTATTCCTTGATTGCTCTGTCCCTGAAAGGTCAACTTTTAAACAGGGTGATGAAGGTTGAATTTAATTATTTTTCAAAACAACGACGATCAAACATACTGACTAATCTTTGATATGGAAGACGGAACTGGATCATATGAAAATTCAATAATATTTTAATTGATAACCTTAAAAAACCTAATCATGAACATTCTAACCTTAATTCCATTCGTTTTGATTATTATCTATGTCTCAATTGTCGTAGGATTACTTTATGTATTTTATACCTGGGTAAATAGATTCATTGATTTAAAGCAGGAACATAACAATCTACTGAAGGAAATAATTGAAAAGATGGATTATAAAATCTAAAGCGAAACACTTTATACTTTATACTAATATTTCCCCGTAAAATTTAATATTGGAAGCCGGTAAAGAATCCAGGTAGATTTCGGTACCTTTTCTAATTTCACTAGTGGGAGTTCAGCAAGTTACAGTCTTTTGCTGCCGGATCGTGTATCTATAAAATCAAAACGTAAGTTTTGGTGTATCCTGAATTGATTTCAATCATATGCTTGCAAACCGGATAAAGCTTTTAACCGTTGCAAAAGGGTTGGATGCGAATAATGAAAAAATACATAAGCCGGGTGTGGCCGAAGATTACTCAGATTTTTTACAGACAGTTTTTTTAAGGCTGAAGCCAGTTCTGCCGCATCGAAATATTTGGCCGCGAATGCATCAGCTTCATACTCATTTTTCCTTGAGAAAATATTCATCGCCAGGCCGGTAATCATTGAAATGGGTGAATACAGGATCCCAAAAGCAACCAGCCCAATATGAAAACTGGGCATTTCGACGCCCAGAGCGGCTGATAATTCCGGACTGCCCACAAACAGTGAAAAAAGGAATAAAACGAATCCTGTTTGCAGAATGCTCAGCAACAAACTCCAGATGACATGTTTCTTTTTATAATGTCCTATTTCGTGCGCCAAAACGGCAACCAGTTCATTGGTTGTCATATCGTTGATTAGTGTATCGTATAAGACTATACGTTTTTTGGCCCCAAAGCCTGTAAAATAGGCGTTGGCTTTGGTGGAGCGTTTTGAGCCATCGATCACATAAATCTCATCGAGTTTAAACCCAACTTTGTCCGAGAAATTTTTGATAGCCAACTTCAAATCACCTTCCGGAAGTGGAGTTTGTTTATTGAAAAGCGGAACAATGAGGTTGGAATAAAACAGGACCATAAATACCGAAAATCCACTGATTAAAATCCATGCGTATATCCAGAAGCTGCTTGTAGTCAGCTGATAGATATATATAATCAGTGCAAGAAGGCCGCCACCTATAATTGCTCCCAGAAGCCATCCTTTAAGTTTATCGAAAATAAATGTTCGAGGGCTTGTTTTGTTGAATCCGAATCTTTCTTCAATCACAAAAGTATCATAAACCGAGAAAGGTGTATTAAGTAAATCAGAAGCCAGCAACAAAATTCCGAAAAAGACCAGGGCTGTCGGTATAGCATGGTCTGAAACCGATATCGCCAGATTATTCACGAAAGCAAAGCCTGCAAACAAAACCATAAGCAACATCAAAACAAAACCAAATGATGAACTGATCATCGAAAACCGGAAATTTGCCTTTTCATAGGCCTGTTGCCTGCGGTATTTTTCTTCATTATAAATATCCTTCACCTCTTCCGGAAGTTTATCGTTCCATTGGGTTGAATTCAAATATTCCAGAAAACGCTCGAAAATAAAATCGGCTGCCAACAAGCCAATAATGATAAAAAATAAAATTTGTGCCATACGGAAAAATTAATTCAAAGGTAGTAAAAAGCATTTTCTGAATACCCTGATCCGGGTATTCAGGTCTGAAAATGAACAAAAGATTATCAGACAGACTGATAATCCCCGGGCCGGTTAATATTAAAAAACAGTCGGGGATAATCCTGAATCAGGTTGTTGCAATTAAGGTAACGGGTATGAACTTTTGCCAGCAGGTTCATCAGTTTAAAATTACCGGCTTTTATCATTTCATCCAGAACAGGAAGAATTCGCCTGTTGTATAATCCGACCAGGGGCTCGACACCGGAATCATGTTGAGGGATTACGCAGTCGTATTCCGTGGCATTGATCAGCAGGTATCGGATTAATTCCTCATTCACAAACGGAACATCAACACTTACAACCAGGTTCCATTCCGTGGAAGTGTAATTCAATACAGAATATAAACCCGAAATCGGACCACAGTCTGAAAAAACATCAGAAATCATTTCAAGCTTATAAATTAAATAGTCAGGATTTTGGCCACTTATGGCCACGCTCTCACAAAAAGGTTCAATCCGGCTGATCATTCGTTTCAGCAACGATTGATTTTCAATCGGCAACATGGCCTTGTCGGTTCCCATCCGCCGGCTTCTTCCGCCTGCTAAAATAAACCCGGATATTTTAGTTTCCAATTCCATGTCCTGCACTGGTATTCATTGGTGTAATTGTTCGAAGTGAATTACATATAACACATTCTGAAGAAACGGTAATACGTGATCAATAAACCTATATCCGGATGGTTACCCAGGCATTTCGTGGTAATGCTCTGAGAATTGCCTTTGCCTCATTTTCCGGAATACTGATCAGTATTTCGGGTGTATAATTTGGTTTTTTTAATTTCAGGATTTGTTTGGAGGATGAAAAAATGTTAATCACATCTCTTCTAAATTCAAACCCCTTGCCCAATTTGTATTTCGATTGGGATTCAGAGATTGAATCAATTCCCTGTATGTTCAGATCAATTTCCCGGTCAAGCTTAACTGTCCAGAAAACATTTTCCTGAGGAAGCGTATCTTTAGGTGTAACAGCAGAGGCCAGCTCATCAGCATTTGCAGGAGCCAGGATCACTTTCAACGGATTTTTTTCAATGGAAGATTCAAATCTTAAAATGGTCAGCGGACTTCCAAACATGTTAAAATACACGTTTCCATCCATTCGTTTAAAAAATCCTGAAGTAGAATATTCACGAATTTTTGATTTCATAACCACTACGCCTTTCAATTCCATTTGAATTGTATACTGCTCCAGATCAATCGATAAAACAATCGAATCACTGGAAGCCATTTTCAGACGTGATTCAACCCAAGCTTTCTCTTTCAGCAAATCAATCAAGTCAGGATTGACTGTAGGAGTGCCTTCTGCCTGAGTTCTGGACAACTGCATCCTGTCGCGGACAGCGCCAACTGACAAATAAGTATAAACAGCAGTTAATGCCAGCAATACCACACAAAAAACAATAATAAAAATCTTTAAGCCTGAATGGTTTTTTACAAAAAGACTATCAAAATCGTCAGTCGAATTTTTTTTCATACTAATAAATATAAACTTTTGAACCAACTGCCATCGTATGGTATATTACATCCAAATCCTCATCACCAAGCCGAATACATCCATGAGTTACACTTAAGCCCATGAATCGTTTGTAAATCGTACCATGAATCATATATCCATCTCCAATTTCGAGTTTATAGGCGCCCAGGGTTCCGGACTCAAAACGTGAAGCATCACCCTGTGGCGGGATGGGAAGACCTTCCTCAATAAAAGCCCAGTTAGGTTTTGCCCAAACCGGACGTGGCTGCTTCCGCAGAACTTTCCTGACTCCCAGTGGAGTATGAAAAATAAATTCCTTGGTACTGTCGTTTGAAACCAATCGCTCATTTTTACCGGTTGAACACAATCCTTGACGAATCAATTGTTTCCCTTTATACAGGTAAAAATGGTTATCAGAAGTATTTACAACCATATAAGCATCATTCGGTGTATATTTATCCAACTTAGTCTGAAGCTTTTGGATTTCTTTTTCAAGCGATACACTGTCTTTTTCGTCCACACTTGCTTCATCCTGAATCTTAGTCATGTTAGGCAGTACCAGGGTAGATTCCTGCAATGCCGGTACTGCAAAAAGTACCATGGATACAAAAAACAGTATTCCGGCAAATAATACAGCCAGATAAATAAAAAAAGTGCGTATCATAGATTTAATTTTATTATTACACCAGTTATTACAGATCATTTTAATAATATCAACTCTTTTTCCTGAAAAAAGTTTCGAATATTTTAAAAATCCAGTCCTTTTGTTACCACGGAAAGCGGATTAATTGAACCCACAATGGTTACGGCAGTACCAGTATTGATTAATCGGTATAAATCATCAATATCCTTATCACGCAATCCGATGCAACCGCTTGTCCAGTTAAATCCTTTACCACCGTTCCCATGTATTTCAATCAAACTTCCAATACCGGCTCCCCGTGAAATTAATCCTTTTTTCTTCTTCAATGCAAATTGCCGTCGGTCTTCAGCATTGGGATAATCCAACAGTAAGGCTTTGTGATAAATTGTATTGCCGCGTTCCTTTTTACTGGTAATGTGATAATTACCTTCAGGAGTTGCCCGGTCACCATTCCGTTCCTTGTGGGCCATCCAATTGGGACCAAATTCTGCTTCATAGCTTCTGATGGCTTTTCCAGACTGATAAACATACAGTTTATGAGCCACTTTATCAACCAGAATTACTTTATTTCCACCGCGCGAAGAGGCAATAGCCTCATTGGCAAGCCGTTTCCAATTTGAGTAATCGTTAAAATAATCACGAAGCATTTTGCCTGCCGCTGTATTCGCATGGTTAATGTAAATGTCAGCCTTTTTGAAAAAAACTTCCGCTTCTTTGAGTTTGCCATTTTCATGAGCAATTTTTGATTCGCTTAAGTACATTTTCGATTTATTATGCGCATCAAAAACTGATTTACCTAATGGCAGATCTTTGAATAACTTACTATAGAGTTCTACTTTTTTGGCCAGATTTACAAACGCAGCTTCTACATTCTTACTTAAATTATCGACTTTTCTGATTGATTCTTCTTTTGCTTCATCGGCCAGCTTTTTAGATTTCATGGCAAAGCTTTTCACCCGGGCATAATCACGAAAAAGAATAAAGCCGGAGTTTTCTCCCGACCAGTTCGCCATTGCTGAATCGTACATCTGCAACGATTCCTGATATATTTTCTCCGCATAAATATTGGCTTCAGCGAATTTGGCTTCAGTCAAAGCTTCACGGGCAATTTTCAAATCTTCAGTTGGCAGTTCTTTTTGTGAAACAATAAATACACTAACGGATATTGCTACAAATACAATTGAAACCAAAAATACAATTAACCACTTAATTATCTTTTTCTTACCAAACGCCATTCCATCAGTATTAAAAAAATACCCGGGGGGAAAGCCCCGGGTATTTTAAATTTACAACTCCAGAGAGTTATTATTATCTTCCACCTTTTTTAGCAATAGCTTCTTCCAATTCAGCTTTGATAGAAGTTGCTTTTTCTTTAGCAGCTTTGATTTTGTCGTTAGAACCAATCAAATCACCATTGGCTAAAAGAGCTTCTACTTCAGTAACAGTAGTTTCAGCTACAGCAAGGTCGCTTTTAATAGCTTCCAAAGCTTCTCTGCCTTCTTTACCTCTTGGAGCTTTTGCAATTAAAGCTGTGTCTTCTTCAATCAAAGTTTTCACTTCAACGATCATAGCTTCAACTTCAGCTTTCAATTCAACTTTACGGGCTTCTGATTTAGCCTTTGTGTCAACAGCCATTTGGCTAACGACAGCCAGTTGTTCTTTAGATTTTGTGTAATTAGGAAACCATTTAGCTTTAGCAACTTCAATTTTTTCATTTGCTGATTTCATTGAATCAACCAAAGCCTGATAAGCTTCAGGAACATACAAGTCTGCACCTGCATCTTTAACTTCCTGAATAGCAGCTGTTGCTGAATCAACTTCTGCCTGTGGAACTTTAGCACATGAACTAAATAACACTGCAATACCCATTGCTGCAATAGCAATCATTAATTTACTTTTCATACTCAATTTTTAAATTTTGGTTTTCTCTAAAATTATTAACTTTTAATATAACTAAACTTCTATTAATTTCTATTTTTACATCTTTAAACCAATCGACTTTCAGTCAAATTTATCATTGTGACGATGGTTTCCGGAGAAGTAACACAACTTTAAATTATTTTTTTGTTTTTTTTTTTGACTTTTTTAATTTCCTTCACGTTTAAATGGCATTGAAAACTAAATATCAGCATAGATCAGATGAAGAAATAGTCCAGTTATTGCTTGATTCCGGGAATCAGGAATTATTTGAAGTGCTTTATACTCGATATTTTAGAAAAGTTAAAGATAAATGTTTCAGCTTTTTAAAAGACAATAAACAGTCGGAAGAATTTGCAAACGATATTTTGACCAAAGCTTATGAAAAAATTCAGGGATTTAAAGGAAATTCCTCTTTTTCTTCCTGGCTTTATTCCATTACTTATAATTATTGCATCGATTATCTAAGGGTAAAAAAGAAACTTCATTATCCGAACTGGAACAACAGCAATGAAATTCCTGAAATTATTGATGAATCAGGAACAGAACTGGAAGAAGCAAACTACGAGAAACTGCTTACCATCCTTGAATTAATACATCCTGAAGAAAAAGTACTTCTCCTGATGAAATATCAGGACAACCTGCCAATCAAACACATCGCTAAAACTCTAAGAATTAGTGAAGATGCAGTTAAAATGAGACTTAAAAGAGCAAGAACCCGGGTGCTATATATGTATAAGCAAAAATTTGAACTGAATAATTAAATCTCTTTCCACTGCGTTACTATTTATATCATTTTCCGTCTACAAGTTAAAACGGTTTAGAATCCCTGTTTTGAATCTATTCTAAACGTGGAAACTGATCAACCAAACTAAGTCCGGAAAAAATTTAAGAATCATGAAAAACATATTAAGCAAGCTATTTAGATTCACGAACGTTTCATTGCCTGAAGAGGTGAAAAATTCATTCTTAAATAAATTCGGAGATTCTATAAATCTTGAATGGCTCCAAACGGATGATTTTTACGAAGCCATTTTTTATCGTAAAGATATTGAGCACATTGCACATTTCGATGCCACCGGGAAACTACTTAATCTGAAAAAAAACCTTCCAATTCATGAAGCTCCGGAACATATTAAAGAAAAAGCATCTTTACATGGTGAATTAATGAATGTAATTGAAATCAGTGAAGAGGAGACTGTTGGATACGAACTCATCGTTCGCGATGAAACACTCATCAGATTTTCCTTACTTCTAAATGAAAAAGGCGGATTAATCCAAAAGAGCAAACTTTAAAGCCATTCAGCATTTTGTTGATTTCAAAATCAAGCCAGGCAATCTTCTTCGTAACATTCTTCTCTTCAAATATTTATCAATAATCCAATCCAACAAAATGTTTTTCCCCCGTTCCTGAATGGAAAATAATTAATAAATAGCCCCAAAAACGCGGCTCTCCTATTGCACAACTAAAAAATTAAATACTATATTTGCAACCGCAAAAAGATACACGGTGGTTGTAGCTCAGTTGGTTAGAGCACTGGATTGTGGTTCCAGGGGTCGTGGGTTCAAATCCCATCTTCCACCCATTTTAAAACCCAATTAATTGGAGTTCAATTAATTGGGTTTATTGTTTTTGGGGCTGAGACGATACCAGAAACAACAGACCCCGCTTCTGGCGTTCTCATCTCTTCGTTTTAAACTATGGGAAAAGTGATTGTATTAAATTAAATCAAACCGACTCAATCCTTGCCGGGTTACCATTTCTCCAGATGTATCCTTTCGGCTACATTTACCGTCTTCAGTTTCAGAATTCGTTCATTATCGGCCCGATAACCAATTGGAATGATTGCAGCTATTTCCAGTTCATAAGGAATCTGTAGTTTATCTTTGATTGCTTCTATGTTCTGAGGAATAAAGGTAACCCCATAAACTTCGTGTTCAGCTAAACTATACAGGAAATTCTCAATACATGACCAAACCGATGCGACACAATTTAAGTCATAGATTCTTCTTGCCTTTTCAATTTTGGTTTTTGGTTTGAAAACAACCAGAACAACAGATGGAGCTTCAAGAATCATCTTTTTCTGCTTGGGAATCGCATCCAGATACATTTCTTTTTCTATCGTTTCGATATTATTGAACAGCCTTTCAAGCTCCGAGACATCCAGCGATTTGTCAAGATCCTGTGATTCAATAAGTTTACACTTTGATTCCATACTGTTTAGTATGATAAAATCCCATTCCTTCAAATGGTTATAAGCGGGTGTTTCAAATCCATTTTCAATGGCAAATTCAATAATGGATCTTGGAACTTCAAGATTTTTGAATTCCCGGGCAGTTCTTCTTTTTTTGTTTGCGTCTATCAACTCCATTGCGTGGTCAGAATTAGGATCAACGATTGATGCTATATAATAGAAAATTATTTCATTCGACTGAAAATGTAACTACAAATTTTAACTGTGAGAATTGAATTTCAGAAATGTTGCTTAAAAACACAACCTTTATCTTTATCCTTTATCTTAAAATTAGTCTCGTAAATCTTACTATATAATAATGCATTATCTTCCCAAATTATTCCAGTGACTTATTGACTTTAACTGATTTAATCTTTCGGCAAATCATGGAACTGAGTCTTTCGTTTGGCAAGGTACAAAATCAAAAGGATTAAATCATTATCAGTAAGAACTATTTTCAAGAGATTTACCGACCGGGGTTATTGGTCCTCTCTCCTCAAACATTAATCGTTATCATCAGTATCTTTTCCGCTGAATCTCCTGGGGTATGGTTCATTTCTTTTCATCGCATACCAAATGATCCGATTAAAAAGATCGTCATCCCCTGAGTCGATATGATCAAATTGTGGTTCAAGACTTTTTCGGGCAAAATGGAGCGCAGTCCCTTTTAACTCCGATAAGCTTTTATTCATTTCGTCTAATGGAATTTCATTGGGTACTGATTGGAAAGAAGTGAAATCCGGAGTAAATGAAAAACAATCGAACATGGGCATTGCAGTGGCATCGCCGATATTCATGGGAGGGATTCCAAGTATCTGTTCAATCGTGCGTACCATTGAAGTCTGATTGTAGTTGGTATGAACGGTAGTTTTCAACTTTGAATACGGACTGATAACCATACCGACGGTCCGGTAAGCTGAAACATGATCCCATCCGGCCTGCGAGTCATCTTCGGTCATGAAAATTGCTGTATTTTTCCAGAAACGGCTTTTCGACAGGGCCTCAACAATCTGACCAAGAGCCACATCGTTATCGGCCACCATGGCACGGGGTGTCGGAAGGCCCGGGCGGGTACCTCCTGTATGATCGTTTGGCAAGGCTATCAGAATTAATTCAGGCAGCTGGTCGCCTTCCATTTTTTCATATTCATGAAGTTCGCCGATAAACGTTTTTGCACGAAGCACATCCGGAATCAAATGATTATCATATCCGGGATAATTCTGGCTCAGAATTTTCTCAACAGGTTTGATCGTTGTAATATTTCTGAATTGAAACGGTTCTCCTTTTTTAAACCCCTCATAAATAGAATTCCAGGTCAGGTTTTTAGCATACTCAGGGATACAGGCTTCACCGTAAATGCGGACACTTTTCCCGTGTTTTAATGCATTATCCCATATAAAACCTGTTGGAGCATAAACCAGTGCGTCCTCCTGAACGTGAGGATAACTCCGGAACCATGCGCGTACATTTTTCTCAACATAATCGGTAACGATAGCCATATCCGTCCATTGATGTCCTTCAGCTGAACATTTCCCTGATGCATAATAATTATCCATCAATTGAAATTCGGTACTGAGCTTATGTGTATTTGGTGTAATTTCCCGGCCAAAAATACACAGGCTTGAATCACCGTCACCCGAAGTCATATCTCCGAGTATCTGGTCATAGGTCCTGTTTTCCTTGATAATATATACGACATGACGAAAAACCGATGGTTCACCAATCCGGACAGGAACAGGGACTGGCAGCGCATTTTTGCGCGGCAATTTCTCATTAAGGGCTAACCTGAAAAGTTGATTTGTTTTTTTGACTTTTTCAGTATACTCCTGTAAGAGTTGCTTGTGAGGAATCGGGATAACCGAAACTGAAGCCATCATACGGTGCGAATTATAGGAAACCTTTCCGGTTATTTCAGAAACAGCAGGAATACGGGCGCCCTCAGCCTCAATATTGGCTACAAACAGAACACTGTCGCGATAAACACTGACAGAGCCCGGATATGCGCCTGTCGGGATAAATCCCTTTACTTTGCTTTCCTTTTCACTGGATGCCAGGGAGGAACGCACCCCAAGACTGACCACTGCCAGAGCATTATCCATTCCGTTCGCCACGAACAGCGTTTTTCCGTCACCGGTGAGACCCAGACCATTCGGAGAATCTCCAAACCAGGGATTTTTTTCCGCATCCAAACGAACTGAAATTTGCTCAACAACTTCATCATTTTCGGTATTTATTACCGAAACATAATCGCTGTTGGCATTACACAGATATACATATTTTTCGTCCGGACTGCTGATAATATCATTCGGATGTAATCCCACAACAACTTCCTTTAAATGCTTTCCTGTTTGTGGATCAAAAACCGAAACTGTTCCTTCCCTTGTTGCTCCGGTCAACGGATCCACTTTAGCAATTCCCCAGGGAACACCCGCAACATTCTGATCATCCGGCGAAGGAATGGATCCGGCCCAGTTGGTAACGTATAACTTGTGATTCGCCAGGACAAGACCAAATGGTGCTACTCCGGTTGCAGCTGTCCAGATTGTTTCCCCGGTTTCAACATCCAACTTTTCAAGGGTATTGTTGCCATTTAATACCACAAAAAGAAAAGCTTTCCCCGACTCTTCAATCACCTTTATTTCATTCGGAAGTGCAGAAACAGCAGGTTTTACCGGGTTAAAAAGATAAGTTTTCAAAACCTGGAATTTACCACCTTTCCACCTGGCCCTGATTACCCATGATTTATTGTCTTTCCCGGCAGCACTCCAGAACAATTCATAATGATCCCCGGTTATCCGCCAGGTAATTCCGGAAAATGTATTCATTACATCAGAAGTTTCAAAATGACTTTTCAAAATGAAACGGTTGACTATCCTTTTACTTTCTCTTGCGATTATTACAACCGAATAACGACCTTCAACGGCTAACCATTTACCGTCCGGTGAAGGGACACAGTCCATCGCATGATTTTCAAGTTCCTTGTCTCCAAAGTAAATCTGTTCGCCAGCCGGATCAATCCATCGGTTATAAGGCATTAAAACAGGCAGTTCATTGCCTGCAAGGGTATTGCCTTCGTAAGTGGAGAGATATTTCTTCTGTTGCCTTAACGTTTTATTCGATTGTGAAAAGGCGTGTTCAAACACAAAAAAGCTTAAAAAAACCAAAAGTGGATACAGTCTGTTTTTCATAACAAAGGAATTTTGATTCTATATTCGAAGTAAAATTAGGAAAGTCTTTCAGTAAGCAACCCTGATTCGAAAATTTTTCCGTGAAAGAATCCATGGGAATCTAAGCGATTTAACAAAGCGAATACTTAAAAATGCAATCAAAACCTTTATTTGATACTTCATTTTGTTGCAGAAAAGTATAATTTTACCAGAAATGCCCCATAGTTTACAAAAAAAAGGATTACGCCACCTATGTGAATGTACCCAAAGTCATCAATGCCAGGGAAGCCGCAACTGGTTTCCTTTGGGCCATTTGCATTGTCGAAATACCTGAATTGATCAGGAATTCGAAAAAATAAAGAAATCAACAATAAATATAAACAGATGAAAAAGAGCTTATTAATTGTTTGGGTTTGTTTGTTTTTTATACAAACCACATTTGCACAGGAAAGTAAGGAAGCCCGCGACCAACGAATGGAATGGTGGCGTGAAGCCCGGTTTGGAATGTTTATCCATTGGGGACCTTATTCTGTTTTGGGAGGTATTTACCATGGCAATCAACAGAAACGGGGTGGTGCCGAATGGATCATGAACCGTTGCAAAATTCCGGTTGCAGAGTATCAGCAGTATGCTTCCACTTTCAATCCTGTAAAATACGATGCTGAAATGTGGGTAAAGCTTGCCAAAGAGGCCGGCATGAAATACATCATTATCACTGCCAAACATCACGACGGGTTTGCCATGTTCAAATCTGATGCAAGTAAATTTAATATTGTTGATTTTACGCCTTACAAAAAAGATGTCCTTGATGCCCTTGCCAATGCCTGCCGCAAATACAACATGAAGCTGGGCGTCTATTATTCGCAGGCACAGGACTGGAACAATCCCGGCGGTTCGGTTGCCCGCAAAGTAGCCACTGAAGGATGGGCCAACCCGGATTCAACACGGATCGATGCCTTTACAGCTGCGAACAAAGGTCACTGGGATCCTGCCCAGATGACAGCCACCATGGATGAATACATGGAAAAAGTAGCCATTCCTCAGGTAAAAGAACTGATGACCAGGTATGGAGATGTGGCTGTATTGTGGTGGGATACGCCTACCAACATGACCGACGAATATGCGCTAAAATTGCAGGCTTTGCTGAAACTTCAGCCCAACATCATTACCAACGACCGGCTGAAACGTCCAAATTTTCCGGGTGACACCGGAACTCCTGAACAAAAAATACCAACTACTGAAGAGCTGGATGGGAAAGATTGGGAAACCTGCATGACCATGAATGGCTCATGGGGATATAAAAAGAACGACGATAATTGGAAATCACCCGAAACGCTTATCCACAACCTGTGCGACATCGCGTCAAAAGGCGGAAATTACCTGTTGAATGTTGGGCCGACTCCTGAAGGCGAAATTCCGCAGCCAAGTGTTGAAATTCTGAAAAAAATAGGCGTTTGGATGAAAGCCAACAATGAAGCCATTTATGCCACCAAGGCAAGTCCGCTGGGAACTTTGGCCTGGGGCCGTTGCACCCAAAAAGAGCTGAACGGAAATACGATTTTGTATTTTTCGGTTTTCGACTGGCCCAAAGACGGCAAACTAATTATACCTGGTCTCAGTCAATCGGTTGAGTCCGCAAAAATACTGGTTAGCGGCAATTCACTGAAAACCAAAAGTACAGGGATCGGATTGGAAATTTCAGTTCCGCAAAACGCTCCTGATGCCATTGCTTCAGTCATAAAAGTAACTGTAAAGGGCAAATTATAATCACTTTACTTTCAGTATGGCCGCTACCTCATGATTGCTTCGTCGCGGCCGGGCACACCGCCATCGAACCTGCAGGGAATCTGGAGTCCACACGTTCAGCCTCCATGGGGCTGCAATTACACCATCAACATCAACACCCAGATGAATTACTGGCCCGCTGAAGTGGCCAACCTTTCGGAATGTCATCAACCCTTGTTCGATTTTATGGATGAGTTGGCTATAAACGGCGCACAAACGGCAAAAATTAACTACGGAATTCAATCCGGATGGCTGGCTCATCACAATTCCGATATCTGGGCCAAATCGTCGCCTGCCGGTGGAGAAGACTGGGATAACCCGAAAGATACGCACCGCCATATTTCCCATCTGTTCAGCTTATATCCCGGCAACCAGATTACTCCGGAATATACACCCGAACTGGCAAAAGCTGCCAAACAAACACTGCTCCACCGGGGCGATTTGAGCACGGTCAGTCGATGGAAAAGCAGATGGCAATCAATTGCATATTCTCAGCTACCCGGGTGAAAAACGCTGAAGCGCCATCAATCAGCATGAGGCTGAATCTGATCCCTGAATTTGCGTTGTGGATTTTCCGCTTTAAAACTCAGCACAAACAATGCTGCCAGAATTACCATAAGCACGTAAAATGTTACCTGATATCCACCAAAACTGGTATTTGAAAAACTGAATAACACGGGCCCGAAAGCACTGGCAAAAACAATAATCGCCATTACCTGTCCACTAATACTACCCAGGTGTTTACGTCCGTAAAAACGGGGCCAGGTTACTGCCATCAGTACATTGTATAATCCGCTGCTGATTCCGTTCCCGATGATAAAACCATAGTAAAAAATTCCGCCGTCCAGATGACTCAGGCTAAACAGGCCAATTACCTGCCCGGCGATAATCACATACAGCAGGTATTTAAGTTTTATCTTATCGCTGATCCAACCTCCGGCAAACGAAACGATAACCGAGATGAACGACATCGGGATAAAAACACCTAGCGCCATTTCTTTGGATAATCCCACATTCCCGAAAATAGAAACCAGGTGAAAAGTAAACCCGGTAATATAAAGCGCGTAAATACCCAGCGGCAGGGAAAACAACCAGAACGAATAAGTTTTTCGGGCTTCCTTTAAAGTAAACTGTTTAATAGCTTTAACAATCACTTCTTTATTGATGTCCCCTGTTATTTCGCCGTCAGGATTCAGTCCCAAATCTTCAGGATTATCCCTGAAAAACAGAAATACAAATAAGGAAAAGAAAATCGCAATACCAACAGCCATAACTAAATAGGCACCGTTCCACGAAAATTCTTCGATAAAAAGGTTAAATGAAACAGGAGCAACAGCGAAACCAAACGAAACAAAAACTGCAGAAATACCATTTACCAATCCACGGCGTTTGATAAACCATTTCATCATCATGTTGCGCGATATCATGGTTAAAACACCCTGCCCGGCAAATCGAAGCATAAAAAATAAAACGATCAGCGTTGCAATGGCTACCGAGGTATAAACAGTAGTTTTGGCCGATCCACCGAAAAACCATATGATTTGGTCAACCCGGCTGAATAACAGGAGTATAAATCCAAGCCAAACCGATACAACCACACCGACAATCCTAGCCCCATATACATCATACATTTTCCCGGCCCAGGTCAACAGAAACGAACTGGCTACTGTGCCAACCATATAGGCTAAACTCAGCTGAATGCGGCTAATGCCAATGGCATCAATCAGGTAATCGGTAAATACGGAAACGCCCATGGTTTGCCCGGGAGCGCTCATAAGCACACCAACTGTCCCGGCAAACAAAATCACCCAGCCATAGAAAAAGGGGAACCGGGCAGGCTTTACAGGAAAGTTATTCCAGCGTTTTTTTAATTTCATATTCAGTTTGAAATGCGAAAATAAGCAGGATTTTGTGCAAAACACACAACGAAGCGATGAATTGAGGGGAAATTAATGAAACAATAAAATTCTGAAGGGTTAACCGTTTGACACAACACGAAAACGAAAACAGCCGCAAAAGGAATGATCGGAAAAGCACAGGAGTTTTAAGAAGTTGATTGGAGAATCCTTTTTTAAGTGTCGGTGACAATTAAACACAGCCAAAAGAAAATTGCAGGATGAAGTTCCAACTTTTCCAAATGATTCCAGTGACTGTGATTGCGTTCATCACTTTAGTTTTCTATACTCTTTATGATTTCATTAAAGGGCACATTGTAGTTTTGATCGTAAAGTGTTTTGTACTCTTTCGCAAATTTAGTGTAGGTATTTGAGGCCAGACTATGTTTGCCTAAGTATGTCAATACTTTACATTTCAGGAACATGGCTTCTTCGTTTACAATATCAAAGTTGAAAATTGAATCCGCCAATCGCAGGAAAAAATCAGGATCTTCTTTGATATTCTGAGATGCTGAAAAATCAATTAATTTATCAATAATCCTGTTTGAGATATCATCTTTAAACTCATCCAGCCATTGGTAACTGCAGTTCAGAAGGCAGGCGCCTCTATGAGTCAGATCGATAAGTTTCATGCAATACTCCTGGGTTAATGCCTTTTTATAACCAACAATTTTGATGCACTTAAGGTAATCAATGAAAACTACATGCTCATCAAATTCAAACTTCCAGTAGGCAGTTTTATGCGATAATGTAAACGAATCTATTTCGGCAATTATTTGTTTCAGTTTTGCAATGTTTACGGCACGATTGTTTTTTGCACTTTGCTCTTCTTTATCGAACCATAACAGTTCAGTGAGTTTTTCGGAAGATATTCCTTTATCATTTTTTATCGAAAAGAACCAGATTAACAAAAAAAGTTCTTTCAGAAGTGGGGTGAATCTATTCGTAATGTCCTCTCCTGTGCGATCAAAAACCTGAAATCCTCCAAAGAAAAATATTGAATTGGAAAAGTTTTCCTTTATTTCAGTGTTTGACTCATTTATAATCTGTACCGTAGAATTTACAACTTTCCTGGTCTTTGATTGAATTGCTTTTACCTGTCTTTTGTGTTTAAGAATGAAGTAGAGCAAAAAGAGCGATAATACCAACAGGATAACCATTGAATAAATCCAATAGGATAAAGCAATATGTTTCAGCGAGACTTCACCATCACTTTCGTTCGGTGGAAAAGCAATAGAAAACAACTTGAATTCGGTCTTGTTTTGTTCGTCATTCAACAGCGTAACAGCAATCAGTTTTTTGCTCGATTTACAATAATAAAGGGACGAAAACGACCTTACATCATGAAAAAGAAAAGGTATTTCATCCGCAATTGGTTCTAATTCCGGTCTTTGCAGAGAACCTTTCATTAATTGCAGGTATCCTTCGTATTTTGTTGCCGGATAAGAAAGTGCGTAAAAATTCCGGCTAATAGAATCAATAACCATCGAATTCGAGAAACAGATATCATCGAAGGGAGGATCAAAATTGTATATTTTTTTGAATTTATGATCTTTAAGCGAAAAGGCCATTAAGTCGTAATAATTTTGTGGATTAAGAATTTGTTTGCCAGATACACTTCCGTAGCCACCCAAAATAAAAACAGTATCATTCAGTGTTCCGGCAGCGGACAGATAGCGAGGATAAAAAGCATCTCCGGTTGGCTCAATAATTTCCCAATTTCCGGCATCCAGGTTCAATTTCTGAATCGTATTCCTGTATTCGTGTTGACCATAACCGGCAAAAGTATACAACGATTTCTCAGCAGATGAATAATATTTGTTGTGATGCAAAAATACGGTTTCAAAGTTGCCGGGCGGATCTTTCTGCGTCCATTCAAGTGTATTGGGATCGAACTCTGAAATCATTTTCTGATCAAGGTCATAACTAAATATTGTTTTTGTGTCCGGATTGTAAAAAGCCTGCCGGCCGGGCAATAAGTTTTTGGCTTGATTCTTATAAATAATTGTATCACTGGTATTATTCATTCCTGAATAAACTATCATTTGATTATCCCCTATAAGATAGATCTTTTCGTCTTCCTGATTAAATGCAATTTCGCCATTGCCTGACAATATTGAAGAAGATATTTTTTTCCAAACTGAATGTTCGGGTTTTATCCAGACAGGATTCTTAATTTCAGCTATTTTGCCCCGAATCAGATCCCTGGCTTTAGTTCCTTCCATTTCATCAAGCGGCCAGTTATAAACCAGTTTTTCTTTTTCAAATATGCAAATATCCATGATCTCCATAGATGGTAAATCTGTGGTTTTAAAATGGCTTAAATCATTTGCACCAAAGAGAATTTTCACTTTTCCCGACATGTTCGCGCCAATAGCTTCGGATTGAAAATTTGTTTCTGGCAAGAATAGGCTGACTTTGTTGTCAATAAGGTTGATTTTCAATCGAATCTCAGTCCATTTATTGCCAATATGACGAATGTCCGTATTTGTCGAAATTCCGGAAAGTTTATGATGACAAATCACTTTTATAGAACTGGAATCGATTGAACTGTAATCGAAAATCAAATCGGTATTCTTCGCTTGATCATCAACTATCCTAACGATATATCCAAAATTTCTTTCGTTAGGGTGAAGTAACATTTTGAAACGTAATTCAAACTCATCTTTAAACGACAGGTAATCCTTAGGGGAAAGGTCAATACCGGTGCGTAGGTCTTTTGAGAAATTCTTGCCATTAAATTCCAGTCCATAAGATTGGGGGTAGATATTTTTTGGTAAAAGAAATAAAAGACAGACAAAAATTGCTGCTATATTATTTCGATAGAATACTCCTGATAAACCTAAGGCTTTCATAAATAATGTTAGGGTCTTTAAGTTAAGATACAAATTTATAACTAATCAGGTCAATCACTAATAAAGTTCGAAGATTGTTAAGATTAAATTTTCTAAAGAAGGCAGATTTAATGCATTTCAAATTCCCGGCAATTGTTTTTTTATTAATTCCATTAATCTTTAATTAATGAATTATTTATCCGCTGCGAATACTTTTGAATATCGTTATACTAAAATCAGGTAAATCCCGGATCATAGATTTCGAGTTGATGTTTAAGAAATTAACCAGTTCTTTTAAATTATAATTCTATGAAAAAAACACTTTTGAAAATTATTTTTCTTTTGTTCACTACATGTGTATTTATGCAACAAAGTAATGCCCAGAGCAATGGGGATCTAATTGCATCACAAAAACAATTAAAAAAATCATTTGGAAACAAACATCCCAAAAACATTATTTTACTTATCGGTGACGGAATGGGCCTTGCACAATCGTATGCTGCGTTTACAGCCAATAATGGGAATCTTTCAATGTATGAATTTCCGGTAACCGGGTTTTCCAAAACATGGTCATCCGATAATTACATTACCGATTCGGCAGCAGGTGGCACTGCAATTGCCTGCGGTGTAAAAACTTTAAACGGAGCAATTGGGGTAGATTCAAAAGGGAACCCCGTTAAATCAATTCTTGAATATGCTGAAGATAATGGCATGGCTACCGGATTGGTAGCCACATACGAAGTTACCAATGCAACCCCGGCATCTTTCATTGCACACCAGTTAAAACGCACTATGGAAACTGAGATTGCCGCTGATTATCTGCAAACCGACATCGATGTTATTATTGGCGGAGGGAAAGGATACTTTGAACCTCACTTTAAAACTATGTCAAATAAGGGATATCAGATAAAAACAACATTGGAAGAAGCACAAAAGGTTACTTCGGGTAAATTGGCGGCTTTTCTTTCAGAAAAACATATGCCGGCGATGTTGAAAGAACGTGGCGAAATGCTTCCGAAATCAGTTGAAATTGCCCTCAATATTTTAAGTAAGAACCGGAAAGGCTTTTTCATAATGATTGAAGGTTCGCAAATCGATGGTCAATGCCATTCGAATAATATTGAAGGTGAAATAGCTGAAGCTGTTGATTTTGACAATGCAGTTAAAAAAGCCCTCGATTTTGCTGCTCAAGATGGAAACACCCTGGTCATTGTTACTGCCGATCATGAAACAGGTGGTTTAACATTAACAGGTGGAAGTATTGAAAAAGGAGAAGTTAAGGCAGCCTTTTCAACCAAAGGGCATACTTCGGTAATGGTTCCGGTTTTTGCTTTCGGGCCTGGGGCAATAAATTTTACCGGAGTTTATGAAAACACAGCTATTTTTAATAAAATGAAATCACTCTTAAAATTATAAACTGAACCAACTTTTAAAATAGCAGGCCATTTTACCTGCTATTTCATTTTTAAATTGTATTTAAAATAGAATTACAGATATATGACGGACCTTTCTTTCGAAGGAAGTTACATGCAAATACCTTATGAGCCAGCCTGGAAGTGGATTGTAAAATCAAATACAAAGAAAATAAATCAATTCCAATGAACCAATATAACCTAAAACTAAATTTCGCGAGAAGTTCAGAGCTTTTGTTTCTGGCGCTTCTTTCTTCATGCAACCAAAATGCTAAGGTTGAAATTGAAACAAAACCCAATGTTATTATTGTAATGACCGATGATCAGGGAATTGGTGATTTCGGGTTTTCCGGTAATCCTTATATAAAAACCCCGAACATCGACAAACTCGCATCACAAAGCTTAAACCTGACAAATTTTTATGTATCTCCGGTTTGTGCTCCAACCCGTGCAAGTTTAATGACCGGCCGGTATTCGGAGCGGACAGGAGTTTATGACACCTATAACGGCGGTGCGGTAATGAGCGAAACTGAAATTACAATTGCTGAGATTTTAAAAGACAACGGTTACCAAACCGGTATTTTCGGGAAATGGCATTTGGGCGATAACTATCCTTATCGTCCTTCCGACCAGGGATTTGATGTTTCAGTTGTGCACCGAGGAGGCGGTATGGGACAGCCCGGAGATATTATGAATTTCTTTGCCGGCGACAGCTCATACTTTAATCCGGTTTTATTTATAAACGATAAACCGGTTCAAACACAAGGCTATTGTTCCGATATTTTTACACAAGATGCAATAAGTTTTATTCGTAAAAATCAGGATGAGAATTCATCTAAACCATTTTTTGCCTACCTGTCGTTTAATGCGCCGCACACCCCTCTTCAACTTCCCGGGGAGTATTACAATCTATACAAAGACCTCGAATTTGATGCCGATTCTTTTGCTGTTTTTGATGAGGCGGTAGATAAAATGTCTTCTGATGAAATCGAAGCTGCCAAACGGGTGTATGGCATGGTTACCAATATCGATGACAATATTGGGAAACTGATTCAGTCGTTAAAGGATGAGGGCATTTATGACAATACTATTCTTATATTTTTAACCGATAATGGTCCGCAGCAGAATCGATACAAATTAGGATTGAGGGAGCGAAAATCGTCTGTTTATGGAGGCGGTGTCCGGGTTCCGTGCTTAATTCATCATCCCGATAAATTTAAAGAAAAGGAAGTACTCGATGCTACCATTGCACACATCGATTTGCTTCCATCAATACTCGACCTGTGTCATTTGAATAAAGTCAAACCTAAAATTGATGGTAAAAGTATTTTTACTACTGAACAGGATAATTATTCTGCATTGGAAAACAGGACTTTGTTTTTTGAATGGGGACGGGGATTTCTTATGAAATACCGGAATTTTGCCGCATTAAAAGGCAACTATAAACTAGTTGGAAATACTGATTCTGAGAGTGAAATTGGTACTGATGGCAATAATGCGGTAACAGAATGGAAAGATCAATCATCCCTGCACAATAATTCCACACCATCAGCAGGTTCTGTTTACATCGTAGAGGATGGCAATTTAAGCTGGCTGGATTTTGGAACCGATCGAAATGAATTGAAATTATTTGACAGTTCTGCGTCAGATGCATGGCTTGACCAGTCAAATACTACAGATGGTTTTTGTGTTTTCTTATCTTTTAAAACCAAAAAATATAAACAAAATGAAAGGTAAATGTCTTGTTTTTACAGGTATAACATTATTAGCTGCAACTAATACTGTATTCGCTGCTAATTTAAGTTCTGGTCCGAAAGGGAATCCTGTTGCTGAAAAGATGAAAAAATCAGTGACTCAGCCAAACATTATCTATTTTGTGCTGGATGACCTCGATGATTGGGTTAATCCTCTGGGATATCATCAGGCCAAAACGCCAAACATGGATCGTTTGGCAAAATCGGGTGTTACTTTTACGTATGCGCAGGCACCGGGAGTTTTCTGCTGCCCTTCACGCACCGCAATCATGACGGGATTAAATGCCTCGACTACTGGAGTTTATGAAGAGGATGTCTTTATTTATGATCATCCGGATGTGGTCACCATGCAGATGGCTTTTCAACAGGGCGGATATGAAACTTACGGCGCCGGGAAAATATATCACCACCGGTCGGGCTTTTTGGATCAGCGGGGCTGGGATGAATATTTCGCCAGAAGCCAGGAGGTCAAAGATATGGCCTGGGAGATGAATAGTTATTACATGAAAGATGCGCCGCGTCCTGTTCCTTTTCCTTATAGTCCGTATTATAAAAATAAAGATATAACAGGTAATACTTCAGCTTTGCATCTTGAATGGGGACCGATTGCCAATGAAAAGGAAGATGAAATGGCCGATGCCATCCGCACCAATTGGGCCTGCGATGTCATTAAGAGAGATCACAACAAACCATTTTTCCTTGCATTGGGTTTGTACTCTCCACATTACCCCAATTATGCGCCGCAGAAATACTTCGATCTTTATAATCTGGATTCCATTCAGCTACCTCCCTATAAAGACGATGATCTGGATGATCTTCCTCCGAGAATTCGCAGAAAAATGGAAAACCGGTCGAAACAACACCTGGAGCTTGAAAAATTAGGCGCCCTGAAGGAGCCGGTACGGGGATATCTTGCAGCTGTCTCTTTTGCTGATGCCATGCTGGGCCGTTTGCTCGATGCCGTGGAAACAAGCCGGTACAAGGATAATACAATTGTTGTTTTACTGAGTGATCAGGGCTTTCACCATGGAGAAAAAATGCATTGGGGTAAACATACCCTGTGGGAGCGAACCTCACATGTGCCTTTTATTTGGGCTGGAAAAGGGATTCCTGAAAATGCAAAAGTGAATTCATCTGTAAGTTTGATCGATATTTATCCAACTTTAATTGATCTCTGTAATCTTCCCGCGAATAATAAACTGGATGGCGTTTCACTTGCTTCAGTTTTGCACAAACCATCAACTGCAAAAGACCGAAACGTCTTCCTTCCTTCGAATGAAAGAGGAAGTTACGCGATGATTAATAAGAGTTGGCGGTACATCAGATATTTTGATGGGGGGGAAGAATTATACAATGTCAAAGAAGATCCAAATGAATGGTATAACCTTGCCGGAGATGAAAAGTACCGATCGGTTATGGTTGACATGCAAAAAACCGCACCAGCTGTATTCGCGCCTTCAGTTACACCCAAAATTGATTTGAAATTAGTCATTGAAGGAGACCAGTTTCACTGGGAAAAGCCGAAAAAGAAATAAACGTTCCAAAGAAGAAAAATGCTGTTTATGGTGAATTTAGTTTTTTTCTAACATGATTATTTACTCCTGTTAATCCTGTTAATGATTTTTTAATTCAATTTTAAACCTGATAAGTTAATATTACAAGATAAAAGATAAAAAGCTGTTTCATCATATGCGTATTCAGGAAACCGGAGAATTTAAAGATCCATCATTCTGGGGAGGTGAAAATGGGTGGTGTGCAGCGGCAATGGCGCGGGTAATCAACCTTCTTCCGGCAGACAGAAAATCAGACAAACAAAAACTAATAACATATAATTATGAAGAATCTAAACTATCAAATCAACAGGAAAAATTATTCGCTTATAGGATTGGTGGTATTATTGATTGCTTTTATTAGCCTTTCATTCAGGAGTGAAAACAACAATGAAAAGCTGGCTAAAGAAAAGAAACAGATTGTGCTGTTCGATGGAAAGTCAACCGATGCCTGGAAAAGTATTGATTCAGGAAATTTCCCGGAACATGGATGGAAAGTTGAGGATGGCATTTTAACGGTGCTTGCCAAAACTGATAAACAGGATGGGGGGCATGATATTGTTACAAAAGAACAATTTGCAAATTTCGAACTTGAGCTGGAAGTAAGTTTATCCGAAGGTGCCAACAGCGGTGTTAAATATGTGGTAGTTGATTCTTATCCAAAAAATAAAGGACAATATCTTGGACTTGAATATCAACTGATAGACAATGAAAAACATCCGGATGCGCTTCTTGGGAGTTTTGGGAACCGTAAAATGGCAGCTTTATACGATATTCTCCCTGCAAGAGAAAATATCGTAGTAAATCCTGTCGGGCAGTGGAATAAAATAAAGATTGTTGTCGATAAAAAGCATGTCGAACATTGGATAAACGATAAAATGGCAATCGATTTCATTAGAAATTCAGATAGTTACCAACAGTTGGTCCGATTAAGTAAATACAATAAACTGGAAAATTTCGGGGGACAGGAAGCGGGACACATCCTTTTACAAGGACATGGCAATGAAGTTTCGTTCCGTAATATTAAGATTACCACCCATTAGTTTCAACTCGTTGCGTAAAGATTGTTAATCAGAAAATAAAATATTTAAAATAAAACCATGACATCACGAAGAAAGTTTATTAAAAATGTAGTTACCGGTTCGGCAGCTCTTTCTATTGGAGGTATAGCCACCGGAATGTCAGCAAAAAGTTACAGAAAAATAATTGGGGCAAACGATCGTATCCACGTGGCCATGATCGGAGTAAACAGTCGGGGCAAAAGCATGTCGGCTACATTTGCCGGTCAGAAAAATGCTGAAGTGGCCTGTATTTGCGATGTTGACGAACGGGCTATTCCAAAAGCCATCAAAAGCGCAATGGAAGTAAACCCGGCAGTTACACCGAGGTCGGAAAAGGATTGCCGCAAAGTTTTGGAAGACCAATCGATTGATGCCATTTACATTGCTACTCCCGACCACTGGCACGCACCGCTCACCATTATGGGTTGCCAGTCCGGTAAACATGTTTATGTCGAAAAACCGGTAAGTCATAACCCACACGAAGGAGAGCTTGCAGTAAAAGCTGCGCGCAAGTATGACCGCGTGGTTCAGATGGGTGCCCAGCGCCGTTCGGCCCCGATACTTACCCAGGGAATTGAGCAGTTGCACAAAGGAATTATTGGTCGGGTTTACCTGGCAAAAACATGGTACACCAACGCACGTAAATCGAATTTTCTTACCTCCGGAACCGTTCCGGATTGGCTCGATTATGATCTTTGGCAGGGACCGGCACCCCGCGTTCCATACCAGGACGGCCTTATTCATTACAACTGGCATTGGTTCTGGCATTGGGGAACCGGCGAAGCGCTGAATAATGGCACACACGAGGTGGACGTTGCCCGTTGGGGACTTGGTGTTGACTTTCCTACACGTGTCAGTTCAATTGGCGGACGTTATCATTACAAAGATGATTGGGAAACTCCCGACACACAGATCGTTGCAATGGATTATCCAGGTCGCGTTTCGCTGGTATGGGAAAGCCGGAGTTCAAACGGACGGAAAATAGAAGGTGCCGACCGCGGGATTATTTTCTATGGCGAAAACGGAAGTCTGGATACCGGTGACGATAGCTACAAAGTATACGATCTGAACGGAAAATTGGTCAGCGAAGTTAAATCGGAGGCAGCTGAAACAACTAATTTGCAGGGAAGAAATCTGGCGAGTCCAAACCTGATTATGGATAGTCAGCATGTTGCCGACTTTCTTGATGCAATCAAAAATAACCGTCGCCCGAACTGCGACGTGGAAACCGGCTATAAAAGTGTCATGGCAATGCAGTTGGGAAATATTGCATGGCGCGTTGGCAGCGACCTGAATATTGATCCGAAAAACGGACATATTATTGATAATCCGGAAGCACAAAAATTATGGAGCCGAACCTATGAAAAAGGATGGGAACCTAAAGTGTAAATGAATCATGGTATATTTCCATCATCTGAAAATTTAAATTTAAAGAACAGAATTTAATATGCACAGAATCTTAAAAAAATCACTGACTGTTGCCATCCTTTCGGTTTGTTCAATTCTTTTATCTTTTGCACAGAAAGATTTTACGAAATACATTGACCCAACCATTGGGAATGTAGCGCAATTCCTGGTTCCAACTTATCCGACCATGCATCTGCCAAACCAAATGATCCGAATGTTTCCGGTAAAGAAAGATTACCTTTCAGATCAGGTCGAAGCATTTCCGCTTCAGGTAGTTTCACACCGGGATGCGGGTATTTTTCAAATGAAAGTTACATCTGGCGAAATCACGAATTCATCGTGGAAACAAAAAATGAATATCGACCATGATTTGGAAATTGTTCGTCCCTGGTTCTATTCTACCTATTTGATTGATGATGATATCCGGGTCAGTTTTACGCCGGGCGAAAAATGCGCAGTTTATAAAATCAGCTTCCCTGCCGGTAAAAGAAAGAATATCCTGATTCAGGGCAGCAATGAGATGAAAAGCGCTGCCAGTGATAAAAATTCATTCGCATTTGAAGAAATAATAAAGTACAAAACCAGGGGGACTAATCCGGTAACGCGAACAATGTCAGCATATGTTTTTGCAGTCCTGACAGACCATAAAAACCAGAAGGTTGAAGACAAGATAGTAAATACTGAAAAGGGTAAGTTCTCTATTTCATGTTTGCCAAATGCACCGTCCGAATTATTTCTAAAATATGCCGTCTCGTACATCAGTCCTGAACAAGCCAGAATAAATTATGAAAAAGAATTGTCAGCAATAAGTTTCGACGATTTAGCTGAATCCGGAAAGCAAAAGTGGCAAAAAGTAATCAACCAGATTGAAGTTGAAGGCGGTACCGAAGCACAGAAAAGGACATTCTACACTTCCTTGTACCGTACCTGTGAGCGGATGATCGATATTAATGAAGGAGGGAAATATTACAGCGGCTACGATGGAAAAGTGCATGAAAGTACCCGCCCGTTTTTTGTCGACGACTGGATTTGGGATACCTACCGCGCTCAGCATCCATTGCGTACAATTCTTAATCCTGATATGGAAAATGATATGTTGAACTCATACACTTTGATGTATGAACAAAGTGGCTGGATGCCGACTTTTCCTCAGCTGCATGGAAACCACATGTGTATGAATTCCTACCATTCAGGAGCAATTTTCCTGGATGGTTACCGCAAGGGATTGAGGAATTATGATGTTGAAAAAGCGTATGAAGGGATCAGGAAGAATCTGACCGAAGGAACTTTCATCCCGTGGCGGCAAGGAATACCCAAACAGGAGATTGATGATTTCTATCATGGGCATGGATATTTCCCGGCACTTCAGCCCGGTGAACCTGAACCCATAGCTATGATGGATGATTTCGAAAAACGTCAGCCGATCCCGGTTACCCTGGGTATAAGTTATGATTTTTGGACTTTGGCTGAACTTTCAAAAGAACTGGGCAAAAAGGAAGACTATGAGAAGTTTTCACCGAAGGGGAAAGACTACAAAAACCTCTGGCATCCGCAGCAGCGTCTGTTTATGCCAAAAGATGATAAAGGAGATTGGATTGATATTGACCCTAAATCAGCCGGAGGAAAAGGATACCGCGAGTATTACGATGAAAACAACGGTTGGACGTATGCCTGGGATGTTCAGCAGGATATTGAAGGCTTAACGAAATTGCTCGGAGGGAAAAAAGCAGCAGAAGACCGGCTTGATCAATTGTTTAGAGAACCACTTGGCATGAGGAAAAGCGATTTCTATGTAGATGGTTCAAACTCTACTGGTATGATTGGTCAGTTCTCAATGGGGAACGAACCATCATTTCATATTCCATACTTATATAATTATTTTGGCGCACCCTGGAAAACTCAAAAAATGACCCGATTCCTTCTGGATGTGTGGTTTAAAGATAATATCTTCGGAATCCCCGGTGACGAAGATGGTGGTGGAATGACAGCCTTTGTTGTGTTCACATCAATGGGGCTCTACCCTGTCACTCCCGGGTTGCCTTTTTATACGATTTCCAGTCCCGTGTTTGAAAAGACTACCATTAATCTTTCCAATGGGAAGAAATTTACGGTTGTTGCCAAAGGAGCCGATAAAACCCATAAATACATTCAAAAAGCATTTATAAATGGAAAGGAGATTAATAGCCCGTTTATAACGCACAAACAAATTATGGCTGGTGCAACTTTAGAGCTGATTCTGGATGAATTGCCCAACAAAGAATGGGGATCCAATGCAAAAATTCCGGCGATAGATGAATAATGAGATTCGATTAAATTTTATAAATGCAGGATATCATCACCGACCTCCAGACCACGGGGAATAACGATTGATCTAAAAAAAATGCAAAAATGAAGGTTAACGGACTTCGCTGGGTAATTCTCAGTTTGATCGTGATAGTTACTGTTATCAATATTCTTGATAGGGGAACTTTAAATTATATGTGGCAGGATGAAAAGGACAAAATTACTGGTGAAGTTTTGCAGCCTGGTATCGTTTCGGATTTGCATATTGTAAGCGATGATATGACTCCGGAAGAAAAACAACAAAAATCTAAAGAAGTATTTGCATGGATAAATATCGCATTTATGATTGCTTATGGATTTAGTCAATTGTTTTCGGGTGCAATGTACGATAGAGTTGGAACAAGAAACGGGTTTAGTATATCTGCTTTTGTATGGGGCGCTGCTATTTCATTAACCTCCCTCGTTGGTGGCATTCGCTTACTCGCATTTTTCAGGGTCATGCTGGGGCTTGGAGAAGCTGGGCCATGGCCAGGTACTACCAAGTCGAATGCGGAGTGGTTCCCGATTAAAGAAAGAGCTATTGCACAAGGATTTTTTGGCGCTGCCTCTTCTGTTGGCAACATTTTGGTGCCAGTGATTATTCCGCTACTTTTTATATCCATTGGTTGGCGTCTGACTTTTGTCGTTTTGGGATTATTGTGTCTTGTTTGGATTCCAGTATGGTATTTTGTAAATAAATCATCGCCTAAAACGCATCCCTGGATTACACAAAAGGAAAAGGATTATATTCTTGAGGGACAGGGAGAACTGGAAAAAACAGAAACAAAAACATTAAGCATTATACAGTTATTAAAAGACAAGCATAGTTATTCAGTTATCGTAAGTCGCTTTTTTCTCGACCCGATATGGTGGATGTTTATGACCTGGCTACCCATTTATTTGCAGGAAGTTTACAAATTGAATATTAAAGAAGTAGCGGCTGTTGCATGGATTCCGTTTGTGGGCGCTGCTTTTGGAAGTTTACTCGGTGGTTGGTGGGCAGGTAATCTAATCAGTAAAGGTCATTCAGCGATTAAGGCAAGAAAGATAACCATTGCTGTCGGATGTTTAATTATTGTACCGGGTATGATTGGCGCTGCTTTTGCCCTGACAGGTTTTTCAGCTTCCCTTATGTTGATGTTAATTCTTGGTGGATTTCAATTTGCCATGACCAATATTCAAACATTACCAAGTGACTTCCATTCGGGTAAAACAGTTGGTTCGTTAGCCGGAATGGGTGGAGCTTCGGCAGTTCTTGGTATTATTCTGTCAACTTATTTGGTACCGATGCTTACAAAAGGTGGAAACTGGACACCCTTCTTTATCATGGGGGGTGTATTAATCCCATTGTCGGTTCTTTCAGTATTCATCTTTGCACCCAAAAATAATGAGATAATTTCTAATCATGGATAAAAACGAATTCGTTGAATTTGCCCGGATGCCGCTAAAACAATTGCAAAACCGTGTTTGGCGTACCTACAGCGGAGGAGCTTTGATCGATAAATGGAAAAAGACTCCGGATGAGATGGATGGAAGTTTGCCCGAAGAATGGATCATGTCAACGATCTCGGCTCGAGGCAAAAATCGTCCTGAAAAAGAAGGATTGTCTAATGTAATCACTCCATCAGGGGTTATTACGCTTAATGAATTGATTGCTTCCGATTTAAATCTTTTTTTGGGCAAAGCGGTAGCGGAAAAATTTGGCACAACGGGTCTGTTGATCAAAATGCTTGACTCAAAAGAAAGACTGACAATCCAGGTACATCCCGATAAAGAATATGCCCGTATGATGCTCAATTCGGACTTTGGGAAAACCGAATCCTGGTACATATTGGGTGTTCGCGAAATTGACGGAGAGAAGAGTTCCATTTACCTCGGATTTAGGGAAGGTGTCACGCCTGAAATTTGGGAAAACCTTTTCAATAAACAAGATATTAAAGGAATGCTGGATTGTCTTCACCGATTTGAAGTACAGCCTGGTGATGCATTTATGATATACGGTGGTGTCCCCCACGCGATTGGTAGCGGTTGTTTTTTGATGGAAGTACAGGAACCAACTGATTATACCATGCGGGTAGAAAAAATTACCCCAGGCGGACTGGCAATCAGCGATGAGTTGATTCATCAGGGCGTTGGTGAGCAAAACATGTTAAAATGTTTTCATTACGATTGCTGCACCTTGGAAGAAGCTACAAAAAGATGGAAGATTAGACCTCAAACAATAGAATCTTCTGATTCATTCACACACAAAACCATATTCAACAGGAGACACACCGATTGCTTCGGCCTGAATGAGCTCGATTTAGATGGTGAATTTATTTTGAAAGGCAATGGTTCTTTCTTTGTTGGGGTGATCTATTCCGGTGAAGTTAAGATAACATGTGATGGCATGGAGTACAGTTTCTTTCAGGGCGACGAAATATTTTTTCCAGCGGCTATTGAAACAACCATCTGGAAAACGACAAAACCCACGAAAGTTTTATTGTGCTATCCTCCCGTATAAAAGTCGTTTTTATCAGTGAAAAATTGAATCGATCTTAATTATTAAGGTAACATCAAAAGATAGGAACAAAAGCACAACCATGGTTTCACCAGATGCTGTAAAGTAGTAATCTATCAAAGTTAATTCAGTTTAATCCATGGAAATGTTGACGGCCGCGAGTCTTTTAAACAGAATCAGATAATTCAATACATATGGAAAGACGAAACTTCACTAAAATTGCCGGATTCGGTTTGCTGGCCATGCACTCACTTCCAGGTTTTGCAATTGCTGAAATTCTAAATAAGAATTCAGTGAATAACCCGAAAATTCCTTTGGGTTTGTGTAATCATTCGCTTCGAAGTTTGCGCTTAAACGCCCAACAGCTAATCGAATACGCCATTAAGCAAAAACTGGATTCTGTCTTATTCAATACTTTCGAACCATTTGAAAATCTCGAAACTCCATATTTATCGAGTTTGCGTGAGATGGCAAAAAAGAATGGAATCAGCATTTATATTGGAGTTGGAAGTATAAGCGAAAAATCAAAGAGCTTTACAGCAAAATATGGGAATGCAGAAGTATTATTGGCGGAAGGCATTCGGGTGGCAAAAACAGTTGGATCTCCAATTGTTGGATGTCGCATTGGTTCAATGGACGATCGATACATGGATGGAGGCATTGAGGCGCACATCGGGGCAGTGACCCAAACCATGAAATCATTGCGTCAGCAAGCCCTGGATTCAGGGATAAAGTTTGCCTTTGAAAACCATATGGGAGACCTTCGCTCAAATGAATTGCTTGATCTGATTCATGAAACCGGAACTGATAGCTGCGGCGCCTTGTTCGATCCGGCCAATGCGCTTTGGGCTATGGAAGATCCCATGAAAGCGCTTAAAGTGCTGGGGTCAACGATTGTCTGTACCAGCATCCGTGATGTGGCAATCTGGCAAACGGAACAGGGCGCAACTTTTCAGGGGATGGCTATTGGGAAAGGTTTTTTGGACTTTCCAGACTATTCTAAAACGATGGCAGAATTATGCCCGGGTATTCCGCTGCACATCGAAACAATTTCAAATTCAGCAAGGGAAATACCTTTTCTAAAGCCTGAATTCTGGAAAGGATATCCAAATTTGAAAGCTTCTGAAATAAATGACTTCCTCAATTTGGTATGGAAAGGAAAACCAATTGAACTTGAAAAACCCCCATCAGGGACTAGTCAGAAAGAGTTTGATATTAAACTTCAGCAATCAGAACTTCTGGAGAGTATTGAATTCCTTCGTAAGAATTGCAACTGCGGACTAAAGATGTAATCCGCTGTAAGATGTTTTTTCAACACATCTCTGGGCGAATTCTACGAAAAGTGAAAAACACAATATAAAAATGAAAAAGAATTTAATTATTATCTGTATTCTGATTCTTTGTGCAACGATTTTGAAATCTCAGAATAAACCAAATGTAGTTTTTATTCTTGCTGACGACCTGGGATGGGGCGACTTGCATGGTTACGGTCATCCGTATGCAAAAACCCCGGCACTCGATAAATTGGCAACCGAAGGAACACGTTTTGAGCGCTTTTATGTTACGGGTGTGACCTGTTGCCCTTCACGTACCGGATTTATGACCAGCAGGCACCCGGCCAGCTATCCCAAATACATGGCCGATTATGGTTTTGGAGGGAGGACAACCATAACAGAAATATTCAAACAAAATGGTTACACAACAGGGCATTTT
>JBBSBP010000044.1:0-37513 GCA_038251165.1 Bacteroidales bacterium | reverse complement strand
TTAGAAACTGAACAATTATTAATTGCATTCATATGTTTTAAAAATGCAAAAAGCTTGATTCTGATGGTCATTTTATGCCGATATTTAGACCCTCAAAATAAAGGGTCAAAAATACCCCCCACTGAGTCAGACCAACGATAAGTCTGATTCAGGTATTCATATCAGAATATACCGGACTTGCTAAAGAAAAATACAGAATACTAACCAATATTTTAGTTTGAAATGAAGATTCACGAATATCAAGCCAGAGAAATTTTCAGGAGTTATGGCATTCCTGTTCCCGCAGATGTATTATGTTATACCGTAAGAGAGGTAGAAAAAGCTGCCAGAGAATTTGATTGTATGGTAGTAGTAAAAGCCCAGGTATTAACTGGTGGCCGCGGCAAGGCCGGCGGGGTAAAATTGGCCCGGAATGTGGATGAGGCCATCAATGCAGGCAAACAAATTCTTGGAATGACCATAAAAGGCCTGACCGTTGAAAAAGTAATTGTCACCCCGGCAGCCGATATAGAAAAAGAATTCTATGTTGGATTGGTAAACGACCGGAATTCAAAAAGTGTCACCCTTATGGCAAGCGCCGAAGGCGGTGTCGAAATTGAAGAGGTGGCCAGGACCAATCCTGAAAAGATCATTAAATTTCAGATTAACCCCCTGACCGGCTTATTGGATTATCAGGCCCGAAACATTGCACTAAAACTTTTCGGAAATGCCAAACAGGCACAAAAGGCTGCCTCTATCCTGACCAAACTGTACAAACTTTTTATTGAAACTGATTCAACATTAGCTGAAATTAATCCGCTGATCCTGACTACGGACAATGATGTGCTGGCCATTGACGGCAAAATGAATTTTGATGACAACGCCCTATATCGTCAGCCGAAAATACTGGCCATGCGCGAACCCGATGAAGAGGAAGTTCAGGAAATTGCTGCCAATGAAAAAGGACTGTCGTACATCAAGCTGGATGGAAATATCGGATGTATGGTGAACGGTGCCGGGCTGGCCATGGCAACCATGGATATGATTAAACTGTATGGCGGTTCGCCTGCCAACTTCCTGGACATTGGCGGAAGTTCGAATCCCCAAAAAGTGATTGATGCCATGAACATCCTGTTGGGTGACAAAAATGTAAAATCGGTCATGATCAACATTTTTGGAGGAATTACCCGATGCGACGACGTAGCCAGAGGATTGATCAAAGCACTGGAAATCATTATTACTGACGTACCGATAGTGGTTCGCCTTTCAGGAACCAATGCAGAGGAAGGTCTTGCCATCCTGAAAGAAACCGGCCTGCCTACCGTCAGCTCAATGAGTGAAGCTGCTAAAAAGGCTATCGAATTAAGTAAAAGGTAAATTTTACTTCATTTCCAATTATCAATAACCAATAATCAATAATCAAAACCAATGAGTATATTAGTTAATAAAGATACAAGACTGGTTGTTCAGGGAATAACCGGACGGGATGGTAAATTTCACACCGGTCGTATGACTGAATACGGAACCAATGTAGTTGCCGGCGTTTCACCCGGAAAAGAAGGAGAGACAGTTGAAGGAGTTCCTGTGTTTAACTCGGTTGAAAATGCGGTTAAAGCAACTGGTGCAAATACCTCCATCATTTTTGTACCTGCTCCGTTTGCTGCCGATGCAATACTGGAAGCTTCAGAAGCCGGCATTAAACTGGTTATTGCAATCAGCGAAGGTGTTCCGGTTCAGGATATGATTCGGGTGACGCCAATTCTGAAACAAAATGGCACACTTCTCATCGGACCCAACTGTCCCGGTCTGATCACTCCCGGCGAAGCGCTCGTTGGAATTCTGCCTACCATGATTTTCAAGGAAGGAAACATTGGATTCATTTCACGAAGCGGTACCTTGACTTATGAAGTTGTGAATCTGCTAACCCTGAATGATTTCGGCCAGACCACAGTTGTTGGTATCGGTGGTGATCCGGTTGCCGGATTGTATTTCATCGATCTGCTTGAACTATTCGAGAACGATCCGGAAACCAAAGCAGTTGTTTTGATTGGTGAAATTGGTGGTGATGCCGAAGAACAGGCTGCCCGGTTCATCGCTGAAAAAATGACCAAGCCTGTGGTTGCTTTTATTGCCGGACAAACCGCTCCTCCCGGAAAACGTATGGGACATGCCGGAGCCATTATTTCAAGCGGTGCAGGAACAGCTGCTGAAAAAATTGCTGCATTTAACAGGGCCGGAGTACCGGTTGCCAAAGAACCTTCTGAAATACCGGAACTGCTGAGAGAAAAAATGAATGGATTGAAGTAATTTTCAATCCGATCTGATTCAAAAAAAAGGCAAACGTACAGTTTGCCTTTTTTTTGTAATTTCGGACATTCAATCACGATCGTATGCTGAAGAACCTAAAAATTGATTCCGAATCGGAAGTCCCCAAATACAAGCAGGTAGTTGACCTGTTTATTTCGGATATTGAAGCCGGCATTTTCAAACAGGGCCAGCGTATTCCTTCGATCAATGAAACAAGTGAAGAGTTGCTTCTTTCGCGCGACACAGTAGAAAAAGCTTACGTATACCTGAAGAAAAAAGGCATCCTGCTGGCCGTACGCGGTAAGGGATACTACATCAACCAGGCCAATGTGAGCAAAAAAATAAAAATCTGCCTGATATTCAACAAACTCAGTAACTACAAACGCAGCATCTACTATTCGTTTGTAAAAACAATGGGAGCGAAAGCCAGCGTCGATGTTTTTATCTACAATTACGACCTGGATGAATTTGAAGCCATTGTGAATAAAAATCTCAACAGCTACGACTATTTCGTAATCCTTCCTCATGTCAGAAACGAAAATGCCAACATCAGTCAGGTGATCAAAAAAATTCCCCGTGAAAAGGTTTTGATTGTCGATCGCTTTCTCGAAGAACTGAAAGATTATCCGGTGGTCTATCAGGAATACGACAAGGATATTCAGTCAGCATTGTTATGCGGCATCGACCTGCTCAGAAAATACAGTTGTTTAAATCTCATTTTTCCCCAGGCTGAATATTATCCACCCTACATTGTCCGCGGATTCCAAATCTTTTGCCAGGTTCACGGCTTTGCCAGTAAGGTTATCGACCGGTTGGAAGAAACTGAAATCAGGAAAGGAGAAGCCTACATCATTGTTTCGGATGATGATTTATATGCTTTTATCCGAAGAATTAAACAGAAAAACTGGACACTCGGGAAAGATTGTGGCGTAGTGGCCTACAATGAAAACCAGGTTAAAGAAATTTTATGCGACGGAATTACCACTATTTCAACCAGTCATGAAGAAATCGGGCAACTTGCAGCCCGGATGATCCTTACCAAAAATTTTGAACGGATCAAAAGTCCCTTTCAGTTTATCCGCAGGAATTCGCTGTAAAATAGAAAAAAGTCCCTTCCCCGGGAGGCTGTCTCAAAAGTCATTGACCTATTCATTGGGGGGAAATCAATTACCGGTTCTTTCTCCCCTCCCTGGGAGGGGCCGGGGGAGGATTCTTTTACAGTCCCAGTTCATCACTAATTTCCTGCATGGCGCACAATGACATTTCTGCAAAATCCTGAATTGGAATGCCAATCAACTCACATTCCAGAATATTTTCGCGATTCACTGAAGCAGCGAATGCTCTTTCCTTCATCCGTTTGGTAATTGATTTGGTTTTTACTGAAGCCAGTTTTTTGTCGGGATAAACCAATGCGGTAGCCATAATCAGTCCTGTGATGGTTTCGCCTGCTGCCAGTGCATGCTGAAAAACAGTGGTCCGTTGTTTTCCGGCCGCCACTTCGTTATGCATTACAATAGCGTCAATGGCTTCAGGATTAAGCAAACCATCGAGCATGCCGGCTGCAAAGGGCCCGTGTTGGTATGGGTCAGCATTTGTGACTTCCACATCAATATCGTGAAGCAACCCAGCGATCCCCCACTCTTCCGGGTCTTTCCCCAGCTTAAGGGCTATTGCCCGCATAACGGCTTCGCTGGCCACACAATGTTTGATCATGTTTGCATTCTGAATGTGCTGATTCAAAAATTTAAGGGCATTTTCATGTGAAATCATCGGAGTAGTTCTATTTTTGCAGGTGCAAATTAGTAAAAACAAACAAAAAAAACGATGGCTCTCGAAATTGAACGTAAATTTTTAGTTGATCCCTCCAAATGGACTCCGGCTGATCACGGGACACAACTGATTCAGGCCTATCTGAGTTTGGATCCCAATCCGGTAGTCAGGATCAGGATAGCAGGGGGAAAGGCCTTTTTAACCGTCAAAGGCCTTTCGGAAAGTATTTCACGACCTGAATATGAATACGAAATTCCTGCAGATGATGCTGACGGGTTGATGAAAATGGCCATCACCGACCCGGTTGAAAAAAAAAGGTATCAAGTGATGGTTGAAGGTTTTCTATGGGAAATCGATGTTTTTTCAGGAAAAAATGAAGGCTTGATCATGGCAGAGATTGAACTGGAAACAGAGTATCAGGATTTTCCGCGACCTGACTGGCTTTTACAGGAAGTTTCAGGCGACATAAGATTTTTCAATGCGTTCCTTTCGGAACATCCTTTCCAGGAATGGAGCGATACCATGGCCTGATTTTTGAAAGACCGAACAACATCATCAAAAAATTATCGTTTTATAAAAGCCAATTAGCCGATTAATTATGCAGCTTAAAAAACTTTTTACAGGATTTCTAATCCTGATCAGTGTTTCCGTGATGGCTGGGACCAATCCACCCGAACGGAAAAAAGAAAAAAAAATCAGTTCAGCAGATTCCATTCAACTGAGCATCGATTACCTGAAAAAATACATCCGAAGTACGGATGTCTGGAAACCGGAAACCCCCGAAGTCATGCGCATTGTGGACGGGTTGATTCATTTTGCTGAAGATGATCGTATTGACAGCATCCTGTTTAAACTCGACAAATTTCAGCAATCAGGAGATCAGAGGTACATCAACCGTTCTCCCATGAAGGTGAGTGATTCCCTCCAGGTTAAAGGATACCGGTCAACGGCTGCCATCCTGGAGCAAATGAAAAAACTCGACCGGGCTATCTGGAATGGCGTGGATATGACTAATATTCCGCTGCCTGATTCGCTGGTAGCGGTCCCTGGAAGCAGCCTTAAGCCGATTGCACCCGGAGATGAAAAAGCTATTCTGCGACTTACCGGCATTGTTTTACCCGATAGCCTGATCGATGTAAAAGCAATACCTGATTCGATGATGAATACTCCCAACGATTTCAACCGGATCAGAAACCGTGACCTGCTTCGAACCCAAATTTTGGAAGATGCTCGCATAAAATACAATACGAAGCTTAAGAAAATCAATCTTGATTCGGCAATCCTGGCTTACCGTAAATATGCAGTAAGCGTATTTTCCGATTCACTGCAAAATAATCTGCGCGATTCGTTACGACTGCAGAATAAACAGGTTCTGGTTCATTACAACGATTCAATTGTTCGTTCGGTGAACGATTCGATCAACCGGTTTGTTCAAACATTGAAACGGTATGCCCAAAACGATTCAGTAGCGGTCTGGGTGCACAGTATATCAGGCCGGCCCACTGAACTCTGGCTAAGAACCCAACCACGTTCAATTGGCCGGATGTATATTAAAAATGAGCAAAACGATTCAATTGGCATTCGATTAATGAACATCGACAAACATTCAATTCGAATTGACATTTCCGATGATGTTACTTTTAACCGGTTAGCTGAGAAACAACGTCGGGATTTTGTATTCGACAAGCTTAACCCTGATCAGAAACTGACCAGTATGAAGAAAACGTACCAGGTGCTGGCACCCTGGGATTTGGGTGGCAATGGCACTTTTGGATTTACGCAGACTTATCTCAACAACTGGAAAAAAGGAGGGAAAAGTGCATTTGCACTCCTCCTGGTCATGAAAGGATATGCCAACTATTCTTTGGATAGCAAGCTTAAATGGGAAAACAGCATTGAACTCCGGAATGGATGGATCCGGCAGGGAGGAGACATCAATCAAACCCAGAAAAACGATGATAAATTGGAACTGATTTCAAGACTGGGAATAAGTGCATTCAAAAAATGGTATTACAGCTCCGAAATCGATTTTGAAACTCAGCTTTTTAACGGATACAATTATCCCGACAAAACCAAGCTGATCTCAGCGTATATGTCACCGGTCAAAACATTGTTTAAACTTGGTCTCGATTATAAACCAAACAAGAATTTTTCCCTGTTTCTTTCTCCTATTACTGCAAAATATGTTTTTGTGCGTGATACGGCCCGGGTCAATCAGACCAGGTACGGAGTTCCTGCAAACAGCCAAAGTTTCTGGGAACCGGGTTTAAATGCCGATATCCGCTATAAAATCGACCTGACTCCGCAGATCAGTTATGAAACTAAATACAAGATGTTTATAAACTACCAGGAACCATTCCGGAAACTGGATGTGAACTGGGAAAATACAATAGTTGCACAACTCACCGACCGTATTAACATGACCTTTATGCTGTATTTGCTGTACGACAAGAATGTAACTTTTCCGACCGGGGTAACGGGTACTGACGGCAAAGAAATTTATAAACCCAAATGGCAAACCAAAGAACTGATGACTGTAGGTTTCTCCTACAAGATCAACCGACGGGTATATAAACGAAAAAAGATTCAATAAAAAAGTAAAATCAGTGAACAGGTTTCATACACACCCTGGTGTATGAAATCAGTAATCCGGAACTGATTTCCTGCCGGAATTAGATTATATTTGGACGGAAATCTGACCGGAATGGGGAACCGAAAAGCAACCCGCAAATCTTAAAACAAAAATAATGAAAACATATAAAAAATACTTCAGGATAACCGCTGCTCCTTCGGATGTATATAATGCGCTAACCAACAAGGTCATGCTCGAAATCTGGACTGGCGAGGATGCGGTAATGGAAGAAATTGCAGGAACCGAATTTTCACTTTGGGATGAAAGCATCAATGGGAAAAACCTCGAATTCGGGAAAGATTTCAAAATCGTTCAGGAATGGTATTTTGGCGAAGAAGATGAAGACAAAAAGTCAATCGTAACCATTAAACTTCATCCGGACAAAGGCGGAACCAGCATGGAAGTGGTTCACACAAACATTCCGGACGATGCCTATAAAAATATTGCGGAAGGTTGGGAAGAAGACTATTTTATCGGTTTAAACCAGCTATTTGAACAATAACACAATCGTAATTCCACAAGTAAACTGATAAAAAGCGCTCCTGCCCGTTGATCATGAGATCAATACACAGGAGCGCTTTATCTGTATTTTCGCAAGCTAGATCCGTTCCAGTTCGACAGTAAAATGCCGCATGATCGGAGCTTCTTTTTTAATCCGGAAACCACGGGTAATCCTTGCGCGGCGGTCAAAAACGTTTTTCAGGGCAGCAGCAATCACATCCATATGACTGTTGGTATACACCCGGCGGGGAATGGCCAGCCGTAAAAATTCAAGTTCCGGATACCGGTTTTGACGGGTCTCCGGATCACGGTCTGCCAGTATTGTACCGACTTCAACACCACGGACACCAGCTTCAAGGTACAATTCCACCGCGAGTGTCTGTGCGATAAACTCTTCCTTCGGAACACCGGGAAGAAACCGTTTGGCATCAACAAAAATGGCATGACCGCCAATCGGTTGCTGTACCGGGATACCATAGTCAATGAGTTGTTTGCCTAGGTATTCAACCTGGGCGATACGGTTTTCAAGGTACGATGCCTGTGTAACTTCTTCCAGTCCAACCGCCAGTGCATTCATGTCACGTCCTGCCATTCCGCCGTAGGTAATAAAACCCTCAAACATGATGTTAAAGGTTGTTGCCTTTTCAAACCACAGCTGATGCTTCATGGCTAAAAAACCACCGATATTTACAATACCATCCTTTTTGCTGCTCATTGTCATGCCATCGGCATACGAGAACATCTCGGCCACAATTTCCCTGATTGGTTTACCGGCATATCTTGATTCCCGTTGACGGATAAACCAGGCATTTTCAGCAAAACGTGCCGAATCAAAAATCAGGGGAATGCCATATTCATCGGCCATTCGTTTCACTTCGCGGATGTTTCGCATCGAAACAGGCTGACCACCTGAAGTATTGCAGGTTAAAGTCAGGATAATAAAAGGGATTCGCCGCAATGGATTTTCTCCAAGTACCTTCCTGAGTTTTTTCAGGTCAATGTTTCCTTTGAACGGATGCTGGATTTCTGTATCAAAAGCCTCATCGATCGTACAATCAACGGCAGTTGCTCCCCGAAACTCGATATGCCCCTTGGTGGTATCGAAATGTGAATTTCCGGGAACTACATCATCCTGTGCGACAAGAACCGAAAACAGCACATTCTCGGCTGCCCGGCCCTGATGAACAGGCAGGAAATATTCGAAGCCAAACATTTCCCGGATGGTGTCTTTCAGGTGGTAATACGAAGATGAACCGGCGTAACTTTCGTCGCCGGTCATGATGGCAGCCCATTGCCGATCGCTCATGGCCCCGGTGCCGCTGTCGGTCAGTAAATCAATGTAAACCTGCTCGCTGCGGAGATTGAATAAATTGTAATCGGCCTCTTTGATCCAGGCTTCACGTTCCTCTCGGGTAGAACGGTAAATGGCCTCAACCATCTTGATTTTATAAGGTTCTGCAAATGGAATTTCCATAACAGTATCAATTGTTTTAAAAATGTTTATACTGAAAATTTGAACCGGCAGGTACTAAATGCCGGCTGATTAATTCGGAGAATTTGGACTATACCTGAAAATCGTCACGTTTTTTAACGTGAATAAAGGGATTGATCGGAGGTGAAATATGCTTAAACATAAATTTCCTTTTCTGAAGTCACAAAGTTTGGTTTTCTATGCAGCTTAAAACACGAAGAAAGTCATGTTTGGGAAAAAATGCCTGGACAGTAAGCATGGGGCATGGGGCATGGGGGTGAAGACCGGTTTTCATGAGCGATAAGGTAAGTACCCCGTGAAGTATCGTTTGCTGCCACAAAAGTCCAGAATCCATAGGTAAAGCCCAACTCACCACTTTCAGCAATGATCGCCTGGGCAGGTCTCCAGCTTAGAACCAGGCCACTGTCGTTTTTCCCTTCGTAACTCTTTATCAGATTTTGTTTCCCGAGGATTGGCATCCGTTTGGGTTTTAACAGCACCACGCTATCGCCGGCAAATTCGATAAAAGCTTTTTGGTAGCCATGTTTTACTGAATAATCCGAAAAAGCCACATCAGCATCAATTAAAACATCTGAATTTATTGCCTGTTTTTTTTCGGAACAGGAAAACAAAAGAAATGTTAGTGCCGTGAGTAAAATTGCCCTTTGCATAATCCGTAAATTAAAATAGAGTCTACACCTCAAAAATTACAAGTCGGTAGCTGAGCTTGTCGAAGCTAATGACTTCCCAGCGAAATTAGCAAAATACCAATTAAAATTCCTGCCAGGTACAACCCTTTTTTCCGAAGGTTTTTCTCATGAAAAACGACAGCTCCGACAACAAACGAAATGACCACACCTCCCCTTCGAACTGCTGAAATGACTGATATCAGGGAATCCTGGTATGTCAGTGCATTAAAATAGAGGAAATCGGCCAGAACCAAAAAAACACCAATTAACGGAATGGACCAGCGCCAGTAAAAAAGCCGATGATAACGCCAGAATAACCCACATAAATGATTTTCATTTTCATTTTAGTCTGATTATTTCCGGAAAAGCGGATCGGTGCCAATGGTTCCGATTAAACTATCGAAATAGGCTTCCGATTGGCAATATTCCAGCATCTGTTTTGCTTTTCCGAGCTTTTCATTAATTTTCAGTTCTTCCATAAAAATGGTATTGTGCTGATCAGCCATAAACTGATTTAAGTATTCAATCCGCCCGGCATAAAACGTAATATCTTTCTGCTGTTTTAATTGGAGACGATTGCGATACCATTCGGAATTGATTACAAAATCACGCCTGAAGTATTGTCGTAATTCGGGATCATTAATGCTTTTCCCGTTATAATGTCCGTAGGCCATTACATGAATAAGAATCTGAAGCGGTGGTATGGCTGCTTCAACACTGCCATCTTCGAAATAACGCGAAGCTACTTTTTGTTGTGCTTCAACGATGTTGTTAATTCCATCCACAAAGTCTTCCATGCTTTGCAATTCCGGTTTAAGCATCCGTTCGTTAAACACCGAAAGTGGTTCATCGAACAAACGGTTCATACAGCGGAAGGCAAAGTTTTTGGTAATCCGGTAACCCAATCGGCTGGCCAATACTTTCTGACCCTGGTAGTCAAAATCTTCGAGTTTTTCCAGGCATCGGGTTTCAATCAGCAAATTGGCATCACGATCTTCAGGCACCAGCCGGGCCCATATTTCAGGAATTAAAAGACTGATATCGTGATCGAAGCGGTTTTCAGGCCCCACATGACCTGCAGCTGACGAAAATCCCTGGTATTCGGTAAGGATATACGAGAGCAAGGCATTATTCAGATCGGTGGTTGGTACCAGCATGTTGAACGGACCTTTGGTTAATGCTCCTTCCGATCCGGCACCGGTTGTTGAAGGAGATTTGCCGGTCAGACTGCAAATGAAGTCCATAAACAACTCAGGTGTTTCCTGGTAATGAATCGGGTTGTAAACGCTTAATGACCGGTAGCCTTTTTCGCGGTCAGCGGGGTTATTTCTTCTTCCCGGAAGAACGGCATTCACCGCATGGATAACCGGATCGTTGCTTTCAATTTGCCGGAATAAGCGAATTCCAATTTCGGCCAGATGGCTGTCGAAATTATCGTGAGCAAATACATTTCGCTGCAAATAACGCGGATTTTTGGTTGGTTCGCCATCCACCACCCGGGGATGCGACGGAACCACAAAATAACCTTCCTTGTTGTCTTCAACCATGCTCCTGATGTGTTCCTTTACCGGATCAGTGTATTGCTCAAAATTGATGGCATCTTCGTATAAATCATTGGCATCATTCAGCGTTAGTGGTTCGTAGTTGGTTAAGAAGGTATTGTTTTGTACAATATCGGCCTCCGCTTCCTTGTCGTAACCTCTGATAATCGCTTCGTCGGGCCGCTGGAATAAAAAGTGTTCACAGTTGGTGGCAATTTTGACACTTTTATTGGGATATTCCGGATTGAGATTTTTCAGCTGACTGGCGGGTAAAGTAATGGTAGCCGAAATGTCATCTTCCATTTGAATTTTCAGACTGGGAACAAAATCGGAACGAAGTTTATGCAGGAACCAGTCGCCATCGGGACTAAAACCGATCCGGACATAACTGGCCGCAATCCATTTGTGTTTGTACATTAATGCGTTCCCCTTGCGTCCGTTGACAATTTCCACACTGAAATCATCTTTCCAGTTTGGTGAGGTGGCCTCATCGCTGCGGTAAAGTCGTTTGATATACAGCACAAATGTCCGGACATAATCGGGAATGCTGTTTAAAAACGCATTGTATTCCTCGTTGTACTGGTCTGAAGGGGTTAACAATTTAACTGCAGATCCCAGGGTTCTTTTTGGACTTAAAAATGAACGGCTGGGCAAAGCGTCGGGTCTGATGTTTTTCCAGCGACCTGAATAATCGTAATTAATCAGCATATCAGCCATTTTTGAATCCTCTTCCAAATCTTTAATGTAGAATGAACCGTATTTGATTGCATTTTGCATCGATTTGGAAATTTCAGATTTTCCGCCTCCTGAAACAGTGCTTGGTTTATGACAGAATATGCCTTCAGGAGCTGTATCAATAATTCGCCACAACTGCTGTGTCGGATGTTTTACCAGCTGAAACTTATGGCCTGTTGGATGTACATAGGTTTTATACGGTGATAATTTTAACTGAAATTCCTTCCCGTCAATTTCCCAGGAAACAGCGTTTTTATTGATATCGATATTGGCATGCTCAGGAATGAAAATAATATCAGGATAAGCTTTATCGATAGCATAGTTTTCAGGCTTCACTTCAATACGGTCGCCCAACAGTCTTTTGGCGTTTTCAAAATTATAGGTTGAACCAAATTTAGCGATAAAGTTACTGCCAAAAAGTTTGTCGTTCATATTACCACGTGCAAATGCAATAGCTCCACCGGCATGCTCTTCCTCAACCAATCCGTACAAGTTCGCCGAATAGCTGATTTGGGTTTTGATTTCTTTTTTGGTGTATCCGTAATAGTTATCGGCAATCAGTGTAACCACCACTCCCCTGTCGTCGCGGCATGTGACTTTAAATGCAGTACCATCGTTATAAAGTTCATCTTCGTCTGACCAGCACATACCTTCACGGCGTTGGCGTTCTGTCGCCTGATCGTAATGAGGCAGACCCAGTTCTTTCTTTTTTAGTCTGGTGAGTTGGGGAGCCAGAATCACACATCCCGTGTGACCGGTCCAGTGCTCAACATCAAGCGCTGCATCATTTTCAGCCAGGTTATGATCTCCGGCATTTCCAAAAATTGATTCCACAAAATCGAGGTTGCTCACCAGGCTTCCGGGAACAAAAAACCGGATTTCCATGCTTTTTTCACTGATTACTCCTTTTGCTTCGGGACAAACCACCGGGCGTAAAAGCGTCGAAACCATGGTTCTCGCCTGGTCCTCCTGCATGGAGGTGAAAGGCAGGATGTTTAGCTCGTCTGAAGGATGTAACGCTTCGTAAAGCATGTTTGCGAAGGCAATTTTCGGCACTTCTATTTTATCCAGAGCCACCGGCAATCCACCTTCCACAATATGAAATGTTCCTTTTGTGGTTCGTTTATCAGCTGCAGGATTATTTAAAATTCCCTGTTTTACACGGTAGGATGACAAATATTCATTTTTAAACGAATTGCCATTGGGTGGTAAACTTAATTCACGAGCCAATCCCGGTTGATTCAGTACAAACGTATTGGTTGGAATTTGTAAACTTTTCGGGAAATCCAGGTCCTTTAAATAATCAGAAATAAAGTTCTGAATGCGTTCGTCCGAGGGAGATTGATGCTCTGCCAGTAAGCGGGATTTTTCCCTGAAACTTTTGATGAGATTCTCAGTTAGTGAGATGAGCCGGGCGTTCGAACTTTTAAGCTGATCATCGACTGCTTTACTAAACAAGGGTTGCCCCAATGCGGCCAGTTGAAGATTGATATACTGAATCATATCTTTCCTGTCCTTTTTGCTCAATCTATAGGTATCCATTTGTTTTATTGTTTTAGTCTACATTACTCTAAACGGGTCGAAATGTTCTGTTTGAGAGCTTAAATTTGAAGAACTTTAACCGATAACTGTGAAAATGAATATGAATGTTCTGTTAACATTTCATATTCATACCACAATACGGAATACTTCCGGGATAAACAGTTATTATACAGCATAATATACATAAAGCAGACGAGGAAGGTATGTAAAGAATTTGTTACCTGTAAGATTCAGTAATGACAAAGATAAACAGGCCATAACCTGAAATTTCAGGAATTACGAAACCTGAATCCGTTTACCTTTTCAGATCTGTAAGGCTTGAAGGTTTTGGCGTTTTTAGCTTCTTACAACACTTCCCGCTTTTTTTTCTTCCTGACCACCAGTATAGCTCCTGCCAAAGCAATTAAAGCGCCGCCAACCGACAGGGCCGAAAAATGTTCCCCCTCAATCCAGCTGACTTCAAGCCAGGTCAGAATTCCCATCAGGATAAAGGTAATGATCGGATTCAGCACGATGATGATGCTCACTTTCCCAGCCTCCAGGTATTTGAGGGCGAGCGACAAATAACCGTACGAGATGAGTGTGTTTGCCCCGAGAAAAACCAGCAATGCCCAGTACCCGAAACTGAGATGTGCCAGATTTTCGAAGTTGACAAACGGCAGATACAACAAAACAGGCAGTCCGAATATAAAAACATTCAGGGTGCCAACAGAATAATTCAGAACCAGTTTTTTCTGCAATGCGGCATAGACAGCCCATGCCACTGCTCCGGAAAGTGTAAAAAGCATTCCCCTGGTGTATTGCCCCTCCTGCCCGGTTGATGCGCTGATGTGCTGCCGGTAGAAAATCCAGAATCCCAAAACAGCCAGCAGAAAACCAACGATTTGTATCCTGGATATTTTTTCACGGAAAAAGAGAATTCCGAAAACAGCCAGTAATACCGGACCCGATTGAATGGCAACCTGTGCATTACTGGGACTGGTATACTGTATACCAAGCATAAAACCGATGTAATTCCAGGCCAGAGCCAGGGAGGAAATGACAATCAGCCATGAAGGTTTGTAAAGGATTTTCAACTCTTTCGGATTCCGGATAGCCAGCCAGATAAACATTCCGGAAAAGGCCAGCGAAAACCTGAACCATACAATGGTTGGCGAATCAATTTCGTTGGAGGCAATTTTCAGCGCGATGGCCAAAACACCCCACATCAATACGGTAATTAATGTATAAAGTATTCCTTTTGTCTGATTGCTCATTGTTATCACTACCTCAACTGCGCACCCAGTTCGCGTTCGTAAGTGGAGACGAGTTTCTGCATAATTTTTTCAATCTGTTTGTCATTCAGCGTTTTTTCATCGTCACGAAGAATATAGCTGAGAGCATACGATTTTTTTCCTTCCGGAACACCTTTTCCCTCATAAACATCAAACAAATCAACCGACTGCAGCAGTTTACGTTCGGAGCGGAAAGCCAGATTCCTTAACTCATTAAACTGGATCGTTTGATCGATGAGCAAGGCCAGATCGCGGCGAACTTCAGGATATTTGGGTAGTTCAGCAAATACAACCTTATTGTTTTTTAATTCAATAAACAAGGTATCCATACTGAAATCGGCATAATAAACCGGGTTTTCAATGTCCGATGCTTTCAGCGTTTTTCCGGAGATCATGCCAAATTCAACCAGCTTTTTACCATTTATAAAATACTGAATTCCTTCACTGATCAGTTCGTTCGAGAAACCTTCCGTTTTCAGGTTGATTACAGAAAATCCGCAGCGTTTCAGAATATTTTCGACATACGATTTCAGGAGAAAGAATGTGGTTTTTGTTGCAGGACTTGCCCAGTTGGCAACTTCCCTTTCGCCGGTAATAAACAAAGCCAGATGTTCTTCTTCACGGTAATTCCGGATAGGATTATCCTTCAGGCTGCTGCCGTTGAAGAAATAACAGTTTCCGGATTCGTACAAACGAAGATCAGGATTTTTACGGTTGGCATTGTGTGCAATCGACTCCAGTCCGCCATAAACCAAGGTCTGACGCATGCTGCCCAGATCGTTGCTCAAGGGGTTAAACAGTGTCACTGCCTGTTCGATCGGATAAACAGTATTGTTTTCGTAATACGACGATTTGGTCAGTGAATTCGACCAGATTTCATTGAATCCCTGAGCCGTAAGCATTTCAGCTATCAGGTTGCGCATTTTGGTCGGATTGGGTTTCACCGAATATTGCAGCGACGAATTAATCTGAGAGGGCAGTGGAATGTTATTGTAACCATAGATGCGCAGGATTTCTTCAATTACATCCACTTCCCGCTTCACATCCACACGGTAAGGAGGAACCGCCAGGGAAAGGCCGGTTTCCGTTTCATTTTCGATACGGATTTCGAGGGCATCCAGAATTTGTTTGATCCGTTCTTTTCCCAAATCAACACCAATCAGGCGTTTGATGTTGGCATAGGTTACATCAACCATAAAATCGGCTACCGGATTGGGATAAACATCCACAATTTCCGAAGATATTTCGCCGCCGGCTACTTCCTGAATCAGGAGAGCAGCACGTTTCAGCGCGTAAATCGTTCCGTTCGGGTCTGTTCCGCGTTCGAAACGGAACGAAGCATCGGTACTCAGGGTATGACGACGGGCTGTTTTGCGGATAAATACCGAATCGAACCAGGCGCTTTCGAGGAAAAGGCTTGTAGTTGTTACCTTAACGCCTGAATTTAATCCTCCAAAAACACCGGCAATGCACATTCCTTCCGAGTCGTTGCAAATCATCAGGTCATCCTGGTGCATTTCGCGTGTGATACCGTCGAGGGTTACAAATTTAGTTCCTGCATCCGGGGTGCAAACCACTATTTGGCCGCCTTTTATCGCTGCTGCATCAAAGGCATGCAGTGGCTGACCCGTTTCGAAAAGCACAAAATTCGTAACGTCAACAATATTATTGATGGGTTTCAGTCCAATGATTTTCAATTTATTTCTTAGCCATTCGGGTGATTCTTTGACGATCACATTCGAAATGGTAAGGCCTGAATAACGCGGGCATGCCTCCGGATTTAAAACCTCAACCGGAATTTCAAGTAAATGATTGTCGACCTTAAAAGCTTCAACCGAAGGCCTGTGGTATTCGATGGGTTGTTTTTGTTTGATGGATGCAGCCAGGTCGCGGGCAATACCGATGTGCGAAGCGCTGTCGATGCGGTTGGGTGTCAAATCCACTTCAAGCACAAAATCCGATTCGACCTTGAAGTATTCGCTGGCAGGTGATCCGGGTACAGCCGATGAATCAAGTACCATGATTCCGTCGTGACTGGCGCCCAGTCCAATTTCGTCTTCGGCACAAATCATGCCTTCCGAAACCTCACCCCTTATTTTTGATTTTTTGATTTTAAATTCGCTATCGCCGTCATACAAGGTTGTGCCAACGGTAGCCACAACGACTTTTTGTCCGGCGGCTACATTTGGAGCACCGCAAACGATGGGAAGAATCCCGCCTATACCCACATTAACCGTGGTTATGCTCAGGTGATCCGAATCAGGATGTTGCTCACAGGTTAAAACTTCACCAATAACAAGTCCTTTCAGACCACCTTTAATGGTTTCCACTTCTTCCAGGCTTCCTACTTCCAATCCAATCTGAGTCAGTAAGGCAGCCACTTCCTCCGGGGTAGATTCAAGTTTAATGTAATCTTTTAACCAGCGATACGATATATTCATAATAGAAATCTTTTACATCTGAAATTCAATGACCGGCAAAAGTAATTAAAAATTGGGGTGAGGAAACAAAAAAAAATGGTAAAATGACAAAGCTGGATTTATCTATTATCAATATTTAGGCACACTGCATCCATTATAAACCAACTTAAATCAGAAGAGACAGCTCAATAGAACTGTCTCTTCTGGTCGTTTATTCTGGTTTAAACCTTACTAACCGGAGCGGAACTCCATCACTCTTTTTTAATTTCTGAAGTCCGTAAATCATTCCGTTGCTGAAAATCATTTTGGATGGGTTGATCTGAAGATCATATTCATCGCAAACAAAGCTGCTTTGACAAACAAATTTACCTCCGTTTTGCATAATCCTGACATTAAACTTATTTGCATTATCTTCTTTTGGATATTCAAAGAATAGCAAGTTTCCATCAGAATCTTTAATGACGGTTGAAATTGCCGGAATTGGTATGGGGTCTTTAATCTTTTGTAAATCCTGCTCCATATTGCTGATAATGGATTTCAGAGCAGTTTCATTTTCTTCAGGTGAAACCCAACTGGCAAACATCGGATTTTTAATGCTTTTATATTTCTCAATAGCTTTTCGCTGAATCTCTTTCTGATCTTCAACCGATATAAAATTGTTTGCCCAACTCACTTTTTCTTTTCCTAATTTATTTCCATTTAGGTCGAACAGGTAGATTTCTCCTGAAGCCGGGATTACCACAACAAGTTGGTTGCCGGTAGTGGCTATTATCGGAGGTGAACTCATGCCTGTAGAACTGGAATAAGGCATGGTTGAAACAGAAAATGCACCACGTTCTTTAAAGAAATAACTGTAATTAAGAAGTTTACTTTTTATCTATGAGTATAAAATGACTGATCAATTAAGGTAAATAAGGTTGTGTCGTCTGGAATTATCCTGGTCTACTAAGGTTGCCTTATAAAATAAGGTTTGGATATTCCGGAATCAAATCAACCATTTGTTTATGAGTAATTTATTTTATTTGTTGCAGTGAAACGGAAAATGAAAGTAGAAAAGTCAGAGTGCATGTGCGTCCTAAGCTACTTTTCAGCGCGACCTCATAACCTGAATAAAATCATGTTTTAGTTGAAATCACGACATTTATCAGCTTTGAAACAAGACATAATCTCTATATTTCCAGCCAAATATCAACCAAACCCATTTTAGAATGAAAAAAATTGGAATTTCTTTTATTGCTTTAGCATTGATTATGAGCTCCTGCAATACCACCAAAGAACAAAAAAGAGACATGAGTAATCCATTCTTCAGCGAGTACAAAACCCCATTTCAGGTTCCACCTTTCAACGAAATTAAACTGGAACATTTTATGCCGGCAATTGACGAAGGAATTATTGAACAAACCGCTGAAATAAAAACAATTACCGACAACAAGGAAGAACCGACTTTCGACAATACAATTCTGGCATTGGATCAATCAGGTGATTTACTCGACAAAGCCCGAATCTTTTCAAACCTGAACTCTGCCAATACCAACGACGAGATGCAGGTTCTGGCCCGCGAAATCACACCAAAATTATCATCTCACCGTGACAACATCATGTTGAACAAAGAATTGTTCAGCCGGGTAAAAGCGGTTTACCAGAAACGCACCGAACTAAACCTGGATGCCCAGCAAAAACGTGCAGTTGAAATTTATTACCAGGACTTTGAGCGCAACGGCGCCAACCTTTCGGACGAAAAGCAGGCTGAATTGCGGAAACTCAATGAAGAGCTTTCCATGTTAAGTCTCAAATTCGGTGAAAATACGCTGGCAGAAACCAACAAAAATTTCAAAATGGTGGTTGACAATGAAGCAGATTTGAAAGGTTTGTCAGCCGATGTGATTACAGCTGCTGCCGAACTGGCAAAGAAAGCCAACATGGAAGGCAAATGGATTTTCACGCTTCAAAAACCAAGTATGCTTCCTTTCCTTCAATATGCCGAAAACCGTGATCTGCGTGAAAAACTGTACCGCGGATATATTGAAAGAGGCAACAACAACAACGAATTCGACAACAAGGAAATCATTGGAAAAATAGTACAACTGCGCGACCAACGTGCTAAATTACTGGGATTTGTAAATCATGCAGCATATATTGTTGACATTAACATGGCCAAAACTCCGGAAAACATCGACGCATTCCTGATGAAACTCTGGACGCCGGCGCTCGAACGAGCAAAAATTGAGCGTGCCGACATGCAAGCCATGATCAAAAATGAAGGAGGAAAATTCAATCTTGAAATGTGGGACTGGTGGTATTATGCTGAAAAAGTAAGGAAAGCTAAATACGATCTCGATGAAGCACAGTTGAAACCTTATTTCAAACTTGAAAATGTGGTTGACGGCATGATCTATGTGGCGAACAAACTTTACGGAATTAAATTCATCAAACGAACCGACATCCCTGTTTATAACGAGGAAGTTATTGCTTACGAAGTTCAGGAAGCCGATGGCAGGCACATTGGTGTATTTTACATGGATTTCCATCCGCGCCCGGGAAAAAACAATGGAGCATGGTGTACCGGATACCGGAGTCAATCATACAAAGACGGAAAGATAATTACACCGGTAGTATCCATCGTTTGTAATTTCACCCGGCCAGCCGGCGATGTGCCCGCCCTTTTAAGCTTCGACGAGGTAACCACACTGTTCCATGAATCCGGACACGCGTTTCATTCACTGTTTACCGACGGGCCATACAAACGTACTGCCCGCAATGTGCCGCGCGACTTTGTTGAACTTCCTTCCCAAATCATGGAAAACTGGGCCTCAGAACCTGAAGTTCTTCGCGTATATGCCAAACATTACCTGACCGGTGAAGTTATTCCTGAAGAATTAATTGCCAAACTTGAAAAAAGTGCCCAATTCAACCAGGGTTTCGAAACGGTTGAATACCTGGCTGCTTCATTGCTCGATATGGATTACCATACAAAAACATTTACCGGTGATGTGCCAAATTTCGAAAAAACATCCATGGACAAGATTGGCCTGATCAACGAAATAGCACCACGCTACCGAAGCACCTACTTTTCACATATCTTCTCCGGAGGTTATTCGGCCGGATACTATGTTTACATATGGGCTGCCGTATTGGATGCCGATGCTTTTGACGCCTTCAAACAAAGCGGAAATATTTTCAATCCTGAAATCGCAGCCAAATTCCGCACCTTATTGACCAAAAGCGGATCGGACGAAGGAATGACTATTTACAAGAACTTCCGCGGACAGGAACCTTCCATTGAACCTTTGCTAAAACGAAGAGGATTAAAATAATATAAAAACTTAAATACAACATTGATGAAAAAAATCGGTTTGTCATGTGTTGCACTTGCATTGCTGTTCAGTGCCTGCAACACGACCAAAGAACAAAAAAGAGACATGAGTAATCCATTCTTCAGCGAGTACAAAACCCCGTTTCAGGTTCCACCTTTCAATGAGATCAGGCTGGAACATTATCTGCCGGCTACTGAGGAAGGAATCAGTGAACATGATGCTGAAATAAAAGCGATTACCGGCAACAGGGAAGAAGCTTCGTTCGACAATACCATTCTTGCCTTCGATCAGTCGGGTATTTTGCTTAGCCAGACAGCCAATGTGTTTTTTAATCTGAACTCGGCCAATACCAGCGACGAAATGCAGGCTTTGGCCCGCGAAATCACACCAAAACTATCGGCTCACCGCGATAACATCATGCTCAACAAAGCGCTGTTTGAGCGTGTAAAAGCTGTTTACGAAAAACGTGACCAGCTCATCCCCGACGCTGAACAAATGCGGGTGGTCGAAAAATATTACCAGGATTTTGAACGTAACGGAGCCAACCTGACTGAAGATCAGCAGGCTGAACTGCGTAAATTCAACGACGAACTTTCGATGCTGGAGCTCCGGTTCGGTGAGAACGCACTGGCAGAAACCAACAAGAATTTTAAGCTGGTCATTGACCATGAAGCCGATCTGAAAGGATTGCCTGCCGATGTGATTGCTGCCGCTGCCGAACTGGCCCAAAAAGACAGTCTGGAAGGCAAATGGGTTTTCACCCTGCAGAAACCCAGCATGATTCCTTTCCTTCAGTATGCTGAAAACCGCAATTTACGCGAAAAACTGTATCGCGGTTATACCAGCCGGGGCAATAACAACAATGCCAACGACAACAAGGAAGTCATCGGGAAAATTGTCAAACTGCGCGATCAGCGTGCCAAATTAATGGGTTACGCCAGTCATGCAGCCTATATCACGGATGTGAACATGGCTAAAACGCCGGAAAACATTAACACATTCCTGATGAAACTCTGGACTCCGGCGCTCGAAAGAGCCAAAACAGAGCGTGCTGATCTGCAGGCGATGATTAACAGGGAAGGTGGCCAGTTTGACCTGAAGATGTGGGATTGGTGGTTTTATGCCGAAAAAGTCCGCAAAGCAAAATATGACCTCGACGAAGCTCAGCTGAAACCGTATTTCAGCCTGAACAATGTGATCGACGGCATGATGTACACTGCCGGTAAACTCTATGGCATCAAATTCATCAAACGGACTGATCTTCCTGTTTATAACGAAGAAGTGATGGCTTATGAAGTCCAGGAAGCTGACGGTAAGCACATTGGCGTTTTCTACATGGATTTTCACCCCCGTGCCGGAAAGAGCAATGGTGCATGGTGCACCTCTTTCCGCGAACAATCCTATCGGAACGGACAAAAAATTACTCCGGTGGTTTCCATCGTCTGCAACTTTACGCGCCCGGCCGGCGATGTTCCTGCCTTGTTGAGTTTTGACGAAGTAACCACTTTGTTTCATGAATCCGGACATGCACTGCACGCCCTGTTTACTGACGGACCATACCGTCGCACGGCAGGCAACGTTCCCAATGACTTTGTGGAACTTCCTTCACAGATCATGGAAAACTGGGCTTCAGAGCCTGAAGTTCTCCGGGTATATGCCAAACAGTATCAAACCGGGGAAGTTATTCCGGAAGCATTGATTGCTAAAATCAGCAAAAGTGCACAATTCAACCAGGGTTTCGAAACGGTTGAATACCTGGCCGCATCCCTGCTCGACATGGACTGGCATACCCAGGCTTTGGAAACGGATGTGGAAACCTTCGAAAAGGCCTCGATGGATAAAATCGGCCTGATCGACGAAATTGTACCCCGTTACCGCAGCACCTATTTTTCACATATTTTCTCCGGAGGTTATTCGGCCGGGTACTATGTGTACATCTGGGCTGCCGTGCTCGACGCCGATGCATTTGATGCCTTCAAACAAAGCGGCAATATTTTTAATCCTGAATATGCAGCCAAATTCCGCACCCTTTTGACCAAAAGCGGTTCGGACGAAGGAATGGTTATTTACAGAAACTTCCGGGGACAGGAACCATCAATCGAACCTTTGCTGAAACGCCGGGGATTGAAGTAAAAGAAGTTGTCGGGATGGTCTGAACCTGTATTTTGCCTTCAGGTTTTAAGTTCAATCAATCATTCAACAAGAATAACTATGAGACTCGTTTCGTTGATACGGAACGGGTCTTTTTTTTTATTGAAAAAGTTAACCCGGGAAGATAAAATCCTGTTTGAATTTTGTTAAGGCTGACCAGTAAATCCCCCGATACAAACCAGCCGGATTCGAGGGATTTGAAAAAAAATATTGTCTGCCCTGAAAATTTATTCAAAAAAACGTTGTAACTTTTATGTGTTTTTAATGAACAATCTATGAATAAGTCGGTTACATTCATTAAAAATAACGGTATTCAAATAACAATTCCACTAAAACTCAATTTATGGCAGATTTTACCAAAGCATTTCAGTTGGTGATAGCTCATGAAGGTGGCTATGGCGACGATCCGGATGATCCGGGAGGTGAAACCTACAAAGGTGTTGCCCGAAAAATTCATGGCAAATGGGACGGCTGGACCAAGGTTGACATGCTGAAACGTCAGCAAGGTTTTCCCGGCAATCTCGACAAGGATGAAGAACTTCAGCAGGATGTTCTGAAATTTTACCGGGACATGTTCTGGAACAGAATCAATGGCGACAAAATCAACGACCAGCAGGTTGCTGATTCGATTTTCGACTTTGGGGTGAATGCTGGTCTGGGAACCAGTGCCTCTCTGGCTCAAATGGTCCTTAACATTAAAACCGACGGAGTGATAGGCCCCAAATCGATCGAAAGCATCAATGCTTTTAACTCAGAGCATTTTCTGGCTGCCTTTACAGTCGCCAAGATTGCCCGTTACATCAACATTGTAAAGAAAAGACCTACCAGCCGGAAATACTTCTATGGCTGGATATGCAGAGCCCTGGGAAGCCCCACCTAAATCCTCCCCGAAAGGGAGGACTTAAAAACGAGCATATACGTAAATGTTAACAGTAAAAATTATCGTAGCCGTTCTTGCTCCCTCCCCTTGGGGAGGGTTGGGGAGGGGCTTATAAAACTTTATCATCATGGGATTTATTAAAGACCTTTTTTCAGGAGGAGCCAATACGCTTGTCGATTCGGTGGGCAAAGTGCTCGATAATGTAATTACAACCAAAGAAGAGAAAATGCAGCTTGAAAATGAAATCCGCAAATCGGAGATTCAGTTTCAGCTTGACCTAAAAAAACTCTCGAACGAAGAGCGGCAAATGATACTTGGAGACATCAGCAGCGCCCGTCAGCGCGAAGTTCAGATACAAACCAGTGACCAAGCCTCTACGCTAACTAAAAATGTATCGCCGATTCTGGCTTTCGGAACTACTTTTCTGACTATGCTGTTTTTCTACATCCTGGTTTTTAAGCCTGACAGTATTTCAGCCGACAGCAAAGAAGTTGTACTCTATATCCTTGGCGTATTGAGTGCTATATTGTCGCAGGTTTACAGTTACTACTTCGGATCTTCGCTGGGCAGTGCCGATAAGGCAAGGACCATTGCCGGAATGAAGGACAAATGATTAAATTTTGGAATCCTGTAAATATCTCACATCATTTTACCCCCTTGTTAGAAATAATAAGGGGGTTTTGCTTTTCAGGCCTTAAATTTCGTTAAGACAGGACTTAAATTATCTTTGTATAAACCTAATAATCTCAGCCGGGTTCCCTGATGAGCGAACAGGTACCCGTTCGGATAAAGTATACAAACAGATCTGATCCGTATAAAAGATTCCTTTATGAAGCTAAAAAATCTCTTTTCAGTTTTTGTCCTGCTATTCATTCCGGTCCTGATCATCGCCCGGAATAATCCGGAAAAGAAACTATGGTACACCCACCCGGCAGAAAATTTGTTCTGCAACCATCCACCCTTTCAACTCGATGGTAATCTGGGTATTCCGGCTGCTATGGCCGAAATGCTGATGCAAAGCCATGCCGGAGAGATTCAGCTGCTGCCTGCCATTCCTGAAAGTTGGGCGACTGGCGGATCATTCACCGGACTTCGGGCGCGTGGAGGTTTTTCAGTTGATTGTTCCTGGAGCGGTGGAAAAGTAAGCTCTTACCGGATTCGTTCAGTCAGGCCGTTAAAAGTACAAGATCGCGTTAACGGGGAACTGAAGGAAATTACCTCAGAAGCCTTTTAAACCAATGGATTAAAAATAAAGACCTCAAATACAATAACGAGTTAAAAAATTGCCGAAATCAATTGCTCGAATGGGCAAAAAAGAATAATGATCCGTTCCGGAAATTCATGGTCAACTAAAAAAAAGAAAATAATGAGAATCGGAAATATTTTAAAGAATTCGCTTGCAACTTCAGTATTTATTGGTGTTTCGTTGACCTATGCACAGGAAAGACCCAATGTTATACTAATCTATTCGGACGATCAAGGTACCATCGATTTGAATATTTATGGTGCGAAAGATCTGGTAACACCCAACATAGACAGGCTTGCCAAAAGTGGCATCATGTTTACCCAGTTTTATGCGGCTCCGGTTTGTTCACCTTCAAGGGCATCGCTGTTAACAGGTTTAACAGCCCAAAAGGCTGGAGTTCCGGGAAATGCAGGTGCAAGCGCTGAGAGCAATGCCGGTCTGTCCGGTGACCGTTATACAATGGCCGAAATGTTTAAAGCCGCAGGATATCGCACAGCCCACATCGGGAAATGGCACTTGGGTTATCAGCCAGAGATGAGTCCGAATGCACAGGGATTCGATTATTCATTCGGGCATTTGGTAGGTTGTATCGATAATTACTCGCATTTTTTCTACTGGAACGGCCCCAACCGGCACGATTTGTACCGAAACGGGAAAGAGGTTTTCTACCCCGGGCAATATTTCCCCGACCTGATGGTAAAAGAAGCCGGACAATACATGGAGCAAAATATAAACAATCCATTCTTCATGTATTTTGCCATAAATATGCCCCATTATCCTTATCAGGGCGATCCGAAATGGCTTGAATATTACAGAGCAAAAGGCGTCGCGTATCCACGCGATTTATACGCAGCATTTGTCTCAACACTCGATGATAAAATCGGGTTATTGCTGAAGAAGGTTTCGGAACTGGGCTTAACAAAAAATACGATCATTATTTTCCAGTCAGACAATGGATATTCAACCGAAGAGCGAGCCCATTTTGGTGGAGGAAGTGCAGGTATTTACCGTGGTGCAAAAGCCTGTTTGTTTGAAGGTGGAATCAGGGTTCCGGCAATGATAAGCTGGCCGGGTAAAATCCATGAAGGCGAAGTGCGCGATCAGTTTGCCGTCAATACCGACTGGTTGCCCACCCTGGCCGAATTGTGCAATATTGAACTGGATGCGGAAAATCTGGACGGAAAAAGTTTAGTGCCGCTTTTCTCAAATTCAAAAGCTGAAACAGGACATCCTGAGGGTTATTGCTGGGCCTATAAAGATATGTGGGTAGCCCGAAAAGGCAAATGGAAACTACTTGGAAATCCTGAAGATACCAGTAATAAAGGTATTTTGACTAAAAATGATTCACTGTTTTTGGTCAATCTGGAAACCGATCCGGGAGAAATGAAAAATATGGCAACCGAAAATCCTTCTGTTGTTGAAGAATTGAAAAATCAATACCAGCAATGGTTAAAGGACAATAAATCCAACTAATCCGGCAAATTAGAAAAAAGCGAAGTACAGTGTCAGACTCTCATCTTCCAAAGATTTCAGCCGCGATTTGACTGACCTGGCAAAGAACCAGCCTGAAAAAGTGAAGGGACTGGAAGTAAGGCTGATGAATTACCTGGAAGAAGTACATGCTGAAGTTCTTGATCCACCGAAAGATTCAGGAGTAAAGGCGAAAAATAAAGGAAAAGATAACGATGATTAACCGATAAAATATTTTAAAATGAAAACACCAAATCCTTATTTGATGCTGATGTTGACCGCTTCCCTTTTGGGATGTGGACAGGCAGGCAAGGTTAAGCAAAAGACGACTGAAATTAAACCTCCGAATATTGTCTATATATTAACCGATGACCTGGGGTACGGAGATGTTTCAGCATACAATCCGGACAGTAAAATATCAACTCCCAATATTGACCGGTTGGCCTCCCGGGGAATCCGGTTTACTGATGCCCATTCGCCGTCATCGGTATGCACCCCGACCCGGTACAATATTCTTACAGGACGATATTCCTGGAGAAGCCGTTTGCCTGTTGGGGTTTTGCATGGATATAGCCAGGCGTTGATTGAAAAAGACCGGACAACGGTAGCCTCATTCCTGAAGAAAAATGGGTACACCACCGGAGTTGTCGGGAAATGGCATTTAGGTCTCAATTGGGTGGAAAAGTCAAATGTCGGTGAGCCGCTCACTGAGCGCGCAGCAGTTGAAAGGAATTCAGCTTCCGGTATCAGGGATATTGATCCTGATTTGATTGATTTTTCCCTGCCGCCAACCGATGGGCCGCTGAACCATGGTTTTGACTATTCATTTATTCTTCCGGCTTCGCTCGATATGCCGCCCTACTGTTTCCTCGAAAATGACAGCCTGACAGCCCCAATGGACGATTCCAGCCCGGGCAGCAATCCGGATAACGGGACGACCGGCGCTTTCTGGAGGGCTGGTTTGATGGCCAAAGGATTTGAATTCCAACAGGTCACACCAACATTTACGGAAAAAGCCATTTCTTTTCTCCGGAAGCAAACGGCTGAAAACCCATTTTTTCTGTATCTGCCTTTCCCCTCCCCTCACACACCCTGGCTGCCACTGCCCGGATTTAAAGGAACTTCAAAAGCCGGTGAGTATGGCGATTTCGTTCAGATGGTTGATGCTGAAGTGGGAAAAGTTCTGCAAACGCTTACGGAAATGGGATTTGATGACAATACCATTGTGTTTTTTGCAAGTGATAACGGCCCCTTCTGGAAACCCCCATTCATCGAAAAATTTGACCATCGTGCGGCATACATCTATCGCGGTATGAAGGCTGACGCTTTTGAGGGCGGGCACCGGATTCCGTTTATCGTCAGGTGGCCGGGAAAGATTATTCCGGGCAGCCAATGTGCAGAGCCCACCACATTGACCAATCTGCTGGGTACCTGTGCCGGGATACTGAATAAAAATTTAGCTGAAAATGAAGGCGAAGACAGCTTCAGCATTTTACCGCTTTTATTGGGGAAAGCCTCGGAATATAAACAGCCCGAAGCGCTGATCCAGCATTCATCACGTGGAGTTTTTGTAGTTCGTAAAGACGACTGGAAATTAATTGAAGGATTGGGTTCCGGAGGATTCTCGAAACCTGAAAAGATAGAGCCAAAGCCCGGTGAAGCTCCCGGTCAACTTTATAATGTTGCCGATGATCCTTCAGAAACAAAAAACCTGTACCTGCAATATCCGGAGAAAGTGAATGAACTTAATGAGATTCTCATTAAATATCAGCAATCGGGACGAAGCCGAAACTAAAGTAAATCAAATGCAGGCGATATTTTAAACTCTTAAGAAACCGGATGAAAAGTTTTCTGTTTTTCACTTTCATAGAAATTGAACCGGATGGACGTATTTATAGTTACACAGCATCTTCAAAAAGTCCAGATCTTATTTGTTGCAAGACAAGGATGAACCGGGTAAATACTGGTGCTTTTACAAGCAAAATGGTGTGAGCATGTCGTTTACATACGATTTTGAAAACTGGACTTATTCTGGTCATACTGATTTGGGAGAAAACACCTGTGTATTGGTCGAAAATAATCAATATGTGATGTTTCATTCCCCACCAAACGGCATTGGAATAAAAAAATCGAACGATTTAAAAAGATGGATCGGTTGGGGAGACCCGATCACATTGGGTCAGGCAGAATGGCCATGGGCCAAAGGAAGGATAACAGCTGGAGCAGTTCTTAAAATCAATAATATTCCGAATGTCCGATACCTCATGTTTTTTCATGGCTCGGGACCATTAACCGAATCACAAGGTGATTTCGATAAAAATGCATCAATTGGCATCGCATGGAGCGATGATCTGAAAACATGGAGCTGGCCCGGTAAAATTTTGAAGTAAATTATTAATCTATATAAAATATGAAACGTATAAATTGGCTCTTTGGAGCAATCTTTTTGATGATTATCTCGTGTACTGATTCTACTCAAAAAATGATCAGACCGGTCGATTTGGTTTATCCACAACTTGACAGCGAAAATTCACGCTGGATTTTCTTTTCATCTGCCTCCCGACCATTTGGAATGGTAAATTTGAGCCCTGATAACAATGCCGATGGCGATTGGGGTTCAGGATATCGGTACGAACGGGATTCCGTTAAATTTTTCAGTCATATTCATGGCTGGCAATTGTCTGGCATTCCGGTAATGCCGGTAACCGGCGAGTTTAAAGGCCAATTGGGTTCAAAAGTTTATGGTTCCAGATACAGTCACGAGAAGGAAACCGTCAAGCCAGGCTATCATTCAGTGTTTTTAGAAAGTTATGGCATCAGGGTAGAACTAACCTCGACCAAACGGGTTGGATTTCATCGGTACCATTTTCCTGCATCGGAAGGAAGCCATATTTTGCTCGATCTTGGAACTTTTCTTGGTCCGAGCGGAACTGTAAACGGATATTCAAAAAAAGTGAGCGACACTGAAATTCAGGGATATGCCCTGATGGATAAAACAAGTCGTCGTCCAAAGCCAATTTATGTCTATTACGACATTCAGTTCGATACAGCCTTTGAAGAAATGGATGCCTGGAAAGATGGACAACTTAAAGGAGAAACTGATGAATTCGATGGAAGTAATGGTGGTGTTTACCTAAAATTCGATACAAAATCAGGAAAAATAATCCAGATGAAAGTTGGTATTTCATACGTTAATGCTGATCAGGCTAAACTTAATATCCAGGAAGAATTGCCTCACTGGGATTTTGATCGTGTAGTCAATGAATCTGCTGATGAATGGAACAGCTATTTAAGCCGGATTGAAATTGAAGGTGGAACAATGCAGCAACAACAACGCTTTTATACCGATTTATGGCATTCGTTGCTTGGACGAAGAACCATTAGCGACGTCAACGGAAAGTATTGCGACATGACAGGCGCTGAATCCCGCATTGGCCAGATACCGCTCGATAAAAATGGCAAACCGCTTTTCAATCATCACAATTCCGACTCGTTCTGGGGTGCACAGTGGACCATCACCACGCTTTGGGATCTGGTATATCCAAAAGTTGCCAGCGATTTTATCAACTCGATGCTCCTGATGTACGACGACGGCGGTCTTATCCCCCGTGGCCCCGCCGGAGGAAACTATACGGCAGTGATGACCGGAGCATCATCAACTCCTTTTATTGTGGGCGCTTACATGAAAGGCATCCGGAGTTTCGATGTTGAAAAAGCGTATGAAGGGATGAAGAAAAACCACCTGCCCGGCGGAATGATGGGAAAAGCGGGATACGAACACAATTCGTTTAATGGTGGCGGAATAGAATATTACATCGAAAGAGGTTATGTGCCTTTCCCGTTACCAAAAAAATGGGGAATTCACCAGGACGGAGCCGCGCAAACACTGGAATATGCCTCACAGGACTGGTGTCTGGCACAAATGGCCAAAGCGCTTGGGAAACAGGATGACTACGATTATTTCATGAAACGTTCATCGAACTGGAAAAACCTGTATGATCCGCAATCCGGATGGATTCGTCCCAAAAACCTGGAAGGCAAATGGAAAGAACCTTTCGATCCGTACCAGTATGAAAATGGATTTGTGGAAGGTAATGCAGCACAGGTTACCTGGTTTGTTCCCCAGGACCTGAAAGGACTGGCCGAAATGATGGGCGGAAAAGAACGGATGGCCGAAAAACTGGAAACAAGCTTTACAACCGCAGCTAAAATGGATTTCACTTCAGGAAAAGCCCACTCCAAAGAATTGGAAGCAGAATACCGCCGGATCCCGATCAACTACGGCAACCAACCTTCCATCGAAACTGCTTTTGTATTTAACCACATCGGCTACCCCTGGCTAACTCAATACTGGTCGCGGAAAGTGATTGAGCAGGCCTTCAGCGCCCTTTCTCCACAACACGGATATAACGGCGATGAAGACCAGGGGTTGATGGGTTCGCTGGCCATACTGATGAAAATCGGCTTGTTCGAAATGAATTCAGGAGCAGAAACACGACCAGTGGTCGAACTGGGTAGCCCGATATTTGACAAGATCACCATCTACCTGGACAACAATTATTTTTCAGGAAAAACATTTGTGATTGAAGCAAAAAACAATGGCCCTGAAAACTATTACATCCAGTCGGCCAAACTGAATGGGAATCCACTGACGAATCAGTGGATTTTTCAGGACGAAATTACCAAAGGCGGTAAACTCGAGCTTGAAATGGGATCAATACCCAATAAAAACTGGGGAAATTAGTGTATTGAATACGGACAAACAGATAAATATATTTTTAAGAAATGAAAAACTCCCTCTTCTTATTCCTTTTCCTTTGTGAGCTTTCATCGGCCACAAATACTGCACATCAGAAACTTGACAGCAGGAAAGCTAAACCCAATATTATTCTGGTTATGAGCGACGATCAGGGTTGGGGACAAACTGGTTATTACCATCATCCGGTTTTAAAAACTCCAAATCTGGATCAAATGGCTTCACATGGATTACGAATGGACCGGTTTTATGCCGGGGCTCCGGTTTGTTCTCCGACCAGGGCCAGCATACTGACCGGGCGTTCAAACGACCGTACTGCTGTTTACAGTCACGGTTATCCAATGAGAAGGCAGGAGAAAACTTTGGCTCAGGCCCTCAAAAAAGCAGGTTATAACACGGCACATTTTGGGAAATGGCATTTGGATGGGTATAAAGGGCCCGGGGTGCCTGTGCTGGAAAATGATGAGAGAAGTCCCGGATATTTTGGGTTTGATGATTGGCTTTCGGTAACCAATTTCTTTGATATGAATCCAATCATGAGCAGAAAAGGAACTTTTGAAGAATTCAATGGTGGCTCCTCGGGGGTAATCGTTAACGAAGCGCTGAAATATATCCGGAAGATATCCGGAAAAGAGGAACCATTTTTTGTCGCCATCTGGTATGGAAGCCCCCATAATCCCTGGATTGCCAGTGAAAATGACAAAAAATCTTTTAAGGATTTGGATGAAGCTGCCCAAAATCATTACGGAGAACTGGTTGATATGGATAGAAGCATTGGCGTGTTAAGAAAAGGATTGCGTGATATGGGGATCGCTGAAAATACCCTGGTTTGGTTTAACAGTGACAACGGGGGACTGAAAAATTTCGGGCCTGAAACTGTCGGCGGACTTCGGGGTTGGAAAGGTCAAATTTATGAAGGCGGGTTAAGGGTTCCGTGCGTTATTGAATGGCCGGGAGTAATCAAGGAAAACCGCATTTCAGAATTCCCGGCAGTGACGATGGATATTTTTCCAACAATTGCCGAAATCGTTGGATTGCCCTTGTCTGATATGATTTATCCAACAGATGGGATCAGCCTCCGGAAATTGTTTGAGAAGGAGATTCAATCGAGAGAAACTCCTATCCCATTCCGGTATATGGGAAAAGGTGCATTGATTGATAATGATTTTAAACTGCTTTCGCAGGATCTTAAACAGGACGAATTCGAACTGTATAATTTAAAAAATGATCCCACTGAAAAAAATAACCTGATGAAGAATGAACCGGAAATCGCGAAGAGAATGATTGAAATCTACAGAAACTGGAGCCAATCGGTTGAATCGAGTATTGCTGGTAACGATTATCCGGATGGACTGACTGAAAAAGATCCGGAACCACGATTTTGGATCCTGTCACCTGAATATAAGCCTTACCTGGAGGAATTCAAAAAAAGGCCGGAATTCAAAAGCCTGAAAACCAGCGAAGATTAACCAGCGTAACAACCAAAAAATCTGCAACCGGAGTACTTTCATTTTACCGCGATGGAAATGCAAGTCATTTTACCGCGGTCGTTGGTGTCGAAGATCATGTAACGAAGGTTTCGACGGTGAAATTTTATATTGTGGGCGACAAAAAAGTGCTGTTCGAAAGTCGGAAAATGAAGGCAGTAGATTCACCTCAAAAAGCAGATGTGAGTCTGGAAGACATCAAACGACTGTGTCTTTTAGTTATCGGCAAACAGCTGGAACATAGCAGTATCCCCGGATGCCGGGCCAATGCAAAGTTTGAAATGAACGGGAATCAAATTCCACTGCAAAAGCCGAATTCAGACGAATAATATATCCAGACTCCCTCCTCAGGAAAGAATCATGGCATTAAATAGATTTGAATAACAGGTTTTATAATTTAATGAATCCAATCTTAAAATTAATTGTAAATTGACCTTTTTAAACCAAAAAACTGTTTAGCAGACTTTATTTAAACTAAAATAAGAATGAATAAAAAAATCAGTTGGTCTATTCTGTTTTTATTAATTATTTTGTTTGCCCACTCTGCCTCATCTAAGGGAAAAAATCACCTTACTCCAATAGACAGTCTCCGTATAGAAATAAATATTAATAAAGGATCCGGTAAAATCTCCGCTCAACCGGATCTTGCCCTTCGACTCCTGAAAATGGACAAACATGAAGCACGGAGCCTGGCAGATTCAGCACTGTTTGCAGCCAAAATTACCAGGAATAAAAACCTGGAAATGCGCGCCTATTTTACACTGGAAAGAATTAGCCAGGTATTGGATAAAAAGGATCTTTCAGAGGCTCGTTACGGTACTGCATTAACAATGGCCGAGGCTTCCGGTGATAATCGGTACCAAGGAGAAATCCGATACCAAAAAGGTGTAAATAAACACAATAGCAGGGAAGATAGATATGCACTTGAGTATTTTAATGCCGATTAGGCTAAACGCGGTCAAATTCGTATTTTTGAGGACAGTTTTTCCTAGACTCCATTAAATCATAAAAACATCCCTTTGGGGGATATTAAAAAAAACCATCATGAAAAGAAACATTTTTTTGACGATGTCATTGGCAATAACACTTCTTATTGCACTTTCAGGGTGTTCACAAACAGTGAACAAACTTTCGAAACAGGAAAAAAAAGCAGGTTGGGTGCTGCTTTTTAACGGCCAGGACTTCGCCGGCTGGAGACAGTGCAATGGCACTGCCATGCCCGCAAACTGGGTAATCGAAGAGGATGCCATGAAAGTTTTCACAGCTCCGGATAAAAATCCCGGTCAGGGTGCCAATGGTGATATCCTGTATGCCACCAAAAAATTTAAAAACTTCGAACTTTCGGTCGACTGGAAAGCAAGCAAAATGGCTAATTCAGGAATTTTCTACAGCGTTCGCGAAGTTCCCGGCAAACCAATTTATTACGCGGCTCCGGAAGTTCAGGTGCTCGACAACGTGGATGCCACAGACAATAAACTTGACAGCCACCTCGCCGGTTCGCTCTACGACATGCTTCCTGCCGATCCAAAAACTGTACATCCTGCCGGATCATGGAATACCATTGTCATCAAAATGAAAGATGGCAAGGTTACCCATACCCAGAACGGAGTGGAAGTGTGTTCCTATACCTTATGGACTCCTGAATGGGATGCCATGGTTGCCAAAAGCAAATTCAAATCCTTTCCCGGATTTACCGAAGGAATCGCGAAAGAAGGATTCATTGGCCTTCAGGACCACGGATACCCGGTCTGGTTCCGTAACATCAAGATCCGCGAACTTTAAGGGTTGAATACGGGAACAATCCGCAGGCCGGGCATTATGCACAAGTGAATCGGATTCAATTGTATTACGAAACTTACGGAAGTGGAGAACCCTTGATTTTGTTACATGGCAATGGCGGTTCGATACAGGCGTTTCGGGAACAAATTCCTTTCTTCGAAAAATATTACCGGGTTATAGCTATCGATAGCCGCTTACAGGGAAAATCAGGCGGTTCGCCCGATACCTTGTCTATGACCTGATGGCTTCAGATTTCTGTGCCCTGCTGGATCATTTAAAGATCCAATCGGCCAATGTTTTAGGCTGGAGTGATGGTGGAATCGATGGAATCCTCATGGCCATGAAATGTCCTGATAAAATAAAAAAGCTGGCCGTTTCAGGCGCCAATGTGGTTCCGGATTCAAGTGCCGTTTCAAGTGCCGACATTACAGGAATGAAAAACTTTCAGTCAATTCCATCGGCATCCTTGTGTATTTTCCCCGATTCCAATCACGGTGTTTGTCAGCAACATCCGGAATTATTCAACGAAACAGTCTTTGCATTCTTTTCCAGGTAACAATTATTTTTCTCCTGAAGGTGTATTGCAAATTGGGGCGACACGAATAGAACCAATCATCAGATTACATCCTGTTCATTTCGCATTTAGGTTATTTTACCCTTGCCTTCCAGATTGTTTTTGCTGAGGCACAAACCTTATTGTTATGTTGTGTTTTAATGGTATGAACAAACGAATTGTCACTCCCGTCCCTTTCCGTAAAAGAAATAATGCTGTCGCCTAACTGAGCTTCAGCAATAAACCGTCCGTCAATGGAGTGCAAATAAAAATTATCGATAATCTCATCTGAAACCGATTCCATCAACCATTGCAAATACCGGATATTGTTGACATGCTGATTTGTATCGACATCAAACCGGTTCACTTTAAACTCTTTCACATGGCCTGAAAAGTCATTGGATTCAATCTTTTTAGTAATGTCATGATTTAAAACTTCTTCACTGTAAAAAGACCATCTTTCTCTGATGGCATCAAAGATTTCAATGGGTCTTCTCCTGTTAATATCAAAGAAAACCCAAAGACCTTTGGCTCTTCCAATAATGTTTCCCGCTTCATCGCAGATAATATTTTCCCTTATCCCTTTAACCGTTGAATAACTTGACAGCCATGTTCGGATTGTAATTTTTTCCTTATAACGCGGATAACGATCCATTTTCATAATGCCGGAAATCAATACCCATCCAATATTTTGTTTTTCAAGGTCATATAAACTGTGATTTATGGAATGACAATGATCGGCAGCTGTTTCTTCAAGTAAGGTTAAGATAGTGGTCGCTGAGGCCTCTCCGAATTTATTCATTTCGAAATACCGAAGCTCAAATTGATTTTCAAAATAATTTTCCAAGGCTTGTTTTTGTTAAAGTTTGTTCCAGCATTCGATTGCAAGATAATCAAACGAATTGCATATACGCAAACCGCGGGCAGTGTCACGGATTTGCCGTCAGAGCAGATAAACCTGGCCTGTAAATTCAGGCGGGACTTCATACCGGGTGCCGGGTACCGCTTAAAGTCCTGTTTTTTTGTGAACAGTGCATTATTTTTTGTGTCTAAATATCTTTATCGCTGAAATCAATAAAATTGCACCCAAAATAATCTGTAATGTACTTGCACTAATCCCATTCTGAACTCTGACGGTTCCGGCTAAGTTCCGTAGGGGTTATGCGAGCTTCGTTTCATTCCCCGGGCACTTAAGCACTCGCGGAACACGATGCCTTATGTACCTCTGAAAATCTTATGGAATATGAGCCGCTTTTATAACCAGTAGCGTTCTGAACACATATAGCCTTCTCTTTTATCTGTGCAATCACTTTCTTAAAGAAGGTCTAGTTTGTTCAAACTGTCCGTTTTATCTATAGGTTGGTCTAGATGTAATGTAAAATAAAAAGAGCTGCCTTCGCCTTCAATGCTTTCCACCCAAATTTCACCACCGTTTTTTTCTAAAAAACCTTTTACTAACAGTAACCCAATTCCAGCTCCTCTATTTTCAGCCCTTGCTTTCGAAAGAGAGGACATTTGCGGGGTAAAAAGCTTTTTCATTATTTCATTCGACATTCCTATGCCGCTATCATTCACTTCCACAATAAGTTTATCCCCTTTTCTTTTTGCGGTAATTGTAATTTTTCCTCCCGGTTTCGTATTCTTTAAAGCATTTGAAACAATGTTTTGCAAAATAGAAAGCAACATTTTCCCATCGGCAAAAACACTTTCGTTTTCTTCAATTTCGTGATGAAGATTTATTGCATTCACCTGGGCAATTGCATTTAAGGAATCAAAAACCTTATTTACATATTTAACCAGCTCAATTTTTGTGGGTGAAAATACTTCTGATGCATATTTGATTCTTGACCACTCCACCAAATAATCCAACATGTCCAATTCATTAATTGATGAGTTATAAAGAAGTTCCAGCATCTCCTTTAAAACTTCAGGCTTCACTTTTTCGAAATTATCTTTCAGATATTTGGCTGTTCCAATAATTGATGACAAAGGGCTTCGTAAATCGTGAGAGACAATTGCAAGTACGCTTTCTTTATGCGTATTCAATTCTTCAAGTTCTTTCACATATTTTTTGATAGAATCTTCTGCTTTCTTTCTCTCGGTGAGATTAAGTAGTATTTTTACATAACCTAACATTGCTCCATCTTTACCAATTAGTGGAAAAACCAAACCATAAGCATAAAATTTACTTTTGTCTTTACAAATATGCCACCTGTTATCTACCGCCCTGCCTTCTTTTAATACTTTATCAATTTCGCTTTTAGGAATTCCGTTTTTTTTATCCTCTTCAGTAAAAATGATGTCAAAATTTTCTCCTAAGATTTCGTCAGGTTCATAACCAAAGATGGTGGCTGAACCCGAACTCCAACTATTAATTTTTAATTCATTATCAAGGGTAAAAATGGAATAGTCATGTAAACTATCTATTATTTGACTATAAAATTCTGCGGTTGGAATGTATTGTTTCCTAAGTATTTTAGAGTCTTTCTGTTTATCCGGCATTTTTTAGTGATTATATTTATAAATAGGTCGTATAGGTTTATTTCTATGTGTGTGTATGTATGTGTGTCTGCAGGCAAATATACTGAACTTTCCCTTTCCATCGTGGAAATTTAGTATTGAATCACGTTCCCAGTCCATTTAAACCCAGGCTTGATGTATGTTATGGATGAGCTTCCTCGTGTACGCTCGCCAACAGGCTTTTATGCGTTGAATATCCGTCCACGACAATGGACACTCTACCCCAATTAAAAACCTTCATTTTTTGAGGGCTGGAAAAGTATGGCCTAATCCTGCAAAAAGTGGTCATAAAAAAGCCATCCTGAAGAATGACCCGTTAGATAGAACAAATTTAAGTGGCAAGCCGGAACTTCACACTTTCAGCTCATTTTCGAGTGAGGTTTTTTCAAATGCACCGTTTACTTCATATCCTGCAGCGATAACCAGCAATCCTATTTTCTCATCAACCTGTTTTATCTTTTCAATTCCTTCGTTGGTTGCTAAATCAGCCGAAACA
>JBBSBP010000043.1:0-38090 GCA_038251165.1 Bacteroidales bacterium | reverse complement strand
TCAGCATTATTTATGGCTCGGTTCGCAGCGAACGACAGACCGACTTTTCCCTCGAAACTGGGTCTCCGATTTTTAATTGCCACGAAAAACAGGTTTGAAGAAAATCCAAAAAACCAATTGAAAACACTATTGATAAACCTTTAAATGTTAAGGCGTAAAAGTAAGGTGAGGTTTATTTCAACATCCGCTTCAATGCAAAGCGTATGCAAGCAAAGTTTTATTGAAAGCAAAGTGTTTGGCGTTAATTGTTATTTTACAATTTTAAATGTTAATTGCGTTCTATTTTAATAAAAATGTCAATATAAAGACGAGAATTTGTATTTTTATATTAAATTACATACTAAAGTTTTTACCTATGAAAGCAATACAATTAACAATACTCAAGATATCACTATTATCAATTCTTATTTTATGCGTTACTTCTTTCACTTCAGGTAAAAAATCAGATAAAAACAGAATTAAACCCTGGTCAGAAAATCAGTGGTATTGGCAATACAAGAGAAAACCAATAATGTTGCTTGGGGCGAGCAATGATGACAATATTTTTCAGTGGTCTGCCAAAAAATTAATTTCACATCTGGATTCAATGAAAAGTGCTGGAGCGAATTATTTACGGAATACACTCAACGACGGAAAGTATCAGGGTTACGAAATAAATCCATTTCATCAACTGGAAAATGGCAAGTATGATCTGGAACAATTAAACGATGATTATTTTAATAAAATTGAGTTTCTATTAAAGGAAACTGAAAAAAGAGATATTATTGTTCAGATCGAAATATGGGATAGATTTGGTTATTCAAGAGACGCATGGATCACAGATCCGTTTAATCCAAAAAATAATGTGAACTATTCCGAAGAAAAATCTGGTCTTAAAGCAAGTTATCCAGATCATCCGGGTTCTAACAAGCAACCATTTTTTTTTACTACACCCCTACAGAGGAACAACGAAGTGGTTTTGAAATATCAGAAAAAAAGGGTTGAGAAATTATTATCCATTTCGTTAAAATATGATCACGTTCTTTATTGTATAGACAATGAAACCTCAGGCGAAGAGAAGTGGGCAACGTACTGGGCAGAATTTATATTAAGCAAAGCCAAAGAGCAGAATAAAAACATTTGTGTTACAGAAATGTGGGACAATTGGGATTTAAAATCGGAACAACATAAACGTACTTTCGATCACCCGGAACGCTATGCCTTTTGCGATGTTTCGCAAAATAATCAGCAAAAAGGACAGGTTCACTGGGATAATTTTCAATGGGTGAGAAATTATATAGCTTCTCATCCACGACCATTAAATACGATAAAGACATATGGAGCAGATGGTGGTCCCCATGGAAATACACAGGACGGTATAGAGCGTTGGTGGAGGCATGTAATTGGAGGTGCAGCATCAGCACGTTTTCATAGACCTCCATCGGGCTTAGGTTTATCTGCACTATCAATAAATTGTTTGAAAATAGCACGTGAAATAGAAAAGATTGCAAAATTTTGGGAACTTGAACCCGGCAATGATTTACTTTCTGAGCGGGAAGAAAATGAAGCCTTTCTGGCATCAAATCCCGGAGAAGTTTATGTGCTGTATTTTACAAAAGAGGGACAAGTTAACCTAAACCTAAAGGAATTTCATCAAAAATACACCTTAAAGTGGTACCAAATCGAACAAGGTATAATGAGTTCGGAGAGCAATATTAACGGAGGGAAAATAGTACAGTTAAAAACTCCTTCAGAGGGCAATTGGATTGCGCTTCTATACAAAAATTAAGGATTAAATATTTGTTGGGCAACTTCCACCCTGCCTTATATGACAGGACGTTAGGGAACTAAACTATCAATAGGGGTATCTCTCCCCTCCATTTATCCACCAAAGTTATTTCCACGACCCGAAAAAGTAAAGTATTTTTGGCTTTTCGGGATTTGATAAGGCGCATCAGAGAAAAGAAACAAAATAGTATGCCGAAATGAATATACTTTTATGTTACTCCTCAGTTTCTTGCAGAAACTAAGACTTGTATTTCTGGTGACATTTCGGATGAATTGCCACTCGGACGAACAACAGTAAATCAACATTTGAAGGAACTCAAAGAAGTCGGATTGATAAAAGGGCACGTTGAAGGTGTAAAAATGAACTACTGTCTCGATTTTCAAAAGGTTGAAGAAATGAAAACATTATTGTTTGGTTTTCTCAATGAATTTCAACTTCCTGACAATTTTAGCTGTAAATAACCCTCTTACCTTTTTAATAGCCAGATATCTAAAATCATATAAAATGAAAGTACTTATTCTTTGTACCGGCAATAGTTGCCGAAGCCAAATGGCTCACGGATTTTTACAGTCGTTCGACCCGAACCTTACAGTTCGCTCAGCCGGAACCGAAGCTTCAGGCAAATTGAACCAAAAAGCAGTTGCCGCTATGAAAGAAGCTGGCATTGATGTCAGTCATCACACTTCCGATTCGGTTGATTTATACCTTGACCAGGAATGGGACTATGTGATCACCGTTTGTGGTGGCGCTAATGAAAATTGCCCGGCATTTATCGGTAAAGTGAAACATCGCTTGCACATCGGGTTCGATGATCCGTCACATGCCACTGGAACTGATGAATTTATCTGGAGTGAATTTATCCGGGTAAGAGACGAGATCAAAGAAGGTTTCCGGAAGTTTTATAATGAAGAAATTAAACCACAATTATGAAAGCCGAAGATTTAAAACTGGTTGTGCAGGATGCATATTCCAGTTGGCCACGCCAGAAACAGCGGTAAACGATTCGGTCGAGATTTTTTGTTTGCCGTAAATATGGCCTGAAGAAACAGCCGGACCTACCAAATACACACCCCTGTTGAGCCAGAATTCGCCCATGGGCATATCGGCATATTTCCCGGCATCCATTTCGTTAAACGGGCCGTTGCCGTATGGTTCGTTAATGGCTTGTATGCCATCTTTGTTCATTAATTCCTGAAAATACCCAAAGTAATTCCCGCACATCAATTGGCTGAATAGATTTCGCAAATCGTCAGTTACGGCTTCTGATGCATCAGCGCTTTCAACAAACCGACCAGCAAAAAGCGGAAGAAACGGAACAATGTCGTACATGTATTTGGTCTTGAAAATAGTTTCGAAACCTTTTGTCCAGTCCTGACTTCCAACTTCGTAACTGTCAATTTCAACGTATTTCAGGGCATGAGGGGCCACCGGTTTTATTTCTGAGTCAAGTACTTCAGTTGGAAACGCCAGATAAGCCAAAACAGCAATATCACGATAAAATCCTTCGCGGACAGTGGGCTGCGGCAATTTAACAGTTGTATTTTGAGCTCCGGCAACAATCGTTTGGCTATATACCACCATTTTCATGGAATTCTCCGCATTCACCCATGGGCCACCACTCGACGACCAGCCGTCACAATTGTGAAACCCAAAAGTAAGCCCAAGACGTTCCGATTCAGCAGCAGCATGTTTTAGTAATTGATGCTGTTCCGAAGAATTGAAAGTTACGTTCGCCAGGGGAACTCCCTGTGCAACATTGAAGAACACCGTACCGCCAGCGCTGGAAATGGCTTCAAGGTCTTTGGTCAGGCCCTCCCTACTCATGTTTCCACTAATCACATGAAACCAGGTTTGTGGTTTTGCCGATGCAGGCGGATTCTTAAAATTCTGGTCGAGTGTTTGAGCGTTTGAATATAAAAAACAAGCAAGCAAAATTATATTCAAGCTGATTTTGGGTAACATTAATTTGTTTTTCATTGAGTTTACATTTCGTTCAGTCTTAAGATTTATTGTGGCTCGCCTTTAGTAACAATAGGTTGATGAAAATCGGCATTGGAAAATCTCGCTTCATGGCGGCCCATGTTTTGCCAATGAGTTCGGGGGTATCGTTATGCTTGTTGTTGGCATTAGAGTGCGAAATACAATGAATATACTGAAGTTTGGAAGGATCGGTAATCCGAACGGTATCCAAATAAAGGTATGCTGTTCCCATCGGGCCGGCACAAACAAACCAAAGTGGATCTGAAGCACTGCTTTTTCGGGCTTCTTTCAGGAAATTCTCTTTGGCTGCTTTAAGCTGAGTTTGACAGTTAAATACGATTTGGCCACTTATTCCGAACCTTGCAGCCACTTCTGTGCAGCTTGTGGTTATCTCGGCCAGTTTTGAGGGGTTGCTTAATCCCAGATGGTTGGCATAATCGAAATGGACAATTTTATCCCTGAATCCGGAATAGCACATCATGGCAATCGACATGGGCATCGCGCCAATATCATCCACATCGTGCTGGTTACCATCGGAAGTTAAGGTATATCGGCCACCCGGCCAACTGATCTTATCCTGCGAATATGCCGTTGTGATCAAAAAAGTTAATGCCAACACTATCACAATTGAGTTTTGAATTTTATGGTTTTTTGTTTTCATTTCAAATCTTAACTACTTCTTTCCCCTTTTCGGTTTTGTTGTTTTCTGATCCGGGTCTTCGGCTTCTCCCATATTTTCGCGTACCACTTTTTTCTCTACTGCTACCGGACGATTGCCTCTCGTGAAAATACTGAAAGTTGATGCAAGCTCTTTCCCATTGAGGAAGGCAGCAGCTTTCACTGAACTTGTTGCCTTCACAGAAAATAGTTTTGTATATTTCATTGAATTCAGGTTTGGAACAGAACCATCTGTGGTATAGCGTATCTCAGGTGTTTCTCCTGATAGCGAACCACGTAGGGCAACACGTTCAAGAGCAATGGTAACAGTAGTGGTTTCACCGAAATAGGGTTCTCCCAGAACGCCGAGAGCATAAACTTCTACCCCTCCCGTTTCTCCATCTTTTCCAGCAAAAAATCCCCGGCTCAAACCATTGAATACTTTGCGCGTCAATTCGCGCTGCGGGGTAATGTCAACCGGATCGCCATTTTCGCCACCCGACCATTTCACTGGTCCTGTAAATGCTAAAGCGATCTGCTGATCGGCATTCGGAACAAGTACACCTTGTGCATCGCGCACGGCCAATGATACCAATGCAATATCGTTTCGGTCAGCCTTCAGGTTCTGATTATCCGTTACTATTTCGAGTTTTGCCGGTGTACCAGAAGTTCGTTGTACTGTTTCCGCAACTTTTTTCCCTGCCTTATAGGCCACTGCTTTTAGTTCGCCAGCTTTATAGCTTACCTGCCAGACACACTCAAAAAGATCGGATTTTTGTTTTCGTCCAAGCGACTTTCCGTCCTGAAAAAGTTCAACCTCATCGGCATTGGTATAGGCAACTACCGGTATCGTTTTGCCTTCCAGTCCGGGATGGGTCCAGTGTGGCAGCAAATGCACCATGGGTGTTTCTGTCCAGATACTTTGATAGAAATAATAATGGTCTTTCGGGAATCCGGCCAGATCGAGTACCCCGAAATTAAATTCGCGGGCCAGCGATTCATTTCCTGCCCAACCTGCTTCGCCAATATAATCGAAACCAGTCCAGCGGTATTCGCCAATAATCCAGGGACGCGAATCTGTCCGTTGCCAGCAATTGCGTGCTACCAAACGTCGTCCGCAATTGTCGTACGAAGAACGATAGGCCGTGTGTCCGCCAATAAACACTTCAGGACTGGCGTAATCTTTTAAAGAATCAATACTTTTAAAAACCTCGTTTACCGTTTTGTAAAAACCACGCGTTTGGAAGGTGTGTGGTTCCTCGGTCAGAACAATTGGAGTATTCGGGTTATTGCGATGAAAATCTTCCAGCACCGCATCTTTGGGTACAATTCCACCATTAAATCCTGCCACATCTACACCGTCAATTACAGCTCCACCTGTAGTCGGACGTGTATCATCGAGTAGGTGTATGAATGGTGTCATTCCATTCTCATCAGCTTTGCCGGTTTCGTTGCCAATGCTCCAGAAAATCACCGAAGGATGGTTCCGGTCGCGGCGCACCCAATCGGTTACATCGCGTTGCCACCATTCCTTAAAGAAACGGCCACCATAATCATGGGTGGCCTTTTGGTGCCAACCGTCAAAAATTTCGTCCATCACCAAAATTCCCATGCGGTCGCACAGGTCGTAAAATGCCGGAAGCTGTGGGTTATGTGCAGCCCGGATGGAGTTACATCCCATGTCTTTCAATTGTTGCAAACGGCGTTCAAGCAAAGCTTCAGGAATGGCCGCACCACTGGGACTTCCGCCCTGATGCTCGCAAACACCCATGATTTTGACGTGCTTTTCGTTCAGGAAAAAACCTTCATTGGCATCGAAACGCAAACTACGGAAACCAAATGGAGTTGTAACTTCATCAATGGGTTGGCCATTTTGGGTGATGGTGGTTTTAAGTGAGTATAATTGGGGAGTTTCAATGCTCCACAGCATAGGGTTGGTAACTTTTATTTCCTGATTCACTGTTTGCATATCACCGGCAGCTATACTGGCATTGGCAATGGTCTTGCCAACTGAACTTCCATTGGGGGCTACCACTTCGTATTGAACCTGAACGGAAGTAGCAGCAGCGGAACTGTTTTTCACTTCGACAGCTGCATTCACCATTGCCAAATCGGCACTGACTGTTGGTGTTTTTACAAACACTCCTGAAAATGGAATATGCACCTGATTTTTAGCAACCAGAAAGACATGACCGTAAATTCCGCAGCCGTGATACCAGCGGGCACTTGGCTCCAGTGTATTGTCGACCCTTACTGCAAGTATATTTTTACCGGGCTTAAGTTTCCCGGTAAGGTCGCAGGTAAACGAGCTGTAGCCATAAGGACGGCCACCTATCTTTTCTCCATTGAGCCATACCTCGCTGTTCATGTAAACACCTTCGAATTCAATGTTTACCAATTTTCCTTTCCATGATTCGGGCATTTCGATCACACGACGATACCACCCAATTCCTGATGGAAGATAACCTGAACGGTTTCCTGTCGGATTGGAAGCTGAGTAGTCTCCTTCGATGCTCCAGTCGTGTGGAACATCGGGTTTTCGCCAGGATGCATCGTTGTAAGATGTTTGGCTTGCTTCAGGAATATCTCCCAAATGAAACTTCCATCCGAGGTCGGCATTTTTTACCACCCGCTGTGCCTGAATTCTTTCCGGAGAATGGAATAATGCAAAGATTAAAAACAGGAACATCAGAAATTTTGATTTTTGATTCATCATTGAAATTTTTATTTACTGATCCAAAATATTGTTTTTACAGGAGCCAGATTCAATTTGCACCGGGTATACGTTTGACCGTTTTTCTGAATGTGCGAGATTCCGGAAATTTTTGAAATTGAACCATCGTGAGGGTTCCAGCTTTCCAGTGTTACTTTACCCCGAAGCAAAACTTCAGTATTGATGGTGTTGTCGCTCGAATTGGCAAAGAAATAAATGTCCTTTCCATCTCTTACTTTGTGCAAATAAGAAAACGCACCCAATTTACTTTTACCCGAAGGGTTTTGACTGAACATCACATCCACATTGGGCAACAATCCTGCAAGTGCATCTGACAAAGATTCAGTGGTAGGATTTAGAATGAATAAAGCTTTTCCATCCTTGTTGTTGGTCTGAACCCGTGCCTGATTGGTCGGATTTGTTCCAAATATTTCGGTAGTAATTTTTACGATTTCCTGATCTTGTCCCATTTCGGCTGACACCGATGGCAACAAGGTTGTTGCAATAACTTTTCCACCATTGTCGTAAAACGCTTTGATCTTCCGGAGTGTTTTTACTGAAATAACCTTACCGCCTGGAATGATGACGAGTTTATAATCCTGAAAGTTTTCCTTGTTATCCAAATGAAGCTGGTTTCCCTGAATTAAATAGTTGTCGGTTGCCAGATATTCAGGATGGACGAAAGTGAAATCGCGACGAATTTCATTGGTCAGCATGTCGCTGATCTTCAGATAATCGGCTTCAGGATAAGCCCAGGTACCGGCTCGTTTGTTATCCGGAGAATCGAAATAGAAACCGCCCTGCAAACTAGAAATCGGATAAACCAGTGCAATATCGGCAATCCGGCGGCCTCCCTGCAACAAATAGCACGACTTTCCAACATAGTCGCTGTATGCCGGAAGTCCGGGACCCAGTTTTTTACTAAAAGGTGAAACCAAGGGTGGGATTGAAACGTGACTGGGATCGTACCACATGCCATGAGGGATCACAAAATTAACCCCACGGGCCTGGATTTCCATCAGGGCACGATAAAGCATCAAAGAATCAACGATATCTTCTTTCAGGGCGCCATAAATTTCGGTAGATGTGATTGGCCTGTCGTATAAATCGGATGCTGAACTGATCAGTTTAAAACCATCGCGTCCACGGGTATAATCGATAATCAGGTCGGTCAATGGCAAATCGGTATAGCGATAATATTTAAAAATATCGCCCGACATGTCAACCGGCTGGATTCCGTAGTTGCCTGGAGGATGTCCGGTATTTTTCAGGCCGTATTTTTTGGTCCATTCAGTAACCATTTTCGGATAACCTTCGGCCATCAATTCCGACCGGGTATTGAAAAAAGCTACCCGGGCAGCTTCGGTTTCAGGGCCTATGTTGTACCACAAGGCGGGATAATACAAAGTGGGATCGAAGCCGTTTATCTCCCTGAATTTTTCATTGAATGCGTTGGTCCAGGTTCGTTCAGTGCGCAGGAAACCCACATCGTCGAAAAAGGTAAGCTGGATGGTATTTCCGAAATAGGAACTGAATTTTTCAGCATATTTATCGTAAGTCAGACTCATGAAATGGCTGACAGCCGTTGTGTCCAGATAATCGACCACAAAATATTTCTTATAATAGGTGGCTATATTGCAGGTAAAGAACATGATCCGCCAATCGCCTTTCGGAACGTTCCAGTTCAGGATTTGATGCTCATCAATCGAACTGCCCAGGTCAATACGTTCCAGCGTTTCGGTATTCATGGCAACTGCCGACATTAGTTTTCCGGCCGGAAGCGGTGTCTTCCAATAGCCGGCTGACCGAATAACTTCACTCTTTTCAATCGTCTTTCGGACATCCTGAGGAAACTGCTTTTCGAGTTGTCCGTTTGCATTGCCGCTGGGAAAACCCGTGTCGTCGTAAAGGATCACATTCTCGTCTAACTTTTTAGCAGTTTCGAGTATCAGCCTGAATTTTTCGAAATAGGCTTCACTCAAAAAGTCAGGTTGTGTTTGGGCTACAGGCAATACCGCCAGACCATTAAATTTGGCTTTCAATTTCGCATCGGTCATTTGCTGTACAATACCTTCGTTGGTCAGTTCTCCGTTCAAATGCCAGAAAGGAGTTGGGTAAAACTGTTTTGGCGGATGATGAAACTCAGACTTCAGGATTGGGCTACTTTTTTGGGCCAAACAGTTTATTTGGAGGACAAAAAGCAGGGTCATGGAGAACAATATTATTTTTCTCATTGGATTAGATATTTACGTTTTTATTGTCATAGGATTAAGTTTTACTTCATCCTATGCTTTTACATTTCGGGGCTTTGCCCCTCAGCCATATATTTTAATATATTCTCCTCATATTTTCATTAATCATTAATAGATAGATATTGCTCTGCCAATTCGATATATTTTTTCTCATTAAAGGTTTTTCCTGCCCGTTCCAGCAAGCTTACAAAATCAGACTTGTGATCATCGAGATTTCCCAACTGCTGGTATTCCCATTTTTTGTCGGTGGTGATGTAAGGAATGAAATATTCGTAGGCTTTTTCAATGCCGCGACCATCGGGTGTTTCATAATTCCATAAATCAATACCAAATCTTTTCCCAAATACTGTTAGTATGCTCATTTTTAGTTTTATTGAGTGATGAATTTTACTTTTTTATTGCTTTTAAGAACAGGAGTTTTCGGAGTACAGTCGAGAAAAGCTCCTGAATTTCCTTCTTCTGAAACCAGTGAGTATTTGCCAAACTTCAGTTTCTCACCATCTCCCATATACATGTTTATGATCTTATTCTTTGGGTTGGTTGTAACAATTGCAAACCGGCCTTTAAACTGAAGCCCAAGTTTCGAATCAATAAAATTCTCACTTTCAGTCTGGTCGATAACATATTGAACCAAAACTTCATGACCAATTTTACTTGTAATTTTCAAGCCTTTGAGAATTCCATTCTGTTCAATTTTTTCGACCGACTGAATCGTACCATTCTCTTTGTTTTTACTGATTGGTTCATAAACCACAGCAAAGGGCGCATTCCAGGCTTCACCGGTTTTTCGAATTACCAATGTTGGTGTTGGCAAATTTTCATAAGGCGATGGCGCTTCAAAAGTATGAGGCGCCATTACTTTGGTGTATTCGCGCAGATCGCTGCCTGGAATAAATAGTTTCATATAGAGTGGCCCATTTTTTAATTTTTCAGTACTAAAAATGGCCTGAATGTTTCCAGAATATTTTTGGGAAGTTTCCACATTTTTGAAAAAATGCCAGCCCGGATAACGGAATTCCTTGTTCTGAATCCACGGAAGTTTCGCATTAGCCATGTACTTTTCTGGAGTTGGAGTAAGTTTTAAATCCTGATTTAAAAATACCAGTTTGTCTCCAATGTTGTGGTAAAGAAAATCGTGGAATTCGTTTGGTAATCGCGATTTCGAGCGAAAGATGTCGATATAGTACCCTGTTGAATCAGAAGTCCGGATTAAGGCCAGGGTTCGTTCCTGAGAAGCTTCAGCCTTATCGCCTTTGTCGTCTTCGAAGCTGGTTTGCGAGAAGGAATAATCGGGCGAAATGGCCTCCTTCGTTGGCATGGGTTCCATCGTAATTAATTTCACCGTATTAATTCCCTGACCTGCCCAACCACCTTCACCTTTTGAACTTCCATTAACAATCACAGTGTTGTGTGCAGCCCAAATTCGGGAATAGTTTTCGTGAATATCCTGTGCATAACTTCCCCGGCCATTGTCAACACCAAGAACCAGACCTTTACCATACAATTCAATGTTCATTCCTTCGGCATGTCCATGAACCATGTGTGCCCCACCTACAAAACACATCAGGCCATCTTTAGTGTCACCGGTTGGGCTAAGGTTTCGCTGAAGAAAAATTCCCGCATGAGACTGCTTGTCTGTTCTTGGAAGGATCAGAGGCGGATTTTCAGCTTTAAAACCATCTTCATACCAAAGTAGCGCTGACAATCCTTTTCTTTGGTATTCACCTTTGTCTATTGCACGTCCGAGCAGTGAACCAAACTTATCGGTAAGCTTTTTTACACCGTCAATTTTCCCAAGCAGGTAAGCATCTTCGTAACTATTAAAAGAAGCTTCACCATGCCGGTGACCATCACCCCAGCGGATCAGTTCTCCATTTGGATAAACCAGATCATCCAATCGGGGTAATGCGATTGGAATGTTTGGATACTTTTGTCCCAAATGAAGGGATGGGTCATATTTGGTCAGGATAAACATCAACCTCGCAGAGATACTCGCAACGCCATTCAGATACTGTGAAGTTTCGGGCCAGATATCGCCTTCTTCCCTGAAATTTTCAGCAACCTTCTTTAAAGCATCCTGATTTCCTGTGCTTTCAGTAAGGTAAAACTTCAGATATTTATTCCGCTCCGTCACATCTTCCAGAGCCAGGGCGTTATAAACCAAACATGTTGATTCCAAAACAGGATGGTTCGATCCGATCATCCCATGATGAACTACCAGATCGGCATAAGTGCGAAATACCTGCTGTGCCTGATTGGTTGGAAAGTCAGTTTTTGTCTTTTTCCCAGGATCATAGGGCTTACCTCCTTTTTTGATGAAAGGCGCAATAAAATCATAGATAATTGGAAATTTATCGCCTACCTCACGCGACTCACGCAATATGTCATCAGGACAAAGCCAGCCGCCTCGTCCGGCCCAATCCGATGGTTTAAGCTGGATGATCCCTTTGATTGAAGCATTCAGGATATCGGTCGCACATTGGGCGTATTTTTCATCATTGGTGATATAATATGCTACTCCGCAATCGATAGCTGTTTGCAGAAAACCGGTCAACTTTCTGTAATTGGCCATCTCCTCTTTGGTGGCATTATCCAGATTATTATGCTGTCCGCTGGCGCCATGAATCGTATAGGTAAAAGAAGGCGATTCTCCGGATTTCGCGTTTTCCCAGGCGAAAGGCAATCCGTGAAGATACTTGTCAGGATTTGAAGAGTGCTCAGAAATATCATTATTAAGTCGGGAAATTAAATCGTCAAATGATGATTTTGCCCAGGGTTGATTTTCAATTTTTGCCAGAATTTGTTCACGATCCTGCTTTTGTACCCAGATAAACGGACGTTCCTGGGCCTGACCAGTTTTTATACAAATGATCAGGATAGATAACATAAGCCAAATTGAATTGTTCCTTCTCTTCATATTTCTATTTTACAAATTAAATTTTGAGCAGTTTTACCCGATCCTGTCCATCAACTTTCAACAAATAGACTCCTTTCGTGATATATCTGTCCAGTCATTCTCCTGATAAGGAAATTTTGCCTCGGAGTAAAAAAAGCCATTGTTTAGGTCATAAAAAGGATTCGTGTTTTCGTTTGCAGTCTTGTATCGAATGGAATACCAGGCAATCAGTTTTCCGGGTTATCATACATTCTGGCAAAAACCGATTCAGGATATGCCGGCAAAAATTCGACATCTTTCTGGTTAATATTAATTCGTAAACTCTAAAATAGAAGCGTCCATTCTGAAACGTTGCTGCAGTTTCGCATTCATTTCCTCAACGATCGCTTTGTTTTTCTCCACACCTGCAACATTGATATTTTCTGCAGGATCGACGGAATGGTCATATAATTCGTCACCTTCGGATTTTCCGTTATCAATTTGTATCCAATTGATATACCTGTACCGATCGTTTACAACGGCATATCCAATAACCAGTTTTTTGTCATTATCACGACTATGCGGATACATGCTGTATGCTTCTTTACGACCTTCGGCTGTTGGATCAATCAATGCCGGCACCAGGCTTTGGCCCTGAAGATTGTCAGGTTTTTCCAAATGGCACAATTCAGCTAAGGTTGGATAAAGGTCAATCAGCTCGGCAAACGACTGCACTCTGCCGGCTTTCATTTCGGGTACTTTAATAATTAATGGCACATGCGTATCCAGTTCAAAGTTGGTGTGCTTGCACCACATGCCATGCTCACCTAGTTTCCAGCCATGGTCGCCCCACAAAACTACCACCGTATTTTTGTCAAGCCCGGTATCTTTCAACTTTTGTAGAACTTTACCCAACTGAGCATCAGTGTAGGAAACACATGCATAATAGCCATGCTTTAGCTTTTTCTGAAGCGGTTCCGGCAAAAGAGTATCTCCTTTCGGGATTCCGGGATAATTACGAAGCTCACCGAAATTATAGAGTGTATTCCTGGTGTAATTCTCAGGCAAAAACTGATTGGGCGCCAATTCCAATTCATCTTCTGAATAAAGATCCCAATATTTTTTGGGGGCATTGAACGGCAAGTGAGGCTTGTGAAATCCAACGGCCAGGAAAAACGGTTTTCCTGATTTTGAAAATTCTTCGATTGTCTTAGCAGCCTCTTCGGCCTGATAACCATCGAAATATTCATTATCAGCCACATCAGGACTTTCATAGGCCGGACCCCGACCAGAATCATCAATAATTCCCTTTATACTTGCCGGATCCAGGTAACCCCTGCCCTTTTCCTGACTTTGTGGATTTTTCCATACCCAATTCGTTCCGAACTGTTCATCAGCATCGCTTTTATGGTGGTATATTTTTCCAAATGCCCTTACATCATATCCACTTGTTTTGAATATGCCATCCAGTTTTTCCTGATTGGGATAAGCCGTATTAACAGGCCCGCATTTAAAAATCAGATGGTTTTCAGGCAACATTCCACTCATAATGCTGGCTCTCGAGGCCATGCAGATGGCCTGCTGGCAATAGGCCCGGTTAAAAACCACTCCTGAAGCAGCCAATGCATCGATGTTTGGCGACTTAATGATCGTATTTCCGTAACAACCCAGTTCGAGCCGCAGATCATCGACGGCAATAAACAATACGTTCATGGGTTTCTTTTCTTCCTTGGCATTTCCGCACGAAAACAAAAGACTGGCCAGACCCAGCGTAAACAGTAATTTATTTTCTTTTTGTTTCATATTCGGTTTGTATTAAGTTAATTTCTTACATAAACTTTGAAATCCTTATAAATGGCAGAACGGGTGTACATGTGCCGCAAGCCAATCCGTCCTCCTGAAATTGGTTCAATGGCTTTAAGATCCCAAGAAAAAACACGATTAACATCTTTACCTTCGACATTGAAAAAAAGCTTATTTGTTGTTTTTATGACTGTAATTTTATAAGTCACGTCCGATAAAAATAGTCCGGTATTGTCAAATGAAGGAGGAATCCCGGTATCCTTAAAAGGATGTTCCGGCGTGGCTGGATATCTCCGCGCCCTGACATATTCGTCGCCCAGTCCGTCATTGGTGAAGGCGGCAAAACTGATGTGCAGAGCATTCATGTGATTGAAATAAATCTTCATGGCCGGTGCTTTTCTTAAATCATTCCATAATGAAATATCTTTCGAATAAGGCGCTATGCCAGTTCCGGTGGCCTGTATGTACAAAATATTCACATTGCGCTTTTCAGAATCGGTTCGGGTGTATGTGAATTCAATTTTCACATCTCCCTCAAATGAATTTTTGGTCCAGAGAACTGCGTGATGGGCATCATTTCCATTTTCAGGTCCTGCGGTGAAACTCATACCATTGTCAGTATTTTCAACTTTGGCGAGTTTTCCGTCCAGAAACCAATTCGAATTCCAGTTGCCGGTGCCCGGATCCAAAAATTTCAAAGTCCAATTGGTTGGTTTATTGAGCTTCTCAAAATCAACAGAATCAACATTCTGACTTTTTACGATCAGAACAATAAACATGAACACTATTTGGATACTTAATTTTCGCATTTTTCTTTGCTAATAAATATTTATTCTGACGATTTTTTCGGGAACAAATCGCCTTCTGAATTAATCGAATTTAAATAAGTCAAGCTTCAACAATTGCTTTCCCTTTCCTTTAAAGACTATGCACAAACTTTGTTCTTCCTTCATTTCAGGTAGTTTGCAACTGAATGTTTGAGCAACTCCGGAAGATTTTTTCCCGGCCAACTTACAGGTGTTAATCAATTCCCCTTCCGGAGAATCTCTTCTGATTTCGATGATTGCTGGCTTGTTCGCTTCTACCTTAAATTCAATTGATTTTTTTCCTGAAAGTCCTTTAATATTCGGATAAACCAAATAATCACCGTTTTCAATGTCGGCAACTACAAATCCGCCTTTTTGATCTTCCTTTATGCTGGTTCCTGAAGCTTTGAAATAATCTTCGGCTTCAATGAGTCCGTTATTGGCATCGTACTCTCCCACCCCAATGCCATCAACCCGGATCAAAGCCATTTCGCCGTTATCCTTGTAATGTACATAGCTGATAAACGTATCGCGGAAGTATCGATTACCCGTTTGACTGATATCACAATAAGCGAAATACCATTGATTATGCCACTCGAAAAATGAACCATGGCGACCTTGCAGAAAACCGTTTGGCCAGGTGGGTGCTTCATAACCCGGCGCAAAACTGGTGGAATCCATGATTGAGCCTGTATAGTTATACGGCCCATATACATTGTCGGACATGGCATAAAAACATCCCCACGACAGATAATATTTCCCCTTGTATTCATGTATAAACGGCTTGTCGTCGGTTGGCATTTCCTTATTTTTTCCATCCTTATTGTATGGGCCGCGCGGGTTGTTGATAGTAATTTTGCGCGGTGCTTCGGCTAAAGAAATCATATCTTCATTCAGTTTCGCGATGTAATAATCCCAAACCCCAAACACGATGTAATATTCTCCTGATGCATCTTTGAAAACGCCCATATCATATTCATGGGTCGGGGTGAGTTCTGATGGAAGCAGTGGGTTTTTCAGTGGAGCGCTCCATGGGCCTGAAGGTGAATCACCCACCACGACTCCTGATTGTTCATTCCTTTCCGAAAAATACCAGTAATATTTTCCATTACGATAGGCCATGTCGGTAGCCCAGCAACCAGAAAATGGTTTGCCGATATATGTATCTTCAGGTTTTAAAACCGATTCGAGTTTCCAATTGACCAAATCATCCGACGACCAAAGCCACCAGTCGTCCATTGAGAAACTTTTACTTTCGATAGATTTGTCGTGCGATGCCGACAGGTATGCTTTACCGTTGAAAATATGGATGTGCGGATCGTTTGCCCCTTTGTTTGGAATAATCGGGTTTTTGGCTTGGATTATTACCTGAAAAGCCAGTATTGGCATAAATAGTAAAATTGTTTTTTTCATCTCAAAATGATTCTTGTTTTTTATTTAACTCCTCCAAATGAATGACAAACTCAAATTTCTTAAATGCGAAAGAAGGTATTTGAGTATTAACAGTGATCATAGAACCAGAACCACCATCATTTCGGGCAACTGTCACTATTCTGCACCAATCGCTGTACAAATATGGATGGGGATTTTCATATTTTGACCATTCTGCATCACCAACAGGATTCAAAATAGCTGCATCTCCCAAATTGTCCCATCTGGTTTGAACTTTGGTTTTCAAATATGTTTTTACCCATCCTGATGCAGGTTCATTCAACATAAAATTCTGAAATTTATTTTGGTCTTTTCCGTAGGTCGAATGGCGATAAAAGACCTTTGTTCCTGCAGGTAAGTCTGATGCAAATGATAACGTTACAGGCTCATCATTTGTATAATTCGGTGATTTGTCGTTTACACTATATAACAACACATCATATTGGTGTCCTGTCGGGCTTTTTGAATAAATTGCATCCAATTGATTTCCAGAAATAATTGGGGATCCTGCAACATTAGTCTCATACCGTATTTTACCAACCATTGAATTTATGGCATCAATACCTACGCCATCCATGCTTCCGGACCTTGCACCCCACCTAAATATGTGATCAAAACGTTTATCGATATTCCTATAGAACAAATGTGAATACCCAATATTAATGAGTTCTGCATGAGAGGTTCCACATGACAGGTAAGCACTGCTATTATCAGGTGTGCCCATTGAAACAATTGCAGCATATTCCATTACATCGATCGAAGCCTTGCTGTTCCATTTGGGATTATTGACAAGATCAGCAAAATAAGTAGTGTATTTTTTTGAAAAATCAATACCGCTATTCCCTGCTACTATTACATAGTCAGAAATTCCCCAGAAATCATATTTAATATTATTATTGTAGCAGTACTCTATCAGATCATTCGCAAAAGATGCAATAGGCTCTCCTTTGTAATTGAGTACCGCACCCTTTTTATAGAGAAATCGGGGATCTCTGGTATGTACACCTACTTTTGCATTGGGTAAAACAGATCGTACAGCCTTTTCGGTATTGGCAAAATGCTCAATAAAATCGAGCTTTGAGCCTTTCCAGTGGTCGGGAGTCTCGATCTCTGAACCAACCCTGAAACGCCAAGATTCAACAACCGACCGGCTATAAATAGCAATCAGCTCTTTCATCATTGTCTGGATGAATTCAAAATAGGCTTTCTTGTCACATGGAGGCAAGGAATTACCATAAATTGTAACTCGTTCGTCTTCCCGAAAATGGATGCTGTCGCAGGTTCCTTCCGGGATAAATGTATAACCATATTGAAATGCCCAGGGTGGCTGATCCAGAACAAGCTGAAAAATCCTGACCCCCGATTTTAGAACTGCATCAATACGAGATTTCAGAGGTGCCCAGTTGTAGATATATTTGTTTGTTATTGAATCATATCTGCATACATCGTATTCGGGATACTGCACACTTTCCCCATTTACTTTCCTATTAATACCACCGATCATTCTTATCGTATTCACGTCCAAACCTTTCCTTACATTCACCCCATTTTCGGGACTGATACGATTTACGACTGTCCAGATATTCTGAAGAGTAGTTTTTTTATCATTATCATTTGTAAAATCTGTCGATAATGTTACCTGTGCTTCTCCGTAGAAAAATGGGATCAACCAGAGTAATAAACCAATCGTCCTTTTTATGAATTTTTTTAAAATCATTTATTTAAAACGAATTAATTGTGATTTCAATACGGTTCATTCCTGGCTCCAGCCGGATCGATTTAAATGCCGGATTCACTTTTTGTCCATTAATGGTAACAACAGCCTCTCCTGCTTCAGGAACAAATAATTCTCCACCAACATTGGCCGGCAATTCAATTTCATAATTTTGTAACCGGTCGTTTTTACATTGATATGAAGCTTTAATTGGACCTTTAATTGTTGGCACCATAATGCGGCTGCTTTTCAAATCGCCCAACTGTGGTTTAATCCTGACGAGTCCAAAACCGGGTGTTTCAGGCTGAATTCCCCACATTTGCCGGGGAATAATGTTTGCCGGAGCTGCACCCCAGGCATGATTCCAATCCGAATTGGGCTTGTATCTCATATCCCATGCTTCCATCGTAATGGTCGAACCAACTTTTATCATGTTCCAATAGCTTCGGTCGTCGGTTGCACGCAACAGATCGAGTGCGTATTGGCCTTCACCAGCTTCGTACAAGCCTTCGAACAAAAATTGAGCGCCATAAACACTACATGCCATCCCGCGCGATTTCACAAATTCAATAACTAACTTTTTATACTCTTCAGGAACAATTCCAAAAGCCAAAGGCCACATGTTGGCATGCAAGGCCGAATGAACAGAGCCCTCTCCATCCAGATAAATCCCTTTTTGCTGATCGAACAGTTTCTCGTTAATGGCGCGTTTAACTTTAGCAGCCATAAAAGTAAATTCTTCCTGATCAGCAGTTTTGCCCAATATTCCTGCAAAATCGGCCATGATTTGCATATCCTTATAAAAGAAGCTGTTTACAACCGTATTTATAGGCGCCATATCGTAACCATCGCGTTCGCCTTTCTGAGACCAGGATTTGTCGCCTGAAATAATTTTTCCATCAGGCCAGTCAACAATATCCCGCATTCGCTGAGTGGTATCAGCAAAACCAATGCTCAGCATCAACTGTCCATTGTGCGCAGGCGATTTGGTGCTGATCAGGCCATCTTCGCGGCTAAGCTGCATCAGGCATTTCTTTTTCAGGGAGTCGTAATATTTCTTCAGGAGTTCAGTGTCGCCGGTGTACATGTAATCCTGATGCATCAATAAAGCAGTGTGCAGCAACCATTCGGTCGGCCAGGTAGGTTTCTCCATAAACCACTCGATGGTTTGCTTCGCCATGGCATATTCCCGATCGATACTGTAATGGCCAAGCTGATTAATATATGCATCAGCTTCATAAGGGATACGTTCCCGGTCGCCATCGATGTAAAGTCCTGAAAAAGTAGTCGCTTTCATGCTGTATTTGCACAAGTCCCAGATCTGGTTCAAAGTGGTATCCGAACTGCTGAAACTGCTTTCATTTTCATCAAAATAATTGAAATATGCTTTTTGCCTGAGGTCGTTCTTTGTTAATTCCGACTTGTAATTATCGATTTCGACATAACGGAAAGGCGTCACGACATCAAACGAATCGGGCAATTGAACCGCCTTGTTGGGAAGCGTATTTCGTTTGTCAGGAGTAAGTTTTAGCGTATACATTTTTTTTCCTGGCTGAACATCTAGTTTTACTTCTGAATATCGGATAGTGCCACCCGGATTGCGGTCGATAGCTTTCCCATCCAATTTTTCGCCGAGACGAATGGTCAAGGTTTCAGTTTTGGGAGAATTAGATGTCAGTTCAAGTGTTCCAAAGGCGTCTTTACCAAAATCGATGAAGTAGCTATTTTCGGCAGTTTTTGTGATCGACTTTGGACTAATCTTCTCTATTTGAAAAACATTACCGGTTGAAATGTACCCGGTAAAATTTCCGGTTTTAAATTCCTGAACAGCAGAATAATCTGCCAGGCGGTTATCCTGATCCCAGATTCGTACTTTCCAGAAGTATTTCGAATTGGGTTTCAGCGGTTCTCCCTGCAACTCGACATTCGAAGATATTTTTCCACGTACCTGACCGCTGTTCCACACATCGCCCAGGTTATTATCAATATTTTGTTTTGAAGATGCTACCAAAATCTGGTAAGCATTCTGCGACACAGCTTCCCCGGGTACAATCCATGCAAACTCAGGTTTGTTGTCATTAATGGCCACATTCTTTGGCTCACGAATGTATTCTACCATCAATCCTGAAGGAATTCCGGAATAAGGATCGGCATACTTTTTAGCCAGCGCATCACATTTATTCCTCAATTCTTTCAATTCTTTGCTGTATTGCTGATTTTTTGCCAGGTTCTCTGTTTCCCTTGGATCTTTTTTAAGATTGTAAAGTTCCTCCCACGATTTATCGTTCACATAGCGGAAGTATTTCCAGTCGTTGGTACGAACTCCTTCGCTCGGAGGAATGCTTTCAAATTCCCACAAATGCTCAATAAGGATGGTATCGCGGAGAGCTTTGGTGCTTTCGCCCGAAACGATTGGCATTAAACTTTTGCCGTGCCAGCTTTTGGGTTGGGCAACTCCGGCCAGATCGGCAATGGTTGATGGTACATCGAGGTTTAAAGCCATCATATCCACATCCTGATGTTTTTGCACACGAGGGTCGTAAACAATCAGCGGCACTTTAACCGAAAGATCGTACATCATCCATTTGTCAGCGATTTGCCGTTCACCCAAAAAGTAACCATTATCACCCATCAGGATGATGACTGTATTTTTATCGAGTCCTTTGGCTTTAAGCTCCTGTCGTATTTTGGCAATTTCCAGATCGACCCCGGTAATCATCCGGAAGTAACCTTTCACCATTTTCTGGTATTTTTCAGGAGTATCGAAACGCCAGCCCCAGCGTAAACGGCTGAAGCCTTTGCGAACACCTTCGGGTAAAGCATTGAAATATTTGTCCTCCTTCAAATCGGGATCAGGAATGGTAATGTTGTTGTATAAATTGGCAGTACTCTCATCATAGAAATACTGTTCGGGAGCCGGATCATGCGCATGGGGTGCGCTGAAACCGATCGAAAGACAGAAAGGCTTACCGGAAGGCGCATTTTTGATAAAATCGATGGCTTTTTGACCGGTATAGCGGGTAAGATGTACTGTGTCCTTGCCGAGGGTTTTATAAAAGTATCCTCTACGGTCCTTGTATTTGGTATTGCGATCGTAATCTTCGCTGATGTCGAATAAGCGATCCAAATGTTCGTACTTGACCCCAAATTTTCCGAAGTAGCCGGTGTAATAACCTGATTCACGAAGGATTTTTGGATACGATTGTTGCATATACTCTTCACGAATTGGCCCGGTTTGGAAGGTATATTTGTGGGTACGTTCCTGAAGCCCACTAATAATACTCGCCCGGCTGGCCGCACAAATAGGAGTACTGGCAAATGCATTTCTGAAATAGGTTCCTTCACGGGCAAGCTTATCCATTTCAGGAGTCTGAACAATGGGATTTCCGGCATAACCCATAGCGCTGGTTCGCTGGTCGTCGGTTAATATGAAAATAATATTGGGTCTGGCTTTCTCTGCAATTTGAAGATTATTTTCGCTGGCCATTGAAGAATGGCCCGAAATTGAAAGACTTACCAAAGGAATAAAAATTCCTAAACTTGATTTTGATGTTTTCATAGTAATAAATTTTGTTGCCATTCTGTTTTTTACCTTTTTTTCAAAGGTATTATGATATTTGTATCCCTTCAATTAAAAAACAGGAATTCTTCCAAGTGACTATCTTTTATTCTTCTGAAAATAGATCCAAAGAAATACAGGGAATTTATTTCCAAATATCCCTGCCCAAATGTTAATCGATATATTCCTCGCATGAAAAAACATATTATTCTCCTTTTGTTCCTGATTAAATCATCTCTGGCAAATGCCCACAGGATTTTTCAGGCATCAGAGTCGGACAGTATTGGGTTTCGAGATCGAACGCGTTGTTGGCAATGAGCCAGCGGTAAGCATGCATGCCAAATTCTTCTTCCCCACCAGCCATCTTAATCTGAAGCGCGTCGTTGACCTGTTTTTGTTCTTCGTACCAATCCCACGGCACCGGCTCTTCCCAAAAGTAATACTTATACTCTTCGAGCATTTTCCCTAAACGGATGGCTTCTTTTACCGAGTACGACCCATTCCCGTCGATCATCAACACCATATCGTCGCCAAATTTTTCGCGGGCCATTTTAATTAATTTCTCGGTTCGGCCCGGAGCATTGTCGTTATCTTTACCCAGATTATCGCCAGCACCTGCCCTGAGTTTTATTGCTTTGGCTTTTGTTTCCATGTAATCGCCATAAACCAGTTCCAGCGATTCTTCCGGTTCCCTTTTACGAAGTTCACCGATCCGGGTACCCAGATAAATCGCAATTTCAGGATGATGAATCTCACCGATTAACTGTCCCACCGGTTTGTCGGCAATGCACCCAAGCATATCGAGTATGGCAAATTCAATGGTCGCCACCTGCACACAAAGCGGGTTTCCCTGTCGTTTGACACTTGATTCGATGGCATGATCAATCAAATTATCCAGATCGCGTGCATCCTTCCCAATAAACTGACGGTGCAGAAGGTTCATAAACACCGGATAACTTTCTTTCGAAATAAATGGATGGCCAATTGAAATTCCCTCAGCCCCATCTTTCGAGCGGACACGACAAATAAAATTATTCCTATCCTGAAGCAGTTCAAGCGTTTCTATAATTATCGGATCAGGAAAAAGCTCCATCTTGAGTACCGGTTGTTTCAGAATACCGTCGAGCGCCGAATAATCCGGATAGTTTGATTTCGATTGATTTGATGTGGTGCATGACGAAAAAGGCATCATGGCGGCAGTCCCACCTATCAGGCCTGCTGTTGACAAAAAGTTTCTTCTGGAAGTTTTCATGTTAGATTTAGTTTTGGTTTATTTCTAATTATTTATCATCAAACTTTCATAGTCAATTCTCAATCAAAATCACATCAAATGATTCGAGTGTTGGAAGAGTAATCTCAATTCTACCATCTCCGAGTTTTTTATATGGAATGGATTCTTTTAGCTTCAAACTGCGAACAGATTTCACATTCTTTTCAGGAGTAATGGTAAAAGCCGTATTGAATATTGGTATTGGCTCATGAAACGCGTTCCCCAACTGTCCGGAGTGGTTCAACTGTCCGTACCATTCGAAACTGCCGTCTTTGCTTTTTTGTCTCGAAATCTCAACAAGGGGAGAGGCTTTTGTAACAATATCCGGTTGATAAGCCAACAAATTTGTCAAGGTGTTCATTACCAATGCCGCATGCCCGTAATGACGCGTGTGGTGATACAGCGTTCCAATCCTGAAAGGAAAGAATGCGGTTTTACCTTTTCCGGAATTGGTAAAGATTAATCCGGGTATTTCAGTTACTTCGGTATAATAGGTTTTTTCAGGAGGACCAATCATTGCAGGAGGGATATAACCCAGCAAGCCTTCTGCGCCTGCTTTGGGTTTGCAAAACAAACCTTCTTCCCACGCATAAACCAGATCAAGATTGTTGAAAATTTCATTGGCCAGACGCTTTTTATCCCGTTCAAATATCCTGAAATAAGTTCCCTGCTCCTTCGTAAAAGTTTTATATTCAGGATTAACACCCAATGAACTTAACCGGATTTTACCGATCGGGTTTCCATTCTCATCTTTGACAGAAGTAAAACCAGTCGCCAGTAACTTGCCCCCGTTTTCGACATATTTATCAAGTTTGGCACACTGGCCTTCGCTTAAACGACTGATGTCGGGAAGAACGACGACCTGGTAACTTTCCAATTCACGAGGCAAATCGTTGTAAATGGCTCCGTGCGAATTTGATTCCTTTCGGTAAAAATCGGTACCGGCAGCTGTGTAGGTACAAATGGCAATGTGGTCGCCAAACGATTTGATCAGGTCGTGAATCCTGTGAAAAAGCTCGTCAGATGTTTCACTTTTAAACTGCTGATATTTCCTGATTATGCAAGTATGAACCTGTTGGTTGTAATTGACTTCCTCCCCTTTCAGGTTTTTGTATAACCATTCCGGTTTTTTTACGGCCAGGGTTTCATTCAGTTTACTGAAATCAAAACGCCCCATCACCCGAATTCCTTCCTGATGAAGCCTGTTTACAACATCCTTAATCATATCCGATTTCAGGAATGGATTCTGATAATGAAATTCAAGATCAGTGTAATAATTCGCAACAATACCCCCGACGTTAATCAATACCGTATTCGCACCGATATCTTTAAAAGAATTCACAAAAACATCGACATCAAAATCTTTGGCGTCAATTTCTCTCAGGTTGGTTTGAATCAACCGGTAAGGTTCTTCCAACCACCATTCCTTTTTAGGATCAATCTGAGCGAACGATGAAAGGGCAAGAAACATTAAAACAACCAGAAATTGTGATTTTTTCCTCGTATCCATTTTGAAATTTTTAGTAACCCATTCCTGAAAAATAAATTCACTGAATATTTTTCGGTTGAATTTCGGGACATTATAATCCTTTTTCGACGATCTTTATATCATCTTCAGCCCATTGGTTTAGCATGCTCCAATCAACATAGCCAACCCGGTTAGTCCACAGCGGATTGATGCTCTGTTCCGATGCGGAATCGGTATATTTTTTCCAGGTCGCAACAGATTCGGTTATTTTTTCAAGAGCAATTTCCTGATATTTTGAATCTTTTGTTTCGCGAAATAATGCCAGGTTTGTTGACCCCTCGATTTTCAAGGCATAATATTTCCCCAGCAAAGCAATGGTTTTAATATCGTGCAAAGTAAATTTCAATTCCCGGTCGTTTCCAGCTTTTAAGCCTTCCAGACCTTTCATGGCTTTATCCGAATAATCGTGCAGCATTTGGGCAACGGCGAAAGGGCTTTTCAATTCAGAAGTTCCGCCTTCAATCATCATTTTTACAAAATCTGGAATTGACTGAAATCCAGACATGGGATGCGGCGGCAAGCTGATAAAACGGTTTACATCGTGAAAACCTGTTTCATTTCCGGCAGGACCCGGACGACTTTTGCACCCTTCGATGTACCATTGAAAATCCAACGAGCCCCAATGAAAACCAGTTGTTGTTGGATAGATCATGGAAGCGTTCTGCCAGGCGGCAAAAAGTTTTTCGGCATTCACTTCCGGAAAACGAACCTGAATAATTTGTGTAAACCGGTCATCTGACATTTCAGGGTTATAACCCAGCCTTCCCCAAAGCATAAATTGATACCAGTGTTTTTCAACCTCAAGCTGACGGGGAGTTTCAGTGTCTTTCATCAGGAATTCGCGTCCCCAAACCCACTGATCGGAACCGTAATAGTAACCACGACTAACATCGTACGGAATATTCTTGATGAATTCGCGCACAAAATCGGGAGCTCCCCAGCGGAACTGATAAATATCGTCGTTTCTCAAGGTCCAAATTGTTTTCATGCCTTCAGCTTCAATATCCTTCACAAAATTGAGGTGGAAATTTTGCTCGGTAGCGCTGTATACATGTGCCTGAGCATATTTGAAACTGAACAGGAACTCAATATTCTTTTTTGCGAGCAGCGGTTTGAATTTATCAGAAATTGCTTTGGCTGCAGTCTGGTGCTGGCGGTGTATAAAAGTAAACTTACGGTCGGGCATTTCGGCTGCCGCGTCCAGCATTCCCTGTGCATAGGTTTCAAAGGCCCAATCTTCTTTTTCAGCCGCGCTTGATTTCGGCATATTTTCACCGGTTGTTAAACCAATCCCGGCCAAATCGGGATAAGTTACAAACATCTGCTTCACGCTTTTTCTGAAATAATCGATGGTTACCGGATTTTTAATATCATCGGTAATACCGTATTTGCCATCGGTCCCATCTACGAAAATATTCCAGGTCACCACATAAAAATCCACATTCCGGTCCTTGGCATATTTCATTACTTTTTGCCAAAAAGCGATTTTTTCATCCATCGTAATTTTTTTAACAATTTCAGGGTTTGCCACTATCTCGGGAGCAGTAAAACCTACACCATTTCCGCTGTAAAATTCTTTCCATTCGACGGTTGAACGCTGCACATCGTCAAGAGCCACATCTTCATAGCCAGGAACTTTAACCATCGAAGGGAAAGGATGAAGACTCCACAACGAAATGTAATTGTAATGATACCTTGCCAGATCGTCAATGTATTCTTTCCAAAAATCGAAACTCCACATTTCAGGAATATTCTTCTGGGCGGCATCACACGGATCGGTATAACTTGGCGAACGCATATCAAGCGGAATGTTGAACTTCGTTCCGCGACGGGCCATATATGGATTTTGGGTGGTTGTTTTTACTCCATCGAATCCATTAATACCAATCTGTTCAGCCAACTCCAATCCACCATACATGGCGCCAGCCGGGTCAAGCCCAATGACATGAACCTTACCGTTTTTTACCGTTAGCTGAAAACCTTCGGATTTTAAACCATCCGCCTGGGGCGATACGCTGATTACAATATCAGCTGTTAATGAATCGGATAAGTTAAAAGAATAGCCCTCATTTTTCAGGGCGGTTGCCAGTTCATTCACCGCAAACTGAATTTGAGGAACATCAGGAGCAAAAACATGGATTGTTTTGTTTTTTGTTGAACATGCTGTGGCCAATACCAGGAATGTAATCAGGCCAAACAAAGTACTTCTTTTAAGAATGTTTCGCATTTTCATAGTTGGTTAGGTTAAAATATTAGGTTATAAAGTTATAACATAAGTATCATTTATATGCTTTGATTAGAATTTCTTTAACACTTTTCCATACTGCAAGCATTTTGACAGAAAAAAAGAAATTCCTATTTGGTATTATCCCGTATGGAAATTTTCCTCGATTGTTATGGGAAACTTCTTCGAACTCTGGATCCTATTTACTATTTAAAAGCCCTTCAGCTTTTGAATATTGCTCTTCCCAATTTGCTTTAATTGAATCGTCTTTTGCGATCTGATTTTTCAGACGTGAAATATTCACATCCGTATGAAGCAAATAATTTCTGTTCTGAGTAAATCCTGAAATGCTCAGAATACCAAAAACAAAAAGTGATAGTAATAAATAAGTTTTATTCATTTTAGGTTAAGTTTTTTAGGTTTTATTTACCATAATAGACAACCAGTTAAAACTTTACTGTGAATTCATATCGGTATCAGGACATATCATATCGGTGAAATTCTAATTTTGTTTTCATTTCGCCTTAACAACTATTCGCTCCTGCACCTGATTTTTATACGTCATCTTCACAATGTATACACCTGAAGACAATTTCGCAGGCCGCCATTTAAGTGTTTCGATACCAAGTGTCGAAGTAATTTTATCAACCAAAATTGCTTCAACTTTACCAGCCATGTTTATTACTTTGACCGATACATAACCCGGGTGAAAAATATTATAACTGATCCGTAATTCATCATCGAAAGGATTTGGATATGGCAAATGAAGGTTAAACCCTCTGCTGATGGACTCATAATCTTCAACGATGGTTGGTTGCTGATTTTCGTAATACGGATTACCCAACTCGATCCATCTCCAATATGAAAAATCGGGGGAGTGAATTACATTGATATCACTGGTCATGTGTAACTTATTGTCGGCTCCATTCGGCAAGTTGTTATAGCTGCCGTTTTCGGTAATATAAACAATACCTTGCCTGCCACTTGAATGTACAGTACCTTCACCCGGGAATCCAAGTTCAACGACATAATAACTGTCAATATAATTTCCTGCAAAATAATTGTAAAATACTCCGGTCACAGCATCAAGTTTGCCCTGATCTTTCAGACTAAGCGGAATGTCCATCGATGTGACAACCCCTTGTTTAAAAGGCTTGGAATAGGGCGATTGAAATCCTTCTGCCCTTAAATTATGAGGTGTTAACAAGACGTCTTTAAAAGATTTTGAAATGGTAACTCTACCTGAACCGGAAGGATTTCCCTGATACTTTGAAGGATTTATAGAAATCTGAATATCGGGAATCACATGTCCTTTTACATTTTCCCGTTCAATTTCTTCCAGATACTGTTGCTTGATTGCAGCCAAATCCTCACCGGTCACCACTTTGATCCAAACTCCTGACCGCCAAAGCGCTTCATCCCATCGGTTTGCCCTTCTGAAATTTAGTTCGCTGTTATTTCCTGAACCGGCATCATAGGAGAAATGATACCAGAAGTCAGCCGTAGTATTCTGAATTTTTGTAATGAAATGAGTTTTGCGCGACTCGTCCCAGAAATACTCAACAGGAATACTGTTTTTTTTGCAAACGGCGATGATCACATCAAACATTGAAAAATACCCGGGTGCAAAGATATCTTGCCGTAAAGATACCATGTTGTAATCGGTCGGATTAAAAGTATAAGATGATGAACCAATCTGAACTTTCGAACCCTGCGTAATCTTTTGCTGAACAGCTGAATTAAGCGTTCCTCTTGTCTTCACATTTGCATAAGACATGCTCGCAGGAAAATGATGGCAATTTTTACAATCGTTTCCTACAGGAATTGAAGTATGAAAATCAGGCATTGCGATGGTCTTTTCAGTAGTCCCATTACTCCCTGGAATATGACAGGTATTGCATCGGGCCTGCGAAGGAATATTGTGCCATGTTTTACTGGTTGTTTCACCTAATTTTATCAGGTAATTTCCATCCGATGCTGAAACAGAAAAAATATTTCCTGCGGTATTTGATCGTTCAGGGGTAAAAGAACTTCCATCTTGAGCTATTAGTTGCAGAAATACATTGGAAGAGACATTCCCACCGTCGAAACCTGAATAAACTGTTCCGCCAAGTTTAAATGAACTATGACACGAAAGACACTCTTTCCCAGTTTGGTGCTGACTATAAACACTCCTGTAGCTAATACAAAAAAATAAACAGATTAAGAATAATTTTACTTTCATCGCATGGGTCCAATTTATTCAAGTTAAAACAGATTTTAGATTCTTTACGGAATCGCCGCCAGATTATGCCTTTTTTCTATTCCTATTTTGAAAAAGTAATCTTTTACTTTTTCTGATCCCATAGTCGGTACGGATCGTCGTTTGCGATCATTTGATCGAGTAGCAAAGCTTCCATCTCGGCTAATTTGGCTGCATACTTTGGGTTGTTGGCCAGGTTGGTTTCCATTTCACCTGATTTATGATGCTCCGGCAAATATTCATTCGGATTTTTTGCCAAATTAAAGAGTTGGGTTTTCCTGATTGTACCATCCATCAGGTCATACTTGATTAATTTCCAATCTCCCTTTTTCACACAACGCATACCTGGTTTAGTTCCTCCGGCATAAACTCCATACATCACATCACGGATTGTTTTCTTTTCGCCTGTTAAAACTGGCTTAAAGCTTTTTCCATCAACAGTTTCAGGAATTTTTATTCCGGCAAGGTCACAAAAAGTTGGAAGGAGGTCTAACAAATAAATATTGCCTTCTACGCGCGATCCGGGTCGAACACCCGGTCCTTTCACGATAAACGGCACCCTCCAGGTGTGTTCGTATAAATTTTGTTTTCCCATGAAGGCGTGACGTCCAATGGCAATTCCGTGATCAGCGGTATAAATGATGTAGGTATTGTCCAGTTCGCCCATCTTTTCCAATTTTTTCAGGACTTTACCCATTTGTGTGTCAATATTTTCGACACAGGCGTATTCGCGACCCAATTCGTTACGAATTGTTCTTTCGTCCCTGTTTTTCCAAACGCCACTTACTTTTTCTTCATCTCTTAACCCGGGATGTCCGTGAAAAAATGGCATTGCCGGCAGGTAATTATCCTGAAGAGGAGGTTGTTTTGGATTGGCAGGCGGTAGGCTATTGGGATCGGTATGATTAACAGCTCCGTATTTAGCCAAAAGTTCAGGAGTACCATCGCGGGTATCGTGCGGATGAGAAAAGCCGAAATAGATAAAAAATGGCTTTTCATCCTTGCTCTGTTCCCTGTCGTTCAAATAATTAAGAACCTGTTTAGCATGCCAGGCGCTTCCGGTTTCTTCTGTGCCTCCCCGCTTGGTCGCATCGTGTACAATGGTAAATTGTTTGTTTGCAGCCGAATATGAATTACCTTGTTTGCAAGTTCGCATCGTGTTGTACCCGGCCCTGTTAAAAACCGCTCCAATGGTCTGTAATTCCAGACTATCCGGACAGCTTGGATTCTCAAATGCTTTTCCCTGAGAAGGTATATGCCAAAGCGTGCGACCACTCATGATCATGTGCCTTGAAGGTGTACAAACAGCTCCAACCATGGCTCCCATATGCCGGGCGCTTTCGAAAACCATTCCAGCTTGGGCTAGTTTATCGATGTTTGGCGTTTCACAAATCGATTTGGGGTCGTAGGTTTTTAAATCGAAAGGAGATTCATCGTCGACCAATACAAACAAAAAGTTTGGACGTTTTTTTTCCTGTGCGTTGCTAATAACAGCTAATACTGAAAGAAGCACAAATACGAATACTTTAAAATTCACCTTCATAATATTTTTCTTTAATTATCTCAACTATTTCAATAATATCTTAATCAACAGCAGATTGCAGTTCAAGTTTTATTACTGTTGCAACAGAGTCCGGAGTAATTTCAGGCAAAAGAATTTGACCGGATTCAATTTTCAAGTCGGTTGAAGGGTCAGTTAGCGTGGATGCGCGTTTAACCTTGATGTTTTCATTCAAAACTAATTTACCGTCTTTAGGCCAGTCAAATACGTGGGCGTAAATTACTCCGGGTTTGCTGGTGTATCTGCCCCATTCCGGCCGGTCGTAAGGGCTGGCTTTTGCTGCGTAGATTGATTCCCCGTTAGCTTTTGTCCATTCGCCCATAGCTTTTAAGCGTTCAACACTTTCAGGAGGAAATAAACCCTGGGAATCAGGCCCCACGTTCAATAAAAAATTTCCACCTTTTGAAACAATGTCTATTAGATTATGAATAAGCGTTTCGCTGCTTTTCCATTTATGATCTGACGGTTTGTATCCCCACGAACCATTCATGGTCATGCACGATTCCCAATCGCTGCTGATGCCTGTGTCGGGTACTTCCTGTTCTGGCGTTCCAAAATCGCCGGCAAATGTTCCTTTCTTGTTCATACCTGCCATATCCGTCCGGCCTTTGTCCACCCTATTGTTTACAATGGTATTGGGCTGTATCTCGCGAATGAACTGATACAATTCCTTACCCATTTCGGTTTTATAATCCGGAATCCAATCGCCATCGAACCACACCACGCCAATATCGCCGTAATTGGTCAGCAATTCTTTTACCTGAGGTTTCAGGTAATTTTCGAAATACGCTGGAAATTCAGGATTAAAAACGGTTGAGTCTTTTTGTCCTGCATTGAGGTTCGGAAACAATGGCGCTTGTGCCTGTGGGTGGTGCCAGTCGACAATGGAGTGATAGACACAAAATTTGATGCCTTCTTTTTTGCATGCATCGGCGAGTTCTTTAATAATATCCCTTTTAAATGGCGAAGCATCCATAATATCGTAGTCGGTAATTTTTGAATCCCACATACAAAAACCATCATGGTGTTTTGAAGTGATTACAATGTATCTCATCCCGGCATTTTTAGCAATGGCCACCCATTCATCGGCATTGAATTTTACCGGATTAAACTGCGCCGCGAATTTTTCATATTCATTCACCGGAATGTCCAGTTTGTCCATGACCCATTCAGCTCCACCTCTACAGGTATCGCCATTGTACTCGCCGCCGGGAATTGAATAAACTCCCCAATGGATAAACAACCCGAAACGGGCATCGCGCCACCATTCCATACGTTCATCATCTGTAAGCTTTTCAACTTTTGCCGCTTTTTGTGTGCAACCTGAACCTATTAGTAATAAAACTAAGGCGATTCCTAAAATTGTTTTTTTCATATCTGTATGTTATTGTGCTTAAGTTTTTTTAATTTAAATTTTCGTAACTAATCAGCCTAACAATTAGTCTATTTCATTGAAACAGATGGTTATCAACAATTCCTGTTGACTTGTTAGACGTCGATTTTTCAAAACAGATGGTTATCAACATATTTCTCATGGTGCTGTTTGTATAAAGGTCTGTATTTCTTTTGATTGACTGAATTCATTGTATTACTTTGCTGGCATGTCAGCAAGCTATAAAGACAAAGATAGGCGAATCAACGAGCTTGAGGCTCAACTCAAGGAATTACATTCTTTTGTTCTGGAATTGGTCGCTATCAACAAATCACTTATGGAGCGGCTTGCCAAATACGAAAACCCCAAGAACAGCAGTAATAGTTCCATGCCACCATCAAAGGATGAAAATCGTCTATTTAAAACCAAGACCCTACGCGAAGCAAGCGGCAAGAAGCCTGGTGGGCAGCCCGGACATGAAGGGAAAACCTTGGAGATGGTCTCTATTCCCGATCAGGTAGTGGTACACAATCCTTTGTATTGCAATCACTGTGGACTGGACATGAGCCACTTTAGGCAATAAGTTAAGAAAAGGAATTTCTAAAAGATCTGAAATAATATTCTAAGCAAATTGATATAATTATTATTAGTTATTCTCTTATTTTACCATTCGATTGATTTTCTTCTTTTTACATTTTATTCTGATTGTCCTTTTTCTTCCGCTTTATTTTGTAAATATTTTTATTAATGCCAATTCTATTAGCTCTTGAAGTTTGATACAAAAGCCCTTTGATTACTTGGATTCCTAGCCTTCTAGAAAAGTCGGCATTATTTAAAAACTCTAATTGTGAAGTGTTATAGATTTGCCGATCTTTAGATATCATAAGTGACTTTCCTTGAAGAAACCTCGGCCTCTCCTGAAAATCCCCCATTTTAACCGGATGTCGAATTGGATTTTCATTTCCATCCGTTACAAAAACCCAATTAGCAAAAATGTCCGTTGATTCAAAGTATTTCTCAAAAGATACTTTAGAAAGGTTTGAAAATTTGTTTAAGGAAATAAATAAGTTGTACTAATTCCGGATACTTCACAGTCATAGACATTCAGAAAAACTTAAGAATAAAACAATTTTAATAAGGGAAAATGGTCAGCAAGAAATGGAATATGCAATATTAATAATTCGTTATTGAGCATTTGGTTGGCAAAATATGGTTCAACCAACATTACAAGTTTTTTTTAAGGCATTTTTATCTGGTCAATATCGCAATTTTATACCAATAGAAAAATGCTTCAGGGTTCGTTCTTTTTAACCGGTTAAGTTTTGTATTCATTGGCTCTTCAATATTCCACTCTTTCATTATCAATGGATTGCTGAATTTTTCAATGCTATCAGCATTTTGTTTTATCAAAGTAGCCAGATAAGCTGCTTTAGACGCGTGGATAATAGCTTTGTCCAAATGATAGCTTTCAGAAAATATGAATCGCGTTACCCGTTGGATACCCTGTTGCAAAAGATTGAAATCACCTTTTCCATCAGTGCCTCGTGTTACGATACAAAGAGCGGTTTGATAAATATCCTCCAATACATCATTTACTGAAAGTGAATCTTGCTCTCTGTAAGAAAGTTCAGTCCGGGCAAACTCATGGAATGTTGATTTTATGATTTCGATATCTGATACCACATCAGTCAGGTTTCCAATATCGTAAAGTTGCTTGATAATTTCCATGCTCATACTATCTTCCCTTTTGTAGTAGGGAATTCCGGTTGTATTTGGAGCAAATGCTGTCAGTTTATCACACGTAATATCTTCAAGACAAGGTGCATTTACCATAAATGGGATACCTGTTTCAGGCAAAAACGATGACTGACTGGATATTGAGTTGAACAACGTTTTTGTAATGTACTTCTTCAAAAAGAATATCAAGCAGTACATATTCTTCGTCTTTACCAGTGTTATGATTTGGGGGATAAAAGAATTTATAATGCGTCTGATCAATCTTTGAGTCTGCATTTCTTCGTTGCGGTTCTTTTCTTAGAAAACCCTGTTCTGTGGCTACTTTATCAAGAAGTTCATCAAAACTTTCTGGTTTCTCCGGAATAATTATATCGATATCAATTGATAATCTCTTCGTTGAATTCAAATGAAGCATTAATGCTGTTCCACCTTTAAATACAAATGGCAGCCTAAGTTTTACAAGTCCTTCCAGTAATAAAAGAGCCCGTATAACTTTTTCAATCAATATTTTGTCAGCATTTCGGTTTGCTTTGGAGACTTTTTCTATCCAATCTGATGTAATTCTTTCCTGATCGATCATATTCTAAAAATTGGCAGCAAATTAGCTTTGCTGCCGTAAATTTGATATTGCATTTAAATAATTCCGGAAACTATCTTTTTTTCTTCGCCTGTCTGCATATCGTAACATACGATTCTCGTTGATTGAATACTTATTCATCGCTTCCATATAGATTGTTCTCATCTCAGAACCTTGCTGCGCTGAAAATACTAATTCATCGCAGAAAATATCAACCAGCATTTTTTCAATGGTCACGGTATTTAATCCTGCTATCTTTTGCAAAGGCGCTTCAGTAATTAATGATTTCACAACCAGGTTATCCTTTTCTTCCGAAAGATATTTCTCAAATATTTCTTCGGTTGGTTCTACGAAAACAGGATACTTTTCATCTTTTAAAAAGAAAAAAACCGATTGGGTTGCTTCCTTCTCGACTTCAATAAGGATATAAAACCGGCCTGGCTGATGTATCATGAATTCATTGAAAGAAGATGTATTCCAGATGCAGATTTCCAAATATGGAAACTCTCTTTTTAGTTTTGAATGGATTGATTTTAGCTTTGATGAAATCTCAGGCAAATATATTTTGCTTTCACCTAACGCCAGTTTACCTCTTCCGACACGTTTTAAAATTCCCCTTTGGACTAAATGGTATATCCTCCAATTGACAGTGGCGATTTTAATTTGTGGCTCATCCTTCTCATAAAATCTGGCAATATCATTGGTCTCAAAGGTTTCTTTACCCCTGAACTTTTCTTTTAACTGATCGATATTTAGCTTATCTGTTGCGATGGCAAAATGAGTTTGGATGCAAAGATAATCAATTTCTATAAATTGGCAGCAATCTTGTTTTGCTGCCAAATTTTTGAAGGTAGATTTTGATATTGAAAATTTAGTCATGAATCAATCTGACATTTTCACCGGATGCCTGATCGGATCTCCATTCTCATCCGTCACAAAAACCAGATATCCTCTTCCTGCTTTTCGTATTTCCACCTGAAATATACCAATTCAAAATCAGTATATTTTTGGCTTTTTATATCGGAATATCTATACTGCAAGACTTCGTTTTACAAATTTCTTTTACTATCTAAAAAATAATGAAAGAACGATTCTATTATTATGCTTGTTTCTGTATTTTGTTTTTTATATAGTTAGACGGAGTGACACCATAATATGTCTTAAAAACCTTGTTAAAATAAGAGTGACTACTTATTCCTACAGCATACATCACTTCTTGCACCCTGACAGTATTATCATCAAACATGTTTTTTGCATGTTTCATTCTTATCATGTTGACATAAGAAGTTGTTGTTTCTCCAGTCAAACCTTTTATTTTTCGATGAAGCTGCATCCTGCTTATTCCAAGTTTCTGGGCAAAGAATTCTGCTTTGAGATTAGTATCATCAATATGATCCTCAATTATCATGGTCAAGCTCTCAATAAACTTTTTATCAAAATCAGTAAAATGATTTTTAAGTTCAACAATAACTTTTCCATTAAGAACATATTCTCTTAGTGAAGCTTGAAAAGCCATTACATTTTCAATCTTCTTAATCAGGATTTCCATATTGAAAGGCTTAGAAACATAGTCAAAAACCCCAGCATCAAATCCAATTCTTTGATGTTCCAAATCTGTCTTTGCCGTTAGCATGATGATTGGGATATGCGACAAATTAGGATCCCCCTTAATTCTGGAAACCATTTCTATTCCATCCATCTCTGGCATCATGACATCAGCAATTATTAAATCAGGAACTAAGCTTTCAGTAATTTTTAATCCTTCTAGTCCATTGCAAGCTTCATGAACAATATATCTGCTTTTCAAAAATTCATGCAAATACAACCTTAAATCAAGGTTATCTTCAACAATTACTACTGTATTAAGTCCATTACTTTTTATTTTATTTTTATTATTAAGAACATTTAATTCACTATAAGGCAGCAAAATAGAATTTTCATTTGTTTCTATTTCATTTGCACCTATGATTTGCTCACTGCTATATTCCTCCCGATAAACAGGAAAATTTAAAATAAATTCACTTCCGTACTTACTATCTGTAAGTTTGATACTGCCATGATGCTCTTTAATAAGTTCAGAACTCAGGTGCAATCCTACTCCAGAGGATCCACGTTTGGATCCATGAACGTAACGCTCAAAAATATATGGTTTAATTTCATCATCAATCCCAGGGCCATTATCCTTAATGCTAATATTTGCAAATGATCTTGCATTATTCCATATATTTTTCAACTCGATCTCAACAATCCCATTTTTCGAGGTATTCTTAAATGCATTCGACAATAAGTTAAAAAGAACTTTTTCGATAATATTTTCCGAAAATCTAAAAATTGGTTAACCAGGTACGTCATTCGGTTAACATTACGGGAAAGCACACTATAACAAAATTTTTGATCTTCTTCATTCAAAACTTTGCATATCAAGCTATTGACTGGGCCAACAATGAGGGAAAGCGGTGTCTTAAACTCGTGCGCAATATCAGTAAAGAACATTAGTTTATGTTCGTGTAAAATTTCTTCCTGATCTCGCTTGAGCTTCTCAAATTCTATGTCATGCTTAAGTTCCTGGTCGTTTTGTAAAACCCTGAAAATTCGCAACACAATCCCAAATATAACAATAATGTAAAATATATAAGCCCAAATGGTAAACCAGGGTGCAGACAACACTTTCACCGATAATTTACATAATTCCAATCATTATCATACCCTATTAGTTTATATCTGTATTCCTGCTTAATAATATTATTGAAAGGAATTCCTGCAAATTCCACAGCAAAATTGTTTTGACGATAATTTAGTGTAATTTCCGATTTAAGATTTATTGAGCTATCTAACACTATCGTATTCTTGTACAAATCGCAAGGGTTAATCGATAGGTTATTAATCTTAAAATCAGAAAACAGAATTGCACTATTGTATTCAGGATCAGCTATTTTTTGAGGGTCAAAATAATTTATCCCACTAATTCCACCAAAATACATAGTACCATCTGATGACATAGCTGAAGCTGCAGTAAATGTATTCGACTGTAAACCATCATTATACGTATAACATCTCGATTCTTTTGTTTGAAGTGAATATTTAATAAGTCCTTGCGTATTGCCCATCCATAGATTTTGATTCCAATCCTCTTCTATCGACATTATCTTTTTGTCAAGCACATCTTTATTTAGAATCTGTTTAAAAGTATTGGAATTTAGGGGTTTTTCTAATAATCCGGCATCTGTTCCCAGCCTGTGATTTATTAGAACTTTGAAAAATTGTCCAAATTTGATTACTTGGAATAAAGTAATCATTAGACATTGATGTGTCGTAATGTTGCAATGTAAGAATATGACCAAGTGAATTCAGGTTGAGGCAGAATAAACCGGAAAATGCTGAACCTATCCAGATGCAATTATTAGTCTCGTCATAAAAGAGAGAATATATACCTGCTTTGCTCAGTATCTCTGTTTTCATATCAATGTAATCTATCCAATCTGCATCCCCATTCTTTGCCACAATAACCAATCCATTCCAAGAACCTAAATATTTATTACCAAACTTATCATTAGCAATACTGGTAAAGGAACTATACCTCTCCTGATCATGCTTAAGGTTTATTCCAAGAGGTCTGTATTGGTGTAACCCATTTGTCTGAATATAAATTCCGGTAGAAGAAGCAATATAAATTGAACCATCAATTTTCTTAATTTGGCCAATATTAGGTGGAAGTAAAGAAGGAATTTCTTGAAAATTGTTACCTCGCGATCTATAGCACTTTGAAATAGTCGCATCATAACCAACATAAATAAAATGTAACTATTTACCTGCCTACTGAATTAAGGTTGTTGAAATTACTCCAAAACTGCAATAATCATACTGTTATTAACAATTCAATCATTGGATTGTGGATAAGTTCCTTAGTGCGCAAGGCTTTAAGCCTGCCAGAATTAGATATTTGTGTTTCTCGCATTCGTGTTATTTAAATATCCGAGCCTGAGTGACATGTTTCTCCAGAATCACCATTTATCAACATTTG
>JBBSBP010000042.1:0-39089 GCA_038251165.1 Bacteroidales bacterium | reverse complement strand
CACTTTTGTATGGATGGATCCCCAAAATGGATTGCTGTACATTTTCCTTTCGAACCGGGTCTTTCCAACGCGTAACAATAACCTGATCAGCGATATGAATGTGCGGACTGAAATTTTATCGGTAATTTACAAGAATATGAAATGAACAAATATGAATACATAGGACTACGTCCTATGCTGATACATATCGTGGCGTTGCCCCTTATAGTCCTGAAGGGACGACCTGTTTTAGCACAGGGTGCTTAAGTCGAAGACTTTAACCCTGTGAACAAAACATTCGAAAACATTAGAAAAAAAATAAACCAATATCATGAAAAATAAAATCTTTCTCCTGATTACTCTGTTTTTTTTCCTGGTTGCAAGCTCTTTAGCTGCACAAAAGGTAAATACCGGAATTGAAGTTTTACGGGATAGCCAGTTTAAAATACTGCAGGGCAAACGTGTTGGCCTGATCACCAACCCGACAGGTGTCGATTCACAATTGAAATCGACGGTTGACATTCTGAACGAAGCACCCGGGGTGAAACTGGTAGCATTGTATGGTCCCGAACATGGTGTTCGCGCTGATGTATATGCCGGCGACAAGGTGGAGACAACCATCGACAAACAGACCGGAGTTCCTGTATATTCACTCTACGGAAAAACCCGGAAAGCTTCTGCTGAAATGCTGAAGGATGTGGATGTGCTGGTGTATGACATTCAGGATATCGGCTGCCGTTCGTATACTTACATCAGCACCATGGGATTGGCTATGGAAGCAGCTGCCGAAAACAACATTGAATTGGTGGTACTCGATCGCCCGAATCCTGTGGGTGGTTTGAAAGTAGAAGGCAATCTGGCTGAAGACGGGTTTATCTCCTTTGTCAGCCAATTCAAAATCCCCTACGTATACGGTCTAACCTGCGGCGAACTGGCTAAACTGCTGAACGGGGAGAAAATGCTGGACAGGCAGTGTAAATTAACCGTCGTACCCATGAGAGGCTGGAAACGAAAAATGACCTTCGACCAAATCGGTTTGCCCTGGGTATTGACTTCACCGCATATTCCGCATGCTACTTCCGCTTTTTACTACGCGGCTTCGGGTATTCTGGGCGAATTCAGTTTTATGTCGATTGGAGTAGGATACACGCTTCCATTCCAGTTGTTTGCCAAAGATTCCATTGATGCCGGTTTATTGTCCAAAAGGATGAATGACCTGCATTTGCCGGGAGTATTGTTTCGTCCGATCTTTCTGAAACCTTTCTATGCCGTTGGACAGGGAATCAATTATTCCGGAGTGCAATATTACCTGACCGATTATAAAAAGGTCAGGCTGACCGAAATCCAGTTTTATGTGATGCAGGAGATGGCCGCTTTGTATCCGGATAAAAAATGTTTTGGTGATCATACGGCATCGCGTTTCAGCATGTTTGACAAAGTGTGCGGCACCGATCAGATTCGTTTGCTGATGTCAGAAAACATGAAAGTGGCTGACATGTTGCCTTACTGGCGAAAAGATGAAGCGGAATTTAAGCAAATGTCGAAGAAATATTATATGTACAAATGATTGCACCAAGGAAATATCAAGCCGATTTTCATCAACTTGAGTTAGTTCTTCAGCGCGAAAAGCCTGACCGGCCGGTGCTTTTTGAATACTTTATGAATGGAGATTTAATTTCCCATATCAACGGAAGCTCATTTTCTAAACTGGAAAATCCTTCCGGTCAGATCAAGTCAATTATCCGGTTTTTTCATCAGACCGGGTACGATTATGCCACCATTCCTTCACGTTATTTCGATGCTTTTTCATTCGAAACTGCTGATCACGGGAAGAAAGCCACGATATCACTCAACGATGGTTCTGTGATAACCGACCGGAAATCATTCGATTCGTATGGTTGGCCGAATCCTGAAAAGGGCAATTTCGACTTGTTGCTTCAGTCAGCAACTCTCCTGAAGGACGGAATGAAATTCATTGTCCCGGGGCCGGGAGGTCTTCTGGAAAATGTGACCAGCCTGGTTGGGTTCGAAAACCTTTGTTTTATGATCTTTGAAGACGAAGAACTGTTGCAGGATATTTTTGACGCGGTTGGCTCACGTTTGCTGAGGTACTACGAAATTTGCAGCTCGCTGGCGCCTGTTGGCGCGTTGATTGTAAACGACGACTGGGGCTATAAAACGCAGACCATGCTCTCGCCCGAATCGTTACGTCAATATGTTTTCCCATGGCATAAGCGGATGGTTGAAGCCATCCACCAAAACGGCAAATACGCCATTTTGCACTCCTGTGGCAACATCGCCGATGTGATTGACGACATTGTGAACGATATGAAATATGATGCCAAACATTCGTTTGAGGATACAATTTTACCGGTCGAAAAAGCCTGGGAACTTTGGCACGACCGGATTGCCATTCTGGGCGGCATCGACATGGATTTCCTGGTTCGAAGCCATTCGGAAGATATTCAGACGCGATGCAGGAAAATACTGGAATTGACGGATTCAAAGGCCTATGCCCTGGGTTCCGGAAACAGCATACCAGCTTATGTACCGATCAAAAATTACCTGGCAATGATTGATGTTGTCAATGAATAAAAGAAGTAATATTAAATTTAAACGTACTGAAGGGACATCCGTCAGCTGACGGATGGCTTTTCAGACCGGAAAAATTTGTTGACATTAACTTGTTTATAATTAGCAGCTTATGAAAATAGAGGGGAAACCCGAGCTAGTCGGGGGTGGGGTGAGTGAATTTGGAATACAACATTATATTGTTTCATATTTTTACATACTTTGACAAAATGATGCATAAAAAATTAATAACTATCATGAAAACAATGAATTATTCTATTTTGGTTTTTGTCCTGATTTTAACGGCTTTCACTTCCTGCGGAAGTTCATCTAAAAAACAGTCGATTGTTGATAATACATCATCCATACAGTCCGGAATCAAAACCGGGGCTGATCAGACTGAAAAATACCTACCACTCCTGCAGAATAAGCGAATTGCTGTGGTAGCCAACCAAACCTCGGTGATCGGCAAAACCTCACTGATAGACAGTTTGAAAACACTGGGAATCCATATTGTTAAAATTTTTGGGCCGGAGCATGGTTTTCGTGGTACTGCCAGTGCCGGAGCAGTGGTGTCTGACAGTTTGGATGCCAAAACCGGACTTCCGGAAATATCTCTTTACGGCAAAAAAAGTAAACCCTCGAAAGAAGACCTGGCTGATGTGGATCTGGTAGTTTTTGACATTCAGGATGTGGGTGCAAGGTTTTATACCTACATCAATTTACTGGCCCGTGTAATGGAATCCTGTGCAGATAATAATAAGGAACTGCTCCTATTCGACCGGCCAAATCCAAACGGATTCTGTGTGGATGGACCCATTCTGGATATGAAACTGAAATCAGGAATTGGCATGTTCCCGATACCAATTGCCCATGGAATGACAATGGGGGAACTGGCACGGATGTATAACGGAGAAGGCTGGCTGGCCAATCAGGTTCAGTGTAAAATTACGGTCATACCAGTGGCTGGCTACACACACGAAATGGAATATGTATTACCGGTTTCGCCTTCACCCAATCTGAATACACAACAATCCATACTTTTATATCCATCACTGTGCCTGTTCGAAGGAACGATTATCAGCCAGGGGCGCGGGACGCATTTCCCGTTTACCGTGCTTGGAAATCCGGATTTAAAAGGCCAGTACGATTTTTCGTTCACTCCGGTCAGTATTCAGGGAATGAGCGAAACTCCGCTGCATCAGAATAAAGCCTGTTACGGATTAGATCTCCGGAAATACGATACCGGTGAATTTCGGAAAACCGGGCAGATTAACCTGAGTTGGCTGATGGAGTTGTACCGGGCTTATCCGCACAAAGACAAATTCTTCGACTTCAAACAAAGCAACCAGATGGGCAACTTCGATAAGCTGGCAGGAACAACACTGCTCCGGGAACAGATTATTGCCGGAAAATCAGAAAAAGAGATTCGCCAATCCTGGGAACCCGGCTTATCGGAATTCAAAAAGCAGCGCAAAAAGTACTTGTTATACCCCTAGTTGCGTCTTAATCCTGCCTCAGGATATGTTATAGAAAATAATACCATGATTTATCATTTTCAATAAATTGGATATCAGAGTGTTAAAAAACCTTAATTTTCAAAATAAGGAAATTGGTATTACATGTTACAAAAACACATATATTTTGAAAATTATTAATTAATTTGGTCCCACGATTCAGTGTTAATCAATTGATCCGTTTTGATTTTGTGCGGTAGATCAGATCTTGCCTAAACACTTTATTTCCTTTTGTATGACAACTATATTTTAATTGTTAGAGAATCATCCCGGTTTTCTCCAACAGTATTTTTCAAATTGAATTAATAAATCTAAATATTATATAACCAAAATTAATTGAAATGAAATGAAAGCAATCCTTCTAATGTGTTTAATAGGGCTGGGAATCATGCTTACGCAGAATTCCAGCGCACAAACACTTACCGTAAAAGGTCAGGTGGTTGATGCGAGCAGTAATGAAACCATACCAGGTGCTACTGTATTGATTAAAGGTACAGTAAAAGGTACCCTGACAGATTCCAATGGGGGCTACAGTATTCAGACAACAACCGGGCAAATACTTATGTTTGTTTCCGTTGGTTATAAGTCTCAGGAGATAACTGTGGGGACTTCTTCCGAAATCAATGTGAGACTCGAAGTTTCCAATATTATGCTGGAAGAAACCCTCGTTACGGCAGAGTTTGGTATGAAAAGGGCTGCCCGGGCTATTGGGGCCGCTACACAATCTGTAAAGGGTACTGAAATTGCCGAATCCGGACGTGAAAATTTTGTTAATTCACTGCAAGGTCGTATTGCAGGGGTGCAGATTTCCAGTTCAGGCGGAACACCCGGATCTTCAAGTTCTGTCCTTATCCGCGGAGCTACCTCAATTTCGGGCAATAACCAACCACTTTATGTAATTGATGGTATGCCCATGAGCAACTCTTCCTTTAATCCTATTGGAGGTTTGGCCTCAAAGGCAGGTGCTGACCCTGTAGTTTCTGACCGTCAACTGGACTTCACCAACCGTGGCAATGACCTTAACCCGGAAGATATTGAGAGCATTACTGTTCTGAAAGGTGCTGCTGCAGCCGCACTTTATGGGAGCGATGCTTCAAACGGAGCCATCATTATTACTACTAAAAAAGGAAAAATCGGTCGTGGAATCGTTTCCTACAGCAACCGGTTCACTTTTGACAAAGCCTATCGTTATCCTGAGATGCAGACTAAATATGATAACGGAATGTTTGGTAACACCAACTATTATACTTCCAGACGCTTTGGTGCAGAATATGCTCCGGGTACACAACTTTATAATAATCTCGAAAACTTTTTCCAAACAGCTTCCGGTCAAAAGCACAGTCTGACCTTCGAGGCAGGTTCAGAGGCCATGACATTCCGCGCTGCTGCAAGTACTTTTAAACAAGACGGAATAGTAGCGACTTCCGGATATACCCGTGATAATATTTCAGTGGCAGGAACTGCCAAACTCTCCAAATGGATGAATATAGAGGCCTCTCTTATTTATTCCAGTTCAACCACTGATAAGGTATCAAAAGGTACAGGCGGCGTTTTACAAAGAGCCATGATCTGGCCTTTGACCGACGATATGAGAAACTATACGGATGCTGCGGGCGATATACGTTACCCGGATAAGTATGTTGATATTGACATATTAAATCCATATTTTGATTTGTATAAAAACAAAAACAGTGAAGAAACCCAACGTACTATTTCAAATATGGTTGTTAACATTATCCCAATTAAAGATATGTTGATACGTGCTCAGGTGGGTTACGACATAAGTGCAACTACCTATTTGATCATACGACACCCTCAGTGGTCTTCAACTGCTACAGGTACCGGTTCATACGACCAATCCAGGGTAAATGAATTTAATCCCAATATCAATGTCATATCAACTTATAAAAAAGAATTGGGCAAGTTTAATGCATCTGCTATGGTTGGTTATCACCAGACTGAACAAGGCTCAAAAACTTTATCTGTTCACGGGGAAAAATTCATGGTTGCAGATTTCCAGTCAATCAATAACTGCGATGTTTCTACTCTTGTCAACATTACAAGAACGCTTAAAAGACGTCTTCAGGCTGTATCCGGTTCGTTTGAATTCTCCTATAACAATTTGGCATTCCTGACACTTAGAGGGCGTAATGACTGGTCATCCACCCTTCCGGTGAATAATAACAGTTATTTCTATCCGGCAGCCGACTTTGGTTTTATTCTTTCTGACCTTCCTTTTATCAAATCACATTCGGAAACATTTAGTTATATTAAACTTAGAGCTTCTGTTGCACAGGTAGGTAAAGATGCTCCGCCACTTTCCATTTATCCTGCACTTGAAGCAACTTCCACCTCGTACGGCGGTTATCGTTATGGTTTTACCGGTCCCAACGTGAACCTTCGCCCTGAAATGAACACTACATGGGAAGTTGGTCTGGATACTCGTCTTTTCAGGAACAGACTTAATGTGGATATGACCTACTATAATACTTTTTCAGAAGATCAGATCATTACTGGTTTCCGTATGAGTTACGCTACCGGTTTTGTATTGAACAACATGAATGTTGGTTCGTTCAAAACAAGTGGTGTTGAGATGAGATTTGATGGTGACATTATAAAGAGCCGAAACTGGACGGTTAATGCAGGGCTCAATTTAACTAAGAATTGGAGTAACGTAATTTCGCTTCCGGAAAATGTAAGTGAGTACTACAATGCATACACCTGGAACTCCGGAAATATCAGAAACGGTATTAAAGTTGGATACCCGATTACTTCTTTAACCGGTCAGGATTATCAGAAAAATACCAATGCCAGTGTATTGATTGACCCTTCTTCAGGTCTTCCGCTGGTATCCGGTATATGGAGTTACCTGGCAGATCGTGAACCTGATTTCGCTACGAGTTTTACTGCAACAGTTAAATTTAAAGGCTTAGCACTATCAGCGCTTTTGGATGGAAAATTTGGGGCATCTGTTGTGAACGGCACCAAGCGATATATGATGCAAAATGGTTATAGTCTGGAATCTGCTGCTCAAAGAGACGCAGCTCCGGTGGTTTTCAACGGAGTATTGAAAGATACTTATGAGAATACCGGAACTCCAACAACCAATACGATTGGCGTAAAATTGGGAGATCTGCAATATGGATACTCCGGTGCTGATCCCGATTGGATAGAGCAAAATATCAATTACATGAAATTGGCAGAATTAAGACTGTCATATTCTCTTGATAAAAAATGGTTAGCTGCCAGTTCAAAGGGTCTTATTTCTTCAGTTTCACTTTACACTGCAGGAACTGATTTGTTTGTATGGACCAACTATTCCGGAATTGATGTGGTAGGTAACTCTAACTCCGCTGCATTAGGCGGTACTGGTGGCGTTGGTCAGGATATGATGCAAATTGCAGCCCCCAGAGGGATATCTTTTGGTATAAATGTAACATTCTAATTAATTAACGAGATGAAAAAAATATCAATATCATTCATCCTTCTTCTGGTAATAGGTATTAGCTCTTGTACTAAAACTTATCTGGATGTAAATAATAATGTTGACGCCCCTGACTGGGTAGCACCAATTCTTCGGTTGGGGCCTACGCTCGCTGCCTATGAGGGAATTGCCTATGACCTTCGTGCAGTAGCGCCAATTTGTGAATATTTTAGTGGCAATTATTCTTATGTGACCAATTTTGGAGTTTCACATTCGTACTTTTCTGGCAGTGATGCAGGAGGAGAGTGCTGGAGAATGACATACTGGGTTCAGGGTATGAACATCGAAAATATTATCAACGATGGACGTGAACTTGAACAGTATAAACTTGCCGGTATCGGCTTAACTGTTAAAGCTTATTCGTGGCATATTCTGGCCTCCTTACATGGAGAACTTCCTGTAAAGGATGCTTTTGTTCCTGGTCTGCTTTCGCACAGATATGACAGCCAGGAGTATGCTTTTTCAATGGTACGGAAATGGGCCCGGCAGGCCATTGTTGAACTGGAAAAGACCGATAAAACAGTTTATCCGGGTAGTATAACAACTTCAGACCTCATTTATCAGGGAGATGCAGCCAAATGGAAAAAGTTTGCCTATGCAGTGCTTGCCAGAAACTACATTGCCATGTCAAAGAAAAATACGGCATATCTGGATTCAGCAATCATTTGTGCAGATAAATCATTTGCCAGTGCTTCGGACGATGCCAATCTTACATTTCAGGCAACGGGAGTCAGTACTACATCAAATTTCTTTGGTGTATTAAGAGGGAATCTGATCAACAGATTCACTCAGTCTGACTATATTGTTCAGGTTTTAACCGGAACTATCCCGAATTACAACAGTGCAGGTTCGTTGGAAGGACTCAGTTCATACCAGATGGTAACCGATACCGCAACACTTGATCCAAGGGCCATTCTTCTGCTGGGTACGAAGGATACGATGCAAGTTGATCAAAATAAAATTAATAAGAATACTTACAAATTTGAAGGAACAAAATTAAACAATACAGCTGTTTGTACTTTCTGGGGATCAACAACTTCACCAAAAGTTGAAGATTCGGGTACAGGAAGGTGGCTTTACAGGGATGATGCGCCATGGCCTCTATCCAGCTATGCTGAAATACAGTTGATTAAAGCAGAAGCGCTGTTTCTGAAAGGACAAAAAGCAGAAGCTTTCACTGCCTTCAAAAATGGAGTTGCAGGACATATGGACTTTGTAAAAAGACTGATTGTTCCCGGAACAATTGTGAAAAACACTAAAAACAAACAGACTTCAGTCATAGGTGATAAAATAACAGCAGCACGATTCAGTGCTTTGGCTTCAGATTATCTGAACAGTAAGTTTGTAAACAATATGCCACTGGCAGACTTTTCACTTTCAAATATCATGATGCAAAAGTATGTGGCCTTGTTCCCCTGGAGTTTAGACACCTGGAATGACCTTCGCCGTTATCATTATGATCTGGTTGTTGGTGCCGGGGGTATACCGGTTACCGGAACTTCCTGGACAAGCGATGTGGTTTACCATAAATTGGATTCTGACCCTGCAAGGATTTATAAAGGATTCTACCTTCCTGCAGCGGATGTCGTTAACCGAAGATCCAAGTTTGCCGCAACCAATGAGGGCTCACCAAGTTACAGGCTTCGTCCGCGTTATAACTCGGAATATATGTGGAATTTGCCTTCATTGCAGAAACTTCTGCCTATCCCGGGTGACGCAGATAACTATCATACTTCTATGGTATGGTTTTCAATCCCTGGTAATTAATATTAATAATTTTAAAAACGACTGATAATGAAAACTATATTAACATTATTTTCTGTTTTAGCAGTGTTTTTACTGGTCTCCTGTGAAACAAATGAAATTACATTTGGAACCACAGACATTGACTTGTCAAAGTCTGCAGAAGTGAGGTTGGTTTATGATATTCCTGTTCTTACTTCCTCTACACAGAATATCACACGGCTAAAATACAACGACTTGCTGGTCTCTGAAGTTTCAACCGCTTTGGGTGGTATGCTTCCAAACAGTACTGCAAAATATCATGTGGTTCCTCAGGGTAGTGTGAAAGTTGAAGCTTTTAAAGGGACAACCAAAGATGTGTTGCAATACAGCAATACCTTTGCTGTTGGTTCAGGAAAATATTCTGTCTTTATTCATGATCTGAACACTGCTCCTCTGGTAATTCAGGATGCCGATGTTTTTCCTTCCAGCGATGCATGGGCTGATACATTAACACATATTCAATTTGTGAACCTGCTTTATAAGGCCGATGGTGTAACTCCTTACGGAACGCTTTTTCTGAAGGGAAGAAGGGGAGCGGGAACAACTGCCAGTCCGTATGTTTACATTGATATTGCATCGTGTGGCTTTAAAGAAGCTTCCAAACTGACCCCTTATAAATTGGTCAAGAGTGGTAAAGTATGGTCAGGTACAGAAACCGGAATGGTCTTTGTCGCTTTTGATGCTGCCGGGAACCGGTTGAAGCATTTCCCATCTTCTTCAGGTGCCTTAACCGATTGGACCGCGACAGGTTTTTCGCTGGGTAAAGGAAGAAACTATATTTTTCACCTGAATGGAAAAGAAGGTGCCAAATATGCTGATCAGGTTATCCGGTTGAGTACGTTTGCATTAAACTAGACGGAGATGAAAAAATCATTTTTGTTGATCGCATTTATTTGTATCACTTTAACAGTTTCTTTTGCTCAAAATAAGAAAGCAGACAAAGAAGCTGCTGCAAAGGCACAATTCGAAAAGGCAGTTGCCGCTATTGAGGCAAACGACTTTGTTATTGTAGTTGACACTTATGAAAAAAGTGATGGAAATATTGAGACTAATACTGATGAAGCAAATTTTCTTTCGTATGAAACTGATTTTGTATTCCTTCAGGGCGAGATGGTAGCAGGAAACAGCTATACCAACAAGGTTACTGTTTCTGATTACAAACAGGTTGTCGATAAAAAAGGAAATGTCAGGATTGAAATGCAGTGTAAAGGTTCTATGATTACAGCAAAAATTGAAATTTCGATGAAAAACGGAGGCAATTATGCTGATGTCATAGTTTCACCGACCAATGGAGATAATAAACGGTTTTCCGGAGAAATAGTTCCCCGGTCGGAATCGAAATATTTCAAAAGACCTGGCGTCGTTTAATCCTTCTGAACTGTAAATAATTCATAAAGGCTATCAATTGTTTGATAGCCTTTATACTTTTAAAATCGATATGATGAGGCATTTTGTTTTCCTTATTCTTTGCTTCTTAGTCCTTCAGTCGCAGGCCCAAACCTTTCGCTTTGCCCACATTACCGATACCCATGTCGGTGGAAGTACCGGGGCAGATGACCTGAAAAGTACGGTTGAGGATATTAATTTGCAAAAAAACATTGATTTTGTAATCCTTACAGGAGATGTGACTGAATTTGGCTCCGAAGACGAACTCCTCGAAGCCAAATCCATGCTCAGCAAGCTGACTATTCCCTTTTACGTCACTCCCGGCAATCACGATTCGAAATGGTCGGAAAGCGGAAACAATGATTTTGTCCGCATATTCGGTGCTGAATGTTTTTCGTTCGAAAAGAACGGGTTTTTATTTATCGGAACAGCCAGCGGGCCCAACATGCGCATGGCTCCAGGATTGGTTCCCCGCGAGCAAATAGTGTTTCTCGATTCTGTTTTGGTAAACATGAAAAATCCGGATCAGCCCATTATTTTTATCAACCATTATCCGCTCGATGAATCGCTGTCAAACTGGTACGAGGTGATTGACCGGCTGAAGACCCGTACTATTCAGGTCAGTTTACTGGGACACGGACATGCGAATAAATTGTTCAATTTTGAAGGAATTACCGGTGTGATGGGTCGTTCGAACCTTCGGGCAAAAAATGAACCCGGAGGTTACAATGTGGTTACTGTTACAAAAGATACCCTGTTTTATGCCGAACGTACTCCGGGATTAAAAACCGATCCTTCGTGGTGCAAAATTCCATTGGGAAAAAGAAATTTTAATCAGGATACCACAAAATGGCCACGTCCTGACTTTTCTGTCAATTCCAAATACCCGCAAATTAAAGTAAAGTGGCAATTTCAGGATAACAGTGATATCGGAACCGGAATTACCTGTTCAGGAAAAACAGCTGTTTATGCCAATGCCAAAGGCGAGATTGTAGCAATAAATATAAACTCCGGAAAAACAATCTGGCGCTATCAAACGAACGGTAAAATATACTCTAATCCTGCTATTGGCGGCGAAATGGTTGTTTGCGCTTCAACTGACAAAAATATATACTGTTTAAGCCTGAAAACAGGAAAAATGAAATGGAAATTTACAACCAGTAACCCGATTGTTGCTTCGCCCACCATTGATCAGGAAACCGTTTTTACAGGCTCTTCTGAAGGTATTTTCCGGGCAATTGATTTGAAGTCTGGTCAGTTGAAATGGCAATTTAATGAGGTGAAAAACTTTGTTGAATCAAAACCGCTGGTTTATGAAGGAAACATTTATTTTGGTTCATGGGGAAACACCTTTTATGCCCTCGACCAGAAAACCGGGAAGCTTGTTTGGAAACGCGAAAAATACGCCAACCGCATGCTTTCGCCTGCTGCAGTATGGACGGTTGCAGCCAATGGAAAGATTTTTATTGTGGCTCCCGACCGGCACATGACCGCCCTCGATGCCAAAACCGGTGCCGAAATCTGGGATTCAGGAAAATACAGCTGCCGTGAATCAATCGGATTATCCGGAGACGGTGAATTGGTTTATGTAAAAAATATGACTGAAGGCAATGTGCTGGCTTTTTATTCCCGTACTGACCAACAAACATTAGCCTGGGATTGCCATGCTGATCTGGCTTATGAAATTGCTCCTTCGCCCATTACTGAAAATAAAAGGCTGATTTTTGTGCCAACTACCAGCGGAATTGTAGTGGCGATAGATAAAAACACACATTCGGTAGCATGGAAATACAAAATTTCAAATGCATTAATCAATGTTATTCAGCCGGTTGGAGAACATCATGTATTGATAACTGAGATGGGTGGCAGGGTAGTCTGCATGAAATTTTAAGGAGATCAGGATTTCAAAATTTCAGGAAATAACTACACAATAAATGCTCTGAATGAAGAAAAAACCGAATCTTTGCATTCAAATGTTGTTACAATTTAAAAGTTCAAAATCATGTTGAAATTTAGTACTTCACTTTTTATTTCATTACTCATTTTTTGTTTAGGAGCATTCGCCGACAGTAATGATTTAAAAATTACAAACCGGGTTATTGAATCGGTGAACAGCCAATATGCTCCTGATAAACGAACTGCAATATTCATCCTGGTTTCTTCAGAAATTTCAGGGCAAATTATTTTAAAAGGCAAGACAAATCTTCCTGAAGCCAAACAGTTGGTCTTAGATTCTCTTTCCTTGTTAAAAATCAGTTACGGCGATTCTGTGATTGTTTTGCCTGAACAATCCTTGGGAGAGAAAACATGGGCGATTGTCACCCTTTCGGTAGTCAACATGCGTTCCGGACCAGACCATCCGGCTGAAATGGTTTCACAGGCGTTGATGGGAACTCCTTTAAAAGTGCTTGAAAAAGAGAATGGCTGGTACCGGATTCAAACTCCCGATCAATATATTGGTTGGGTGGATGGTAGGAGTATTGCCCCAAAAGCAGAGGCGGAAATGATTCTGTGGAAAAAAAGTAAACGCTTCGTTTTTAATCGAACAAATGGTTATGTGGTTGCGGCTCCGAAAAAAAATGCGGTACATGTTTCAGATTTGGTATTGGATGATTTGTTCGAAGTGATTTCAGAAGTAAAAAGATACCTTCAAATCCGGTTTCCGGATGGACGGACTGGCTTTGTAAAAAAGAAAGATTGTATTTCATATCAGGAATGGACAGGTAGAAAACCAGACGTTAAGGACATTATATCGGTTGCCAAACAATTGATGGGTGTGCCTTATTTATGGGGCGGAACCTCGTGTAAAGCTGTTGATTGTTCAGGAATGACCAAAACAGCCTATTATTCGCAGGGAATTATTCTGGCACGTGACGCTTCGCAGCAAGCCAGATATGGTCAACATCCCGACTTTAAAGAGTTAGCGAGCCTTGAACCAGGCGACTTGCTTTTTTTTGGCCGGAGTGCACAAAGAATTACCCATGTTGGTTTGTACCTGGGAAACGACAAATATATCAATGCAGCCGGCTTGGTACGGATCAATAATATAAATCCCAAATCACCGGATTTTAATGCTGAAAATGATCGGAAGGATTTTGTTGCTGCCGGTCGTGTTATGAATTCGCTGAATAGCGTAGGAATTGTGAGGGTGAAGGATCATCCCTGGTATAATGGAAAATGATTAACCGCATAATATTGTGGAGTAATGTTTACAGTAGGAGCTTTACAACCGATAGGGTGACAACAAAATTCTCTTGATTCTAAAATATCCAAATATGAAATCGCAAAATGAGATAATAAGGTTTATTTTTCTTGGTTTTCCTTTACTACTAAGGTTGCCCAGTGGAAATAAGGTTTTATAAATCAAAATTATAAAAACCTTATTTTCTGTTATTTAACCTAAGCAACATGGTCTATGAATAACGCGAAGCCCGTCCGGGAGAAATAGTTTATCAAAGGATGTACCTGTTTTCGGACGGAAGAGTAAAAGCTTTTTAATTTTGAAGGTTGGCATATATCAAAAAAGGAAATTTTGTCGTACACTCCAACCGATAACTTGAAACAAAAGAGAAATACCCAATAACCAATAACCAATCCACAAAATGAATTCGCGACGAAATTTTATACGAACAACCGGAATGACCGCTGTTGCCGGTTTTGCCGGATTTGAAACTGTTTTTGCTGCCATGAAAAAGAAATCCAAAGAATATTCCGGAAAAGGTCTTGTATTGAGCTTTATACCTTACGATCTGCAACTGCGCCATACATTTACCCTGGCCAACAGTTCACGGAACAGTACGCCGGATGTGCTTACAAGCCTCGAATTTGAAGGGATTACCGGCTATGGTGAAGCTTCCATGCCACCCTACCTGGGCGAAAGTATCGACACGGCGACCAGATTTCTTTCTGCGCTCAACCTGGGTCAGTTTAACGATCCGTTTCAGATGGATGATATCCTGGAGTATGTGGATTCAGTAATGCCCGGAAATTGTGCCGCAAAAGCAGCAGTTGATATTGCACTGCATGATCTGGCAGGTAAAATAATGGGTCAGCCCTGGTATAAAATCTGGGGTTTCGATCCGGCCGATACACCCAACACTTCGTTTACAATCGGCATTGATACGCCCGAAGTGGTGCGGCAAAAAGTTGCTGAAGCTGAACCGTACAAGATACTGAAAGTCAAACTTGGTCAGAAAACCGACCGGGAAATGATTGAAACCATTCGCTCGATAACCGATGTGCCACTTTGTGTGGATGTAAACCAGGGATGGACTGATAAACAAATGGCTCTTGACATGATTCACTGGCTGAAGGAAAAAGGAGTTGTTTTTGTTGAGCAGCCGATGCCTAAAACTGCTATCGATGATATGGCCTGGCTGACGGAACACAGTCCACTGCCCACCGTTGGCGACGAATCAGTGCAGCGCCTTCCTGATGTGATAAAGGCAAACGGAGTATACTCCGGAATCAACATCAAACTGATGAAATGCACCGGAATGCGTGAAGCTCACCAGATGCTGACCCTGGCCAGATCGATCGGAATGAAAGTGATGATTGGATGCATGACTGAAACTTCGTGTGCAGTTTCGGCTGCTGCACAACTTGCACCCAAAACAGACTGGGCCGATCTGGATGGCAATTTGCTGATCGCCAATGATCCGTATTCAGGCGTTCAGGTGGTAAACGGTAAAGTCACTTTAATTGACAGTCCTGGGATTGGAATTCATTCAACAAAAAAAGTTTTTTAGAAGTTCGATTATACATATTTAAAAATTTCAGTATCGTTTTTTATCATTAAATTTCTATCTGTATTTAAACCATTTGCATTGTGTATTTATTATATTCGTAATAATTTAATCTTTCCAAATCACTGACTTATAAATCTTTGCTTATGACACTTTTAGGAATTATCGGACTACAGGAATTGGTTGTTGTATTAATAGTCGCATTATTCTTCTTATTACTTCCTCTTTGGGCCATTGTCGATATTGTCCGGAGTAAATTTGAAGGAAACATGCAATTGATCTGGATCATTATCATTGCTTTTTTTAATATTTTTGGTGCAATTCTGTATTTTATAATCGGAAGAAAACAGAAGATACTTCGATGAGTTCACTCTATTCAATGGCAGATTTGAAGCACACAAACAGATAAAATAAATTTGAGTAGTATCTGTTGGGAGATGCATTATCTTTTAAGCATTATACTACAAAGATGCGGCAACTTATGTTGTCCGTTTGTCTTACTACCAGGAAAGTCAATAATGGGTGTGACTTAGGTTTAAGTGTGGATATTTGCAGCGTAGCTGCAAAATCTTTGTAAAAACTGACAAAATATTCAAATTTAGCGGCGTAGCTGCGATATAAATCTTAAAAATAGGACAAATACCTATTCTCAAATGTATGTGCAAATTGTTTTTGCAGTTTTAGGTAGGGCAAATGTGATTAAAGAAATCCATCGTATAGAATTGGAGAAATATATCAGCCGGAACATCACAAAAAAAGAACATTTAAACAGGAATATTTATCTATTCTTCAGAAAAATGAAATTGAATATGATGAACGGTTTTTATTTGAATGGTACGATTAAGATGCCGCAGCTACGCTGCTTTTGTTCTTCTCTTCAGTATCGTATTACAAAGATTTTGCAACTACGTTGCACCTTTAAGACACATGACTAATGAGCGATTTTTGGATGAGAATTTTCAAAATTTACCAATTTTTTAATGAAATCAACAAATGAAAGTCTTTTAAACAGCGATCCTGCCATACAAATGGCTTTTGGAGGGAGATGTTTCCATTCAGTACCAGACTACCCGTGATTTTCTGACTGGGCAGCAAATGAATGATGGTGGTTTTAACTGCCACTCAAACCGGAAGGGAGCGGTCCACAGTTCGCTGCATACCACGCTCTCTGTTCTGGAAGGTATCCTGGAATATTCCCGGAACGGTTACAATTACCGAACAGATGAACTTCAGAAAATAGCAGAAGAATCTCTGGAATTCATTCTTCAACACCGTTTGTATAAATCAGATAAAACAGGTAAAATTATTGATGAAAAGTTTACACGGTTTTCGTATCCCTGCCGTTGGAGATACGATGTGATGAAAGCCCTCGATTATTTTCAGGATGCCCGGATCAGTTATGACCCCAGGATGGACGATGCCCTGGACCTGCTGGTCCGAAAGCGGACTCCTGAAAAGAAATGGCTGCTTCAGGCCAAACATTCAGGGCAGACACATGTTGATATGGAAATCCCGGGGAACCCAAGCCGCTGGAATACCTTAAGGGCTATGCGCATTTTAAAACATTTCGGATTGGAATAAATGTAAAAAAAATGAATACAACTGCTTATATTTGAAGCGAGGATTCGAAAATGGATAGTTCAATAAATTGGAATAACCTGCTTATCAGGGATTCTAAATGAATGGATATGAATATGAGAAAATTATTTTTATGTATGACAGTATTGTTACTTAGTCAGTTGCTCGTAAAAGCTCAGGAAAATCTGAATTATCAGAACCCATCGCTTGAAATTCTGGAACTCGTTGACTACGAAAAAGCTCCCGGAGTCATGATGGATGAAAAAAAAGAATACCTGATTTTTACCTATCAGAATACATATAAGACACTGGAAGACCTGAGCCTGGAAGAATTGCAGCTTGGTGGCCTCCGGATTAATCCGGTAACCAATATTGCGAGTTCAGTCACGTATTTAAAAAACCTGAAGGTTCGTAAAGTTCAGGATCACGACCCCATTCAGGTTCGGGGATTGCCTGATAATCCGCGCATAACCAATTTGTCCTGGTCGCCCGATGAAAAAAAAATAGCCTTTACCAACACCACAGCCCGGTCGGTTGAACTTTGGGTGTTGGATGTTGAAACAGCTACTGCTTCGGGGATTTCTGAAAAACCGCTCAATGCCAACATGGGAAGACCTTTCAGCTGGTTTATGGACAGTCAGCATTTGTTGGTCCGGACAATTCCTGAAAACCGTGATGGTCTGAACGATGCCAAAAAAGGAATGCCGGCAGGTCCGATTATTTCAAACAGCAACGGGGCCAAAGCCCAGAATCGAACCTATCCGGATATGCTGAAAAATAAAACGGATGAAGCCAATTTTGAAACACTGGTAACTGCCGAATTGTACAAAATGAGCCTGGACGGGAAAACGGAATTGTTTAAGGATAAAGCCATGTATGCAGGCGAAACCTTTTCTCCGGATGGAAATTATTTAATGATTACAACCGTTGGTAAACCTTTTTCATACATCGTTCCATTTTACCGGTTCCCTTCCAGAAGTGTGGTTTATGATCTGGCAGGAAATGAAATCAGCCTGGTGAATGATGTTCCTTTAAGTGAGGTTTTGCCCAAAGGATTTATGGCTGTCCGGCTGGGAAAACGAAACATGAACTGGCGCAGCGACAAACCTTCAACGCTTTATTATGCCGAAGCTCTGGATCAGGGAAATCCGGAGAATAAAGTTGAACTCCGTGATGCTGTATACCAGTGGGATGCTCCTTTTACTGCCGATCAGGTATTGGTGGCTAAAACCACCGATCGTTTTGGTGGAATCATCTGGGGAAACGAAACTACGGCAGTTTTATACGATAATTGGTATGACACAAGGAATACCCGGACCTACTTGTTTAATCCGTCTGATCCTTCCCGGCTGCCACAGGTTATTTCGAGCCGGAATTCACAGGATATTTATTCTGATCCGGGGCAGTTTGAAACGCACAAAAACAGCTTTGGACGTGATGTATTACTGATTGAAAAAGACAACCTGTATCTGATCGGAGATGGGTATACCCGGGAAGGACAGTTTCCGTTCATCGATCAGTTTAATGTAAAAAACCTGAAAACAAACCGGATATATCAGTCAGGCTATACCGGCAAGCTTGAACGAATCCTGGGCATTGTGAATATTCAAAAGAACGATGTTTTGGTACAGATTCAATCCAAAACAGAATACCCCAATTATTACCTCCGGAACCTGAAAAAGAAAAATTCACTGATGGCCTTAACCCAATTTCCGAATCCGTTCGAAAGCATCCGGAATGTCGAAAAATCAGTCATCAAATACAAACGCGATGATGGGGTGGAACTATCGGGAACCTTGTATTTGCCTGCCGGATACGATAAAATGAAGAAGGAAAAACTACCCTTGCTGATTTGGGCTTATCCTACCGAGTATAAAGATAAAAACAGTGCCGGTCAGACTTCGTCGAATCCGAATGAATTTACGTTTCCCTACTACGGATCGTTCGTATATTGGGTGACCAAAGGTTATGTCGTTCTGGACGATGCAGCTTTCCCGATTATTGGTGAAGGAAAAACCGAACCCAACGACAATTTTATCGGACAGTTGGTTGCAAATGCCAAAGCTGCCATCGATGCCGTTGATTCTCTGGGTTACATCGACCGTAAAAAAGTAGCTGTTGGTGGTCATTCGTATGGTGCATTTATGACAGCCAATCTGCTGTCACATTGTGATCTGTTTGCCTGTGGGATAGCCCGCAGCGGCGCCTATAACCGCACGCTGACTCCTTTTGGATTTCAGAGCGAACAGCGAAATTACTGGGAAGCTCCGGAAGTATACAATACCATGTCGCCGTTTATGAACGCCGAAAAAATGAAAACACCCTTGTTGCTGGTACACGGTGAGGCTGACAACAATCCCGGAACCTTTACGCTGCAGACCGAACGTTATTTTCAGGCCTTGAAAGGACTCGGAGCTCCGGTTCGTATGGTTTTACTGCCCAGGGAAGCACACAGTTATGTAGCGAAGGAAAACATTCTTCACCTGCTCTGGGAACAGGATCAGTTTTTTGAAAAGTACCTGAAAACCAAATGAATCGAAAAATCCTGTTTCTCTTTATTTCATTATTTCTTTTTTCCTGCAAAAAAGAAGGATTAACCACCATCGGTTTTTCCCCTGTCAATTTTGAGGTGTCGGAATGGATTCTGGAAGGTAAAAAGGTTTCGTGCCTGGATTTTGATTCTGAAGGAAATGCCTGGATTGGCGCAGGCTCTGATTTGATTTTTCAGGAGCGCAATACCACTGAAACCTGGAACGTGGGTTCTGAAATTCTGGATGTTTCGGTTGGCATCGATGGTAAAGTCTGGCTGGCCACAAAAGATCGTGGACTGGCATTGTTTTACAAAGGAAAGTTTACCTGGTATACCAAACAGAATGCTGGACTCCCGCGTGATTTGATTATAGCCGTTGAAGCTGCTCCCGATGGAAGTGTCTGGTTCAGCAGTTCAGCGCATCAGCTTGGTGGTCTGATGCATTTCGACGGCAAGAAGTTTGAATTGTTTACTCCCGAAAATTCCATTCTCAACCAGAATCTGGTTATAGACCTGAAAGTTGACAAAAACGGGAACGTATTTCTTTCATCGGAGGGAACAGTAACCGAGGCCAAAGTATTCATGATTGACAGAAATCAGAATTGGAAGGTTCTTGGTGGAGACGTTATTTTTTACTGGATTGCTGCTCTTGATGTCAATTCAAAATCGGAAGTTGTTGTAGCTACTGACCATTCATTATCGTCGTGTATGGGATGTTATGAAAATGAAGTATCAATATACCAGAATGGGGAATGGAAAAAAATCGATGCAGACTTTGAAATGGATTATTTTAACAGAATGTTTGTAGATAAGCGCGATTATATCTGGGTTCAGGGCAGCTTAAAGGGCGATTATGAAAGCTATTTTGTTTTTGATGGAAAGGATTGGCACCGGTCAGAGAAAGGACAGATACCTGATGCTTTTATTTATTCCGTAAAAGTTGATCCGCAGAACAACATCTGGTTCTGTACAAACCAGGGGATTTATATCTTAAAACAAACCTAAAAGCCATTTAATATGAAAAAAACCTTACTTTTTATCTTTCTGATTACCTTAACATTTGCCGGAAAGTCACAGTTCGCGGTGAATTATTATTACGACGGGAATACAATCGGTAGAATACAATCCAATGATCGATGTTTTGAACGAAATGGAAATAACAAACACGTTGTCGGTAGGCTTCAGGTACATTTTTAATAAAAAGTAACAGCCTGATCCCAAATTTCCTGAATCCTGCCTTATCAGGTATTCTATCCAGTAAAAGAAATGGCATTCAGAACCTTTTTCGTATTTTCCCCCTTCAAAAGTCAGGATACTGCGAGGGTTTTCCATGAAAAATCTGTTTCTTTAAAAATTGAAACACTAAACCAATGTTCATGAAGAAACCTGTTTACCTGCTGGCTATTATCCTGGTTCTCTTTGGTACTGAGTTTGGTATGGCACAATCGGCGAACACCTTGTGGTACCGGCAGGCTGCTCAGTATTTTGAAGAAAGCCTGGTCCTCGGAAACGGCAAAATGGGAGCCTCTGTTTTTGGAGGCGTTAAATCTGATCAGATTTACCTGAATGATGCCACACTTTGGTCAGGTCAACCGGTTGATCCGAATATGAATCCGGAGGCCTGGAAAAACCTGGATGCTGTTCGGCAAGCTTTAAAAAACGAAGACTACAAACTGGCCGATCAGCTGAACCGAAAAATCCAGGGACGGTTTTCCGAATCCTATGCGCCTCTCGGAACTCTTTTCCTTGATTTTAATCATGAGGGTGAAGCGCAGCATTACCGCCGTGAACTGAATATTTCGGAAGCTGTTTCGAATGTCAGTTACGAGGTGAACGGTGTAAGTTTTACCCGTGAGTATTTTGTTTCCTATCCCGATCAGGTGATGGTGATTAAACTGACCAGCAGCCGTCCCGGAGCATTAAACTTCGGTGTAAGGTTCGAAAGTCAGCTGAAAAACTCCGTGTCGGTATTCAATCATATCCTTCAGGCGAATGGTTATGCACCGGTTCATACGGAGCCAATTTATCGCGGCGCCCGTCCTGATGCCATTGTTTTTGATGAAAACAAAGGAACACGCTTTGCCACAAGAGTTGAAATTAAAAACAAGGATGGAAACTTAACGACAGGCGATCACTCGGTTGGTCTTTCAGGAGGAACCGAAGCTTTGGTTTTTATTTCGGTTGCCACCAGTTTTAACGGTTTCGACAAGAATCCGGCCACGGAAGGTTTGGATGCCGGATTACTGGCCGGAAATCAACTGGGAAAGGCACTCCCGAAATCCTATAGCCGGCTAAAAAAATCACATCGGACCGATTATCAGAACTATTTCAATCGTGTCAGCCTTAACCTGGGACCGACTGATGCTCCCGATCTGCCAACCGACGAACGGCTGAGACGTTATGCCGAAGGAAAAGAAGACAAAAATCTGGAAGTTTTGTATTTTCAGTTTGGCCGCTATCTGCTGATCAGCAGTTCGCGTACCCCGGGTGTTCCGGCCAATTTGCAGGGAATCTGGAATCCTCACATTCGTCCGCCATGGAGCTGCAATTATACGACCAACATCAATGCCGAAGAAAATTACTGGCTGGCCGAGAATACCAATCTTTCGGAGATGCATCAGTCCTTGCTGGGATTCATTAAAACTCTGGCTGTTACGGGGAAAGTAACCGCAAAGACTTTTTATGGTGTGAATGGCTGGACTGTCTGCCACAACTCGGATATCTGGGCCATGAGCAACCCGGTCGGCGATTTTGGAACCGGCAATCCCAACTGGGCCTGCTGGAACATGGGCGGCGCCTGGCTCAGTACTCACCTGTGGGAACACTACCAGTTTACGCACGATTCTAAATTCCTGAAAAATGAAGCTTATGACCTGATGAAAGGAGCCGCACTTTTCTGCCTGGAATGGCTCGTTGAAGACGGGCACGGAAAACTGATTACTTCCCCCTCTACTTCTCCTGAAAACACTTACATTACACCTGATGGTCATGTTGGTGCAACATTGTACGGCGGAACAGCCGATCTGGCAATGATCCGCGAATGTTTTCTGCAAACCATTCAGGCATCAAAAGTTCTGAATACGGATGCCGGTTTCAGAAATAAACTGGAGTTGGCTTTGGACAAACTGCATCCCTACCAGATCGGCAAAAAAGGAAATCTTCAGGAGTGGTATTACGACTGGGAAGATCAGGATCCTCAGCATCGTCATCAATCGCATTTGTTCGGACTTTTTCCCGGAAACCACATTTCTCCTTCCTTAACTCCTGAGCTGGCTGATGCTTGCCGGAAAACACTCGAAATTAAGGGAGATGAAACAACTGGCTGGTCGAAAGGATGGCGGATAAACCTTTGGGCACGCTTGTGGGATGGGAATCATGCCTACAAGATGTACCGTGAATTATTAAAATATGTTGAGCCGGATGGTGTAAAAACCAATTATCAAAGGGGAGGCGGGACTTATCCCAATTTATTTGATGCTCATCCGCCATTTCAGATCGACGGTAATTTTGGTGGTGCAGCAGCTGTTGCCGAAATGCTGGTACAGTCGTCCGAAAATGAAATTCGTTTGCTTCCTGCCTTACCCGATGCCTGGGATAGTGGCTCAGTAAAGGGAATCTGTACCCGCGGAGGTTTCGTAGTATCGATGGATTGGAGCAATAAATCGGTTAAAAAAGTCAGCATTTTTGCTAAATACACCGGAAAAACAACCCTTTATTACGGGAATGAGAAAAAGGAGATTTCCCTGAAAAAAGAACAGACCATGGAATTAAACTGGTAATACAATGATAAATTTACATATTGAAATTAAATATAAAATTATGCTGATGCAAAAGAAAATCGCAGTAATTGCTTTAATCGCAGTCTTGTATGCCTGCTCGGGCCGCCCTCAGGTTAAAACAGCTGTAGATACTGAAAAAGAGCCGCTTTCAGAAAATACTGCAGCTGTGCCTGTAAAAGGATCTGAAATGGTGTTGTTTGAGGGAGGTAGCTTTATGATGGGTTCAGAGAAAGGTACTGCCATGGAAAAGCCTGTTCATCAGGTTGAACTGAAATCCTTCAAATTGGATAAATCTCCGGTTACGGTGGCCCTGTTTCGACAGTTCATTGAGGCAACCCGTTACAAAACGGAGGCAGATAATTTTGGCGATTCCGGAGTGTTTGATTTTAACACTTCAGGCTGGATGTTGGTTCCCGGGGCAAACTGGCAAAATCCGTTTGGCAAAAATTCTCCTCCGGCTGCGGATAATCACCCGGTAACCCACGTCAGCTGGAACGATGCAAATGCTTATGCTGCCTGGGCAGGCAAACGTTTGCCAACTGAAGCTGAGTGGGAATATGCTGCCCGCTGCAGTGGAAAAAGCAATACACGCTTTAGTTGGGGCAACACCGTTGTTGTAAATGGCAAATATATGGCAAACGTATGGCAGGGAACTGATTTGAGTGCCAAACAGGGCGAAGATGGATTTGAAAATACGTCACCTGTGGGATTTTATGGAGAAACAGACTGCGGGTTAACTGATATGGGTGGAAATGTGTGGAATTGGTGTGCCGATGTATTTCAGCCCTATCCGGGGAATACCATTCCTTTTCAGAATAATCCTGACTTACGGGTAATTCGTGGCGGTTCTTTCTTTTTTGATCAGAGTGGAGAGGACAGTTTCACTTCAACAGGAAGAGCCGGAAACACCCTGGAAACTTCATTGTTCAATACCGGTTTTCGATGTGCATCTGATGTTAAATAAATAGGATCCATAACTCAAATTCATCAATAATTCAAACGATAAAAAAAATCTTTTTCAATTGAGTCAGGCTTTTTGACCGGGGTTAGAATAATTTATAAATAATTAAATATGAAATTGAGTGATGTATTGATTCAGAATACCTGGCTTTGGTGATCGTTTTTCCAGAACAAAACACCGAAAAAAAGAGCTTCATATTTTCATAATCTGCGTTTCGGTTGTTTTTTGACGTTTCGGAATTGACAGCTCAGTTAAATTTATTGTCAGGTTTTTTAGTTCAGAATCTCAGAATTGGATCAGTTTTGTTGTCTGTAAGACTTGTTTGTAGCTGTTTTTCTCCGGTAAAGTTTTGTGAAAAATGGGTAAAATAACCTGGAAATATGAATTTGCAAGCTGTGTTTCGAAAGTTGATGTAAAATATAAAACCCTGAACCTTTTTGAGGTTCAGGGTTTTAAGTTCTGCGGAGAGAGAGGGATTCGAACCCCCGGACCGCTCACACGGTCAACGGTTTTCAAGACCGCCGCGTTCGACCACTCTGCCATCTCTCCAAACGCGGTGGCAAAAGTAGAACAATTTTTTTTAATTGCGAAAGCATTTGCAAAATATTACAATAAAATAATTTTTAAAAAAACTTCAGCGAAGGGTTGTTTTTTTGAATCAGAATTAGGAATTTAGTGACTTGTTATTAATGATCATTTGAAAGCATTGATTTTATTAAGGTTTTAATTTTTTTGCCTTCTTTTGATCCCAATCAGGAATGAAGTATTAATCAGATATTTTTTTTAAACCCTAAACATGTTTTCTTATGAACAAAGCACAATTAATCGATGCAATTGCTGACAAAGCTAACTTAACAAAAGCCGATGCAAAAAAAGCGCTTGACGCTTTTGTGGATTCCACTACTGATGCCTTAAAAAATGGCGATCGAGTTGCTCTGATTGGATTTGGCTCTTTTTCTGTTGCTTCACGCAGCGCAAGAACCGGAAGAAATCCACAAACAGGACAAACGATTAACATTGCAGAAAAGAAGGTTGTTAAATTTAAACCAGGTGCTGAATTAGCTGATACGATCTAGTATTGTTCCTGAAAAAATTTACAAGAGGGATGCATAATTAATATGCGTCCCTTTTTTTTATCTTTGTTCAGCCAAAAAAATGACATGGATACTCCGTTAATTCAGTTTCTTTCCGGATTTGTAACTCCTGAAAGATTAGCTTTATTCAATAAAATACTCTCATCCCGAACCAATTATATTACCATTGTTCTGGAGGATATTTTCCAGTCGCAGAATGCCAGCGCGGTATTGCGAACTGCCGACTGTTTTGGTATTCAGAATGTTCATGTAATTGAAAACAGAAATACTTTTCAGGTAAACCCGGATGTTGTGCAGGGCGCTTCGAACTGGGTTGCTGTTAACCGGTACAAAAAGGAAAACATGAATACTGTAAGCGCTATCCGGAAATTGAAGCAGGATGGATACCGGATCATTGCTACCAGCCCGCATGAAAATGATGCTGATCTGGAGAATTTCGACCTGGAGAGGGGTAAGGCAGCTTTTATTTTTGGTACTGAACGGTCGGGATTAACCGAATCAGCGAAACAGGAAGCCGATGAATTTATGAAAATTCCGATGGCAGGCTTTACTGAAAGCCTGAATGTTTCTGTTTCGGTTGCCGTAATCCTGCATCATCTCACGCACCAGCTACGGAATCATACATCAATCGACTGGCATCTGACTGAACCTGAAAAGCAAAAGCTGTTGCTCCACTGGCTCCGGATTTCGATTAAACGGGCTGATTTGCTGGAAGAAAAATTTAAAGAAATCAATAAAGAAATCTAACATGGATGTTTTTGCCGAAAAATTTGCTGACCTGAAAATCCTGCGTTACGATGTTCCCGGATTTGAAAGTCTTGATCTGCATAAAAAACTTTATATCTATTACCTTTCCCGGGCCGCGCTTTGTGGCCGTGATATTTTGTGGGATCAGAATAACCGGTATAATTTAAGCATCCGGGCTGTGCTCGAAAAAATTAAACTAACATACAGCGGAAAACGCGAAAATCCGGAATTTAAACAATTTGAAATATACCTGAAGAGGGTTTGGTTTTCCAATGGAATCCATCATCACTATTCAACCGAAAAAATTTCACCCGGATTTACGGAATCCGATTTTGAAACCTTGGTTGCTCAATCAGATTTTTCGGATTTTAATGTGCCTTCAGGAAAAAATATAGATGCTTTCAGGAATGAAATCCGGGAAGTTATTTTTAATCCGGAAAAGGAAATTAAACGTGTTAATCTGGATTCAGAAAAGGACCTGATCCGGTCGTCATGCAATAATTATTATGTCGGTGTTAGTCAGGAAGAAGCGGAAGAATATTATGTTGGGTTAAAAGATTCTGCAGGCCCTGAACCTGTTTCGTTTGGTCTCAACTCAACGCTGATTAAAATGAACGGCAAACTGGAAGAAAAGGTATGGAATCTAAATGGCAAATATGGTCAGGCTATCGGGCAAATCATTTTTTGGTTGAATAAGGCTGTTGAATACGCGGAGAATGACATTCAGAAAAAGTACATCGGAAATCTGATCCAGTATTATACAACCGGCGATTTATTGTATTTTGATCTTTACAGTATCGATTGGGCCAAAGAACTTGAAGGCCGGGTGGATTTTGTGAATGGCTTTATTGAAGTTTATGGAGATGCTCTTGGCATAAAGGGTAGTTGGGAGTCGATTGTCAATTATAAGGATGAGGAGGCCAGCGAACGCACCCGGATTATGAGCGGGAATGCCCAGTGGTTTGAAGACCATTCACCGGTTGATCCTGAATTTAAAAAAGCGGAAGTTAAAGGTGTAAGCGCCAAGGTGATCAACGTGGCTATGCTGGGCGGTGATTGTTACCCGGCCACACCAATCGGGATTAATTTGCCGAATGCCGAATGGATTCGCGAACAGCATGGTTCCAAATCAGTGACCGTTGAAAATATCACGAAGGCTTATTTCCTCGATTCAATGAATAATGGAATGCTGGAAGAATTTGCCGCCTCGTCCGAAGAAATTGAACGCGCCGGAACTTTTGGTTATCTGGCCGGAAACCTGCACACCGACCTGCATGAATGCCTGGGGCATGGTTCCGGTAAAGTCAGGGCAGGAGTAAATACGGACAACCTGAAAAATTATTATTCAACCATTGAAGAAACCCGGGCCGATCTTTTTGCCCTATACTACATTATGGATGAAGAATTGATCAGGCTGGGACTGATTCCTTCCATGGATGCTGCAAAAGCTGAATTTGATGCTTATTTGCGCAATGGGCTTCTGACCCAGCTGACCCGCATTGAGCCGGGAAAAGACATTGAAGAGTCGCACATGAGGAACAGGCAATTGATTGCCCGTTGGGTTTATGAAGCCGGGAAAGCCGAAAATGTGGTTGAATTCTTCACTTCGCAGGATAAAACCTATGTCAGAATTAACAACTACCTGGTTTTGCGCCGGTTATTCGGACAGCTGCTCAGGGAGATACAACGAATCAAATCGGAAGGTGATTTGGAAGCTGCCCGGAATCTGGTTGAAAATTATGCCGTAAAGGTTGACCGGCATTTGCACGATGAAATTCTGGCACGTTTTAAAAAGCTTGATCTGGCACCTTATGCAGGGTTTATTAATCCTGTATATGAAATTCTGACTTACCCTTCCGGTACTCCCTCCGATGTGTTGATCCGGTACGACGAAGATTACTCCACTCAAATGTTACGCTATAGCAGAGATTATGGTTTTTTGCCGATGGTAAATGAATGAACAGGATTCCGGATTTATAAAACAAACCAATTTTTCACCACCGCTGAATACGTATTTTCTTCCCGGTGTCTGAAGATGTTTTCTTTGGGAAAATAAGTGTAATCTTCAGCATATTTTTCGTGATTCCCAACGATATCGCGGAGTGCATGGATAAATAGCCTGACTTCTTCATCCGTTGTGGTTGGATGCAGCGACCAGCGAACCCATCCCGGTTTTAACGACAGATCACCCTCATTAATGCGGTGGGTAATTTCGTCCGATAATTCATGACTTACTTCAAGCAGAATATGACCATATGTTCCGGCACAGGCACAGCCTCCTCGTGCCTGAATCCCATACAGATCATTCAATAGCTTGACAATAAGGTTGTAATGTATTTTAACCACATAAAATGAGATCACTCCCATTCGGTCCCGGTGATCATTATCCATTATTTTTACGTCGGGAATCTGATCGAGTCCTTCGAAGGCCAGTTTCAGGATTTCACGCTCGCGCTGATGAATGGAGTCAACACCCATCTTCTCTTTCAGCCTGATGCAAAGGGCAGTTCTTATCGTTTGTAAAAAGCCGGGAGTACCGCCGTCTTCACGAAGTTCAATATTATCGACATACTTGTATTCACCCCAGGGATTGGTCCAGTCAACAGTTCCGCCTCCCGGTTGATCGGGCACCGGATTGTGGTACATCGACTGGTCAAAAACCAGGACTCCGGAAGATCCGGGGCCACCCAGAAATTTATGAGGCGAAAACATGATGGCATCCAGTTTTTGCAGTGGATCAGATGGGTGCATATCGATCGTATCGTATGGGGCTGAAGCAGCAAAGTCGATGAATACCACGCCACCGTGTTCGTGCATGATTTGCGCCAGTTCGTAATACGGTGTGCGGATTCCGGTTACATTGGAGCAGGCAGTAAATGAACCGATTTTGAAAGGACGGTCTTTGTATTCTTCGAGTTTGTTCCGAAGATTTTCCGGATCGACCTGTAAATCCTGACCCGGTTCAATAATCACCACATCGGCATTGGTTTCGTACCAGCTGGTGTGATTCGAGTGATGCTCCATGTGCGTGATGAAAACCACAGGTCGTTCACGTTTAACAATACAACCTGTATGGTTCACCTGACCGCAGTATTTCAATCCCAGCATTCGTTGAAACTTGTTGATAACCGCCGTCATTCCCGATCCTGCAGTAATAATAATGTCGTTTGGTCCGGCGTTCACATGCGTTTTGATGATTAATTGCGCCTGGTGATACGCATGGGTCATCAGCGCCCCGGTTTCACTGGTTTCAGAATGGGTATTCCCGACAAAAGGCCCGAAAATATCCGAAATCTGTTTTTCAATGGGTTTATAAAGCCGTCCGCTTGCCAGCCAGTCGGCATAAATGATCTTTTTTTCACCATAAGGCGATATGAAATGCTGATCGATGCCAACAATTTCTTTTCTAAACTGATCAAAATAAGATTCAAGTTTTGTCATGGTATTCAACAGGTTCAAAAATGCCTTGCAAAATACGCCCTTTTCGTCATATAAAAGCAGAAATATATCAGTTTTTGTCACCTGAAAAATAAGCTTTCTGTCAAGTTCGGTGACAAAAAGTCATTTTTAAGTCGTGGTATAGTCTTTGAAAAAAAAGATGCACAACAAATTGAATGTTTAACTAAAATAATAAATACAATGCAAAAAGGAAAAATTGGTGTAACCAGTGACAACTTATTTCCCATAATTAAAAAATTTCTGTATTCCGATCACGATATCTTCCTTCGCGAAATTGTGTCGAATGCTGTTGATGCAACTCAAAAATTACGCACCCTGGCCAGCCGGGGCGACTATTCCGGTGATACTTCCAAAGCCAGAGTTGAGGTTAAAATCGACAAGGATGCCAAAACCATTACGGTTTCCGACAACGGTATCGGGATGACAGCTGAAGAAGTTGAAAAATTCATTAATCAGATTGCCTTTTCAGGAGCTGAAGAGTTTCTTGAAAAGTATAAAGACGATGCCAATGCCATTATCGGTCATTTTGGGCTGGGATTTTATTCCTCATTCATGGTTTCAGGTCAGGTTGACATCATTTCAAAATCCTACCGGGAAGGCGCGACTGCCATTCGCTGGGAGTGTGACGGAAGTCCGGAATACACTCTGGAAGAATCCGAAAGGGCTGAAGTTGGAACCGATATTATCATGCACATCAATTCCGATTCGGAAGAATTTCTGGAAAAAGCACGGATTTCCGGTATCCTGAATAAATACTGCAAATTTCTGCAGGTACCGGTAGTTTTTGGCAAAAAAACAAGCTGGAAAGACGGCAAAGAAGTGGAAACCGACGAGGATAACCAAATTAACGATGTGGCTCCTGCCTGGACTAAAAAGCCGGTAGATCTGAAAGAAGAAGATTATACTGATTTTTATCGTCAGTTATATCCAATGGCAGAAGAACCACTTTTCCACATTCACCTGAATGTCGATTATCCGTTTAACCTGACTGGTATTCTGTATTTCCCGAAACTGAAAAATTCATTCGAGGTACAGAAAAACAAGATTCAGCTGTATTGCAACCAGGTTTTTGTAACCGATTCGGTTGAAGGTATTGTTCCTGAATTTTTAACCTTGTTGCACGGAGTTCTTGACTCTCCGGATATCCCGCTGAATGTTTCACGTTCGTACCTGCAAAGTGACTCAAACGTAAAAAAGATAAGCAGTCACATCACCAAAAAGGTGGCCGACCGTCTGGCACAGCTGTTCACCGAAAAACGTGAAGATTTTGAATCGAAATGGGATGATTTAAGAATGTTCATCGAATACGGAATGCTCACGGATGAAAAGTTCTACGAAAAAGCATTGAATTTCTTCCTGTTCAAAAATGTGGATGGTAAATATTTTACCATGGAGGAATACGAAACCCTGATCAAAGGCGAGCAGACGGATAAGGAAAATAACCTGATCTATTTGTACACAAACAATCCGGAGGAACAATTCTCATTTGTTCAGGCTGCCAAAAATAAAGGATACGATGTTCTGGTCATGAATAATGTGCTGGCTACTCCGCTCATAAATCAACTGGAGCAGAAATTCAGCAACAAACGCTTTGTTCGCGTTGATTCGGATGTTGTTGAACACCTGATTGCCAAAGATCATTCAACCCATGACCTGAGCTGGGAAGAAAAGAATGAACTGAGCCCCATCTTCAAAGCTGTTTGTCCGGAGAATAAAGATTTCGGTTTCATCATTGACTTTAAGGATTTGGGCGAAACCAGTAATCCAATAGTAGTTACCCGTAACGAGTTTATGCGTCGGATGAAAGATATGAGCCAGATGCAGGGAGGTATGAGTTTCTATGGAGACCTTCCCGAAAACCTGAACCTGGTGGTGAATACATCTCATCCTTTGGTGAAGCAAATATTCGAAGACCGCGATGCCAGCATCGGAGAAGACCTCGGAGTCATAAGGAACAATATTCAGGCTGTTAAAACGGAAAAGGAAGAGCTTGATAAATTGAAAAAAGATAAAAAAGACGAGGAGATTCCAACCGAAGTGAAGGAGAAATCGGAAGAGCTTGAAAAGGCAATCACTGTCTTGCAGGATGAACAAAAGAATAAACTGGGTTCGTTTGGCAAGGATAACAAGCTGGCCAAACAATTGGTTGACCTGGCGCTGCTTGCCAACGGAATGCTGAAAGGCGAAGATTTGGATAAGTTCGTTAAACGCAGTTTCGAGCTGATCAAATAAATCTAAACAATCACTGAATTTCTGGCAGGTTCTCTTTGGGGAACCTGCTTTTTTTTTGATCTTTGTTTCCTGAAACGATGAAACTGAAGCGGATTATTTCGGTACGCTTAAATTTATTTGCCGGTAAAAATCAGAAACTGTTCACGCGATAATTTGTACCTGTTGACGGGTTAAATTTTGTAAAATAATCAGAAAGGAGAATTTTATGAATGTTGAACAAAAAGATGATTCAGATTTTGGCAAACACAGCCCGCCTGAACAAACAGGATTTACTGACAGCGAAAATTTTGATCCGGAAGAGTTCAGTAAAGAGAAATTTTTAATTTCCTTTGGTATTGGCATCTTATCTGCTGCAATAGGCTTATGGTTTATCTGGTCAGCCAATTCTGCTCCGGAAGGTATTTCCCAAACCATAGGGCATACTGCAGAGCGGTCAGTTACCCATGTTTTGCCTGAAACAACAAATGAAAGATATGAATTCATTCTGGGAAACCTTTTTGTTTTTGGAGGTGTCATTTGTGTGATGTATTGCCTGAAACTTGTTGTCCAATATATTGCGGGCAGATTACGGAATGAATAAATCCTGGATTCCTGCATTAACTTACCTGAATGTTTATCGATTATAGCTTCCTTTTAAAAATAAAGATTCTAAATTTGGGCTTCATTGAAAAACTGTTGAAATGAAAGAAAAAGTAGAAGCCTTTGCCCGGCTGTTGGAGATCATGGACGAATTGCGCGAGAAATGCCCGTGGGACAAGGACCAAACGCTCGAATCGCTCCGGAAACTCACCATCGAAGAAACATACGAACTTGCTGATGCCATCCTTAATAATGATCTGAACGGAATCAAAAAGGAATTGGGCGATCTGATGCTGCACATTGTTTTTTATGCAAAAATAGGGTCCGAAAAAGGTGCTTTCGATATGGCCGATGTCTTGAATTCGATTAATGAAAAGCTGATTTACAGGCACCCACATGTTTTTGGCGAAGTAAATGTAGCCAATGCCAGGGAAGTTGAACAGAACTGGGAAACTCTTAAGCTGAAGGAAAAAGGTGGAAACACACATGTGCTGGAAGGTGTTCCTGCCGCCTTGCCTGCTTTAATCAAAGCAAACAGGATTCAGGAAAAAGTCAGTGGGGTAGGGTTCGACTGGGAGTTCCCCGAACAGGTCTGGGATAAGGTGAAGGAAGAAATCAACGAACTTAGCGTCGAAATTGACCTGGTTGATCAGGATAAAATAGAAGGTGAATTTGGCGACCTGTTTTTTGCCATGGTGAATGCTGCCCGTTTATATGGCATTGACCCTGAAACTGCCCTGGAGCGGACGAATCTGAAGTTTATCAAACGGTTTAATTTCCTCGAAAGCCAGACCCTGCAAAAAGGCATAGACCTGAAAAAGATGAGTCTGGCCGAGATGGATGTCATCTGGGATGAAGCCAAACGCCTGGAAAACCAATAAACAGTGATCAGTGGTCATGCGAAGTCATTTTCAGGATGTAAAAATGGTTTGTACCTGGTGAAAATTCAGAATACCTTTATACTTTTACCTGAACAATTAAATTCAGGACCGTTAAAAACAGATTTATGAGAAAACATTTTTTCATTCTGATCGGAAGTATTTTACTTCTGAATGCCTGTTCGACAGGCGAAAAGGCATTGCAGCAGGGTAATTATTACGAGGCCATCACCAAAGCGGCCAATCGTTTAAGCAACGATCCCGATAACCGCAAAGCCACGAAGGTGGTTCGCGAAGGTTACCCGTTGGCTGTTGCCTATTACCAGGAGGAAATAGATAAAACATTAACAGGTAATGACCCCTTTAAGTGGAAGCGGACACTTGAAATCATGCAGACGGTCAACCAGATTTCGGCTGAAATTCGCCGGATACCGGCTGCACGAAGCCTGGTGCCTTCACCGAAAACCTATACTTCAGAAATGGCTGATGTCCAGAATCGTGCGGCCCAGGAATATTATGATGCCGGAATGGATGCCCTGAGCCGGAAAACCCGCGATGCTGCAAAACAAGCTTTTTTTCATTTTCAAAATGCCGATGGCCTGATTCGTGGTTTTCGGGATACAAAACAAAAAATGCTGGAATCGAAAGATTTAGCCACCTTGAAAGTAGTGGTTGAACAAATTCCCGTTAACGGGAAATACGAGTATTCGGCTCAGTTTTTTTACGACAATGTTTTCCAGATGCTCAACCAGCAGTTCCAGGAAAGAGATTTTGTACAGTTCTTTTCTCCGGAAGAGGCCGAAAAGTCCAGGTTGAAATATCCGGATATGGTTTTGAAGATGGGCTTCTACGATTTTTTTATCGGCCGGCCAGCTCATTTTGAGGAAGAAAAAGATCTTTCGCGTAATGTTGAAGAAAAATATCAGGTTAAAATAAGCAGGGATTCGGTTGCCACCCGAACCCGAATGGTGCCGAAAAAAGGTAAAATAAAAATTGTGACCGACCAGGTTGGATCTGGTGGGCTTCTGGAATTGAAAGCTGTTGATTTTCAATCCAAAAAAATTGTGTTTACCGATAAAATACCGGGGCAGTTTACCTGGGAAAACAAGTACGGTGTTTTTGTGGGCGATAAGGAAGTTTTGGATAACAACCTGATCAACATCGTAAATAACAACGTGCTGATGCCACCTTCGGCACAGGACATGTTTGTACTCTTTACCAAACCCATCTTTAATCAGCTGACCGAAAAACTGACCAATTATTTCAGGCAATACAATTAATCAGGAAAACAGGCGAAGGAGAAGGAAACAGAATTTAAAATGCAAAAAATGGAAAATGAAACTCAGCTTGTTCAGGTTTTTACAGGAAGTGAAATATCAGTAGTACTTCTAAAAGGAGAACTGGATGCAATTGGAATACCGGCAATTATCCAAAATGACTTTCAATCAGGAGTTTTTGCCGGATTTTCAGGAGGATTTCCTTCATCAATTGACCTTTTCATACGGGAATCGGACCTTAAACAGGCAGAACCAATAATCAATCAATTTATTCAGGACAATAAGGAATAATGCTTCAGAAATTCTGAAACTGATCACTAACATTTTGGCAATGCAGTATATAGCGCCAATCCCGCACGGCTTGTTTCCTTGTAGTAGTTCGACATTTCTTTCCCTGTTTTGTACATGGTTTCCACTACCTGGTCAAAACTGATCCGGTGACGGCCGTCGGACATCAGCGCGTAGGTATTGTGAGCCAAAGCACGCTCTGCTGCAAATGCATTTCGTTCGATGCATGGAATCTGAACCAGTCCGGCAACCGGATCACAAGTCAGGCCAAGATGATGTTCGATACCCATTTCAGCGGCATTTGTCAGGGTTTCGTTATTTCTTATTCATCAATTTCGCGACTTCCGGAAAGATAGGATGCCTGAAAACCAAGCGAAACTAACATTTTCCGGAAATGAAGCTTTTATTTTTTCAGGAGAAGGGTATTTTAGATACATTTAAACAATCAAAGAAAAGACCTTATGAAGCGTTTAAAAGATTTATCTCCGCAACCTTTGTGGAATTATTTTGAAGAGATATGCCAGGTACCACGGCCATCCAAAAAAGAAGAAAAAATCATTCGTTTTCTGCATGATTTTGCCGCGAAGAATAACCTGAAAGTCAGTCAGGACAAGATTGGAAATGTGCTGATCTGCAAACCCGCCACATCAGGACGTGAAAAGGATCCGGTGGTTGTTTTACAGTCGCATGTGGATATGGTTTGCGAAAAAAACAGTGAAACAAAGCACAACTTTGAAACCGATGCCATCAAACCTTTTATCGATGACGGATGGGTACGGGCCGAAGGTACCACACTGGGCTCCGACGATGGAATTGGCATCGCTGCACAAATGGCCATTCTTACCGCGACTGATTTATCACACGGGCCAATCGAATGTTTGTTCACAGTCGACGAAGAAACCGGTCTTTCCGGAGCTTTTGCACTGCAACCCGGTTTTTTGAGCGGAAATATTTTACTTAACCTGGATTCAGAAGACGAAGGCGAATTGTTTATCGGATGTGCCGGAGGAATCGATACCATAGGAACATTAAGTTATACTCCACAGGCTTTACCAATCGGTTCTTTCGCTGTTAAACTCGAGGTAAAAGGCCTGATGGGTGGGCATTCGGGCGACGATATCAATAAAAACAGGGGAAATGCCAATAAAATCCTGAACCGTTTTTTAACGGATGCAGACCGGAAATTCGATTTGCATTTAGCTGAATTTAACGGTGGCAATCTCCGGAATGCCATTGCACGTGAGGCTTTTGCAGTGGTTGTGGTTCCTCATTCACAAAAAGAAAATCTCATTGTTGAATGGAATGTTTTTGCTTCGGAAATGGAGTTTGAATTTGAGCGGGCTGAGCCTAAACTGATGATGCTTCATCAGTCGGTTGACCTGCCCAAACAGGTCATCGATGCCGATACACAGGGACGGTTGCTTAAACTGATTGCCGCCTGTCCGCATGGTGTTTTGGAAATGAGCAGCCGGATGATTGGTATGGTTGAAACTTCAACCAACCTGGCTTCGGTGAAATTTAAAGATGACCTGAACATTGTACTCACCACAAGCCAACGGAGCGAAATCGACAGCCGCAAATACATGGCTGCTGAAATGGTTAAATCAGTTATGCTTCTGGCCGGAGCCTCAGTTGAACATTCCGACGGGTACCCGGGCTGGACACCCAATCCGGACTCGGCTGTTGCCCAAATTGCAGCTAATTCGTATAAAAAACTGTTCGGAAACGATCCGGTAGTCAAATCCATTCATGCGGGTCTTGAATGTGGTTTATTCCTCGAAAAATACCCAGAACTCGACATGGTATCCTTTGGCCCTACCATACTTGGAGCCCATTCACCTGATGAACGAATCAATACGGAGACGGTTGGTAAATTCTGGAAACTTCTGGTTGACGTGTTGGAAAATATTCATCTTCGTTGTTCCTGAAAACCTGAACCATGAATCAAAACAAATCTGTAATTTTTCTTTTAGCGCTTCTTTTTTCATTCAGTTTATCCGTAAAAGCACAGGAAAACTGGACACACCTTCGGGGAAGTAAACTGGACGGACATTCACAAAGCCTGAATGCCCCTTTGAAATGGAACGAAAACAATGCTATTTTATGGAAAACCGAAATCCGGGGAGTTGCATGGTCATCACCGGTCATTTTTGGTGATCAGATATGGACCAGTTCGGCTACCCGAAACGGAGATGAATTGTTTGCCGTTTGTACTGATTTTAATTCCGGAAAAATACTGAAAGAACTTATGCTTTTCAGACCTGATTCGGTTCAGCATATTCATCCAACCAATAGTTACGCCACATCGACACCCTGTATTGAGAATGGCTTTGTTTACCTGCACTACGGTACTTACGGAACGGCCTGCATCAATACTCAGAATTTCGAAATCGTCTGGACCCGCACCAATCTGAATTGTGATCACATGCAAGGCGCGGCTTCGTCGCCAATAATTTATAAAAATCTGCTGATCCTTCACATCGAAGGAACCGATGTGCAGTATTTGATTGCGCTCGATAAGCAAACCGGGAAGACCGTTTGGAAAACCGAACGTCCGCAGGAATTTTACAAGGATATTAAGCCTGTATCGCGAAAGGCTTATTGCACACCAATTGTGGTCAATGTAAATGGGGTTGACCAACTGATCAGTAATGGTTCGCAGGTTTGTGTTGCCTATGAAGCCGAAACCGGGAAGGAAATCTGGCAGGTTTTTTACGGCGACGATTCAACGGTTAGTATGCCTTTGAGTTACGGCGGTTTGGTTTACGTGAATTCGGGCTGGATGCTGCCTGAAAGTGGGAATTTCTATGCCCGTTTGCTGGTCGTCGATCCAACCGGAAAAGGCGATGTCACAAAAACGCATGTTCCCTGGGAAGCGGACGAGGATGTGCCACAAATTTCGACTCCGGTAATTGTGGACAGCCTGATTTATATGATTCACGAGCGTGGCGACCTTACCTGTCTCAACGCACGCGATGGCAAAGTAATTTGGAAAACCAAACTGAAGGATCAGTTTTTTGCTTCCGCTCTGTATGTCTCCGGAAATATTTATTTGTTCAGTGTCAAAGCGAAAACCTACATCATAAAACCCGGACTGACTTTTCAATTGGTAGCCGAAAATCAACTGGATGGAATGCTTAAAGCCACTCCCGCCATTGTTCGCGACAATATCATTTTACGGACTGATAAGTTTTTATACCGGATTGGTGAGTAGAAGAGTTTGCAGTTTGCAGTTTCCAGTCTCAGTTAGCAGTTTGTGAATGACAGTTTGACACAGTTCGACTATTTGAGCTTTTTTAATTCATTTACAGCTTCTTTAATCCAATCCTGATTGTATTCTAAATAAATGTCTGGTTTGATTTTTTCTTTGTCAACGGAATATTTGGGTAATCTTCTTGATCTTGTGGTTGCATAGTATAATTTAAAATCAGGAGATGGACATCTGACTTTCATGACATTTGAATAATCAAGCGTTCCAGAAGAAGGTTGCCCCATCAATATTACTTTTTTACTTTGTTGGGATGTAAGCAAAAATTGTTCGGTTGCACTTGCACAGTTCTCATTAATTAAAATTGCAACTTTCTTTGGATTCTTTGTTATTGAATCGAGTCGTGTCATATTGTCCTCACTGCGATTTATAAATCTACCACGATTGTTTTTTAGTTGTTCAATGACTGCATTATACCATTTTTTATTATCATCATTTGTATTGTTATAAATTGATTCGAAGTTTCTTATCGTTATTTCGGATGCAAGAATATCATTGCCAATTGTGTGAATTGGATTTGTGTATATATAGTGTCATTAAGAAAACAACCCATTTTCTCGATGGCTGTACATAATTATATAAGATAGGCCGACTTTTTCGGTCACACTCCATAATTTTTTAATCCTGCTGATACGTTGGCGCGATTTTCACCACCTAAAATTGAGGGTTCGTTGTAATTTTTCAATTTTTGGGCATAATTCTCCCTTTCATGTTTAATATTTATGTTTTCTTTATTCAATTATATTAAGCAGCTATTCTGACTGGCTTAACGCCCACGTCAAGTGCTTCCCGCTCCAACTTCAAGATTTGTTTTCCAATTTTCTTGAGATTGTAGGCACACACACCCAATGCGATGTACCTTTTAAAATGTGCGTAACCCCTTTCGGGGCAACGGTCTAGCCCGCGGTGTTCCAATTCGTTGATGTTTGATTCGATCGCACTGTGCTTGTTT
>JBBSBP010000041.1:0-39695 GCA_038251165.1 Bacteroidales bacterium | reverse complement strand
TTTTGTTGAATGCTGATATAAATGAACGGCAAGTTACAACAAGTAAAGAAATAAAGCTTTATTGTTAATTGCATTTTCTGAGCTAGTTTTCAACACAAAAATGGATGCCAGTATCGTATGTTGTTATTTGAACGAGTTGCTACGGTGAATTTTCATTTAAGCAGCAAGTGATGAATTCACGGAAATAACTATATACTGAATTAGTCATGACGTATACCGTATTCGGTAAGCGATTCCAGGTAGGAGCGCCCCAGGCCTAAAATCGTGTTGCTGACCAGTTGGAGTTGTGAATCACGCATATTCTGCAGCTCAGAAACCGGAAAATCTACCCTGGCCAGCAACAACTCGTCGTTGGTGTGGATGGCCCAGGCAAATAAATAAGAAGCCATCTCAAATGTTTTCTTAGACAGAATTTATTTTTTCAACTTTTTCGCGACGACAATTCCTGAATTATCATCACCGGTCTGTTGTTGAGTTTCTTCAATCCGGCTGATCAAACCTTCAAGTTCATGTTCCCGATTAACTCCTGCTCCCTCCCGATGAGCTGTTACAAGGCCTTACACGATCCTGATGACCTTTGACATAGTCCCGACGACCTTTGACACGATCTTTTTGTCTGTTGAAACTGTCCCGATATCCGTTGAAACAGGCCTGTTTTTGGACTGCACGAACGTTTTGGTTGCCAGCCGGTTCCCGATGTGTTTCACATACAATCGTCTGTCAATTTCTGATGTCTGACCGATGTAAAATTTATCTGCTGAGTTGGAGTAAAGTATGAAGATATAAAACATACCCGAAAATAGAAAAAAAAGGCCAGATTTTCATCTGACCTTGTCTTGCTCCTCAGGTAGGACTTGAACCTACGACCTACGGATTAACAGTCCGCCGCTCTAACCAACTGAGCTACTGAGGAATTTATACGATTTTGAAAGCTTTATTGGAAAACCTTTCCTTAAAAGCGTTGCAAAAATAGTAGCTTTTCCGAAAAGAAAAAATATTTTTGCATAAAAAAATTTCATGGACACATTTAAAGACGCAACAAACAGCCAAAAATCAGTTCTCGGAATCGGAAATGCCCTCATCGATGTTTTGATTAATATTACCGATGACTCTGTATTACAAAATTTTGGCCTTCCCAAAGGTAGCATGACTTTGGTCGATGCAATTATTTCAGAAGAAATAAAAAAAGGTACAAAAAATAATCATAGAATTATTCAAACGGGCGGATCAGCGGCCAATACCATCCACGGAATTGCCAAATTAGGTGGTCAGTGCGGTTACATCGGTAAAATTTCGGACGATGAATTCGGTAATTTTTACCTTGAAGATTTCAAAAAAAATAAGATTAGTACCCATTTTTTTTACAGCAATACAGGAACCGGGCATGCAACCGGATTAATCAGCCCAGATTCGGAGCGTACTTTTGGTACATACCTGGGAGCAGCCTTGGAATTAACTGCTGAGGAAATGATTCCGGAAATCTTCCGCAATTACGGAATTTTGCACATCGAAGGATACCTGGTTCAAAACCATACACTCATCGAGGCAGCCATGAAAACAGCCAAAGAAAACGGGCTGCTCGTTTCGATCGACATGGCAAGCTTTAATATCGTGGAAGCCAACCTGGACTTTTTGCATCGTATGATCCGTGAATATGTCGACATCGTTTTTGCAAACGAAGATGAAGCTTTGGCACTGACGGGCAAACATCCGGAAGAAGCATTGACTGAGATAGCCGGTATGTGCCGCATCGCCGTTGTAAAAATCGGAGCCTTGGGATCTTTGATTAAAACCGGTGAACGGGTCATCCGGATTGATCCCATCTCAGCCAAAAGTATCGATACGACCGGCGCCGGTGATATTTACGCCTCAGGTTTTTTATATGCTTTGTCAGAAAATTTCGATTTGGAAATAGCCGGGAAAATTGGTTCACTGCTTGCCGGAAATGTGGTTGAAGTGATGGGAGCCAAATTACCCGGGGAAACCTGGAACAGACTCCTGCCCCGGATCGAATCGATTAAAAATAATCTTAAGTTTTAAGCTGACCGTTTCATTTTTGTCAGGCGCCGGGGTGATTTAAGACAGAAAAACCTATTTTTGTACGCATTTAAAAATCAGCAAACAACATTACAGCATGAAACGATTGAAGATAAAGGAAATCCTGAAAGGCGAATTAATTGGACAACAAGTGGTTGTTAAAGGTTGGGTACGTACCAAAAGAGGCAGTAAAAATGTCAACTTTATTGCAATGAACGATGGTTCAACCATTCACAATCTGCAGGTTGTTGCTGATGTAGAAAAATTTGGCGAAGAATTGCTGAAAGATATTAACACCAGTACCGCTCTTGGAATTACCGGAGAACTGATTGCTTCTCAGGGCAGCGGACAGGTGGTTGAGCTGAATGCGACTGAGATTGTGATCTACGGAAAAGCTGATCCGGATAAATACCCTATTCAGCCTAAAAAGCACAGCCTGGAATTTTTACGCGAAAATGCCCATTTACGCTTCCGCACAGCTACTTTCAGCGCCATTTTCCGCATTCGTCATTCCATGGCTTTTGCCATCAATAGTTATTTCAACAGCAAAGGTTTTGTTTACCTGCATACACCTATCATTACAGGTTCAGACGCAGAGGGTGCAGGACAAATGTTTCGTGTAACAACACTCGACGCCCGGAATCCACCGCTACTGGAAGACGGAACGGTTGATTATTCCCAGGATTTCTTCGGAAAACCAACCAACCTGACTGTTTCAGGTCAGCTGGAAGGTGAACTTGGAGCGACTGCCCTGGGTGAAATTTATACTTTCGGACCAACCTTCCGGGCCGAAAATTCCAATACAGCCCGTCACCTGGCTGAGTTCTGGATGATTGAACCCGAAATGGCTTTTTATGAACTTCAGGATAACATGGATCTGGCGGAAGATTTTCTGAAAAGCCAGATCGCCTATGCACTCGAAAATTGTATGGACGACCTGGAATTCCTGAGCAAACGGCTTCAGGAGGAAGAAAAAAACAAGCCTGTTGATGAGCGTTCGATGGAACTGGTTGAAAAACTCCGCTTTGTTCTGGAGAACGATTTCATTCGCTTACCATACACCGATGCTATCGACATTCTGAAAAATTCGAAACCCTATAAAAAAGGCAAATTCCAGTACCCGGTTGATTGGGGAACCGATTTGCAGAGTGAACATGAACGTTACCTGGTGGAAAAACATTTCAAAAAACCGGTTATCCTGATCAACTACCCGAAAGAAATCAAGGCATTCTATATGAAACAGAACGCCGATGGTAAAACGGTGGCTGCCATGGATGTGCTTTTCCCGGGAATTGGCGAAATTATCGGAGGATCACAGCGCGAGGAAGATTACGACAAACTCGTCAGACGCATGGAAGAAATGCATGTTCCGGTTCATGAAATGGATTGGTACCTGGATACCCGGCGGTTTGGATCTGTCCCTCACAGTGGTTTTGGCCTTGGCTTCGAACGGTTCATTTTGTTTGTTACCGGAATGGGCAACATCCGCGATGTAATTGCTTTCCCCAGAACACCTAAAAACGCTGAATTTTAAAAACGACATTCAATGATTTATTTCATTCAAAATTATTGAAGTTAATAAATAAATTATTCCTTTGTTCTAACAGCCAGCCCATATTAAGGCAGGTTCAGGAACCTTTTTAAAAATAAATTATCGTTTGGGCTCATCGTTTTAAGCAACATAAAATCAAAACAACGGGAAAAAGAAGTCTACCTTATCAACAGATTTATGAATCACAAACTGAATCTGATTTCCGTAAATATCCTCCTGATTCATGAAGCCTGGAGCAAATAGTAAACGAATAGTAGTCCTGTTGGCTTTGATGCTAATACTGGTTTTATTTGGGAAAGCCCAATCGAATCTGGTTTTTTACCATACCAAAGATCAGTATAACACATCGAACTTAAATCCAGCCTATCTAAGTTCCCAGGAAAAATTCACTTTTAGCTTCTTCCCTCTTTCCGGAGTAAGTGTTGGCTTAAATAATCAGGAAAATATAAAGGATATCATCAATTTAATTCAGGGTGGGCACCAACCTGATGAAGATTTAAAAAGCGCTTTTAACAATCTGATTAATGGGGGGCTGTTTTACCAGCATATTGAAAGCACCTTACTGAATATTGGATACAATTCGGATTTCGGTGCATTTAGCTTTCGTATAAAGGAAAACGCTCAATTGCTGGGTAATTTTCAAGGTGAGTTTTCCGAATTTTTAATGAGTCCCAAATTTCAGTCGATAGTGATTGATCAGCCGCAATACTTTCCCGTAGATGCTGTTCATTACCGCGAATACAGCCTGGGATATGCCAGGGAAATATTCAAAAGCAAGTTGTCTGTTGGTGTACGCGCAAAACTATACTTTGGAAAATCATCACTTTTTTCGGAAGTGGAAGGAAAAGTGATCCGGGAAGCTGACAATTTTTATCTGCAAACATCCGGACCAATGCGATTAACTGCTCCTGTCGCTGATGTTCTTAAAAACGGACTTCTTGTCGAACTGAACCTGGCTGATAATTTTACTGTAGCCAATTATCTGATGAATTCTAAAAATTCGGGAATGGGTTTTGACCTGGGATTTAAATATAAAATTACTCCTGATCTGGCGCTTTCGGCCAGTATACTTGATGTTGGCAGGATTAAATGGAAGAACAATCAGAATACACTGCTTTTTAATAGCAAATATCAATTCTCCAGCTATAGTGTTACGGAGGCCATAAATAAGAATGGACTTCCAATCCTAAGCAAAAAATACGATAAAACGTCACTGTCTGATTCTATTACCAAGTTGTTCAATATCGAGATTGATAATCTCATCTATTCGAAACCGTTGCCAGTCACTTTATATGCCGGATTACAATATCAGATAAACCCAACTCTCAATTTGGGTATAGTTGATCGTTTTAAATATGCCAAAGGATTAAACCACAACAGTTTTTCGATGACGGCAAATTATGATGTTAACAAAACCCTCTCGGTCAGCACCGGATATTCAATAATCGGTAACTCATACTTCAACATTCCATTTGCCATTCTTTACCAATGGGCTTCAGGGCAGACGTATATCGGCACGGATAATGTCCTGTCCTATTTTTTTCCCTCATTTTCAGATTTTACAGGGATAACTTTCGGAATGTGCCTCTTCCCCTTCAGGACTAGTAAAAAGTATACCAATGACTGGGGATACCTGCCTTTCTACAAACAAAAAAAGCGAAAATCCCTCAGCAAAAAAGGATTGATCTACAACAGTTATTCCGGCTCCTGATTCTTAAACAACAGGTTAATTTCAAAACAGGGAAATCCAGTCCTGGTGGTCAACGCTGCAAATCGCTCTTTTTGGAGGCAGAAGGTACATGATTCGATTAAAAATCTTAATTTTGGGCAAAGTTGAATCAGAATGGCAGATCAGAGAATTAGCTTACAGCAAAGATTATTACAGAAACTTTCACCGCAACAGATACAGGTTATCAAGTTGCTGGAGATTCCAACCATTCAGCTGGAACAACGAATCAAGAGCGAACTGGAAGAAAATCCGATACTGGAACTGATTGAAGGTGATGATTCGGACGAAGAATACAGCGATGATTCGGATGATTCACAGTCGGATGATGAGTTTTCACTCGATGATTACCTCAACGATGAAGATATTCCCAGCTACCGGCTGGCAGCCAACAATTATTCGAAAGACGACAAACAGGTCGATATGCCATACTCTTCCGGAGTCAGCTTCCACGATTCACTGATTGAACAACTTGGACTGACCAACCTGAATGAGGAAGATAAACTCATCGCTGTGTATGTCATTGGCAATATCGACGAGGACGGTTATCTGCGCCGTGATCTGCTTTCCATTTCCGACGACCTGGCATTCCACCGCAATCTTGAAATTAAACTTGAAGATCTGGAAAGGTACCTGGAAATCATTCAGGATTTTGATCCGCCGGGAATCGGCGCACGCGATCTGCAGGAATGTTTATTGCTTCAGATCATGCGAAAAAAAGGAAAAGATTCAACTTGCCTGGCTTCCAAAATCCTTCAGAATAATTTTGAGGAATTTACGAAAAAACACTACGACAAAATTATCCGGAAATATGATATCACCGAAGAAGAATTAAAAGAAGCCATCGACGAAATTCTGAAGCTGAATCCAAAACCCGGCAGCTCGTATTACAATCCGATGAGCAAATCGAACCAGGTCATTGTTCCCGATTTCCTGCTCGACAACCTGGAAGGTGAACTTCAGCTCAGTCTGAACCAAAAAAATGTACCGGACCTTCAGCTGAACGGCACCTACCTCAACCTGATGAAATCGTATTCAGGAAAAAAGGCCAAGGCATCCAAAGACCAGAAAGATGCCATGCTCTTTATGAAACAGAAACTCGACTCGGCAAAATGGTTTATCGATGCGATACGTCAGCGCCAGCAAACCCTGATGATGACCATGCTGGAAATCATTAAATTCCAGAAGGAATTTTTTGAAGAAGGTGATGAAACCAGGCTCAGGCCAATGATTCTAAAAGACATTGCCGATATCACAGGTCTCGATATTTCGACCATTTCACGTGTTTCAAACAGTAAATACATTCAGACACATTTCGGGATTTATCCGTTGAAATATTTCTTTTCCGAAGGCATGCAGACCGATACCGGCGAGGAAGTTTCGACCCGTGAAATTAAAAGCATTCTCCAGGAATGCATCAACGATGAAGACAAACGCCACCCGGTAACTGACGAAAAACTGGCACTTTTACTGAAAGAAAGATCGTACCTCGTGGCCAGGCGAACCGTTGCCAAATACCGTGAACAACTCTCCATTCCGGTTGCCCGGATGAGAAAAGAACTTTAATATGAATAAAATACTGCCCCGTATTGCCCGTGTCACTTCCATTGTCTTTCATCCTTTGCTGATTCCCACCCTGGGATTCCTGCTTCTTTTTAACTCCGGTTTTTATTTCGCCATTCTGCCCTGGAGCGTGAAGAAGTATATCCTCCTGGTGGTTTTCCTTTCAACCTGTGTTTTACCTGCTCTCAGCATCACACTGCTGGCATTAAATCCAAAGTTCGATATCAGCATGGAGAAAAGCACCGACCGGGTTTTGCCGATTATTTTAAGTTCAATCTTTTATTACCTGGGTTATCTGATTCTTCAGCGGTTGCCTGTCTTCCCCATCTATAATCTTTTTCTGATCGCCTCCATCCTTGTCCAGATTGCCCTGCTGATCATCTCCATGGGATGGAAAATCAGTGCACATTCGGCTGCGGTTGGCGGACTGATCGGTGGTTTTTTCGCCTTGTCATTCAGGCTTCAGGAAAATCCGGTACTGATTTTAACCTTCCTCATCCTGGTTGCCGGAATGGTTGGTACAGCAAGACTGATCCTGGGAAAACACACCAGCTGGCAGGTTTACGCCGGATTTCTGCTCGGTTTCCTGGTTATGAATATGGCCATCATGTTTATCTGAAACTGCTCATTTATTCAACGAGTCCGTTTCGTTTCAGCAAGGCTGCAGCTGATGGTTCCTGTCCGCGGAAAGCTTTATACAGGATTTTCGGATGTTCACTTCCTCCTTTTTCCAGAATGTTTTTCCTGAATGAGTCTGCTGTTTCCCGGTCGAAAATGCCTTTTTCCTGAAAGACCGAAAACGCATCGGCATCCAGCACTTCAGCCCATTTGTAGCTGTAATAGCCGGCATCGTAACCTCCTGAGAAAATATGTGAGAAGGCTGTACTTTGAAGACTACCATCGACAGGTTCAAACAAATCGGTGGAAGCAATGGCATTCATTTCAAATTCCTTCAGATCTTCATTAACCCGCAATTCGCGGTAATGGTATGCCATGTCGAGCATCGCGAAACTCAGCTGGCGTTCCATCATGTATGCAGCCTGAAAGTTCTGCGCCTTTTTTATTTTTTGAATCAGCTCTTCGGGTAAAGGTTCACCGGTTTGGTAATGAACGGCAAACTGATCGAGCCATTCTTTTTCGTATGCCCAGTTTTCGTGAATCTGCGAAGGCAACTCCACAAAATCCCAGTATACGTTGGTTCCTGAAGTTACGGGGAACCGGCATTGCGACAACATGCCATGCAGGCCATGTCCAAACTCGTGAAGAAAAGTGATGACCTCGTCGAAAGTGAGCAATGAAGGTGTATGATCTGTCGGCCTGGAGAAATTGGTCACCAGCGAAATATGTGGCCGAACAGAATTCCCGTTGACATTGGATTGTGAGCGGTAATCGGTCATCCATGCACCGGAACGTTTGCCTTCGCGCGGGAAAAAGTCAAGGTACAGAACGGCTACAAACCGGTTTTCTTCATCGTAAACCTCATAGGCAGTCACATCCGGATGATAAACTTCGATGTTCTTATTTTCTTTCAGATGCAAACCATAAAGTTTCCTGGCCAGTGAAAAAACACCCTCGGTTACTTTTTCGAGTTGCAAATAAGGTTTTACTTCCTCTTCTGTAAAATTATATTTTTCCGATTTCAGCTTTTCGGAATACAAGGCCCAGTCCCAGCGTTGTAACCGACCTTCAAAACCCGCCAGCGCGGCATATTCCTGAACTTCTGCAAATTCCTTCACCGCAAAAGGTTTCGATTGCTGGTGAAGATCTTCTAAAAACCGGGTCACCTTTTCAGGTGTTTCGGCCATCCGTTCCTGAAGGACATAATCAGCATGCGTTTTGAAACCCAGCAAATGTGCTTTTTCGATCCGTAATTCCACAATACGTTTCACTAGTTCGTTGTTGTCATTCCCGTTACCGTGGTTTCCTCTCGAACTTGACGCCCTGAAAAGCTGTTCACGCAACGAACGGTTGTCAGCATATTTCAGAAATGGAACATAACTCGGGTATTGCAGGTTAAAGAGCCAGCCCTCTTTGTTTTTCGACTTCGCCGCTTGAGCAGCCATTTCAACAATCGAATCCGAAAGTCCGCTTAAATCTTTTTCATCGGTAAGCAGCAATTCATAAGCATTCGTTTCAGCCAGCACATTTTGCTGAAATTTAAGGCCCAGCTGTGATAATTCTTTCGTTATTTCGCGGTAATTTGTTTTATCCGTATCATTCAGATTGGCGCCGCTGCGAACAAACCGCTGATACGTTTTTTCGAGCAGGGTTGATGCTTCGGTATCCGGATCCAGGTTTTCCCGCTGATTAAAGACTTCCCTGATCCGGGCAAAAAGTGACTCATTCAGGGTAATATCATTTCCGAAATCGGAAAGTTTAGGAGCGACTTCCTGTGCTATATTCTGCATTTCGTCGCTGGTTTCTGCCGAATTCAGGTTAAAGAAAATAGCTTTGATCCGCTCCAGTTTTTCACCTGCCACATCAAGTGCCACAATGGTATTGACAAAATCCGCTTCATCAGGATTGTCAATAATTTTCTGAACCTCATTTTTCGCTTCTTCGATGGCATGGTCAAAAGCCGGCAAATAATTTCCGATCTTAACTGAATTAAATGGCGCCGTTTCGTGAATACCCGGAAATGTGTGGAGTAACGGGTTGGAAGCCTCCCCCAACCCCCTCCCAAGGAGGGGGCTTTGGGAATCGGTATGCGGAGTTTTATCTTTTGACATATTTTTCCTTATTTATTGACATTCATTTTACGTAGATAGTTGTTGGTTTCTTGTCCTCTTTTTTTTTAAGCCCCCTCTATTGGAGGGGGTTTGGGGGAGGCTATCTCCCTTTCGGGGAGGGTTTGGGTGGGGCTGACTTTTTTTTCTCCACCGACCAGCCAAACTTCCCGATCGGATTACCCAGTTTGAAATAATGACCATGTGAATAAACAAGCGGATTCGATTTTTTCAGGCTGAAAGCTCCGGTTTCAGGATCAATGAAACGATCGTCGGCAATTACATTGACCACTTCAGAGATGAACATATGATGAGAACCCAGGTCAACAATATCTTTTACCCTGCATTCGATGCTGACAGGGGCTTCGGCCAGAATCGGTGCCTTTACGATGGTGGCAGGCGCCGGAGTCAATCCCATTTCCTTCCATTTATTGTATTTGGCACCTGAGCGGCATCCACACCAATCGGTTGCGCGGGCCAGCTCCTCGGTGGTCAGGTTAATCACGTATTCGCCGGTTCGTTTGATGATTTCATACGAATGCCGGCCCGGACGAACCGAAATATAGCACATCGGCGGGTCGCTGCTGATCGTACCGGTCCAGGCGATCGTAATCAGGTTGTATTCATCGGGTGTTTCTCCGCAGGTCACCAATACCGCCGGAAGCGGGTAAATCATGGTTCCGGGTTTCCAGTTTATTTTTGCCATGTTGTTGTTTCTTTAAAAAGTTATTCCAGCGGCAAAAATAACAAAACTCTTGCTGGTATCCGGATTTGAAATAAAAGAAAGGCGAAGTGGAATGGAGAAAGACCTTTTAAAATTAAGATTTTTGCTGAAGGAAATCCCCGAAATGATTGGATTCACCCACAACCGTATGGTAATATTCTAGCAGGGTAAGCTCAAAATTTTCGAACTGATAAGCCGGGATCAGATCGGTTTCCGAATAACTGTTGTTCGTAGTTACAGCTGCCCGGAAGTTAAAACTAAAACAGGAGTAGCATCATATTCAAAAAATAGTTATAAATTGCTGAACAAAACAAGCTTATAAAACGGGTGCGGTTTGCCGTGTAACGTTAAACAAGAACCTTTATACATTCGATTTATTAACTCAATTTATTTTCTTATGAAACGATTTGGATTTGTTTTATTTCTCAGCTTGCTGATTTCACAAGCGTTTGCGCAGGAAGCGCAAAAAATTGCCGGTATTTGGTGGAATGATACAAAAACTTCAAAGATTGAAGTGAAGGAAGAAAACGGGAAATTCATCGGAACTGTAATTTACATTAATCCGGAGAAATACGTGAATGGACAGCCCGAGAAGGACCACCAGAATCCGGATGTTAAATTGCGTTCGAGATCCAGATTGGGCCTGCAGATTTTGTCGGGATTAAAATATAATTCTGCCGACAAGGAATGGCAGGGCGGTAGCATTTATGATCCGGATAACGGGAAAACTTATGACTGTTTTGCCTGGTTCGACAAAGACCCCAACACCTTGAGCCTGAAAGGATATGTGGCCGGGATTAAATGGCTGGGAAGATCGACTGTCTGGACACGGGTGACTAACTAAAAAAAAACAACCCTGTTACTGGTCATTGATATTCACTTGTAGTCATTCGTTGTATCCCGGATCGAGATCGCGTTGACTAGATATGAATACCAATGACCAGTTTTCGGGTTCCATTCTCCATTTACAGCGCTCTGTCCACCTACCCTGAGACCTGTACTTCAAAACCAATAGCACTTACCCGTTCAGCAATTCGCTGCAACTCATCCACCTTTACTTTTTCAAGGCCGGCGGCTGGTGTGTCGCGGTCGATGGTATAAATCATCACTTGCGAGGGTTTGATTTCTGCCAGAAGTTTCAGCCATTCCAGCAATTCTTCCTCTGTGGCATTGTTGATAATCCTGTCCTTATGGGTTCCATGCAGAAATAAAGTCTGAATAATCACTTTACCCTGAAACGATTTCAGTTTTTCAACCACCTCATTCAGTTTAAATTTCGAAACCGGGCAGTCAATTCTCCGGATGGTTTCTTCAAATGCGGAATCCAGCTTCTGAATGTTGTCTTCCACCTTAAGCAATGCCCTGAAAACAGAAGGTTTATGCAGCATGGTTGCATTCGATAATACTGCAATCCGGGTTTTTGGCGTCAGCCGGTCACGAAGTTCAATGGTATCATCAATAATTCCTTCAAATTCAGGATGTAAAGTTGGTTCGCCATTTCCGGCAAAAGTAATCACATCCGGCCATTCATTGTTTTGAATCATTTCGTTCAGTTTTTCTTCCATTTTCTGTCTGACCATCAGGCGGGGCGGCAATTCAGCCTGGTGTTCCCGCTTTCGGGGAGTCCAGCCGCATTCACAGTAGATGCAATCAAACGAACATACTTTGCTGTCGGTCGGTAACAGGTTTACCCCCAGCGAAACGCCCAGTCTGCGGCTATTTACCGGTCCGAATATGATTTGATCGAATAAAAATGTTGACATCGTTTTTTTTGATTTTTGGATTTTACAGGATTCTTTTCAGCCGGCTTTTCGCGGTGAATGACAACGCACTTAAATCAACTCCGGTCAGAAGATAAATGCCTGGTTGATTCTCTTTTGAAAAACCGGCATTTGACTGTAAAACCTCAGTTATTTCATGCATAATCTCCGAAATCTTCAGTTCCGGAAACTGATTCTGAACCTGCTGACCTAACCCAAACATGTTTTGAACAGAAAATTGGTTGAGCTTTGCAACCGACTGAAAGATAAAGGAACGGAGGGGATGATTTGTTTCAGGAACCAGAACTGGAGCCTCTGTTTTTACATAAATACATCCGGCAAGTATAATTCCGTTGTGAAAAATGAGTTGTGCAATTTCACGTAAATCACCCTGAGTATCTATATATTCGAGAACAATTCCGTCTTGCCCGGCTACTACAATACCATTTTTCAGAAAAATTCCGTTATCCGAAACAAGATAATTGGCTGCAAATTTCCTCATTCTTCCTTCGTATTCAATATTCCCTTAGGCTTAAACAGCTGTTCCGATTCGTTCAGGAAAGTCATGATTTGTACATGCATTTTCTCGTATTCTTTCGGGAAACTGGAGTAATACAACAAGGAACGGATAAAAACCGTATCGGGCACCGAATATTTATTCAACACAGAATAATAAAGGTCTGTCTGAGTTACATTCTTAAGTTTGGTGGTATCGTCAATGCCTGGATTTATTCCCTGAATGAGGTAAATATCAACCATCATTTTCACAAACTTATCCTTTGGAATAAGCCTGTCAGGTTTTTCAACCGATGTATTGTAACACGATGAAAGACCTGAAAACAGGATAACAAACAGTAAAATTCCAATGAATTGTTTCATTTTACATGGCATTAATTTCGGGTTCAAAGGTACTCTGAATAATTCAGATATCGCAGGACCGGTCAATAGATTTAACGGAAGGCTTCCGTGTTCCAGGATCATTAAAATTGATTCTGAAAGCTGATGATCAGTGGCCTCAGCTTGTTTTTCTGAAAACATGCCTGAAAAACTCATCGACACGGTCGAACTGTATGATTTCGATTTTAAATTTCTTAAGGTCGATCCCTTTCCCCGCCCTGGGAATAAAAATACTGTCGAAGCCCAGTTTTTCGGCTTCGGCAATACGTTGTTCGAGGCGGTTAACCGAACGTATTTCTCCTGAAAGACCTATTTCACCTGCAAAGCAAACGTTTTTACGGATCGGCAGATCGAAGTTCGAAGAAAGAATCGCCGTGATCACTGTTAGGTCGATCGCAGGGTCATCGACCTTAATACCGCCGGCGATATTCAGGAAAACATCTTTGGTAGCCAGTTTAAAACCGGCTCTTTTTTCCAGAACAGCCAGCAACATGTTGAGCCGGCGCAAATCGAAGCCTGTTGACGAGCGCTGTGGCGTCCCGTATGCCGCGGTACTGATAAGCGCCTGGATTTCAATCAGCAAAGGCCGGATGCCTTCAATCGTGGCAGCAATCGCAGTACCACTCAGCCCTTCGTGTGCCCGGTTGATCAGCAGTTCGGAAGGGTTCGAAACTTCACGTAAACCGGCATTGCCCATTTCAAAAATTCCGAGTTCGGATGTTGAGCCGAAGCGGTTTTTGATCGCGCGTAAAATGCGGTACATGTACTGGTTTTCGCCTTCAAACTGAAGCACCGTATCAACTATGTGCTCAAGAACTTTAGGTCCTGCCAGACTGCCTTCTTTGGTAATGTGACCGATCAGGATCACCGGAACATTGTTTTCCTTGGCATATTTCAGTATTCCGCTGGTACATTCGCGGATTTGTCCCACTGAACCGGGCGACGATTCAATCATCTCGGTCGAAACCGTTTGAATGGAGTCGATGATCAGCAATTCGGGAACAATCTGTTTGCTTTGGGCAATAATGTGTTCGAGCGAGGTTTCACTCAGAAAATAGCAATTCCTGTTTTCCTTTTGAAGTCGTTGTGCCCGTATCTTGATTTGCTGAATGCTTTCTTCTCCGGAAACATATAATATTTTTTTGCTCTTCATATCCAGGGCCAGTTGCAGCACCAGTGTCGATTTGCCGATACCGGGTTCGCCACCTATTAATACCATCGAACCGGGAACCAAACCACCGCCTAAAACACGGTTGAGTTCCTGGTTGCAGGTGTCGATGCGCTCGGTGTGTTCTGACGAAACTTCGTGTAAAAGTTTGGGCTGATTGCCTGTTCCGGTTAAAAAAGAAACCGTTTTAGTGCTTTCGCGTTCCACGATTTCCTCAACAAACGAATTCCATTCACCACACGAATTGCATTTCCCCACCCACTTGGGCGACTGTGCCCCGCAGCTTTGACAGAAAAAACTGGTTTTAACTTTTGCCATCCTGGATTTGATAATTTAGTATTGATGATTTATTAATCGCTGACATGGAACGGAAGGCTCAGAACTTATCCTTTATTTTACGGATAAGATCTGATGTTGAGAATCCTTCAGTCAGTTCAATCCGTTCAACCCGTCCTCCGGAAGCCAGAACAATATCGGATCCGGCAATTTCTTCCACCTTGTACTCAGTTCCTTTGACCAAAACATCGGGAACAATACTTCGGATCAGCTTGTAAGGCGTTTCTTCGTTGAATAATACCACTGCATCAACCATCAGCAATGAGGCCAGCAATACTGCCCGCGACTGCTGATCAATTAGCGGACGATTTTCGCCTTTCAGCAGTTTCACCGAAACATCCGAGTTCAGTCCGACAATCAGCCGGTCGCCCAGTGCAGCCGCCCTGGTAAGCGAATCGATGTGTCCCCGGTGCAGCAGATCGAAACAACCATTGGTGAAAACCACCACATCTCCGGCTTGCTCCCATTGTTCCAAAACCGGGATGAATGCCGGGGCATTCGCAAATATTCTGGAGTGAATGATTTCTGAAACTGTCATCTCAAAATAGTATTTCTGTAAAAATAGTAAAACCTCATTGCTAACGGAAGCAATGAGGTTTTTCTTTATCTTTTTTTGACTTCAGATTAAATCAGCCGGTTTGTTTCGGTATCGGGGAAAACCAGCCACGGTTTAAACGATTTGGCTTCTTCAAAGTCCATGTGAGCATACGAAATAATGATGACCACATCGCCAACAGCCACTTTTCGCGCGGCCGGACCATTCATGCAGATAACTCCGGAACCAGGCCGGCCTTTTATCACATAGGTTTCGAGGCGCTCACCGTTGTTGATGTTTACGATCTGTACCTTCTCGTTTTCAATGATATTGGCAGCATCCATCAATTCCTGATCAATGGTGATACTTCCAACGTACTGTAAATTCGCCTCGGTTACAGTAACTTTATGAATTTTCGATTTGCAAACTTCAATAATCATCAGATTGATTTTTACTTAAATTCAATGTTATCAATTAATCTTATTTTTCCACAGTGCACTGCGATGCATCCGACTTTAACACAGGGATCGTCCCAGCTATTCACAGGCTGAAGAGTTATACCATTAACAATCTCAAAGTACTCTGTGTTCAGGTATTCGTTTTTGTTGATGCGGTTAATTACCCAATGGCAAAGTTCTTCTACGGTTAATTGGCCTGCTTTGTTTGCAGCTTCGGATAGCGTAGCCGAAATCCAGGCAGCATTCCGGCGTTGTTCCAAGCTCAGCAACAAGTTTCGTGAGCTCATGGCCAATCCGTCAGACTCACGAATAATCGGACAGGATACAAGCTCAACAGGAAGTTCCAGTTTCCTGACCATATCGTTAATGATGGCCAGTTGCTGAAAGTCTTTTTGCCCGAAAAAAGCTTTATCGGGTTTAACGATTTCAAATAACCGGCTCACCACCTGTGCCACTCCGTTAAAATGTCCGGGCCTGAATTTTCCTTCCATCACCTGTTCGAGAATTCCAAAATTGAATTGCCGGGTATCCGGTTCAGGATATATTTCGTCGGGGTCAGGAGCAAAAATGAGCTGACAGGCACTGGCTGTCAACAAATCCATATCTTTCTGAAGATCCCGGGGATAACGTTCCAGATCGCCTTTGTCATTAAACTGGTTCGGATTTACAAAAATGCTGACGACAACAAAACCGGTTTGCTGACCGGCCATTTCAACCAACGAAAGATGGCCTTCGTGCAATGCACCCATGGTTGGAACAAAACCAATACTCAATCCATCTTTACGTTTGTTGTCCAGTAATGTCCGAAGATCATTGATATACTTTACTACCTGCATTTTGGATAAAAAATGAGCGTGCAAAGTAAATAAATAATTCAATACCAATGTATACAGTTTAAAGTTCAACATTGAAAGTTTAACATTTAAAACATCCCTGAAAACAACGAAAGTACAGATTTTCAATACATTAATACAGGTTTTCAGATCCGTAAGGTATTTAAGTTCATTAACAGAAAACACCTATTCTTAAGCTTTTTTAAGACCTCATTAACTAACTGGAATTGAATATTGCCGATATTTTACTACTTTTGCACAATTAAACTCAGGCGATAGAAATGGAAAAGAAAAAAGTCTTATTTATTTCATCAGAAATTTCACCTTATCTTCCAGAGACAGAAATGTCAAAAAAGTCCAGATTTCTTCCACAGGGAATTCAGGAAAGGGGAAAGGAAATCCGGACTTTTATGCCAAGGTATGGTTGTGTTAACGAACGTCGGAATCAGTTACATGAAGTTATACGCTTGTCGGGGATGAATTTAATTATTGATGATACCGATCACCCTTTGATTATTAAAGTAGCCTCGATACAGTCAGCACGTATGCAGGTATATTTTATCGATAATGAAGATTATTTTCATCGGAAACATGTGTTGAAAGATCCGAAAGGAAACGAATTTGCTGACAATGATGAAAGGGCCATTTTCTTTGCCCGCGGCGTACTCGAAACAGTGATCAAACTGCGATGGGCCCCCGATTTAATTCATTGTCACGGCTGGCTGACTTCTCTTGTACCCCTTTACATCAAGAAAGCCTACAATGACGATCCGCTGTTTGTTAATTCAAAAGTAATTTATTCTGTTTACCAGGATGACTTTAAAAAGCCGCTTGATGTAAGCTTCAGGAATAAGCTTAAGATGAACAATATTACTGACGAGGATACCGAATTTGTCGATGAACCAAATTATGTCAATTTAAGTAAACTTGCGGTTCAGTATTCTGATGCGGTGATTCAGGGAAGTCCTAAAGTTAACAGTGAAATAACAGAATTTATACAATCGTCGGAAAAATTATTTTTAGATTACCAGCCGGAAACTACCTATATCGATACTTATGATGAATTTTACGACAAAGTATTGTAAACAAATAGGTTAAACAATTTAAAGCATTTTATTGGTGAAAAAAGAAAGAGAAATAATGTACAAATTCGTAGTCGGATTTGCATGTATATTAATTACATTCGGGAGTTGTACTGATAAACTGAGCGAAACCGGACTCGGAATATTGCCAACCGGTGATATCATAAAAGTTGCACAGGTTACCGAAACAAATATAAAATCGTTCACCGTAACCGATGAGAAACAACGAACGGATAAACCTGCCTATAATTTACTCGGTACATTCAACGATTCGGTTTTCGGGAAGACAACTGCCGATTTTGCCTGTCAGTTTCGGTTGAGCGGATATCCCGATTTTTCGAAAAACGCTCAGGTCGACTCACTCGTTCTCTATTTGCTGTACAAGGAAATATATGGTGATACAGTAACTCCCCAGCGGCTTAAAGTTTATGAACTTTCCAGCGGCTTAAAAAATGAACCCAATGATAAATATTACCAGGATATTGATCTGAAAGGTTTTTCAAAAAGTGAAGTGCTTGCCGATTTCAGCTATATTCCTAAATTCGAGCTCGATTTATTAGATTCTGTGATTGTGCAGGAAATAGCCATTAAACTTAATCCTTCGCTGATTAATAAACTGATGGCGGCTGACTCACTTACCTGGTCTGACAATGACAAGTTCCTTCAGTACTTTAAAGGATTGTATGTTGAGGCCGGAGACCTGAACGAGGGTGGAACAATTATGAAGATTAATACGCTGGCAAGGGGTTCCCGGATGGTATTACATTACCATAACAGCGAAGAAGACTCACTGTATTACAATTACGTTATCAATGATAATTCAGCCCGGGTTAACCGTTTTGCCCACGATTATTCCAGTACTGTTTTTGCAGCCAACCTCAATCAGGGAGTCAATCAGGATAGTTTAATCTTTGTGCAGACAACCGGAGGGTTAAGGTCCAAAATATTAATCCCCAATTTGGGAATCTGGTCTAAATTGATCCCTGAGCTTTCCAACAGCAGCGATACCTCCAATTTAACCATCAATAAGGCAGAACTTATCTTTCAGGTTGACCCAACCATCTCCGACCTGAGCAAAATGTTACCTCCTGAACAGTTATTCCTGGCCGCGATCGATACGGTTGTTTACTCACCTGCTGATTATGCCTTCTCTTCGAATTATTTTGGCGGCAGATATAACCCTGCAGACAAAACTTACCGGTTTAACATCGCCAAACACATGCAGGAGGTGATTGAGAAGAAAAAGGAAAATCATGGCTTCTACCTGGAAACAGTGTATAAAAATTCGACCTTTAGAAGAGCGGTTTTAAAAGGAGCAACCAGTAAAACCGGGATCAGGCTGGAGATCACGTATTCTAAAATAAGATAATCCCCATTTTCGGGATAACTTAAATTAAACCGTATGTGTGGAATCGTAGGTTATATTGGCGACAAAAACGCCTATCCCATTTTGATTCAAGGACTTCAACGTCTTGAGTACCGTGGTTATGATTCAGCTGGGATCGCCATATATAACCACTCCCTGAATGTTTATAAATGCAAGGGTCGCGTTGCTGACCTGGAAAAATTTGTAGATTCCGAAGACATTAGCGGAAATATCGGTATCGGCCACACGCGCTGGGCCACCCACGGCGAACCGAACGACCGCAATGCTCACCCGCACACCTCGATGAACGGCGACTTTGTGCTTGTTCACAATGGAATTATCGAAAACTACGCCGAACTGAAATCGGATCTCAAAAAAAAAGATTATACTTTTCAATCGGATACCGATACCGAAGTGCTGGTAAACCTCATTGAATATTTTTACAGGAATGCAGAGGAAGTCAATGCCGAAATTGCCGTCCGCCTGGCACTTTCGAAAGTGGTTGGGGCTTATGGAATTGTAGTAATCTGCAAAAACGAAAAAAATCAGCTGATTGCTGCCCGTAAGGGAAGTCCGCTGGTGATCGGAATAGGACGCGGCGAATATTTTATCGCGTCAGACGCTACTCCCATAGTGAATTATACCGACAGCGTTATTTACCTCAATGACCACGATGTGGCTATTATCACGAAAGACAGCCTTACCCTGAAGACCGTGGAAAACAATCCGGTGGCTTTTAAAATCACCAGGGTTGACATGAGCATCGGCGATCTGGAAAAAGGAGATTTCGAACATTATATGCTGAAAGAAATCTTCGAACAGCCCAAAACCATCGAAGATACTTTCAGGGGACGCATTTCGCCCGATCATTCAGATATTGTACTGGGAGGACTACTGGATGTTTTTCCAAAATTACTGAATGCCAGAAGAATCATAATCATCGGCTGTGGAACTTCCTGGCATGCAGCGCTTGTTGGGGAATACCTGATTGAAGAATATGCCCGGATCCCGGTTGAAGTTGAATATGCATCAGAATTCCGTTACCGCAATCCAATTCTGGACAGCAACGATGTCGTGATTGCAATCAGTCAGAGCGGTGAAACAGCCGATACACTGGCAGCCCTGCGCATGGCAAAAGAAAAGGGGGCCACAATTCTGGGTATCTGTAACGTTGTCGGATCAAGTATTGCCCGCGAAACCGATGCTGGTGTTTATACCCACGCAGGTGTCGAAATTGGTGTTGCATCAACAAAAGCATTTACCGCCCAGGTTACCGTTATTACCCTTTTGGCACTCAAACTGGCAAACGCAAAAAATCAAATAGCGCCTGAATTATACCTTGAACTTATTTCTGAAATTACTCAGATTCCGGATAAAATTAAATCGATACTTGTTAAGCACCCGGGTATTAAAGACATTGCAGCCAAATACAAAGATGCCGTCAATGCACTTTATCTGGGAAGGGGCTATCTTTTCCCGGTTGCCCTGGAAGGTGCGCTGAAACTGAAAGAAGTTTCGTATATCCACGCCGAAGGTTATGCTGCAGGTGAAATGAAACACGGACCAATCGCACTGGTTGATGATAACCTTCCTGTTATTGTAGTTGCAGCCAAAGATCATTATTACGAAAAAATTGTCAGCAACATTCAGGAAGTAAAAGCCCGGAAAGGAAACATCATCGCAGTGGTAACCGAAGGTGACGGAAGCCTGAAAGACATGGTCAATGATGTTTTCGAGATTCCCAAATCACATCCGGCTGTTTCTCCATTACTTGCCATCATTCCGTTACAACTGTTTTCATACTATATTGCCGTGATGCGCGGATGTGATGTCGATCAGCCGCGAAACCTGGCCAAATCGGTTACCGTAGAATAAACCTTTCGAAATTTTAACTTAAAAACAGTTTAATCATCTTCGTCATAGTAAGGTGATGAAAGTCGTCTTCCGCGGTATTCAAAACGGTTAGCCATTATGTTCAAAATATCGTTCGCACTGTTTTCAACCGGTTTATTCGATACATTAATCACTGTAAATCCACCTTTCTCAAAAATAAAATTGGCATGGCGTATTTCCAGCATGACCAGGTGCTCATCAACATAATTGGTATTTTCCATATTTCCCAGGCTGCGTAATCGTTTCATGCGGTGCGAGATCAGTTGGCCTGCACCAATACTCAGTCCAAAAACGCGCTTTGGATCAACTTCAAACAATTCTTCAGGCGGATTAATTCCATTTACCAATGGAATATTGGCCACTTTCCAACCATACATGGCCAGATAAACACTCAGCGGTGTTTTTCCTGAACGCGAAACACCCGTGAGAATAATCTCAGCCTTGTGAAGTTTACCGGGGCGCAATCCATCGTCATGATTCAGTGTGAATTCAATAGCATCGATACGGTCGAAATATTCCTGATTGATTTCGCGGTATAATCCAGGTGTTTGCAGTGATGGGATGGGCAGCCTTTCATCCAGGTAATCGGCAATTTCACCCATAAAATCGATATTCATAACGTTGTTTTCGCGGCAGAGCTGTTTCAGAAAATCACGCAATCTGCGGTTAACAAGCGTATGGGTAATCAAACCGCCACCGAGCCTGACTTTTTCAACAAGTTCAATCAGTTGTGTTTCTTTATGGACCTGCGGAACAATAATTATCGGGACATTGTTATTCGGGTACTGAATAAGCAACGACTGAACCATATTGTTCCCGGCAAGTCCTTTACCTCCAGATACAATATATATTGGGCCGACCTGTTTTTCCATTTTGGCTGTATTCACATTATAAAACAATAATCAATAACTGAACAATTGCGGACTCAAAATGGTTTTACAACTATCGAATATTTTGCTGAACCGGACAATCGGAATACATAATAAGTGGCAAACTTCTTCGAAAATTACAAATACATTTACTTATGAACAATAGAATCCTGTATTTTCATTAAAAATAAGCAAATACAACAAAATAATCGGAATTTTTATCCAATGGATGCACATTATTTATTAATTTGCTCAACAAATTGATATAACTTTTAATATTAACATAATGTATACTGCTGACGAAAATCGTTATAGCCAAATGCCTTACAACAAATGTGGTATTTGGGGATTGAAGCTTCCTGCAATTTCGCTCGGATTATGGCACAATTTCGGTGGAGTTGATGTATTCGAAAACGGGAGGGCCATATGCCGTCGTGCTTTCGACCTCGGAATTACGCATTTTGATCTGGCGAACAATTATGGACCACCTCCCGGTTCGGCAGAAGAAAACTTTGGAAAAATTATGCAACTTGATCTGGCTCCTTACCGGGATGAACTTATCATTTCGACCAAAGCTGGTTACCTGATGGGGCCTGGTCCATACGGAGAATGGGGCAGCCGCAAAAATTTACTTTCGAGCCTCAATCAAAGTCTGAAAAGAATGAAACTCCACTACGTAGATATTTTTTATTCGCATCGTCCCGATCCCGATACTCCTCTGGAAGAAACCATGATGGCACTCGATCAGGCTGTTCGTCAGGGCAAAGCCTTGTATGTTGGGATCTCAAATTATCCGGAACAAATGGCTGCCAAAGCATCACGGATACTTAAAGAACTTGGAACGCCATGCCTGATTCATCAGCCCAAATATTCGATGTTTGAACGTTGGGTGGAAGGTGGCCTTTTGGATGTTCTCGAAAAAGAAGGAATCGGATGTATCCCGTTTTCACCTCTTGCACAGGGATTACTGACGGACAAATACCTGAATGGAATTCCGGAAGGTTCAAGGGCTGCCAAATCATGGGGATTTCTTAAACCCGAACAGGTGGAACCTGCCATCGGAAAAGTGAAAAGACTGAATGATATAGCCCGCAAAAGAGAGCAAACGCTGGCACAAATGGCCCTGGCCTGGCTGCTTAAGGACCCGCGGGTTACTTCTGTTCTCATCGGGGCCAGCTCGGTTGCACAACTTGAGGATAATGTTGCGGCACTCCGGAATCTGAAATTTACGGAATTTGAACTGAGGCAGATTGAACAAATTCTTTCGGAAGCAAAAACTTATCCACCGGGTTCAGATCAGCAGAAAATTACGGGTAGCCTGAGTACAGAAGATCAAACTCCGTCAAGAGGCGACTTCATTAAAAATCTGGCCAAAAGGTTTGAAAGCAGACACTAAATGTCCCTGATAAGGGATCTGACGAAATAAAAACGAAACGATTTATTTGCTTCGGAAATACAACAAAAGAAAGAACTATGACAAAAACAGCGCTGATAACAGGTGCAGCCAAACGTATAGGAAAGGCACTGTCCATTCATCTGGCTAAACAGGGATGGGACATTGCCATTCATTACCATACTTCGGACGATGAAGCATATCTGTTCCGGGATGAGTTGGCAACCAGCTATCCCAATCAGCAATTCGCGCTGTTCAAGGCTGACTTAAACCGGGCGGAAGAAGTTGAAGACCTTCTGCCACGGGTAATTCAGACGATTGGCATGCCGGATTTGCTGATTAACAATGCCTCTGTTTTTACTCCGGCCTGGCTTGGACAAACAACTACCGATTTTCTTGACCGTCAGATGAATGTCAATTTCAGGGCTCCGTTCATTCTCACACGAAACTTTGCACAGCTGGCAAAACATGGCCTGATCGTCAATTTCGCAGATACCCGGATTGTTACTAACCAGACCAACTTTGCAGCATATTCAATCTCAAAAAAAGCTTTATGGGAAATGAGTAAAATGGCTGCGCTTGAATTTGGGCCGGGAATCAGGGTGAATGCCATAGCACCCGGACTTACTCTTCCGCCGGAAGGAAAAGACGAAGACTACCTTAGGAAACTGGCAGGGAACATAGCTATGAAGCGCCCGGGTGGGTTGGAACCCATTCTGAAAAGTCTGGATTATATTCTGAATAACGATTATTTAACCGGGCAGCTTCTGTTCTGCGACGGTGGAGAAAATCTTGGATTAACGAACTAAACAACTATATAATGGCTTTAATCCGTGTTAAAAATTTATTGTTGCGTACCTATATTGGATTTAATCCGGAAGAAATAGCCAACAAACAAGATGTAGTCATAAACATCGAAATTGAGGCAGTTATTCCAGAAGAAGCGCTGTTGTCCGACGAACCCGATGGAATTTACAATTATAAAACCATCACCAAACAAATCATAGAGTTGGTACAGGATAACCGTTTCAAATTGCTGGAAGTGCTGACAAAAAATATTCTTGAACTGATTATGCTCGACGAACGGGTAAGCAGGGTACGGGTTGAAGTTGATAAACCTCATGCCCTGCGCTTTGCCGAATCAGTTTCATTTGAAATGGAGGCAGTGAGATGAACAATTGTATTATTGGAATCGGTTCAAACATAGAAGCCAACATCAATATACCGGAAATGATCAGACTTCTGGCTCAGGATGTTGAAATTGTCCAGGTTTCAAGAATGATTCAAACCAAACCGATCGGGATTACTGAACAACCCGATTATACCAACGGGGCAGTTCGGATCCTGACAGAAAAGGATTTTAAGGAATTGTTTTCCTATCTTAAAAAATTGGAAGACAGTATGGGACGAGACCGCGGCGAAAAAAAATCCGGCCCACGAAACATCGATCTCGACATTTTGATCTGGAACAAGACTGTTGTTGATCCGGATTATTATACCCGGGATTTCCTGAGAGATTCCGCAGCAGAACTGGGTTTTGAAAATTAAAGTAATCAAAAAGATAATAAAGGCAGGGATAATAAAGAGATTCTTTTGATAATGAAAACCATTAAACGCTATTCATATTATGTGTTCATTGTTATTTTTGCAGGTTTATATCTGCAATCATGTAAAAAATTGACTAATAATCCCCAAAAAAAATACGATTATTTCATATATAACAGGTTAAAGTTTTATATTACCAAGCAGGAATCCGTTAACAATCTAAGCACCTTTAAGGTGATTTTTCCTGAAACTTCAGTGTTTGAACCAGAGGTAAAGACTGATGTTGAAATTCACGAAATCACCTATAAAACCACCTTTCAAAAAGGATCTATTCAGGCATCAGGACTTGTTTGTCTGCCCAAAGCACCAGGAAATTACCCGATTCTGAGTTTTCAGAATGGAACAAATACCCTTCATAGCGAAGCACCAACCGAAAATCCAAAAAGTAATCTGCTGACTATTCTGGAAAGTGTGGCATCAATGGGCTTTATTGTTGTAATTCCTGACTACATCGGATTTGGTTCCTCATCACAACTGATTCACCCTTATCTCCATGCCCAATCAACCACCCAAAGTATTCTGGACATGTTAAGGGCAGTGAATGAATTTAGTTCCAATGAAGATATTGTTGCCAAACCAAGCAAAGATCTTTACATTTTTGGTTATTCACAGGGTGGTTGGGCCACCATGCACCTCCAGAAGACCATTGAAAGAGATTATTCCTCCGAGTTTAATCTCATCGCCAGTTCGTGTGCTGCCGGACCCTATTCGATCGAATACATCAATAATTTTATAATCAGTAAAGCGGATTACCAGATGCCTTATTTCCTTGTTTACCTGCTGAATACCTATGTTTCTCTTGGATTGATAAGCAATCCGCTAAGCGATTTTGTACAGCCTCCGTATGCAGCCAAAATTCCGGGTTTATTCGATGGCAATCACAGCGGATCTGCCATCAATAGTGAACTGACAACTAAAATGGCAAACCTGGTAACCCCTGAATACCGAACCGGATTTGCCACCGACCCCAAATTTGCACTCCTTAAAAGTGCATTTACAGCCAACAGCATCGAGCCCTGGCGAATCAGTACACCAACCCGCTTGTACCATGCTGCCAATGATGAATATATTCCGGTAAGTCTGAGCCAAAAAATGCTGGCAGACTTTAAAACAAAGGGAGTTCTCGATTCAGAAATTAAACTCATTATCATTCCTGGATATGATCATCCTACCGGGGTCATTCCGGTTGGCTTATCAACTATTCGGTGGTTTTTGGACCTCAAGAAATAGAAGACCTATTCGGAATAAATGTGCACACTGTTTTCCGCGCTTGGAAGGTAATTGACCCCAAACCAGCAAATCAGTAAAATCAAAAACGAAACGGCCAAAACTCCCATGGCTTTTTTGTGTTCGGACGGATGCCTGAATCGGTAATGAATGTAAACCAGGTAAAACATCCAGGTAATAAAAGCCCAGGTTTCTTTCGGATCCCAGGTCCAGTAGTGACCCCAGGCTTCCTTGGCCCAAAGTGCGCCGAATAACAAACCGAGCGTCAGAAACGAAAAGCCCAGGTAAACCAGGTTGTCGGCCATCTGGATCGGGCCTTTGATTGTTTTCTCGGTAGGTACAAAAAAGAGGTTCCGCAAAGCTACCAGCGACGAAGCTCCCAACAAGGCATAGGCAAAAATATACACGATTACATGAGGCACAAACCATGGACTCTGCAGTGCCGGCATCAGGACTTTATCGTAAGTTTCCGGATGATTCAGATTAATCATTAAAAATACCATGGCCAGGCCAAGGCTATAACTGACCAGCCATTTATACTTCCAGCGCAGGTAGGAAACCAGTCCGATCCCGGAGATAAAAACAGCATACCAAAGCCGTGTTTCACCCAGGGTACGCATAGGCGGCCGCTCAATATGCAGCCATAAAACAGCGATAAAAACCAGCAAAAAGGCAGTGCCAACAAACGAAAGACCAGCTGCCACCAGATTCGGTAATTTTTTTCCTGAAGATAGAAATACCGCCGAAGCTGCCAGCCAGCAAACAATAGCTACCGAAGCATAAATTGGAAAATCAAGCCACATGTTCAGTTCCTCCACTTTTGGGTTTGCCAGCAATAAACAGGAAGACGGCACCGGCCATCATCAGGAAAATACCAAGATAAACAAGCGGTAACCATGGATCGTTTACCAGTTCCAAAACACTCAGGTTCGACCACCGGCCCATTTCAGTATTGTAATTTAACTGGTAAATGGTCCAACCGTCGATCGTGAATGGTTTGTTCACTTCAATCGTTGTGGTTACATTTTTCCCGCTTTGAGTCAGTATGTTCAACTCGGAACTGAATTTCCGGGGTTCAGCGGGCAACATGACCAGTGAATGATTATCGTTCAGTTTCAATGCTTCAGGCTGATGGACATAACTTCCGCTGCAAACCCATCCCGAAATTTCCGAATGATCCGTCAGGCTGGTCACTTTTAGCCTGGCTGATGGTGCAGCACCGGGTTCATTCACAGCAAAATAGGACTCTCCAACTTTTCCTGAAGAGGCCAGAAACTGCTCCACCTGAATGTGAAATTGGGAAAGATTGAACGAATCACGGTCGAGTAATTCGAATTGGGTTTTGCCTTTATTCAAAACCAGCTGCCCGGAGTTGTTGTCTACAATGGTTACTTTGGGGCGAAATTCGTCGATATTAAACTTTAGAAGCCGGATCGAAACAGGTAGTTCCACTACTCTACCCGAAACATCCATACCGCGCCATTCGGTTGTATCCTGGTAGCAGTTCATAGTCAGCCGCCGCATGTCGCTGCTGCCCAATGCCGTTGAAAACAAGACCAGAAACAAACCAAAATGATTCAGGAAAAATGCGCCATTTTTCAGATTGAAAGGAGTCAGTCGCTTTAAGGTAACCATGCCAAGCAAAATCATCAAATACAGGTTAATCAGGATAAACGGCCAGGTTCTGACCAGGTGGTTCAATCCGAGAAGCCTAATCAACATCGATTTCGGCGGTACATCCTGTTTTACAAAACCCATGAGCAATACGAGGAAAGTAAATCCAAGGATTGCAGGCAAAGCTGCTTTTACACTACTCAGCCATTTGACAACCGGTTGTTTTTTCAGAAAGACAAATAACAAAACGAGCAAAACAATAAATCCCAGCCCTGAAATCAGGTTCCATGGAAAGCCGGCAGGCCGGAGAAGCGTGTCTCCGCTAACAGCCTGAAAGGCAAACCCCAGCAGAATAAGCGCGCTGATTATGATCGTTCCTTCGCGGTACGACCAGGGATGGGTCCATGTTTTTCTCTTGTTTTCGCTGCTCATCGATCCATTCAGATTTGTTGCCTAAGATACAGAAAAGCTCAGATCGCAGAATACATTTCAGTGAAATATGTTGGTGAAGGTGAAATTCAGGAATAAATAAATTGTCCCTGAAATTAGCCCTGACAATCAATTTGTCAATTAATTAGTTTACTCCCGGGTGTCAAATCGTGCTAAAATATTCCCGTAAAATTTAATCCCAGTAGAAGGTTAATTGCCTTTCCAGACTTTTCAACTATTCATTACCCTGACTGTTATACTGCAAACACGTAAACAGAACGTTATGAACCGGACACGACTGGAAGCTTTTAGCGACGGAGTACTTGCCATTATTATCACTATCATGGTTTTGGAAATCAAAGTGCCGCACGGCAATGATTTTAATGCGTTGAAACCATTGATTCCGGTAGTGGTGAGTTACCTGTTAAGTTTTATCTACATTGGTATCTACTGGAATAACCACCACCATATGATGCATACCGTCAGACAGGTATCAGGCAGCATTTTATGGGCGAATCTTCACCTGCTCTTCTGGTTGTCGCTGGTCCCTTTTGTAACCGGCTGGATCGGTGAAAACCATTTCGATCCGATACCCATGGCCCTGTATGGAATTGTACTTTTAATGGCCGCTATTGCTTATTTCATCTTACAAAATCAAATCATTAAAACTCAGGGTAAGCATTCATTGCTTGCAAGGGCAATCGGGAATGATATGAAAGGGAAAATGTCCCCGATTCTTTATTTAATTGCCATCGGATCCAATTTTGTCAGTCAGTGGATTTCAGGAAGTCTCTACATTTTGGTTGCCTTAATCTGGCTCATTCCGGATAAACGAATTGAAATTATCTTCAAAAACGAATTCGAACCAAAACACGAAAAATAACGATTGAAAATCAAAATCATGAGTTAAACCAGACAATCCATTATTCTCCAAATTTGGAATAAGGTTTTTATTGGAAGGTGTATCCATTTCATGATGTAACAACTCTTTAGAAAACGATTAGATTTCCGGTGTAATTCCGAGTCGTTAAAATCAACTATTAGCCTAAATAAAAACCTGAAATTCATGAAATCCAGACTCGCATCATCAAGCTTTCTGATTATTCTCCTCTTTTTATCCCTCCGGAATATTCAGGCACAAACACCCTACAACCAGCAATGGCCCAGCTTCCGGGGTCCGTGGGCATGCGGATATCTTGAAAATACCAAATCGCCAACCACCTGGAATGCGGAGAACAATGAAAATATGAAGTGGGAAACGGCCATTCCGGGATTAGGTCATTCGAGTCCGGTAATCTGGAATGATTATTTGTTTGTAACTACGGCAGCAAATAGTATAAATAGCGAATCACTCAAAGTTGGTCTTTATGGCGATATTGATGAAGCTGATGACAATGCTGTTCATGAATTTAAAGTTTATTGTTTGGACAAAAATTCAGGAAAAATTATCTGGGAACGGATTGCGCATAAAGGAATCCCCAAATCGAAACGGCACACCAAAGCTTCGCAGGCCAATTGCACACCGGCCACCAACGGGAAATATGTGGTGGTACATTTCGGATCTGAAGGTTTGTTTTGCTACGATTTTAAAGGGAACCTGGTTTGGGAAAAAGATATGGGACTATTAGCTCCCGGATTTTATATGGCTCCCGGAATTTCATGGGGTTATTCAAGTTCCCCTGTTATTTATAAAGACCGAATCATTGTTCAGTGCGACATTCCTAAAACTCCCTTTATTACTGCTATCGATCTGGCTACAGGGAATGAGATTTGGAAAACCTCGCGTGGCGATGAAGTTGAAACTTTTGGAACTCCGGCGATTTATTCCAAAAATGGAAAAACACAGGTCATTGTAAATGGATATAAGCACATGGAGTATCAAGCGTGGCGGTGCTTACATGCAAACACCGCTGATTTACAGGGGTTATTTGTACAATCTACAGGTCAATGGTCAGCTTACCTGTTTCGATGCCCTGACCGGAAAAGTGAAATATAAGGAAAGTCTGAAAGAGGCCTTCTCGGCATCGGGCATTGCAGCCGACGGAAAACTTTATTTCAGTTCCGAAGATGGAAATATTTATGTCATAAAGGCCGGGCCGGAATTTGAGTTACTTGCTAAAAATGCGATGAAGGATATTTGTATGGCAACGCCGGCAATTTCAGGAAATACCCTTTTCTTCCGTACCCGGCATTTTGTGATTGCCGTTGAATAAAACCGCCTTTCGCCTGAATTCTGACAGGGCCATGGTACGTAACCTCCCCCTGGTTCCTTACGTAATTTGTAGTGCGAATTAAAGTGAATGTATACTTGATTGACAAGGGTTCAGCCATGAAAATTAAACTGACACAATTTATTTATGCCTTCGAAGAAGATCTCCGGCTTTTACTAAGTATAAGTTTTGGAGTATTTCTGTTTGTCCTTTTCTTTCAACCTTTTCCACTCGAAAGGTTTGATTTTAACAACAGGTTGTTATTCAACGCCGGATTAGGTGCCATTGTCTTTCTGTTCATGGTTTTCGTCCGGTTTTTTGTCCAATGGCTCAAGCAGAAATATGACCTGAGCAATCCTGAATTCGGATTATCTTCTTTCCTGGGTGGATTCATTTTCTTAGGCTTAAGTTCAGTCGCTTATGCTTTTTATCTCCGCTATGTGGGATTAATAAATATTTCCTTTTACATTATGCTTAAAGTTGTATTGATTTGTCTTGCACCACCAGTGGTATTATGGCATTATGATACGTTTAGAGAATTAAAACAGCAAAACGCCCTACTCCTTCAGGAAAAGGAAATGATGTGGGGACAAGTAGAACGATACGAAGAAGATTACCTGAACCAATCCATTGAGTTTGTTTCAGAAAACAGTGAAGAAAAATTAATACTACTGATTTCAGACATTGTTTTTATCAAATCTGCCGATAATTATGTCGAGATTGTATTTAAGGAAGCCGGCATTTTTAAGAAAAAAATGTTGCGGCATACCCTTAAGAATATTGAGCAACAAGTCCGGCCATTTTCCAATTTCATACGTTGTCAGCGTATATGCATTGTTAACAGGCATTATATCGAGAAACTCAACAGGAATTACAGTAATCATTGGTTAATCCTAAAAGGATATCCTGAACAAATCCCCGTTTCACGCCAATATATACTGAAGCTCAAAGAATCAATTTAATGAGCTGTGGGGTAAATACCATTCACCCGATTGTTTTGCAATTCCCCGCCGGGAAGTATGTTTAGCCACAAATCCCAAGCTGTTTATCCCTCTTTTTTGAGACACACAGAATTGTGAAATACTTTTGAGCAATTTTATTTTCACAGTACAATGAATATTTTATTGGTTTACCCCCAGTATCCTGACACATACTGGAGCTTCAGATACGCGTTGCGTTTTATTTCCAAAAAGGCAGCTATACCGCCACTGGGTTTAATAACCGTATCGGCCATGCTACCGGCAACATGGCAAAAAAAACTGGTAGACATGAATGTCTCCCCACTGTTAACAAAAGATATCGTCTGGGCTGATTATGTTTTTATCAGTGCCATGTATATTCAAAAAGAATCGGTCAATAAAGTGTTGGAAGAGTGCATCAGGCATCAGGTCAAAATTGTTGCAGGAGGTCCTCTCTTTACACAGGAATCCGACAACTATCCCCAGATTGACCATTTTATATTAAATGAGGCTGAAATTACGATGCCTCCTTTTTTGGACGATTTAGACTCCGGACGTCCTCTCCAAAGAGAATACAGTACCACTGAATACGCCGATATTAAAAGTTCTCCGATCCCTGATTATCACCTGCTGAGGCGAAAAGACTATGCTTCGATCAATATCCAGGTTTCGCGCGGATGCCCCTTTGCCTGCGACTTTTGTGAAATTACAACACTACTCGGTCATAAGGTCAGGATGAAAACAGGGACCTGCTGGAAAGCGTAAGAAAAATACAAAATGCCGGGATGCAGGTTTCCGGCGGATTTATTGTAGGATTCGACAGCGATGTACCTTCCATTTTTCAACGTCAGATTGATTTCATCCAGCAAAGCGGCATTGTATCTGCTATGGTGGGCCTGCTCAATGCACCTAAAAACACCGGACTGTACAACCGACTTTATGCTGAAAACAGGTTGACTGTCGAATCTACCGGAAGCAACACCGATTATACCATGAATTTTATCCCTAAAATGGATCCCATTGAACTTTTGAAAGGGTACAAAACAATCATTCAGAATATTTATGAAGCAAAGCCGTATTACAATTCAGACAAAAAAACAGGAAGTGCAGCCTGTTTGAGCAGGGATTTATACCTGTTTTTACTTTAAAGTTCATAAATTTTACGGGATATATTTTGGAGTGACAGCGATCATCAGGTAAGCCCAGTTGTTTATCGTTCCTTTTGAGCCGCCTTTCAGAATTTCAAGGCTATCACTACCAAGCATTTGTGAATAGCCCAATGTAATTTTTGAAGCCGGGTTGATTGTTTGTGTCAAACTCAGGTCTAATTCGGTTCCCAGGTAATTACCGGCAGTTGCTGAAATTCGGGCTGCACTTGCAAAGAAATGTACATCAGCATTGAATGCAGTTTTGTTTCTGGTAGTTGCAAATTTGGCATATGCATTGGCCAATCCGACATTTTTCAGGTGATTGCCTACATAAAAATAATCCATAAAACCATTGAATTTATGGTTGGTTCCGTATAGCGGATTAAACGAATTATTCTTCTCCTCCTGGTCGAAATCTGTTCCTGAAAGGATCTCGTAACCAACATTCCATTTTGCAGGTCCGGAAGTTTTATAGGTCACTTCGGCCATCAGGTTAAAGGCATTCAGCGCTTTACTGGCTCCATCCTCACCCGTCTGAAAAAAGAGGTTTCCCGAAAAAGACATGCTTTCAACCGGTACTTCGATGTGTGTGCCAAAAGTCTGGCTGTATTTCGTTTTTTGATCCGTTCCAACGATCGCAGGTTTGCCGTTATTCAGAAACAATAAACTGCAGTTAAATTTTTCCGTTTTCCGGTTAATCCACAGGAATTGCAAATCCTTGTAAGCATCGGCTCCGTCAAAAATATTGTCTTTACGGTTTGTGTTTTCGTGGTGGGCAATTCCCAGGTGAACATTCAGTTTTTTGATGTATTTAAACAAAGCAACATCGTGTGAACGGGCTTGCTGTGCCCAGCCGACGTTGCCTAAAATCCGGGAATCGTCGTAAACCAACTCCTGACGTCCGACCTTTAAAAACAAATTTGAAGTTAAACTCATCTCAGCCCACGCCTGATGGACAGAGGTGGCAAAATCCTCGTTGTTAACCAGCTGGGGCTGACTACCCCAGGTGCGTACATCCTGTAAAACCAGGCCAACCTGCAATTTATCCATGTTATAATCCATGTACAGCCGGGTTCGCTGTGTGGTAAAAAGTGAAACTTTCTGATCTTCAGCAGCCAGCGTTGCATAACCGTGACTGTATTCGGTACGGGGACGAAATTCGCATGAAAGACTGAATTGTGCTTTCACCTGAATGCCTGAAAAAAAGCAGACTAATCCGACAACGATTAATTTTTTCATTTCCTGATATTTAAAATCATGTAACCATAGCGTTTAAAAATGCAGAACCTCCGGGCGTAGTTAATCTGCGATCAGCTGACTGTTGATTAGTTTGTCCAATTATGAACTACATTTCAACCTTTTTGCCATAACCGGCTTCACGCTTTTGGGCTTCTTCGATCCATTTTGGCAACAGGTTTTGTTTGAACGTCTTTTTCTCTTCTTTCAGTTTTTTCATATCCAAACCAATAAATTCCTGTGCTTTAGCTTTGCTGGCAATATCAGGGTAAGGCATTTCCTGATTGAATCCTTTGCTGGCCAGCAAATGGGCAAGTTTCACCCTGGTTTCACCAACAATGGCTATTCCGGTTGAAATAATCCGGCTGGTTTCGGTTGGTGCATGGAACGAAGCCCCGTGACTGGCAGCAGCAAAGTCCCAACGCCATTGGGCATGGCGAATACCTTGCAAAATATTTTTCATTTCCGCCTCAGTTGCTCCAAGCTCCCAGGCTTTCCCGGCTTCCTGATGGGTCCGCACAAGTAATTCTTCCAGTTTATCGCGATTATGGATGATCTGATCCTGGCGGTCATAGACATTCTGCACCAGGGTTGCAGTTTCTTCACGGTGACAAACCTGACATGAATTGGCAACATTATTCAAAGGTGACTGGATGTGGTGATCAGTAAATTTTTGTCCACCTTCACTTTTATAGGGCATATGACAATCGGCGCAAGAAACACCACGCTGGGCATGAATCCCCATGCTAAAAGTTTCGTACTCCGGATGCTGTGCCTTCAGCATAGGAGCTTTACTAATGCTATGAGTCCAGTCGCTGAATTCGATTTTGTCGTAATATTTTTCGATGGCTTCCACGCTCATTCCGTCGTCCCATGGGAAAGTCAGGTAATTAGCGCCTTCCACTTTGTGTTTGTCAAAATAATATTCCACATGGCACTGGGCGCAAACCAAAGTCCGCATTTCCTGATGAGAAGCTTTAGTAATATCCTTTCCCTGACGTTGAAAAGCTTCAATTAATCCCGGACGGGAAATTTGCAGGTTCATCGTTTTCGAATCGTGGCAATCGGCACAACCGATAGGATTAACCACTTCGGCACCGAGTCGCGACCATGTTCCCTTGTAGAACTCAGCAACTCCTTCTTCCTGCATCACGCGCGGAACATCAGGGCTTTTACAGGTCCAGCAAGTCGATGGCATTGGACCGTCTTCGTCACTGGTTGGACCACCGGTACGTAACGTATTCCTGATGTCGTCAACAGCATAAAAGTGACCACGCCCCTGACTATAGTCTTTCGAAAATCCGTAACCGGCCCAAAGCACCACCAATCTTGGATCAACTTCGAGCATGTCAATCATTCTGCTTCCATCGTATTTACTGGCAAAAGTTGTATCGGCCGTTTGGTAATACGATTGAAACTCCCGTGGATAATTTTCGCCCCAAACTTCATTCCGGGGTTCAAATTGCGAAACTTCTGTTTTTGGTACATTCACAAAAACAGCTTCAGCCCGGCGTTCAACCACTGATGATGCAAGCAAACCGATTAAAAAAACGACAATAATGGTAACGAAAAAAATGATCCAGGCCATCCACGGCCTTTTTTCGATCAATTGTGATACAGGTTTCATAATGTTGTGTTTATATTTTTGTTTTTGTTTATTCTTCCATAGCCTCTTTTAACCAAGCCGGAACCGGACTTTCTGGTAACGGAACCCGCGCGTTCGGAGTGCTGCTCAGGCTATTCACCCTGCCATGCGGAACTTCACGATGACATTCCCAGCAAACACGGTCGGTGCGTTGTGCATGCAAATCTTTTACTGATGCGCTAAGTTTGGGATCATCCAGTAATTTTGAATGACAACGAACACAATTCTGATGAACTACTTCCCGGCCGGCTTCATGAATGAAAATAACCTGAGGCTCCAGTTGCAACGCGAACATCGAAGCATGACGCATTCCATCCTTCGCTTTAAAAAAATATTTATTGAAAACATTATTGTGCGGAACATGGCAATCGTTGCAATTGGTATACTGCCGGTGCGAACTGTGATTCCATGTGGCATATTGCGGTGCCATAATATGGCAATTCACGCAGGTTTCCGGATTGTCTGACAAATATGAATAAGCTTTGCTGATATAAAAAAGAAAGAAAAACAGGCCAATCAGGATTCCGGTTATCAGTAAAACCGCAAATCGCCAGGCTTTTGGAGGAAGGAAATGCAAGATAAATTTCATAGTCTGTTCTTGATTAGTATAGGCAAACATTCTGATAATTAACCTACCATACAAAGATACAGATCCATGAACGATTAAACTGTAACCAATGTTACAAACTACTATACTTGTTTAACAAAATTTGTGGATAAATTAAAACTATTTCCAATGAGACTGAAAACTGCGACTGCTTATTTCTTCAACTCCCAGCTCACACCTTCTTTTCCATCTTTAATTTCAAAACTGATCGCATCCTTTCAGATTGAATAATTCATAAAACTCAAAATTCCTTTAAAACCTGATTGTTTTCGACATATATACATAATGCCAAATAATAAAAGACATTTTGTTCGTTTTTTTATTAAAATAATTGCTATTCGTATTTATTTATTTCATAAATTTGGTTTTGAATTGGATTGATCGAAAGATAATCCAATTCAAATAGATAGAATATCAGAGAGATAAAATAGAAGCTAATTAGATTTTCAGGTGGAAAGTTGGTAGTTATATTTTCAATTTTTGATTTGTACCTGACCCAAACAGGAGATAAAAATTGAAAGAATCAGAGAATCCCATCAGAAAATTTCCTTATTAAAATAAAAAATCAAATTCAGTCCAAGCTGCATCCGGCCTTTTGTATTGTGTAATTCAGGCTAATATTTCTGATATGATACATCCTGTACTAAAGTTTCTTGTAGAACAAATGAATCTATACATTGATCAGGTTAAGAAAACTGACATTGATGTAGTATCACCTGTTGCAGTCCTTCAGAGTATTGTACGGTTGGACGAGGAGATTTTGAAAACAACAAATAATATACTTGTTTCACTGGTCAATTTTTCGGAAGAGGCTACAATGAAGAACATTCCAAACTATGCCCTTTTGAACAATGATCTGGTAGCCTATAAAAATCCTCCTATAAACCTGAATCTTTTTATACTGGTAACCGCTTGCATGACCAATTACGAAAATGCGCTCATTTACCTTTCTCATGCAATCACTTTTTTTCAGGGCAAATACACCTTCACCCTGAAGAATAGTGTGACCCAGGTGGAAGGATTGCCTGATGATTTCCGCATTATCCTGGATTTATATACCCTTAGTTTCGAACAGCTAAATTACCTGTGGAGCACATTGGGTGGCAAGCAGCACCCTTTTGTTTGCTATAAAGTCAGGTTGCTGCAGGTTGAAAGGCCCAGCACAACTGAAACACGTGGAATAATTAAACAGGTGAGGATCGATGATCCGGGTAATTCCTGAAATAACTTAATAAAGTAACGAAATAACCATTAACGATGAGTATTTCAATCACATACAATATTCTTTTCGAAGTCAGGATCTTACATCATTTTTTTCTTAACAAAGGGGAAAAAGGGTATGATACCATGAGCCTTGCAGAAAAAGCAAGCATGATGTTGGGTTATGATGCACGCGAGATCTCTGAAATTGTTCCAACCGAGGAATGCAGCAAAATTCTGCGTGCCCACAACTGCATTTTTAAATTTACATCCACAGGTATAATAGTTGGTTTAAGGGCTGAATCCGATGGGCTGCAACCACCTAAATTCAAGCCTTTCATGACCCTTGCCGATGATTTGAAGTTTACTTTCCTTGTGAAACTTCGCGACACGGATTTCATGAATTATACTGCACTCCCTTTCACGGGGAACAGTGGTCAATTATTTACATTTCAAAATACCATCGCAGGCGGTTCGAAAAAGTTTCCTGCACTTAGCGCAATCCCTCCGGTTTATGAAGCGGCAAAGGAGTATTTGCCCGGAGATATGCTTTCGGATAATCCAAACAACCAAACTAAGCTTTTTACCGCACTTCAGAAGACTAACCAGGTTACTTCAACTGACGGAGAATGGATGACCGAGACATCAGCCGATAATTTGCCTTTGCAGTATGTTAATGTAAATGACAGGCATCCATTGGTTCGCGGGATATTCTCCTATCAGGTAAAAGATGCCGGTGTAGAGCCAGTGGCAACCGTAAAAACCGCGACCGGCATCACCGTAACTCCGAAAGTCACCATTCTTTCCGGCGATTTTCGCACCATTCAGGTTGACATGCGGGAGTTTCCTGAAGGTTTTTATACCATGCATATTGAATCTGCTGCCCCGGTTTATTCTGATGATGTTTCATTCTACTTACTTCAGCAAAGAGAAAACCCGTTCGGCATCATCCAGTTGAATGTCAAGAGCGATGATGTAACCTTTAACATGCTCGATCCGCTGGGATTTATGCTTTCTCCCGCTTATGAATTACGCTTTCGGAACCGGTCATCCCGTTGGCGGTATATCGGCGAAAAATTCAATGGCGCTTCTTTTACAGAAAAGGCACTTCCACTGACCCGCTTTGGTTTTATCGAAAATGTTAAGGTGATGGGCAAAGACGGCGATTTTATTGACGATCTGCCAAATCCGTCGGTAACAATTATTAAAACTGAAGCATTGACAAAGACAACTGAGAATAACTTTTATTCGGAAATTCATATTCATTAATCAATAAATATTAAGATCAAATGGCAACGACTTACAGAACACCCGGAGTATATGTTGAGGAAATTTCTAAACTGCCACCATCTGTGGCGCAAGTAGAAACAGCCATTCCCGCTTTTATCGGGTACACGGAAAACGACAGTTACAACGGACTGTCGCTTGTCAACAAACCAAAACGCATCAAATCGCTGAATGATTTTGAGCAGGTCTTTGGATTTCCGAAGCAAACAGCTTTTACCAATGATGCGAATCCAGTGAACGGAATAAAAATCAAGAAGGATGGTTCAGGAGCATTCGTGATGGATGGAGAACTCAAGGATCCATACTCGAGTTTGCAGTTCCGGATTTACTATTGCCTGCAAATGTATTTCGCCAACGGAGGTGGTCCTTGCTACATCATTTCCTGCGGAAAATATGGCGACGCCATTTTCGCCAACTCTGACCAGATGGTTGCTTCACTTTCTGCCTTGAGAAAAGAAGACGAGCCAACCATGATCGTATTTACTGATGCGGTAGCGCTTTCAAAGGCGCAATTCTATTCATTGTATTCCAAAGCGCTTACACAGGCTGCTGAATTGATGGACCGTGTAGTGATCGCCGATTTGTTTCTTGATACCTCAACAGTTCAGAAAATGACTGACTTCAAAGGTGGCAAAATGGACATGTATTATGATGTTGGCGGAGGTAAAACTCTTGGGGATGATTTCCGTGAAGGCATCGGCAACAACAACCTGACCTATGCCGCTGCTTACTATCCATGGCTGGTAACCACACTCGGATATTATGCCGATGAAAGTAAAATCGCGGTAACCGGAGGAACGGATGCACTTGCTTTGGTAAATGTACTCCGGAAGTATCCTGCACCGGGTCAGGCCGATGTTGACAATCCGCAGCAATCACTTTACCATGTAAACAGTCAGTTGTACGCCACCATCAAAAAGCAGATTGACAATAATAAAGTAATCCTTCCGCCATCTTCGACAATGGCAGGAGTTTATGCCATGGTTGACAGTACCCGCGGAGTGTGGAAAGCGCCTGCCAATGTGAGCCTCAATTATGTATTTGAACCTCAGGTGAAAATTGATGACAATGATCAACAGGACATGAATGTGACCGGAACCGGAAAATCGATCAATGCCATTCGTTTTTTCACCGGAAAGGGAATCCTGGTATGGGGCGCACGGACCCTGGCCGGGAATGACAATGAGTGGAGATATATCAGTGTCCGCAGGTTCTATAACATGGTGGAGGAAAGCGTAAAAAAAGCGTCCGAACCTTTCGTGTTTGAGCCGAATGATGCCAATACCTGGGTTAAAGTGCGCGCGATGATCGAAAATTTCCTGATCCTTCAGTGGCGCGATGGTGCGCTGATGGGCGCCAAACCGGATGAAGCCTTTTTTGTCCGTGTTGGATTGGGCGAAACCATGACCGCTCTCGACATCCTTGAAGGAAGAATGATCGTTGAAATTGGCATGGCTGTCGTTCGTCCTGCCGAGTTCATCATCCTCAGATTCAGTCACAAAATGGTAGTATCGTAATAATTAATTCAAATAACAAGATAAATTATGGCATACAAGACTCCAGGCGTTTATATCAAGGAAGTTCCACTCTTCCCGCCATCGGTTGCCCAG
>JBBSBP010000040.1:0-39913 GCA_038251165.1 Bacteroidales bacterium | reverse complement strand
ATTTACGATTTATTCCTTACAAAATCCCGATAAATTGTAAATGGTAAATGGTTAAATAGTCAATGTTTTTTTACCAGTTTACTTTTGCCCTCCGGATGGGCATCGACATACAGCGCGCTCCACCCCCGCCACGGGCAAGTTCCGATCCGGGAATGGTAATGACACATTTTCCGTCCGGGATTTCACATTGTCCGTTTAACAAATTCTGGGCTGTGATGATTTCGAAACCATTTTTACTGAGTTGTTCTATGGTATGTATATTACGTTCGTAGCCAATGACTTTCCCCGGGGCAAATGCAAAAAAGTTTGCTCCGCTGTGCCATTGCTCACGTTCCTGAGACCAGCTGTCCAAACCACCGCCACAACGAACCGGAGTCATATCAATGCCCAGTTTTTTCAAAGCTTTGGGCAGATTTTTCTGCTCAGTGATATCGGTTACCTTTCCGTTATCAACCTGAATATGGATGGTATGAAAACGGTTGGTACCCATTATCAGTGGTTCATACACCATGCAGGCATCCACATCAAGAAAGGTAAATACCATATCAAGATGAATAAAAGATTCAGGAGTATCGGGTAATTCCTGAATGAGTATATGCTGCAATCCAACTTTTTTTGACTTGATGTTTTCGAGTATAAAATCGATGCCTTGCGTACTGGTCCGGATTCCGGTTCCGAGAACCAGAACATCTTCCCGTCCAACCTGAAAGTCGCCACCTTCAATGGATATTCCGGAGAAATTAAGAATATTTTCCGGAGTATTGGGATTGATGGTTTTCGTTTCGAGCGTCGGATGATGGGTGAAAATGGCATTCATGATAACGGCCTCGCGGTCACGCACTTTACTGGCCATTTTGCCAATCAGCACCTCTTTCCCGAACGACATGGAAGCATCGCGTGTAAACAAAAAATTATGCAGGGGGCGAAGGCTGAAACGCTCCAGGCTCAGGTAGCGGGTGAGATTATTCCGTTCCAGAAAAACTCCCTGGATAAGCTGACGCGCCAGTTCAGGAGCATTCTTCTCCAACAGGATCGGGAAGATATCCATTGCTCCTTCGCTTTGGCAGATTTCTTTCAGCAATGATGATTTCACCACTTCATTCTTCAGAATATCCGAAAGCAAATCTTTGACCTCAAATGTACGGGTTACCTTATTTAATACACCCTTGAAGAAGGAATATTCATTGCCGGCTACCGAAAGGTTCAAGATATCACTGTAAAGCGCCCGCTCCGCATTTTCCGGGGTCATTTCCTCCACTTCCTGACCAGGCGTGTGTACAACAACAGCCTCAAGCTGTCCAAACTCGGAACAAACATCAATTTGTAATTTTTGATCTGTATGCATAAATTGTCGATTAATGCTCCAAAGATATAAACATTGAACATGCAGGCACAATAAACTGTTTTTAAATCGTTTCGTATTCATAACATATTGGGCAAAAGTAAAAAGATGAAAGCTCAGTATATGATCTGTTTCTCAAATTGCATCCGACCTTTTACATCTAACGATACAATAACTATCTTCGCAGAAGATTACAGAGTTTATGAAACGGCTATTAATATTCATTCTGACAGGCACCTTGTTTTCCTTTGCTGCTATGGCGCAAAGTCCTCAAATTCCTCAGTATATACCGGGCATTCTGATCGGTAATGATACGCTGCCTCATCTGAATTTGCCCGTTATTGATGTTTATCCCAAAAACAGGTTTAAGAATAAATCGGAAGAACAGCAGTACTGGAGGTTGGTCATGCGCGTGAAGAAAGTATTGCCCTATGCCAAAGAAGCGGCCATTCTGGTGCGGAAATATGAAATGGAAGTTTCGCCCGATGCAAGAGGGAGAAACAGGCGTTTGTACGTGCATAAAGCAGAAGAAGAACTGATAAAAAAATACGGTCCAACGTTTGATAAAATGTCGATTACTGATGGCCGGGTCTTAATTAAATTGATTGATCGCGAAACCAATAAAGTTTCGTACGAACTGATCCGTGATTTAAAAGGTGGCGTTTCTGCAGTTTTCTGGCAAGGTGTGGCACGGATTTTTGGCAACAATCTGAAATCACATTATGATCCGAATGGGGAGGATCGTCAGATTGAACAAATCATTCAGTACATTGAGATGGGAATTATCTGATGAGCGGGTATCTGTATTCCGAAAAAAGAAGGCCTTTCAAATTCCCTTCCCTTTTACACACTCCATAATGGTATAAATCAAAATCTTAAAATCGACATAGAGTGAAATATTCTTCAGGTATACCATGTCGTACTCCAGGCGTTCTATCATTTCATCCACGTTCGAGGCATAGCCGTATTTTACCTGTCCCCAGGAGGTAATTCCAGGTCTTAATTTTTGAAGATGAGTAACATACGGGGCCTTTTCAGCAATCAGGTCAATGTAGTATTTCCGTTCGGGGCGAGGTCCAACGATTGACATTTCGCCGATTAAAACATTAACAAACTGTGGTATTTCGTCCAGATGAGTTCTGCGCATAAACTGACCGATACGGGTAATGCGGTCGTCGTCAGGACTTGACAGTAACGGCCCGTTTGTTTCGGCCTCGTTGATCATTGTCCGCAATTTATAGATGTGAAATAGTTTGCCGAATTTACCTACGCGTTCCTGTTTATAAAAGACAGGGCCTTTGGAAGTCGTTTTAATACCGATCGCCAAACCCAGAAAAACCGGGAAAAGAATGATCAGCGCCAATACTGAAATCACAACATCGAGTAATCTTTTAAGATTTTCCTGCCATACCGGCATCAGTCCGTTCGAGATTTTGAGTAAGGTATTGCCTAAAATAGTATTCGTTTTGGCCTGATTCGAGAGAATATCGAATAAATCGGGGATTCCCCAGACTGTATGTGTCCGGTTTTCGAGCAGAATCAGAATTTCACTCAACAATTTGTGTTCCGACGATTCGATAGCAATGATGATTTCTTCTACATCATAATCATTGATCACTTTCTGCAGATTCTTGTAATTTCCAAGATTGGGAGCATATTTTCCGAGCGGATAGGAATCCAATTTATCAACGGTTAAAAAACCTATGATCTTATTCCCGGCAGGTCGTTTTTGGGACATCAGATCTTCAACCAAACGAACCGCTTTTTCGTTGGCGCCGATCACCAGGGTATTAAACCCGATAATCCGCTTATGAATACGATGAATCGTACGGGTTGTAAGTATTAACCTGAACAGGTAAGTAAAACTGAAATGCAGGACAAGCAGCGTAAAATAAAGGTTGTAATATTTCCGGTAATCACTGACCCAATCGTTCAGGAGCAAAAGAAAAAAGATAACGGTTACACCGGCGATGGAAGTTATAACTGTTTTCCCCAGCTCCAACAACCTCGATTTACGGTAGATATTAGAGTATTGGCCGGAAATGTAATAAAGTGTAACCCAAAATGCCGGAATAATGATCAAAGCCAGGTAAAACTGACGGGTGAATTCCAATGGAATATCATAGCCAAATTTTAACGGTTCAATGTAGAGTTTCCGGTAAGAGTAAAATAGTGTCCAGCTAATCAGGACAGCAATGATATCAAGAACAAGATACCTGGCAACTTGTAGATTTTTATGCATAGAAACAATTTGGTCCGGGTTATATCCATAACCACGAACGCTTCAATTTGAAAAATATTGCGGCAAAAGTAGACTTTTTAGCTTAGAAATCAATTTCATTAAAGCGTAAGTGTTCCCTGATTTCCTGAACAATCTGAACGCTGTTCAAAAGGTTATCGAAGGAGTTTGCTTTTATAGTCTGATGCTGAAGAAGGCGTACAAAATTACCAATGGCTGTATATTCCTGATTTAAATGCGGGTACATAATATACAGAGGTTCCTGGAAATCGAATCGGGTTCTTCCATTCTGCTCGAACAGTTCACAGTATCCAAGGGTTTTTTCATGCGAAATCGTCAGATTGATTACACTTCCGTTGTCGTATTCAATCCTGAGGTTCACCAATAACCGAGAGTCCGGGTCCTTTAGCCCGAAGATGTCCAGCTTCTTGTAATTGCTTTGAACCAAATGGGTTAGTGCAGTTATCAAAAGCAGCATTTCGTGCGAAGGTTTTATGATTTCGCCTTCGAAACAGCTACGCAAATTAATTAAGAGTGGCTTTATATATTTATGGATCAAGGGATCAAAAAAGGGAATATAATTGAATGGATTATAGATAAAAGTCACGATGCCAGCCTCTTTCTCCAGATCAATCAGTTCTTTTATTTCCTTTACATTCAGATTCGGAATTGTTTTCAGGTACATGTGTTTACTTTTCCGGAGAATTAAACGGATCAGGTCGCTGCTGATACTTTTCTCACTCAGAATCAGAATAGCATCCGAAAGATCCATCAATCCGGTCGGACTTGACAATTCAGTGAAACCAACCGGAACAGGAGTATTTCCGGAGAAATATACACCGACAACCTCCGTTCCTGGCATTGTTTTCAGCTGTTTCAGAAGCTCCGGATTGGTAGTCTGGTCACCAAATATTCCAAGTTTAAACATTCGTGCAAAGTAGGAATAAATTAAAAATCATGATCTTGTCAATCAAAATACTTTTCAACGTCGATTGTTAATATTGTTTGTTTGTACCAATCATTTCGTACCTATATTTAGTTAATTTTGAAAAAAAGGATTTTCTATGGAGTTTCAGGATACACTACGTCATCAGGGTTTACGAAAAATAATGGTTGATGGTATTCGTATCAAAGGGATAAAAGACGAAAAAGTACTGGCTGCAATCGGAATGGTTCCACGTCACATGTTCATGGACAGCAGTTTTATTCAGTTTGCCTACAAAGATCAGGCATTCCCGATCGGTGCAGGCCAAACGATAAGCCAGCCATTCACAGTAGGAATACAAACGCAACTTCTGCAGGTTGAACGGTACGATAAAATTCTGGAAGTCGGTACCGGTTCAGGCTACCAGGCCGCAGTTCTGCTCGAATTGGGCGCCACGGTTTACACGATCGAAAGGCAGCGCGAATTGTACCTGAAAACACAATCTCTTCTGCCCTGTATTGGTTACAATCCCAAAATTTTCTTCGGTGATGGTTACAAAGGACTTCCTACCTACGGCCCCTTCGATAAAATCATTATAACTGCCGGAGCCCCTTCTATTCCGGAAGAACTACTGACCCAGCTTAAAATTGGCGGACGTATGGTTATCCCGATGGGTCCGCGCGACAAACAAACCATGTATGTCATGGTTAAAACCAGCGAAACGGAATACTACAAAGAATCACACGGAACATTTATATTCGTTCCGATGTTAAAAGGAACCGACAAATAAACCTGGAGTACAAAAAAATAGTTGCAATTTATTTATTGACTATTTATAATTTTCCGTACTCTTTCAAAAGCTCAAATTGCTAATAATTAATGATCTAATGGTCAATCAAACAATATGATACAATTAAAAAAATTCACGTTCAATCCGGTTCAGGAAAATACCTTCGTTTTATTTGATGAAACCGGCGAATGCATCATCATTGATGCCGGTTGCTATTTCGAAAACGAACGACTGGAACTCGATCGTTTTATTGCCGAAAAACAGTTAAAACCTGTCAGGCTGATTAATACCCACTGTCATTTCGACCATATCATGGGTATAACACATTGCCGGACAAAATATCATCTTAAATTCGAGATCCATCCCGATGAAATTTCGCTGGTCGAAGAGGCTTCTTCACACGGTGATTTGTTTGGCATTCCTGTTGAACCCATTGATGCTCCCGATTCATTTTTTCAGGAAGGCGATCAGATTACCTTCGGGAACTCTTTTCTTCAGGTGATTGCCGCACCGGGCCATTCTCCGGGCGGAGTGGTATTTTACAATCCTGAACAAAAAATACTGGTTGCCGGCGATGTGCTGTTCTATGGAAGCATCGGACGGACTGACCTGCCGGGAGGAAGCTTTGAACTGCTGGTCGGAAACATCAAAACTAAATTGCTTACCTTACCTGAAGATACAACGGTATATTGTGGCCACGGACCGGAAACTACGATCGGATTTGAGAAAAAAAACAATCCGTTTTTGAGCTAGAGGAATGCTGTAATTAGTTGTATGGCATTTTGAAGCAATACATTCAAGTTATATTTTGATTATCTTTGATTTATGGATGCAAATAAAAACATAGAAAAGAAAATCAGTCGGTTATCTCCTGAGTTAATGGATGAGCTGGACCACTTCTTAGATTACCTGATTAACAAGAAAGTTTATCATCAGCAAAGAAAATTAAAACAGGACTGGGCTGGAGGATTAAGCGACATAAATATTTCAGCCATTGATTTACAAAAAAAAGCATTGGATTGGAGACAATAGTAAGATATCTGATTGATACCAATGTCTGGTTGGAACGGCTATTGAATCAGGAAAAGTCAAAAGTCGTATCTAATTTTTTTGACTTGATTCCACTTGAAGATATATTTGTAAGTGATTTTTCCATTCATTCAATTGGAGTTATTCTTTCTAAACATAAGAAGTACGATATTTTTGAAAAATTTCTGAGTGATCTTTTTGTCAATGGGCAAATCGTGCAACTTTCTCTTAATCCCAGTGATTTGTTGGATGCCATTTTAAATATGCAGAAATTCAATCTTGACTTCGACGATGCATACCAACTTTCCATTTCCCAAAAATATGACTTGGTAATTATCACATTCGACAAAGATTTTAATGTAAAAGGAATCAGGAAGAATACACCGGAAGAAATAATTTCGCAACAGGGAACAACAGATTGGGAAGCGCTTATATAATGGGAATTGCAGATCTCTGGTCTTATAAGATGCCTAAATCACTCCTCAAGCCTTTTCTGCTTTTTGCCTTCTTTAAAGGAACACACTAATAAAAATCATTTAATAATATCATCAAACTTCCTAACATTGCACCCTTAAAATGTTCGAAACAAAATAAGTGAATATATGGCAAGCGATAAATTTGTAATGCGCCACATTGGTCCGCGCGATCATGAAATCCAGGAAATGCTTAAAACTCTTGGTGTTTCTTCCCTCGATGAATTGATGAACCAGACAGTTCCTGAAAATATCCGGTTGAAAAACCCGCTGAACCTGGAAGATGGATTAACTGAGCGTCAGTATTTCAGGAAAATTCTGGCTCTGGCATCCAAAAATAAAGTGTACAACACCTACATCGGAATGGGTTATTACGATACCATTACCCCTGCAGTGATTCTGCGCAATGTACTCGAAAACCCGGTTTGGTACACCAGCTATACACCTTACCAGGCTGAAATTTCCCAGGGCCGGCTCGAAGCTTTACTGAATTTCCAGACTATCGTTTGTGAACTTTCGGGCATGGAACTGGCCAATGCAGGTCTGCTCGACGAAGCTACCGCTGCAGCTGAAGCCATGGTCATGATGCTGAACTCACGTTCGCGTGCCAAAGCTAAATCAGGCGCCAATGTGGTTTGGGTCGATGAAAAAATATGGCCACAAACACTGGATGTGCTGATTACACGCGCTAATCCGTTGGGTATTGAACTGAAAATTACCAACTGGAAAAACTTCGAACTGGATGAAACCACCTTCGGAATCATTGTTCAATATCCAAATTCTGACGGGCAGATTATGGATTATTCGTCGCTGGTCAAAGTTGCTCACGAAAAAGAAATATTCGTTTCGGTTGCTGCCGATTTGCTCAGTTTATCCATACTGACTCCTCCGGGAGAATGGGATGCTGATATTGTTTTCGGAAGCACCCAGCGATTTGGAGTACCAATGGGTTATGGTGGTCCGCATGCTGCATTTTTTGCCTCCAGAGATGCCTTCAAGCGAAATTTACCAGGCCGTATTATCGGTATAACCAAAGATTCGCACGGCAAACGCGCGCTGCGTATGGCACTGCAAACCCGCGAACAGCACATCAAACGCGAAAAAGCAACTTCAAACATCTGCACTTCACAGGCATTACTGTCAAACATGGCAGGATTCTACGCGGTGTACCACGGTCCGGAGGGAATCAAACAGATAGCAACCCGCATCCACTGTATTGCAGCTTTGCTCGAAAAAGAAATTACAGCATTGGGGTACACACAACTCAACAGCAGCTATTTCGATACCATTCGTTTTGCCCTGCCACGCCACGTCAAACACGAAGATATTGAATGGTTGTCGCTTGAGCTGGAAATGAATTTCCGCCATTTCGAAAATGGTGAAGTCGGACTGAGCATTGATGAAACAACCAATCTCGACGACATCAACTGGATTGTCGAAGTGTTTGCCAAAGCTGCCAATAAACCTTTTGGAACCGTTACTGCTTATCCGGCTATTTGCACGATTCAATCCGGTTTTATGAGGACTTCAGCGTTTATGCAGCAGGAAGTTTTTAATAAATACCGTTCTGAAACTGAAATGCTTCGTTACATCAAAAAGCTGGAGCACAAGGATATTTCACTCACGCATTCCATGATCCCATTGGGTTCGTGCACCATGAAGCTGAATGCAGCAACCGAAATGCTGCCTTTAAGCTGGATCGAATTTAATGGCATTCACCCCTTTGTACCAAAAAATCAAGCTCGTGGCTACCACGAAATGATGGAAGAACTGCGACGTGACCTGTCTGAAATTACCGGTTTTGCCGATGTCAGCCTTCAGCCCAATTCGGGTGCTGCCGGTGAATACGCCGGATTGATGGTCATTCGTGAATACCATATCAGCCGGGGCCAGGGTCACCGCGACGTGGTTCTTATTCCTTCATCGGCTCACGGGACCAATCCTGCCAGTGCCGTGATGGCAGGTATGAAAGTTGTGGTTACACCCTGCGACGAGCGCGGGAACATCGACGTGGAAGCTTTACGTCAGAAAGCCGAAGAATATAAAGATACCTTGTCATGCTTTATGGTAACTTATCCATCAACGCATGGAGTCTATGAATCGTCGATTACCGAATTGTGCGAAATTATTCATTCACATGGTGGCCAGGTTTACATGGACGGAGCCAACATGAATGCACAGGTTGGATTGACCAATCCAAGCCGCATCGGAGCCGATGTCTGTCACCTGAACCTGCATAAAACCTTTGCCATTCCTCACGGAGGTGGTGGCCCTGGTGTTGGTCCGATTGCTGTTGCAGCCCATTTGGTGGAGTTCCTGCCTTCGCATCCGGTGATGAACAACGGACATGTAGGTATCACAGCTGTTTCAGCTGCTCCCTGGGGAAGCGCTTCGGTGTTGCCCATTACCTATGGCTACATCAAAATGTTAGGTGCCGACGGATTAAAACGTGCTTCGGAAATGGCCATACTGAACGCCAACTACATTGCCCATGCCTTAAAAGATAACTACGGCATTTTATACACCGGCGAAAATGGCCGGGTGGCTCACGAAATGATCTTGGAATGCCGTCATTTGAAAGCTTCTTCCGGAATTACTGAAAGCGATATTGCCAAACGATTGATGGATTATGGATTCCATGCTCCTACCCTTTCGTTTCCTGTTCATGGTACACTGATGGTTGAACCCACCGAAAGTGAATCGAAACAGGAACTGGACCGGTTTATCGAAGCAATGAATGGTATTTACAGTGAAATTCAGGCAGTGGCTTCCGGTCGGATGGATAAGGATGATAATCCGCTGAAAAATGCGCCACACACATCGGATGTGGTTACAGCCGACGAATGGGATCGGCCATACAGCCGGCAGACTGCAGTATTTCCGTTGGCCTGGCTCAAAGAAAACAAATACTGGCCGCCAATCGGCCGTGTTGATGATGCCTATGGCGACCGCAACCTGGTTTGTACCTGCGAACCCATTGAAAGCTACATGTAGAAATAAATGGTGGAAATAAAAGAATTAATCCTGACAGGTTTCTGCAACCTGGCAGGGTTTTTTTGTTTGTGAAAATGACTGCGTCTGAAAAATCCGGGAATGCTCCTCCAGCAGACAATGCCTGAACAGCCATGTTTTGTAGGTCTTCCAAAAAGCTTTTACTCGTGGAAATCGTTCGACAGTATCCTGAATTCCGTGCGCCGGTTCAGCATCTTGGCAATCTCCTGTTGCTCAGGAGTAAGTTTCAGAATAAATTCTTCAGTAAGTTCGTCGTTTCGTTTCAGGAAGTCGTACTGTTTGGCAATCGTCCTGGTCACTTTCTTCGGCCAGGTTTCGCCATAACCTTTGGCAACCAGGCGTGCTGATGGGATTCCTTTCAAAATCAGGTAATCAACCACCGACTGTGCTCTTTTCTGCGAAAGATCAGAGTTGAATTTTTCGCTGCCAATAAAATCGGTATGTGCCATCAGTTCGATAGTGATCGTGGGGTTCAGTGTCAGGAGCTGAACAACGGAATCAAGTGCAGCTTTTGACTCTTCAGTGATTTCATAACTTCCAAAGGCATAATTGATGTTGTTCACCTTGATGGGCTCGTCGGTTGGAGACAGTTTAAACTGAAACCTGAATTCCTTGCTGTCCTCCAGCCCGATGGTTGTTGTCCGTACTTTGTCGTTCAGATAGCCATCCTTAAACGCCGCAAAAACGTATTCGGTTTCCGGCTTTAATTTCAGCTGAAAACGGCCACCGTCAGCACGCATCTTCAGATTGGTACCATCGGTGCCAATGATCCGGATCAGGGCTCCGTCAATTTTCTGGTTGGTTTCCTTGTTAAAAACCTCACCGGTAACATTGAACACTTTTGGCGGAAGGTAGAATGAATAAATATCATCGCTTCGTGAGCCTTTCCGGTTCGATGAGAATAAACCTTTTTCGACCTCTCCTTTGATAACTGAGAGACCAAAATCATCGCCGGGTGAATTGATTGGAGCTCTCATGTTTTGCACGATCCATTTTCCGGTTTCATTTTTCACGGCCTTAAATATATCCAGTCCACCAATCCCGGGCAGATAATCGGACGAAAAATACAAATCGCCGTTTTCACGGATAAACGGGAACATTTCGTCGCCTGGAGTATTAATCTCAGGGCCCAAATTCTCCGGTTTATCGAAAGTACCACCTTTATCAGATGCTACCCAAATATCTTTTCCGCCATAACCTCCCGGCCGGTCGGAAACAAAGTAAAGTTTGGTACCATCGGCGCTCAGTGAAGGATGGGCTGCAGTAAGGCTGTCTCCTACCAGTTCAATCAGTGTAGGTTCCGACCATTCGCCTCTTGACTGATTCACCGAATACAATTCAGCTCCCAGATCCTTTGATTTTTCGTAGCGGCATCGGGTGAATATCATCAGGTCGCCCCGGTCCGAAAGGGTTGCCGCTCCTTCTTCACTGGTAGTATTGATCAGTTCGTTTTCTTCGAGCAGCTTGGGTGTACCCCATTTTTGTTTCTGTACTTCAAATTTACTGGTAAACAAATCGGCAAAACGGGTTCCTGTAATGTTGCTGATTCGTTTTCCGGTCACCAATTCACGGGTCGATGTGAAAATAATCTCATTATCACGGCCTCCGACAAAAACAGGACAATAATCATTGTCTCTTGAATTGAGTTCCCGGACCAGTGTGACCAGGTAACGATTGGGTTTATCGAGCCATTCTTTAACTACCTTACTGGCTTCCAATCCATTTTTTGCCAACTGGTCGTCAGGGACTATGCCCAGATATGTCTGGTACCAGGTTATTGCTTCTTCGTATTTTTGAGTGGAACGCAGGCAGTCGGCATAATGAAGCATGCAAATTGGCTCAGCATAATTTCGTTTGATGGCATTTTTGAACCAGACTGAAGCATTGCCAAAATTACTTAGCTGGTAATACGATTCGCCAATACGAAAAGCTATTTCTCCTTTTTGGGTACCCAGTTTCTGAAACCTGTAAGCTTTTCTGTAATTTACAACGGATTCAGCGTATTCTCCGATTTCGTAGGAAACACCGGCCCTGGTCATGTATTTACGGGCCGAACATGAGCCAAGCACTATGATTAAAAGGAGTAACAATATTGTTGGATAAACCGGATTCTTCAATTCATCCCTGTATGTTTTCAATTTTATTATCATGTAATTTCGTGTACTACAACTTTAGGTTGTTTCAGTTTCACCGTGTGGTGGTAAAAGTAACCATTTTAAATCCATTCTGAAAAACGAAAAAGGTTTATTAAAAGTATGCCCTTGTTATACATTTATTTGAATTCAGGTACTGATCCCTGCTTATCAACTCTAAATTCGGTTCTTCGGTTCAAGCCGCGGGCTATTTCCTTCAGATTTTCATTTCCCAGTTTTTCAATCGTTTCCATATTCAACTGTCCGCCTTCGTGCAGAAATTCGTATTGGCTGGCTATTTTTTGGCTGACGTGCAGGGGCATCGATTCTCCGTAACCTTTGGCTTTCAGGTTTTTATTTGAAATTCCCTTTTCTGTCAGATACTGAATAACCGATGCAGCCCGTTTTTGCGATAAGTCCAGGTTAAACTGTGCCTCACCTCTGTCGTCGGTGTGCGCTGAAACCTCGATAATGGCCTCCGGATTTAATTTCAACAGATCAACTAATTTATCAAGTGATATTTTTGCCTGAGGAAGAAGTTCCCATTTCCCCAATTCGTAATTGATGTTATCGATTCGGATGGGCCTGTTGGTTGGTATGGATTTAATGTCAACTTCAAAGTCTTTAGCCTGACGAAGTCCCCGTGTTGAAAGTTTTGCCTGTGCATTCAGGTAACCGTTGGCAAATACAACGATGGCATAATCACTTTCAGGATTTAAAAAAGCCTGAAAACTACCGTTTACCGATCTGATCCGCTGTGAACTTCCATCAGAACCTACAACCCGGATATTCACATCAGGAAGAATTGAATCAGTTTCACTGTCGTGAACTTTACCAAAGCACTGAAATAATTTGGGTGGAAGAAAAAAAGAATAAATATCCATACCCCTGCTGCCTTTCCGGTTTGAAGAGAAGAAGCCTTTCTCACGGTTACCGTAAAACTGGATGGAGAGGTCATCACCCGGTGAATTGATTGGTGGCGGAAGTCGTTCGATATGCCACTTGTCGGAATTGATTTTTTGAGCCCGGAAAATATCGTATCCGCCAATTCCCGGATGAAAATCGGATGAAAAATAAAAATGTCCGTTCGGCTTTTGAAAAGGACAGATTTCATTGCCGGTCGTATTGATTTCGTTGCCGGCATTTTCAGGTTCCGAAAATACTGCCGGTCTTTTTAATTTTGATGTCCAGATATCAAAACCACCATTCCCTCCAGTCCTGTTTGAATCGAACCAAAGAGTTTTCCCGTCTTCGGTAATCATCGGGTTCGAATAATCCGCGCCATCAGATGAGAACGGTACTAAAACAGGAACAGACCATTGGCCGTCCTTTTTTATAAGATACCAGAGTTGACTGGTTGCAGCTTCTTGCGGGTGTTGAACTTCTTTCGCGAAAACAATCAGTTCTGCCGACTGATCAAAGTTCAGCGCCAGTTCCTCATCCGGAGAATTCACGTTATTGGGTTCAGTTAAAAATTTCGGAACCGACCATTTTTGTTTGATACTATCGAATGCAGAAATGTAAAAGCCGGCGTATTTCTGGCCACTTTCCGGGTTCACTTTTTTATCCGGGATATTATCCCGGGATGAGCGCAGGCAGATTGATTGTTTTAACATGGGTAAGATTTGCACGACCTGATCATTTTTTACTGAATTAACAGTTCGGAGGTTTTCAATAAGGTAAAGTTCCTGTACTTCTTTCCAATCTTCAATACAACGGATGGATTCCATACCGTTTAAGGCCCATTTGTTTTTTGGATCTTTCTGAAGTTCCAATTCATAGATGAGTTTTGCTTCATCAGGTTTCCCTGAACCACGTAAAGCATCGGCATACAACAACTCAACAGATGATCCATGATAACCCGAACGCACTGCATTTTTGTACCAGCTGGCTGCTTTGGGGTAATCGCCCAGTTGCCGGTAACTCTCAGCCAGGTTAAAGTACAGTTCAGGTTTTTGCGATTTATCTTTTACTTTCTGGTTGGCTTGCCTGTATTTTTCAGAAGCCAGAAAATATTCCTTCCGGGTATAGGAATTTCGGGCATCCGTAATTAGTTTGTTAACCGAACAGGCAGAAATTAAAAGTGTAAATGCAAACAATAACAGGATTCTGATCTTCATTTTAGCAGTTTTCTGTGCCCGAAATTACTCTTTTCTGTTTAATCCAAACGAGCGGTACCCTTAAAAAATTGTAAGGGTACAAAGGTCCTTAAAAAAAGGCCTGATCATTGACCCTTAACGAAATAAAAAAAGGCTCCCGGTTTTTCCGGAAGCCTTTCTCTGATCAGTATTTTAAATTACTATTTTACAAATAATAATTCCCTGTATTTTGGCAGCGGCCACAATTCGTTGTCAACAATCAGTTCGAGTTTGTCGATGTGGTAACGGATGTCATCCAGGTAAGGTCTTACATTAGCTTCGTATGCATATGCTTTTTCCTTTTCCAATTCAATCGTGTTGGCCACTTTACGGGCTTCAGTCATTTCTTTCACTTTCAGTTTAATGGCTGAAACATGTCCGCCGACTTCCCTGATCAGTTCAAGACGACCAGTTGCAAGAGACTGGTATTCTTCATCACTGAAAACGATTTTCAGGTTTTTTACGTTTTCGAGTAACATCGTCTGATATTGAATGGCAGTAGGAACAATGTGGTTGCTTGCCAAATCACCTAAAACGCGGGATTCGATCTGTATTTTTTTGGTGTATTTTTCGAGTTCAACCTCAATACGGCCTTCAATTTCTCTTTCGCTCAACACACCGGCTTTAGCGTACATCTCGATAACACGTTTATCGTGCATGGCTTCCAAAGCAGAAGGAACGCTGGTGATATTGGTCAGGCCGCGGCTTGCAGCTTCAATTTTCCACTCAGAACTGTAACCGTTGCCATCGAAACGAATTGGTTTTGATTCAATGATCAGTTTTTTCAATACCTGGAAGATGGCCTCATCTTTTTTCACACCTGCTTCAACCAATGTATCAACTTCAATTTTGAATTTAACCAGCTGATCGGCTACTGCAGTGTTTAATGCAATCATAGCTGAGGCACAGTTTGCGGATGAACCTACAGCACGGAATTCGAAACGGTTTCCAGTGAATGCAAATGGTGAAGTACGGTTACGGTCAGTATTGTCCAGAATAATTTCAGGAATACGTCCGATGTTCAGTTTTAATGCAGTTTTTTCATCCGGAGTCATCTTGCGGTCAACAACAGCTTCTTCCATCAGGTCCAACATTTTGCTGACTTCGGTTCCGAGGAAAGCCGAAATGATAGCCGGTGGGGCTTCGTTGGCACCCAGACGGTGTGTATTCGGCGCTGTAAGTATACTGGCGCGTAACATATCCTGATTGACATACAATGCTTTCAGGGTATTGATTACAAAAGTCAGGAACTGCAAGTTTGTTTTTGGGTTTTTCCCCGGAGAATAAAGGTTGACACCGGTATCGGTCGAAAGTGACCAGTTGTTGTGTTTACCAGATCCGTTGATGCCTGCAAAAGGTTTTTCGTGGAAAAGAACTGCAAAATTATGCCGACGGGCGATTTTTTTCATCAGGTCCATGACCATCTGGTTGTGATCGTTGGCCAGGTTCAATTCTTCGTAAATCGGAGCAAGTTCAAACTGGTTTGGAGCCACCTCGTTGTGTCGGGTTTTTACCGGAATTCCAAGTTTGAAAGCTTCATTTTCCAAATCTTCCATAAAACGGAAAACGCGGGTTGGTATTGAACTGAAATAGTGGTCATCCAACTGCTGATCTTTTGAAGCCGAATGTCCCATCAGGGTACGTCCGGTTAACATCAGGTCAGGACGAGCCATAAACAAAGCTTCATCAACCAGGAAATATTCCTGTTCCCAGCCCAGATTAGCATTAACCTTGTTTACATTTTTATCAAACATCTGGCAAACAGCAGTAGCAGCATCGTCAACGGCAGCAATTGCCCTTAATAAAGGTGTTTTATAATCAAGAGCCTCGCCGGTATATGAAATGAATATGGTCGGAATACACAGGGTGTTGTCAACAATAAAAGCTGGTGACGAAGGATCCCACGCAGTATAACCCCGGGCTTCGAAAGTTTGACGGATACCACCGCTTGGGAATGAAGAAGCATCAGGTTCCTGCTGTGACAACATAGAACCGGATAAAGTTTCAACTACAGAGCCATTTTCGCCATGAACAATAAATGCATCATGTTTTTCTGCAGTTCCGTCAGTTAAAGGATGAAACCAGTGGGTAAGGTGAGTCGCACCATTTTCCAATGCCCATGATTTCATGCCCTGTGCCACCTGATCGGCCATTTTACGGTCGATAACAGTGCCATGGTCCACAGCATCCACAACAGCTTTGTATGCTTCTTTCGACAGGTATTTCTTCATTTTCGGACGATCGAATACACTCATCCCGTAAAAATCAGATACCAGGTTTTCTTCACGCTTTACATCAAGCGGTTTTCTTGTAAGCACTTCTTCCAGTGCTCTAAATCTAAATTGTGCCATAAATTAAAAATTTAATCGTTTATGTTTTGTTTATTGTTTCACTTAAAAGAAAATAATCACTGAGCAAAAATATACAAAAAATGAATTTACAACACAAAATATCGGGTAAATACCTAATATTTTACAATTAATTCAGAATATACCTAATATATTAACAGGGTATCTGTGATTTTTACCTGTTTTTTTTAATATTACTGCAAATATTGAAAAACTAAAAAACAACAATAGATCGTCTATCAGTCATTTCGTAATTTATTCCATATGGGATCTTACCTCACTGGAATACCAGGTTTGTGTTAATAAATTACAGGTAGTTTTTCTCATCGGAAGTATACAAAAATGCCGCGTGTAGAATTTGGTTTTTAAAAGCCTGTTCCGGTTATTTCAAAAAAAAACATCCTTCCCTGTAAATCAATTCAGTGAAGGATGTTTTGCTTTAAAGCGCAATGTTTGGCCCTTATTTTTTCTTTTTCTTTTTTTTCTTAATTAATTCTTCCGATACAATATCCTCTTTCATTAAGGCTCGCCAGTCATGGGGATTCTCCTGTGAAAAATCGATGGTTGCTGAATATTCTTCCTTATCGATGTTTACGACATTTATTTTCTGGTCCAGAAAGATTTCTATTTCTTCCAGCATTGGCTTTTCTTCGGGACTGCAAAATGCAACGGCCAATCCTTTCCGGATACCACGTCCGGTCCGGCCTACACGGTGAACGTAATTTTCGGGCACATCAGGTAAATCGTAATTAATAACGTAATCAACATCCGGAATGTCTATTCCCCGGGCGCTAACATCAGTTGCAATCAGGATTTTAATGTCACCGCCTTTGAATTGCGTCATCACATCGAGCCTGTCTTTTTGTTCTTTATCTCCGTGAATGGTCAGGCATTTAATTTCAATCCTTTCCATGGCTTTGAAAACCCGTTCTGCCCGAACTTTGGTGCGGACAAAAACCAAAATCTTGGAATCCGGATTTTCCTTAATCATCCGTTCAAGAAAAAAACGTTTGTCATCCATCGGAATGAAAGCTACCGAATGGGTAACATTTTTTGCTACCGGATTTTTAGGAGATATTTCTATCCGGATGGGATTGACAACCAGGGAGTATGCCAAATCTTTAATTTCGGGATTGATGGTTGCCGAAAAGAAAAGGGTTTGCCGGTGTTTGGGTAACCGATGAATCAACTGCCTGATATCTTTAATAAAACCCAATGCCAGCATATGATCGGCTTCATCCAATACTAGTATCTGAATCTGATCCAGTACCAGGTGTCCCTGGCTGACCAGATCAAACATTCGTCCGGGAGTGGCCACCAAAATATCAATACCGTTTTTTAATGTCGAGATTTGCGGATCCTGATCAACTCCTCCAAAAACACAGGCTGTATTTACACGGGTATGCTGGCCAATGGTTTGAAAAACTCCTGTAATTTGCAGCGCAAGTTCACGCGTGGGAACCATCACCAGGCATCGTATAAATTCGCTCCGGCTGCTTTTTTTTTGCTGATGAATTATATCAATCAACGGAATGGCAAAGGCAGCTGTTTTACCGGTACCTGTTTGTGCAATGGCAAGAACATCATCACCTTTCAGGATAGGTTTTATTGCTTTGAACTGAATGTCGGTAGGTCGTCTGAATCCCAGATCGGCGAGGTTCTTTTTTATTTCCGGTGAAATGCGGTAGTCTTCAAATTTCATATAACGAACTGGTATTAAAATACAAAGAAACACAATTTTTAGCTGTTTCCGGTTGTGTTTCTTTTATGGCCGGCTTTTTACCTCACTGGAACAGGTTTCGGAATGGATAAAGCAGGAACAGGGGCAGGTATTATGTGTAGTTTTTGGGTAAAAAAAAGGGAAGCCATTTCTGACTTCCCTAAATAGTATAGAAAATATTCTATTTGTTATCAATCTTTTTACGTGAAGAATAATTGATGTGCAAAGCAGCGGCTTTCCGTAACTCTTGTTTGAGTTCTCCAACAATTTGCATCTTGGTATACTGATCAACCTTTAATGAAGTAACCATAAATGGTATTTCAGCTTCATCCCGGGCTGCACGTTCAGCAATGATGAAATCAGGTACGTCAGAAACTTTGGCAAATACATCGTTTAACTGAATACGAGGTTCAGTTCCGAATACATTGGTATACTGTTTCTGAGGAGGACCAACATAAATATAACTTACAAGCGATTTTTTCTCCAGTTTGGAAAGTTCAGTTGCTGTAGGTAAGGTCGTTCTTACTTTCAATGTCACTTCTCTCATCGTGGTAGTAACCATAAAGAAGAAAAGTAGCATGAACACAATGTCAGGAAGCGATGCTGTTGATATAGCAGGCGTTTCTTTTGATGAGCTTTTTCTGAATTTTGACATACTATTTTTTCCCTCCTACTGTTTTAGGTTCTGCTTCCGAAATTCTGGAAGGTATAGCTTCCCGAATGGCGTCTTTCTGCTCACCGGCACAGTTGGCGTAATTTTTGCCGAATTTTTCATTCGCCAAATCATCCCTTAATTCATTGATAGCTGCAACCAACTCGTTTTGAACAGAAATATACATTCCGTATTGCGTTCCCTGGTCGTTTCGGAGTGAAATAACTCCTTTGGTTACAGGATAATTTCCAATTAACGGAATCTCAGTCGGTTTCTTATCCGGTAAATTTTCGCTATCGTAGGGATTTAATATGAACTCTTTGGTCTTATCCCTAAGATCTTCAACACGCAACAATTCACCTTCAACCATCAAACGGTTGTTTGCATCGAGCAGTACAGTGAAAACATTTCGTTCTTTGATCGGTGGGGTATCATCCTGATCCTGATTTTCAGGCGGCATTTGTGGCAAAACACGCTCCAGACCACTATCAACGTCCATGGTTGTAGCAACCAGGAAGAAGATGAGCAACATAAAGGCAATGTCGGCCATTGATGCAGAAGGTATTTCTGGTGTTTTTCTCATAGTGTTTTATTTTCTGCGTTTTTTAAAACCAGTGGTTATTTAAAAATACTAGAAATGGAAGACCATATAATCCCGATAACTGAAAGTGCACTTAAAATATAGGTTGCAATTAAACCGGTACCAATCCATTTGGAAATGGAGGGGTTTATCGTCCCATCATCAATAAATTTTTGCACACCATAGAACTTTGGAATTTCACTGTTAGAAAACAGATAGGCCAAACCAACGACGGCACCAAGAAATACAATAGCAATTAACGCACTTTTAGCAGCTTTTTTGTCAGATACCAGATAGACAGATTCCAATATTAATGCAGCTGCAATGGCTACTCCGAACAAGGAATATGCCCAGTATAAATTCGTGTTAATCCAGGTGTCCATTGTAGGATCTGATTTATTTTCATTCAGATTAGATAACAGCGAAATTATAAGGAATAAGGAAATGCCCAGAAATATCCATAACATTATGTTTGTTATTTTAGCAAATTTCATAGGGTAAGTTATTTTTTAGAGTTGTACTTTACTAAGAGGTCAATCAATGAAATGGAAGCGTCTTCCATGCTGTTCACGATACTGTCAATCTTTGATACGCAATAGTTGTAGAAAACCTGCAGAATCATAGCCACGATAAGACCAAACACAGTTGTGATAAGTGCAACTTTGATACCACCGGCAACCAGGGTAGGACTGATGTCTCCGGCAACTTCGATCGCATCGAATGCTCCGATCATACCAATAACTGTTCCCATGAAACCAAGCATAGGCCCAAGAGCGATAAACAGTGCGATCCAGGTTAAGCCTTTTTCAAGTAACCCGGCCTGAACACCACCGTAAGCTACAACTGTTTTTTCAACTACATCCAATCCTTCGTGAGAGCGATCCAGGCCTTGATAGAAAATACTGGCAACAGGACCACGGGTAGTGCGGCAAACTTCTTTCGCTGCTTCAACTCCACCTGTGTTAAGTGCTTCTTCAATTTTCTCCAGTAATTTTTTGTTGTTGCTGGTCGAAAGGTTAAGGTATACAACTCTTTCAATTGCAAGAGCAAGGCCTAAAATCAGAGCAACAAGAATAGTAGACATGAAGCCAGGACCACCTTCAATGAATTTTTGTTTCAATGCACTGTGCATTGATTGACCTGCTTCAGCCTGAGCGGCTGCATTTTCTTCATTATCAGCCGCAACGGCAGCTTTTTTTACTTCAGTTGTTGCAGCAGGAGCAGCATTGTCCTGAGCAATTACGTTGTTTGATGTTGTAATGTACAACATACCGAGAACTGCTATTAACGCAAATAGTTTTTTCATCTTGGTTTTAAATTTTAATTAGTAAATCTCCTAAATTTTAAAAATATTCTATTTGTTATCATTATTTAATTTCCAGGGTGCCTGTATATCGGCAGGTTTAATACTGACATAGAGGCTACAAAGTGATTTTTAACAAAAACTGATCCAATAATTTTAGAACTAACTTGTTGAAAGCGGAGAGAGAGGGATTCGAACCCTCGGTACCCTTTTGAGGTACACACGCTTTCCAGGCGTGCCAGATAAGCCACTCCTGCATCTCTCCTAAATTCTTCACTGGCACTGTTTTTCAGGGCTGCAAATTACAAAAAAAAATGTAACACAAAAAAAAACTATTCACTTATTTCCCCGCACAGGCTTTTATTCAAATGCAGCTTTATTTCTTCGTGTTCCAACCCTTGTCCAAGCAGGAACATCATCTTGGTTATTGCAGCTTCGGTGGTCATGTCTTTTCCGCTTACTACGCCGGCATTAAGCAGTTCTTCGCTGGTCTCATATTGCCCCATTTTCACCGCTCCACCCTGACACTGAGTGATATTTAGAAATATAATTTTACGTTTAATAGCATTTTTGATCTGACTGATCATCCATCGTGATGTAGGTATATTTCCTGCTCCAAAGGATTCCAGAACCACTCCCTTCAGGCCCGGAATGTTTAGTATATTTTCGAAAACCATCCTTCCGATCCCCGGAAATATTTTCAGAATAACCACGTTTTCATCAAAATGTGTTCTGACTTTTAGTATTCCTTTATGCACTGAACGGTTAATATTCTCCTGAAAATACCTGATTACGACACCGGCTATCGCAAGTGGAGGATAATTTACCGAAGAAAAAGCGCTGAAATCATCCGCATGTCGCTTGGAAATACGATTACCCCTGAAAAGCCTGGAATTGAAATAAACACAGACTTCAGGAACGCTTGCCTGCCCATTATTCTGAGAAGCTGCAATCTGGATCGAAGTGATCAGGTTTTCTTTCCCGTCAGTCCGAAGTATCCCGATCGGAAGCTGTGATCCGGTTAATACAATCGGTTTATCCAGATTTTCGAACATGTAACTTAATGCGGATGCAGTATAGGCCATGGTGTCAGTTCCGTGCAAAATCACAAAACCATCAAACCGGCTGTAATTGCGCCGGATGGTGTTGGCAATATTTACCCAGATTGCCGGAGTCATGTTCGAAGAATCGATGGGAGGAGAAAATGTAACCACCCTGAGGTGATAGCCCAAACGATCGAGTTCAGGAACTTCTTCCTGAATTTGATCAAATTTTACCGGAACAAGTATACCGTTGGTCGACTTTTGAACCATTCCGATGGTACCCCCGGTATAAATTATGAGAATCGACGGCTTATTTTCCACTTTGCAGCAAATTAACGGATGAAACGAGTCCCGGTTAACCAGGAGGAATTCCTGACAAAGTACGTAATTTGAATTTATTAACTCTATGGTTTGGTCACGAAATTTAAATGCCGAATAGTTTCCGGGCATTCTCGGTGGTAATCTTTGCAATATCACCGATGGTGATCTGGTGAAGATCGGCAATTTTTTGTGCAATATAAATCAGATATGAACTTTCGTTCCTTTTTCCCCGGAAGGGTACCGGTGTCAGATATGGCGAATCGGTTTCAAGAATGAGGTGTGAAGGGTCAATTTGTTTAATTACCTGGTCTAATCCACTCTTCTTGAAGGTTACAATTCCACCGACTCCGATTTTAAATCCAATATCAATAATCAGGTTTGCCTGTTCTATTGTTCCGGTAAAACTGTGAAAAACTCCTGTCAGGCTATCGTCCTTTTCGTCGAGGATAATATTATATACTTCGTCGAACGAATCCCTTACATGGACAACAATCGGTAATTGGTACTGACGGGCCAGTTCAAGCTGAAAACGGAATGCATGAGTCTGTTCTTCGAGAAAAGATTTATCCCAGTACAAATCGATCCCAATCTCCCCTATTCCGTAAAATTTGCGTTTTTTCAGCCAGTATTCGACAACCTGCAATTCTTCCCGGTAGTCATGAGTTACAGAAGTTGGATGCAATCCCATCAGTGGAATACAAATGTGAGGATACGTATCGACCAGATCGAGCAGATTTTTCACAGACGAACTGTCAATGTTGGGAAGGATTATCTTCCTGACATCATTTGAATATGCACGCTGAATAACTTCATCAAGATCTTGTATGAAGTCGGTCGAATAAATATGAGAATGAGTATCAATCATCATTTTCTGCAAAACTTGGCCAAAATAAGGAAAAATAAAGGACCTGAATATGAAGCGAATATTATTTTATTGGTAAATATGTGCTTAACCAATATTGACAGGTGTATTTTGCACAAAACCAGAAATCCAATCCGGCTCAAAAAAAATATCCTGAAGTTTTCTCCGGAGAGAAGACTTCAGGATATTTGCTTTCCCGACGATGACAAATGAACTGATTATACGATACCCTGTGCCAGCATAGCATCGGCTACTTTCACAAAACCGCCAACATTTGCACCCACTACATAGTTAACCTTATTATTGCCGGTTTTACCGTATTTCACACAAGTTTCATGAATTTCTTTCATAATGCGGTGCAGGTACAAATCCACTTCCTCCCTGGGCCAGTTCATGCGCAAGGAATTTTGAGACATTTCCAGGCCTGAAACGGCTACACCACCAGCATTAACAGCTTTCCCGGGGGCATAGACAATTGCTTCTGTCAGGTATTCAACAGCCTCAGCGGTACAGCCCATGTTCGAAGCTTCAGCCAACAGGAAGCATCCGTTTTTGACCAGTGTTTTAGCGTCTTCCAGATCGACTTCATTTTCGCAGGCACATGGTATGGCTATGTCAACCGGGCACTCCCATGGTTTCTTCCATGGAATAAACTCTGCTCCGAATTCGTCGGCATAAGGCTGAACCACATCGTTATTTGATGCCCGGAGTTCGAGCAAGTAATCCACTTTGGCGCCTTTAATTCCGTCGGCATCATAGATGTAGCCATCAGGACCCGAGATGGTTACTACCTTACCTCCCAACTCATTGATTTTTATGATGGCTCCCCATGCCACATTTCCAAAACCGGAAACACTGAATGTTTTGCCTTCAACTTCTTTTCCCAGGTTCCGCAGCATGTGCTGAACGAAGTAAACAGCCCCGAAACCGGTCGCTTCAGGTCGAATTAAACTTCCGCCCCAGCCAATTCCCTTGCCGGTTAAAACACCGGTAAATTCATTCCGGAGCCTTTTATACTGGCCGAACAGAAATCCTATTTCACGGCCACCTACACCTATATCTCCTGCAGGGACATCCGTATTTGGACCAATGTGCCGGTAAAGTTCGGACATGAAAGACTGGCAAAATCGCATGATCTCGTTATCTGATTTGCCTTTTGTACTGAAATCGGATCCACCTTTTCCCCCACCCATTGGAAGCGTTGTCAAACTGTTTTTGAATGTTTGCTCAAATCCTAAAAATTTCAGAACACTCAAAGTAACCGTAGGGTGAAACCTTAATCCTCCTTTATAAGGACCAATTGCTGAATTGAATTCAACACGATATCCACGGTTTACCTGAACATCGCCACGATCATCAATCCATGGCACACGAAAAATAATGGTGCGTTCGGGTTCAACAATACGTTCCAAAATTTTTGCTTTCTGGTATCGGGGATTTTTCTTATAAACTTCCCATATTGATTCAATTACTTCCTGAACTGCCTGATGAAACTCTCGTTCGCCAGGTGTTCTGGCTTTCAGAGCTTCCAAAAATTCGCTGATGTCTGCTTTCATCTTGAAAAGAATGTTTTTAATGATAGCCAAAGATATTATTTTCGTGACTTGGATATTCCGATTCCAAAAAAACGAATTCGCACCTAGAAGTCAGATTTTCAGTTTGTTATATGGGTCTAAATGAATGTTTAACAACATTGGTTGACTTTCGTCAGTATTTCGGACGTCGATTAATGAACGAAATTCAAAAAACGGGCTTTTTTGCTGAAAATCAGTGCTTTTTCTGATAGTTTAAGTGAAATAACGGCACTTTTAAGATAAAATATCTGTTATTAACGTTCAAAAATTGTATTTTTCAATAAAATGAGGCTTTCCTGTGTTATTTTGTTAGTTCAATATTCGTTTCCGACCCGGGTTTTAATACGATTTGATCCAATGGACGGTCGAATTCAAGTTTTGCGATTAAAACGGTATCAGCCATCCCGTTCGCAGGTAAATTCCGTAACCGAAGATAAGGCTGTTGTGTGGCATGGTCGCTGGGACATAAATTCACAACACAATCAATCGGGCTTCCATTATTTAAAAGTGTGGCTTTTGACGGCAGAACACGAATTGGTTTTAGCTTAAGACCATTACCAACTGGTGCTTTATTCAGGTGAATATACAGGGTGCGATCACGTTTGGTAACCAAAACACCCGGAATACTTACCAACCCGGTGTCAGCGGTCACTTGCCCAAACGATTCGTCAACTGATTTTTTCCAAATTCCAATACGTTTTAAAATGGAGGCGGCTTCTTGTGGGATTATACCTTCCGGTGTAGGACCAACATTCAGCAGGTAATTGGTACAGAGTTCACGAACCTGTTCTTTCAGGAATACCATGTATTTGTCCCAGTCGGGTGAATCCTGGGGTTGCGGAGGCAATTCGTGATGCCGTCCCTGGTTGGGATAATTGGGATGATTCCAGTCGGCTATCGAATAATACAGGCAAAGGGGTACGTTTCGCTTGTGGCAGGCATCCGACAACATTCCGATGATATCTTTATTATAAGGCGTATTCCAATTCGTGTTTTATTGGTCCATTTTATAGATCCGTTCCATCAACTGCCATTTTTCATCAGCAGTTGCTTCAGCCGAACTTTGCTGAAACCTGGAAACATAAGCCTCCCATTCACTCTGTCGAGGTTTTGTGGCTAAAACAGTCATCGCCTTGTCATGGTCAAAATCAGCAACGGTATCCATGATCATGAACAATCGTGTTCCGTAAATATATATTTCCATATCCAGGATACCAACTTCACGCATTCCCTGCGTTATTTCGGGCCATGCAGCTCCGGGGGCATGCACCTTTTTATAATCTTCAATCAATTGCTGATCGTCTTTCAACGACAAGGTCTTGCAATATCTTTTTATTTCAATTGACATGGATCTGAAAATTAAGTGTTAATTTTTAACGTACGGTATCCATAAATTGCGATCACAACAAAACAGATCAGGGGCAAAATGAATGAAAAATTCACTGCAGGCAGGCCGGCTACCGTGCCCAGGTCGATAATGGCACCCTGAAGCGGTGGCATTAAAGCACCACCAACAATAGCCATCACCAATCCTGCAGCACCAAGTGTTGCATCTTCACCCATCCCTTCGAGAGCAATACCGTAAATGGTTGGGAACATGAGTGACATAAAGGCAGAAACACCAATCAGGCAATACAAACCGGCCATGCCCTGAATCAGTATAACTCCCAATGTAAGTACAAATCCTCCAATTGCAAATGCGGTTAAAAGTACCCTGGAATTCAGGTATTTCATAAGCATGGTACTGATAAATCTGCTTGAGAGGAAGATGCCCATTGCAATGATGTTGTAGTTTTGTGCCTGTGCTTTTGTGAGGCCTAAATTTTCAGCATATTGAATAATGAATGTCCAGCACATGATTTGAGCAGCAACATAAAAAACCTGGGCGATAACACCTTCCCTGTATTTCACATTGGCGATCAGTCTCTTAAAGGTGTCAATTGTTTTGAGGGTATGATCCGGTTTTTTGCGCTTTGGCATTTTGAAAAAGTAGATGGTCAGAAACATCAGGATAACAACAAATCCAAGAATAATATACGGATCACGGATAATTGACAGATCATGTACCCGGATAGCAGCCTTCTCTGCTGCACCAAGGGTATTGAAAACCAACTCTCCGGCTTCGTTTCTGACATCAGATTGCAAGGCAGTAAGAATAAAATTTGAAGCCACGAACATACCAAGCAATGAACCCATCGGATTAAATGATTGTGCCAGATTGAGCCTGCGGGTGGCAGTTTTTTCATCACCCATCGAAAGGATATATGGATTCGCTGTAGTTTCCAAAAATGCCAGTCCAAAGGTTAAAATATACAACGACAAAAGGAAGAATTCGAAGATGCCATATTTTGCTGCCGGATAAAACAGAAGAGCTCCTGTAGCATATAAGGCCAGTCCTACCAGAATCCCTTTTTTATAACTGTATTTTTTCACATACAGTGCTGCAGGTATAGCCATTGTAGCATATCCTCCGTAGAATGCGAACTGGATGAGTGCTGCCCGGGCATTTGAAATTTCCATCACTGTTTTAAAGGCAGCTACCATTGGATTTGTAATGTCGTTAGCAAAACCCCACAACGAGAACAGACTGGTAATCAGTATAAAAGGAACCAGTAATTCCTTTGCGACAACTCTTTCTTTCAATTTAGTATTCACGGTAAAATTGTTTAGTTTATTTCCAGCATTTTTTCAGACAATTTTCAAAAGACTCTTGTTTCTTATGAACGATGGCATTTTAATAAGCCGATCAAAAATCAATAAACAAATCCAATTTGCCAAATGCATTTGCAAAACAGATACTTTGCAAAGCTTTGCATCGCTTAAAAAGTGTTGAGGAACATTTTTCAAACCATGCATTACACCGGTAATAAGTTAAGTAGCAGCTGAATTAATTTTCAAAGACAATAATAGGGATACAGGCAGATTAAGCCATCCTGCACTATGCTGTACTGGCCAAACAAAAAGCCTGGTTCGCGTCCTCCAACGAAGGTCTCCTTCTCCAAACTTAAGTTTGAGGAAAATGTTGTACTTTTGTGTCCAATTATTTAATAAAAAACAATGAACAAAGCAGAAATTTATACCAGCAAAGGTGTTATGAAAGTTAATTTTTACGATGAGGATGCTCCAGGCACTGTCGCGAATTTCATCAAGTTATCGAAAAATGGATTTTATGACGGATTGACCTTCCACCGTGTAATTCCTGATTTTGTAATTCAGGGTGGTTGCCCCGACGGAACAGGTGCCGGCGGACCAGGTTATAAAATTGATTGTGAATTGGACGGCGAAAACCAATACCACGACCGCGGAGTTTTGTCGATGGCTCATGCCGGACGCAACACCGGAGGTTCTCAGTTTTTCGTATGCCACAGTCGTCGGAATACATCGCATCTCGACCGCAAACATACCTGTTTCGGAAAAGTTTACGAAGGTCTTGATGTGATCGATGCTATTCGCCAGGGTGATTTAATTGAAAAGATTGTTGTTGTTGAAGAATAGCGAAAGGACTTGAAATAGCCCGGCTATTGCTTTATTTAAGAGATAATAGCCCCGTACATGCCTGGATATGTCCGGGGCTTTTTTTATGATCTGAAATTATGAATCCCTGATCTGTTTACGGGCCTAAAACAAAATAATTTATCTTTAGTCATTATATTTTGTCAGTTCCGGTTCAGTACAATATCGGTAGTTTTATGAAACTGTTTCTAAATCTTTTCTATGTCCGATAATTCAAAAGGAATCCTGTTAACCCTGGGTTCGGTTGTTTTTTTTGCATTGATGGCGGTTTTAGTAAAATCGATTCCCAATGTATCGAGCTACCAAACCACTTTTTTCAGGTTTGCTATCGGACTCGGTATTATCGGTATTTTAGCACTTTTCGGTATTATAAACCTCAAATTTAACGACAAGAAGAATCTGTTCTGGCGCGGACTGGTTGGTGGTATTGCTGTCTATTTATTTTATCTGGCAATTATGAAACTGGGTGTCGGCAAGGGTTCGGTTTATATCTATTCCTATCCGGTTTTTGCAACTCTTTTCAGTATGCTTATTCTGAAAGAAAAAGTGGAACCCATTAAGTTTGTTGTTATTTTTATTTCGATCTGCGGGCTTGTATTGCTTTCGGTGGGAGGCGGTAAAGCCTCACCCGACGGATTGGGAATCTATGAACTGATTGCTATTGCCGGATCTGTCACTACCGGACTGGCCGTTGTGTTTGTGAAAAAACTTCATGACAGCGATAACTCCTATGCTATTTTCTTCTCACAATGTATTATGGGATTCTGGATGTTTCTGATTCCTTCAGGAGCAACCCAGGCGAAAGGAAATTTAAATGAATTGTTCCTGCTGGTTTTAGTTGGCGTTGTGGCTACCATCGGGCAGTTATTCATGACTGAAGGATATCGCTATGTGAATGTTGCTACAGGATCTCTGCTGCAATCGATGGTACCTGTTTTTAACCTGCTTTCAGGTTGGCTTATCTTTCATGAACAATTCACTACCATCGAAATGTCCGGTGCTTTTATCATTGTCATTTCATGTTTTGTTTTGGTCATTATTAATTTCAGGATTGGTAAAAAAACACGGATTCTGAAAATTGTCGAATAAAAAGCTTGTCTGGCAAAGGAAAAATGACTAATTTTTTCCGGAAAATAAAATACTCCGGAGAGACAATTATTCTTAAATCATTTCATTATGGCTATGTGTAAAATAACAGTTCTGAAAAAGACATTTCACAAGGAAATTTTCGAAGAATACTGCAGCCTGGACCTGTCTGAACATTGCCTGGGATGCCCGCTTTTAACCGTGGAGCAGGAATTTTTGGTTGAAAACCACAACCAGGTGCCGGAAGGATTCTGCGCCTGGGCCTGGAGCGACATTCAAAAAGACGTGACAACAATCATGTTCGGAGGTAGTTTCCCCTGGATGAAAAAAGCCGGAGTTGGAATTGCATGTTGTACCGATGGATTAATGCCTGTCGTTTTTAAAATTGAAAAAATGAATCCGGAAATAAACCAATAATCAAATCATATTATTTTATACAAATCATGACACAAACTAAATTAAAAAACTTTGCTCTGGCTGGCCTGATTTTGACTGTTATTTTTGGTCAGACAGCTTGTACACCATCCGATCTTTCAAAAGAAAACATGATTCCTAAACCTGTTTCTGTTGTTCCTGCTGGTGGTTCATTCGATTTGACCGATCAAACGGACATATACATACAGGGTGAATCGGCAGAATTGAATCAAATTGGTCAGTATCTGGCTGATAAACTGAATCCTTCAACCGGGCTTGGACTGGAAGTTAAAACAACTGTGGAAATTCCGGCCCCGGGAAATATTTACCTGTCGCTGACTGGCAATGATGCCGAACTGGGGGATGAAGGGTATGAATTAAGCATCTCGGATAAATCAGTTAACCTGGTGGCGAATAAACCAGCAGGTTTATTTAACGGCATTCAAACCATTCGTCAGATTTTGCCGGCCAAAGTCGAAATGAATTCCATTCAGAAAGGGCCATGGAAACTGGCAACTGGCGTTATTCGCGATTATCCGGGCTACAGTTACCGTGGTTCGATGCTTGATGTTGCCCGCCATTTCTTTGGTGTTGATGATGTTAAAAACCTGATCGACCAGCTGGCCTACTACAAAATGAATGTGTTGCACCTGCATTTATCCGACGATCAGGGCTGGAGAATTGAGATCAAATCCTGGCCAAACCTGACTGCTCACGGCGGAAGCACCGAAGTAGGCGGAGGAGAAGGTGGTTTTTATACCCAGGAGCAATATTCGGAAATAGTAAAATATGCCCGGGACCGGTACATTACCATCATTCCTGAAATTGATATGCCAGGTCACATCAATGCAGCTATGGCTTCGTATCCCGAACTAAACTGCGACGGAAAGGCTACCGAATTGTACACCGGGATTGAAGTTGGCTTCAGCTCCTTCTGTACGAATAAAGAAATTACCTATCAGTTCATTGACGATGTAGTTCGTGAGTTAGCCGCGCTAACTCCCGGTGAATATATTCATATCGGAGGCGACGAATCACACTCCACCAAAATCGAAGACTATATTCCTTTTGTCAACCGGGTTCAGGATATCGTGATTGCTCATGGCAAAAAAGTTCTTGGCTGGGACGAAATTGCACTTTCAACTTTAAAACCAAATACCATCGCTCAGTATTGGGCCAAAGCCGAAAATGCCATTAAAGCTGTTGATCAGGGTGCAAAAGTTCTGATGTCACCGGCAAAAAATGCCTATCTCGACATGCAGTACGATTCAATAAGCATCTATGGATTGCATTGGGCTGCCTACATTGAAGTTGATAAAGGCTACAATTGGGATCCGGCCAATCTGGTTCCTGAGATCAAAAAGGAGAACATTATCGGCATTGAAGCGCCGCTTTGGTCCGAAACGGTTTCGAACCGTCAGGAAGCTGAATACCTGATATTTCCGCGCCTTCCGGGTTATGCCGAAATTGGCTGGACTCCTGCGGAACTACGAAACTGGGATGAATATAAACTGAGGCTGGCAAACCATGGCGAACGGTTTAAAGCCATGAATATCAGCTTCTATCCTTCCAAACTTGTTCCATGGGAAGCAAAGGATATGAAATAACATGCAATGATATCATTTTTAGAACAAACGCTCCTTTTAAGGGGCGTTTGTTGTTCTGTAATGAATATATTTAGGGTGTATTGATTTTTCTGTTAATTGATTGTCCTGAACCTGGAGATGTGGTGTAAAACAGTTTATTAATGAATCGGCAATTCAGGAATAATCAATTCCTAAAGTTAATTTCAGATGAAGAAACTAGCCTCTCTTTTCTTTTTTAGTTCATTCCTTTCAATAAACCTTTCGGCACAGCTGATCGAAAGTTGGATCGATGCAAAAAAACCAGTTCTTTTCGAAAAGCTTTACGTTCATATCGACCGTGAACTCTATGCTCCCGGTGATAAAATCTGGATGAAAGTGTATCAGGTCAATGGAATTACCCATAGGCCAAATGCAAATTTCAGGAACATATTTATACAATTGATTGCCGAAAATGGCCGGGTCGTTCGCGATATGGTGCTTTTTTCGATCGGAGGACAGGCCTATGGAAATTTCAAAACCGACAACCTGCCTGCTGGAATGTATACCATCAGGGCATTTACAAGATACCTGGAGAACTTTGGAGAAGAAGTTTATTTCCATAAAAAAATAGGAATTTCAACATCGGCTCAGTCGGTTGATCTGACCGAAAATGAGAATAAGGATACCGACAAAATTGATGTTTCTTTTTTGCCTGAAGGTGGCAGTTTGGTTGTAAATGCAGTGAATACACTTGCGTTTAAAGCCATCGACTCCAAAGGCCGGGGAATTTATATCAGCGGAAAAATCAGGAACGGTGCAGGAGATACCATCACCACATTCAATACCAGCTATTTGGGAATGGGGAAATTGATGATGATGCCGGAAGATGATGTGGACTATTATGCTACTTTCGATCAGTATCCTGAACTGAAAATCCAGCTTCCCAGGTGTGTTAAAACAGGAATCAGCCTGAATTATAAAGAGATTGATGAATCACTGGTTATTGGTTTGTCGGCAAATATGAAATTGAATGCTCATCCTGAATTTTATCTGGTAGCCTCTCATAAAGGGATTGTGTTATTCTATAAAAAAATAACGATGAGTGATTTTACCCAGACGGTCCATCTGAGTAAAACACTTTTTCCCAAAGGGATTTCGAAAATTACGCTGCTTGATACTACCTTAACCCAGTTTGCAGAACGATTGATTTTTGTTGATGATGGAATGGAGAGTAATATTTCCATCAGCAGGAATAAAAATGATTTTGGATCCAGGGATTCAGTCAGACTAACACTTGAGGCACAGATCGATCCGACGGACTTCATAAATTACGGCCTTTCCGTTTCGGTCGTAAACAAAAATTATTTCAATGAAACGGGTAACAATCAAACCATTCGAAGTTTCCTGCTGCTAGATTCCGACCTGAAAGGCGCCATCGAAGCTGCGGATTCGTATTTTAAGGATGATGAAAATATCTCTTCGGCTGCCAAACTGGATTTGCTGATGATGGTTCATGGCTGGAAATCATATATTTGGGACGATGTAGTCCAATCTGAATCGCCCAATCTGAATGATTGGAATGATGCAGGAATAATCCTTAAGGGATATGTGAAAAAATTACTTTGGGAAGATCCGATTCAATATGGGAAAGTTGTTTTAGGCCCTGCCGGTGGAAATTTCCTTTTTGAAGAAACCCAAACCGATTCAGCAGGAAGGTTTGAATTTTCACACCTCTACCTTCGCGATTCAACACTGGTCATGATCAATGCTAAAACAAGAAAAGGAAACCGGAGTACGGAAATCAGGCTTGACCCCATATTCAAACTGGATTCCATTGTTTCACTGGATTCCTTCCGGAATGAAGCTTTTGACATCTACGCTCACCGCAATTTCTATATGGATAATTATTACCGGAGGATGAAAGAAGTGGGGTTTAATCCGGAGAAGGGCAGTATTCTTTTATCTGAAGTTGAAGTCATCAAAGATCTGATACCCAAGGGTGCAACCCAGTTTAAAATTTATTCAGATCCTGACAGATCATATAAAATCAAGGATGAAGATTATAGTTACAATAATATCTTCGAATATCTGGAAGGTAAGGTTGCCGGTATGGTTGTTACCGGTAACGGAATTTCGATGCGGGGAGGAGGATTGCCCCTGTTTTTAATCGATGGATTCGAAGTGTCCGATTTTCCGCCCGGATCGGGCAACATGTTGAATGAAATAAAGAATCTGCGGATGAATGAGATCGAACGAATAGATATACTGAAAAACAGTATGAATATGGCCATGTTTGGATCGAAGGGGGGAAATGGTGTGATTGCCATTTATCGAACCAGTGGTGATTACACTGAAAACAGGCAACGTTTTATCAAAGGCCGGATTGCTGAACGAATCAAAGGATTTAACCGGCCTGCGCGGTTTTATGCACCCAAATATACCCTTGAAAACAGGAATGATCCTGCACCCGATTTCCGGCCGACTTTATACTGGAATCCGGAGGTGATTTTTATAAACGGCAGGGCAAACCTTGATTTTTATACCTCGGACGAAATGGCTCAATATGATATTTTTGTGGAAGGAATCACAAAAAACGGGAAAATCTGCTTTGGAACCACCAGCTTTTCGGTCAATAAAAAGTGATTGCTAAAGTTTCGTCAGCGGGTGTCTTTGAGTCACCCGCTGACAATAACCTTACGAATTGGAGTAAACCGCAGCAAATACAGGAGCAAAATCTTCCAGCCTGGTTTTCCCAAATGTTGCCGGTTTATGCTTTAGATAATCTGCTGCCATTTCGCCACTGCGCATGGCAACTCCCATTTCAGCATAGTTTTTGGCAATTTCTTCGGGTAATCCGGCCTGTAACATGCCAGCCAGGGTGTCTTCATCTTTAAAATTCACCCACGACAGTTCAGGTTTCCCAATGGCTTTTCCAAAAATGGCTGCCAGTTCATGAGTGGTTTTTTCGTCGCTGACAATGTAACGGATACTTTTGCCGGTAAACGTCAGATCCTGCAATTCTTCAGCTGCAACTTCAGCAATATCGTTCGGATGAACAATTACCAAAGTGGTACCTTCTCCATAATTTCCTCCCATTATACCCATGTGTTTAACCATTCCGACCTGGGACAAAAAATTTGGGTAGAAAAATCCGGGACGAAGGTGTTTGACATTCACGCCTTCCAGTCTGTTCAAAGCCTTTTCAACAAAGTATAATCCGCTTACCGGACCACAACCTTCGGGCATATGGGCGCCCATACTACTCAGGTTAACCACATTTTTCACTCCTGAAGTTTTAATGGCAGCAGCATAATTCTCACCAATTCCGGCAATGTATTTTTTCCAGTCTGAGGCTCCAAAATTAGGCGGAACCATCGTATAAACGGCGTCTGCTCCGGAAAAAGTCTGAATCAGAAATCCAGCATCTTCAACAGAACCAATAGCCGCTTTTGCACCCAATGCTTCGATAGGTGCAGCCTTTTCGACTTTGCTGCTTACAACGGTTACCATATGTCCGGCAGCAACTAATTTTTCAGCGAGTGGTTTGCTGATGTTTCCCAATGAACCAGTTATTATAAATTTCATAGCTGTTGTTTTTAATTGTTCTTAATTTGAACATTGAATTGAAGAAAAAAGTTTAAGACAACCAGACCTTTTTTTTTGGATGTAAATTTATTTTAAGAAGTATTATAATCTTCACAGGTCATCGTTTCCCTTCGTCCTATGCTGTTACATGTCGGGGCGTTGCCCCTTCCTGCCACGAATATCCAATACATGAACCAAAGGTCTGAAAGACCGTTATGTAAAAGCACTGGGTGAATTGCAATGTAACCCCGTGGATAAATGAATTAATTTTCCCAAAAATCGTTAATTAATCTTCACAGGTCATCGTTTCCCTTCGTCCTATGCTGTTACATGTCGGGGCGTTGCCCCTTCCTGCCATGAATATCCAATACATGAACCAAAAGTCTGAAAGACCGGCCTGTAAAAGCACTGGGTGGAATACAATGAAACCCCGTGATATTATAGAGTTAATAAGAAAATCTCATCAAAAAGACCTAAATTTAGGTACAACAAAAATTCAGCATCATGCCACAATCATTATCCAAAGTTACCGTCCATATTGTTTTTACCACCAAATATGGTCAGGAATTGATAACAAATGAAATACGGGAAGAGCTACATTCTTATGTCATTGGAGTTTTGTCAAATTTAGGTTCTTATACCCACGAATTATATGCCAACTCAGATCACATCCATATTCTTTGTACACTTCCACGAACAATTACCATGGCGAATCTGGTTTCGAAAATAAAGACATCATCATCAAAATGGGTCAAGCAGAAAGGAATAGCTGATTTTTATTGGCAGGATGGATATGGTATTTTTTCAGTAAGTGAATCAAAAATTGCTATTGTGAGAAAATACATCATTAACCAACCTGAACATCATAAAGTTGTATACTATAAAGACGAGTTTCGGAAATTTTTAATTGAAAATGGAATCGAATATGATGAACGATATATTTGGGATTAAATCATCAATTTCAACATCAAATCCACAGGACTCCGTTTCACTGCGTCCTATGCTGTTACATGTCGGGGCGTTGCCCCTTCCTGCCACGAATATCCAATACATGAACCAAAAGTCTGAAAGACCGGCCTGTAACAACACAGCCCGCCTGCCGTCGAGGTGCGCATCAAAACCGTGTGGGTATTCGGTTTATATTTCCCCGGATCCCTCCTTTTTACTTGCAACTTTCTTGCTATCTTTGCGGCTCATAATCAGAAACCTTTAGCATACTCATAAAAATGGAATATAAATTCTCCGAAATTGAGCCGAAATGGCAACAATACTGGGAAGAACACCAGACGTTTAAAACCGAAAACGACTTCTCAAAACCAAAATATTACGTGTTGGATATGTTTCCCTATCCTTCAGGAGCAGGTTTGCACGTGGGCCATCCCGAAGGTTATACGGCGACCGACATCATCTGCCGTTACAAACGGATGAAGGGATTCAATGTACTTCACCCGATGGGATGGGATGCCTTTGGCTTGCCCGCCGAACAATATGCCATTCAAACCGGAACGCATCCGGCGGTTACCACCAATAAAAACTGCGACAATTTCCGCCGTCAGATTAAATCGCTCGGATTGAGCTATGACTGGGACCGTGAAATCAATACTACCGATCCGAAATATTTCCGCTGGACACAGTGGATTTTCACCAAATTATACAACACCTGGTTTGATGCCGAAACAGGCAAGGGCCGTCCGATCAGCGAACTGCCAATTCCGGCTGATATTCAGGCACAGGGAACTGCAGCCATAAATAAATACATCGGCGAAAAACGCCTGGCTTATTACGACAATGCCCAGGTTTGGTGGTGTCAGTCATGTAAAACTGTATGTGCCAACGAAGAAGTCCTGACTGATGGTGCACACGAAAAATGCGGGAACCAGGTAACCCGCAAAAATCTGAAACAATGGTTGCTTCGCATTCCGCATTATGCTGAACGCCTGCTCAAAGGATTGGACGATCTGGACTGGCCGGAAGGTGTAAAAGACATGCAGAAAAACTGGATCGGTAAATCGACCGGCGCTGAAGTGGATTTTGCCATTGAAGGAATCGATGAGAAATTACGCGTATACACCACCCGCCCTGATACCTTATTTGGCGCCACCTATATGGTTGTTTCTCCGGAACATCCAATCCTGGAAACCCTGGTAACCCCTGAGAATTCGGAGAAATTCAAACAATACATACAGGCAGCATCACTGAAATCGGATTTGGACCGGACCGAGCTGGCCAAGGATAAAACCGGTGTTTTCACCGGACGCCATGCCATCAACCCGATTACCGGCTTGCCCATTCCAATCTGGGTGGCCGACTATGTGCTTATGGGCTACGGAACCGGCGCCATTATGGCTGTTCCGGCACACGATTACCGTGACTTCGAATTTGCTCAGAAATTCAATATTCCGGTTGTTTGTATCCTCGATCCGAAAAACGCGGACGAAGAAACCCGCACCAAAGTTCTGGCTGGCGAAGCTTGCTTGACTGAAGACGGCGAATACATCAATTCAGCCAATCCGGCCTTTGGCCTCGATCTGAATGGCCTCAACAAAAAGCAGGGCATTGCCAAAGTGGTTGAATGGCTGTGCGAAAACGGAATTGGTAAAGCTACCATCAATTTTAAACTGCGCGACTGGTTGTTCAGCCGTCAGCGTTACTGGGGTGAACCATTTCCGGTTATTCACTGGGAAGACGGTGAAGTTACCCTGGTTGAAGATAATCTTCCGGTTGAACTTCCGGAGATGGAAAAATACGAGCCGGGTGAAGGCGGTGAATCGCCATTGGCCAATGCCACCGACTGGTTGTATGTGACCGATGAAAATGGTCGCAAAGGCCGCCGCGAAACCAACACCATGCCTCAATGGGCAGGTTCTTGCTGGTACTATCTTCGCTACATCGACCCCGGAAATGACGAATCAATTTTCGACAAAAAACTCGAAAATTACTGGATGCCGGTTGATTTGTACGTGGGGGGAGCAGAACATGCCGTATTGCATTTGTTGTATTCCCGTTTTTGGCATAAAGTGTTGTTCGATCTGGGAATCGTTTCAACCAGCGAACCTTTCCAAAAGTTGTTCAACCAGGGAATGATTCTTGCTTTTGCATACGAAACCGCAACCGGTGCCAAGGTTGCAAGCGATTTGGTTGAAGAGAAAGAGGGCAGATATTACCACACCGAAACAGGTGATGAACTTCGCCAGATTGTGGCTAAAATGTCGAAATCACTGAAAAACGTGGTGAATCCCGACGATGTGGTGGAGAAATTTGGTGCTGATGCGCTCCGTTTATACGAAATGTTCATGGGACCGCTCGACGATACCAAACCCTGGGCCGAAAACGGTGTAAAAGGTGTTTTTGGTTTTCTGAACCGTGTGGCCCGTTTCTTCGGAACACCTGAAAATCTGGTTGATGAAGCTGATGATAAGGAAACGCTGAAATTGCTTCACCAAACCATTAAAAAGGTGGCCTTCGATATCGAAAATATGAAATTCAATACCGGGATATCGGCCCTGATGGTATTCAATAACCTGGCGCTCAAAAAGGGAAAGGTAAGCAAACAAACTGCGGATATTTTTGTCAGGATTTTATCGCCATACGCTCCACACCTTGCCGAAGAATTGTGGCAGCTTTACGGACATCCCCATACACTGGCTTTCGAACCATGGCCCGAAGTTGATCCGGCCATGCTGACTGAAGATGTCGTTGAATACCCGGTTTCATTTAACGGCAAAGTCCGCTTCAAACTTGAACTGCCTGCTGGCACTCCGCCTGCTGAAATTGAAAAAGCAGTTCTGGCACACGAAACTTCAATCAAATGGCTCGAAGGCAAGGCACCTAAAAAAGTGATTGTGGTTCCGAATAAAATTGTGAATGTGGTGATTTAGATTATGGGGAAAAGGGATACTATCAATTTGATAAGGATGAAATCCTTCAGGATATTATCGAAAGCACAGGATGAAAATTCTGTGCTTTTTTAGTTTTGGGGTAACTCCTGACCGGTTTTGAAAACCTTTGGCATACATACCGATTATTTCACACATAAAAAAAATGGATTGCCAGTGCTTCCTTTTATTGGAATGAATGGAGAGCCTTCTTATGTTGATGTAGAACTTGAAAAAGTATTTTCTACCCCTTCCGGATTTCTACAAAGAAATTGTCATCATGGTTTTATAAACTAAAACGATTACTTTTGGTAAACTCATTCAAAACCTAAACCATGAGAATAAAAAAACTTATTTTAATCCTGCTTCTCCTTTCCGTATTTCTAGTATTCGGAACGAGTTGCACGGTAATACGTCCGGGACATCGAGCACCTCACAAGACTATTCATTTTAAAGCTCAAAAAAGAACTCCGCCGGGGCATATGAAAAAATACTCCGGAGCAAAAAGTGCAAAATTATTTGCACCCGGACATTCAAAAAAACATAAAAAGAAATAAATCGTTGACAGATCATTAAAATTCAGGTCCAGTTGACTCCCTTTCGCTGACAAATAATTCTATTTTTACGGTCCCTCGGAACCTCTTTTCCTACTCGACGGCTTTCCGGTTGAGACGGAAATGCTGGACGGAATCTCCATGTCGACGATTGATAAAATTGAAGTTTTGAAAAACATCAGTAACACGGCCATTTTTGGTTCCCGTGGGGCAAATGGTGTAATTGCCGTTTACCAAAATTGGTGGTCCGTCATTCACCGATAGTTACTACAAAGGCATTCTCAGCGATAAACTTCGGGGATATTATGAGTCGCGGAAGTTTTACAGTCCGGTTTATGAGCAGGCAGGAGACCATAAATCCGATCATCGGGCAACTCTGTAATGGATTCCGGAGTTGGTTACCGATACAACAGGCGTTTCACATTTCAGCTTTTGCACTTCTGATGATACTGATCCGGTAATAATTAAAATTGAAGGTCTGAGTTTCGATGGAAAACCGGGGGTGTGCTTCCAACTTTTTGAGGTGAAAGATGATCGGTAAATAGTTATCCCAGAGCTGTGACAGAACTGATATCCCGGAAAAATACCCGCTGACGCACAGAGCTTGCGGATGATTGAAACGATGCGCACCTGGTTTAAGAGTTGAGATCGGAAATCTTTTAAAATAAAAATATATTTACCTTCTTGCCCAACGCTTTAGGGTGTACGACAAAATTCCCTTTTTCTGAATCAATCATGCTGCCTTATGATTCTGAGTAATTAACTCATGTAAAATTCTACCTTGTCCGCTTTTATAACAGACTCGGAGGTTAAGCATTTGCTGTACACCAGATAGAGT
>JBBSBP010000039.1:0-40344 GCA_038251165.1 Bacteroidales bacterium | reverse complement strand
GATGGCATGTTGGATACAATATCATTACGTCCGGATGCATTTAAGAATACTTTGTCTTTCCAACCCAGATTTACATTCGAATAAAAACCAACTACACGCTGTTTTGACTCGCTGTTGCTGCCACTAATTTGTGTTGTATTAGCCAAATTAGCCCAATTGCCTACAATCAAATTAGCCCCGGAAACTCCGGTACCTTTATATCTATAATCGTATACTTCATTACCTACAATAAAATCTAAAGCCCAGGTTTCTTTAAACAACTTATTGTATGACAAGAATAAGTTTGAGTTTAGTTGATCGGAAAATCGGTTAGTAAAATTAACATTTCCTCCACTTGGTGGATTTGTTCGACCAGCAGTAGCAGTTCCTAATTCTTGATAGTTTGTCAGAAAGGAGTCGTAATGGTCGAGTCCGATACGATAATTGACAGAAAGGGCCTTATTAAATTCATATTTTAACAGGATGTTACCGAATGTACGTTTTGTGTTTTCTTTCCTCCAACTGTTGTTGATATACCAATAAGGATTATTTTGTGATACCCGGTAAAAAATCTGATAATACGGGTCATCCGGTTTGGCATAAGGCTTTCCTTTTAAATTATATGATGGTGGAGTTTCGGTAATCCCTCTAAAAATATTCGCATTACCACCCAATTCCGGAAAGTCATTAACTTTTAAGTCTGAATAATTAAATGATATATTCGAAGTAAGACCTTTAAGCAACTTAAACTCACCATTAAACTTAAAATTCGTCCTTTCCATTCCTGAATTCTCAACGATTCCTTTTTGATCAGTTCTGCCAAAACCAATCAAATAATGACCAAAGTCACCGCTATTGGAAAAGGTAAGGTTTGAGTTTTGAGTTGAACCAGTATTGAAAAATGATTTATCATTGTCGTATACAGCAGGTTCTTCCTGCTCACCCAATTGATTAGTGTAGGTGGTCATGGTGCTAATGCGTGGCCCCCAGGTGTAAATTGAATTAGGATTAAATACCCCGTTTTCACCCTGTGCAAATTCCATTTGCAAATCAGGTAAATAGCCAACTTTATCAATGCTGTAGTGGGTGTCAAATGAAATGGTTGGCTTTCCTTTATTTCCTGCGCCGCTTTTGGTTGTAATAATTACTACCCCATTCGATGCCCGAAGTCCATACAATGCTGATGCAGCTGGTCCCTTAAGAATATTAATTGACTCAATATCATTTGGGTTAAAATCCGCAGCACGGTCACCGCCGGACACTGGCATCCCATCAACCACATATAATGGCGAATTGTTTCCGGTCAGTGAACGGCTACCCCTGATTTTAATATCGGGCGCTTTACCAGGCATACCACTATTCAGCGTTACCGAAACTCCGGCAACTTTACCTTGTAGACCTCCCAACACGTTAGGATTCCCAACGCTTGCCAACTGATCACCTTTAACTTCCTGGGTAGAATAGGTCAATTCCTTTAGAGTCTTTTTGATCCCAAAAGAAGTTACAACCACTTCATCAATTCCAATAGCGTCCTCTAACAGTGTTATATTTATTGTTGTTTTTCCCAAAACAGAAACTTCTTGCATTTTCATTCCTACAAAGGAGAACTGCAAAGTTGCATTTTCTTGAACATTCGAAAGAGAATACTTACCCTCCCCATCTGTTAATGTGCCTGATGTTGTGCCTTTTACAACAACAGAAACACCCGGTAGGGGAGAACCTGAGGAATCGGCAACTTTTCCGGATACAGATTTTTGCTGCTGGACACTGGTTGTTGATTCAGTATTTAATCCAGCCGATGTCAATACAATGATTCTGTCTTTGATAGTATAACTTACATCGGTTCCAGCAAATAGTGATTTTAAGGCATCTTCAATTTTAGCGCTCTCAGCAGTAATTGAAACTTCCCAATTTACATCAATTACTTTTCCGCTGTACATAAATCTGAACTCACTTTGGTTCTCAATTACTGAAAGAGCTTCCTTAACAGTGACATTTTTCAGATTTAAGTCAATCTTTTTTGACTGTGAGTAAGTTTTGCTTGCAAAAACACAAACCACAGAAAGCAAAATCAAAAAGGTCGTTAGTTTCATAATTCTTAATACTTTTTTTAACCAAGGAAATTTCGCATCCTCGGACAATTCCGTAATTTTTTTCATACTTTTGTATTGATTAGTTAATAATTACCTGTACGTTAGCGCAGGGTTGAAATTTAATCTCTGCAGGGAAGTGTTTACGCATTTCCCTGTTGTTTTTTTTAGTTTATATCATAGGCAAATCATTTCTAATAGTTAGGGTTAAGTCTTATTGTCGTTTTTCCATTATTATTTTTTGTTTTGAGAATGTACCGTCAGGTAATTTTTTGCGAGGAAGCGTTTTGTAAGCAACCGGAGTTGCAATAGTTATGAGATCGAGAATCTGTGAAAGTGATTCATCTTCAAGAACGACCGTATATATATAGTCCTTTATCTCTTCTTTAACTTCAAAATCAACATTGAACATACGACTTAACCTCTTCGTTACCTGCATTATTGGTGTATCTTCGAATATCAACTTTCCTTTTGTCCAGGAAATATATTTTTCAACATTTCCTTTTGTACTTGAAATAGTGTTGGTTTGTATACAATAATCAATATGCTGACCAGGATTCATAGTTCCAATTGTTTTGCTTTTCCCATCTGTTTTAATTTGATCTAGAATTACTTTCCCGTTGACCAAAGTAGTTTCAATAACATTATCGTCAGGATATGCCAAAACATTGAAGGTAGTCCCCACAGCCTTAATATTAAGATTTCCGGCTTTAACTATAAATGTTTTTTCTGGATTATGGGCAATTTTAAAAAAGCCTTCACCCGTTAGCGTGACATCCCGTGTATTCCCTGAAAAAAATTGTGGGTATTTAATTTTACTCCCGTAATTCAAATGGACCACTGAGCCATCTGAGAGCTGCACCACTGTTCTGGAGCCCAAAGGCGCAACGACTTCAATTGAGTCTACGGCAAGTTTGGCGTATTTATCAGATTCAATTTTCTTTTCAGAAAGTGTATAGAATAAAAAGGAAAGAACGGGTATTAAAAGAATAGCTGCAGCCTTTGTAATCCAGTTTGCAACAACAGATAGTGTTAGAGATTTGACTGTTTTTGTTTGATTCGTCAGATTACTTCTGTCTATTTTTTCTTGAATTTTATCAAAAATGGCAGTGAATTTTTCATCTTCTTGTAAATTCCTGGTTTCCTGATAGGTGTTCCAGTCCTCAAAAATCCACAATTTGCCTTCTTCATTTAGTGCATCAGTATTTGCCCACTTGAATACTTCGCTAAGTTCAGTCTCTGTACACTTGTTATTTATATACTTTATGAGTAATTCCTTCTTCATTTTTTTGCTTTAAAATACCTCCCAGCGATTTGGGAGGTATAAAATTTACCGATCGATCAAACTATAAAAATAACTATTCTTAGTTGAAGTTTCGGAAGGTTATACGCTTAACCCACATGAAGGGAGTATGCAAAAAATGATATTTTTTAAGAAAGGAATAAACAAACAAATAATAAATTGATTGTCAGGCTACTATCGATTTGTGATTTTAAGTAAGCGAGCGTGTTTGCCATGTGTTTTTTTACAGTATTAACCGAAATGTCCAGTTTTTTTTGCGATTTCATCATGCGTTAATCCTTCTTCACGGCTCAACTGAAATATTTCTTTCTGGCGTGGGGTTAATTCATTTAGCAACGATTGTACTCTATCATTTAATTCATTAAAATGGATTTCATCAATTAAATCAGGGGAGTTATCAGGTTGTTGTAACGATTTTAAATGTTCCAGATATTTTTTCTCATTAGTTCTTTTACGCAACAAACTAATTGTGGTGTTATAGGCAATAGTAAACAGAAAAGCTTCAAACGACGAATAAGCATCAATTTTGTTCCGGGATTCCCAAATTTTAACAAAAACCTCCTGAACGATTTCTTCTGCATCTTCTTTCTGTTTTATATATCTTAAAACAAATCCATATAGCCTTTTGCAGTAACGTTCATAAATGTTGTAAAAAGCAATCCTGTCATCCTTTTGAATGAGCAGTATTAGGTCACTATTTGATTTGGTTACATTCAAAATTGCCTGCTTATAAATTGAAATTCAAAACTAATATTTTTGATGAAAATATACTATGTTATGTCAATAAACTGTTTTTAACGATCTATTCTTTACCCACCGATGGGCTCATTTTATGTCCCCGCTTTTGCAATCTAAAACAAAAATAGCACTTTGTCTTTTAGTACATCAAAGCCAAATAGCTAATCCAACTTTTTAAAAGACGTCCACGGAATTTTTCCAGATTATAGATCGGGAACCATCATCATTGCATCACATGCTCAATAAAAATCAAATTACAAAATTATTTATCCTATTTGCTGCTTCATTTATTCTTATTCAGTTTTCGAGATAATTTTTTCACTGAGTTGCATGAAATAGCAATGTCTGAATTCTTCTTGGAAAAGAGGACTGAATGAATGCACAAACAGTCTAATCAGGCAATATATGCAAAAAGGAAGCAATTTTGATTTGTATGACAGCCAATACAAAAATCTCGTGCAGAGCAAGATAAATCGGAGACCAAGAGAAAAAATTGAAATTTCAAACTCCTTCTAAAATCTTTTTTGCAGCTTTGAATTGATTTGTCGTATTTGTGACTTGAATCTACGCTTGGAATCTGTGACAGAGTACCACCTTTTCTTTTTTTAAGATGGTATACTTTTAGACTGAACTACTGGCATACTTTTCAATTGAAATAAACAAATTCTCTTTTTGACAGATAAGTTTAGTTAATGCGTTGCCAATAATTGGAAAGATCTGAGTATATTTAATGCATAGAGATTTAAATTCAAAGAGGGACTCTAGCGAGACCTATTCATTTGAGTGCTTTTAAAGACTTTGATAATCAGCTTGATATAAATATAATTCGAATCCCAACTGGGTCGTTGTTATAATAATTTAAGCATATCAAACCCACCTAAAGTTAATTATTTAGGTGGGTTTGGTACATAATTTTGAAATCAAATTATTCAAAAACAATCAATTTTAAAGGGACTATATCGAGACCAACCTTTTCATTTCCGGTGACTATTCTACATCAACCTACTCGTTTTTCGTTCAACTTCTCCTTTAACTTTGACATATCCTCACCAAGCTTTTTTTCTATCACTTTTGCATAAATCTGGGTTGTTGATATTTTAGAATGTCCAAGCATTTTGCTGACCGACTCAATAGGAACGCCATTGGTCAGAGTTATAGTTGTGGCAAATGTATGACGAGCCAGATGAAAAGTTATATTTTTGCTAATTTGGCATAAGTCTGCGATTTCTTTCAGATAGCTGTTTAATTTTTGGTTAGAAATAGTAAAGTAATTATTCTCACTCGAAGAGGGTTTAGCCATCCCTTTCCCAAAGCTCCAGCTTTCTACCGGAACTTTCCTTTTGATTGAGACTTCGCACCGCTTTGAATTTACGGTAATTCGTGCGTAGATGGGTGCCAAATTAAAAAAGGTCACCGGATAGTTCACATACAAACTGATATAAAGTGGTTTATTTTGATATAATAAAAAAAAACAAAAGACCACTAAATCAATGATTTGTGGTCTTTTGGTGGGCTTTGGGTTCCCATTTTGTCGGGGTGGCCGGACTCGAACCGACGACCTCCTGGTCCCAAACCAGGCATACTACCAACTGTACTACACCCCGATAATTATACCCAAGCTTATTAAATTTTGCGGAGAGAGGGGGATTCGAACCCCCGGTACAGAATGACCCGTACGTCGGTTTAGCAAACCGGTGGTTTCAGCCACTCACCCATCTCTCCCTGGTATTGTAACAGAATTTAATATACTTTAGTCATTCAGTTTTAGCAACAATAATCTTTCGATTTCGCTGCTCATTCAGCCTTTGTGAATGTGCGTGCAAAGATAGAATTACTTTTGTCTTTCGCAAAACAAAAACAATAAAAAACCGGCATTTTTCAATGTTTTTTCAGCTTCCGGAATAATCAGGAAATATGAGGAAAGGTAAGTCAACCGGGCCTATTGTACGGTTTAGAGATTAAAAAGTTTTACCTGCGGAAAATAGGTTCCCCAAGCATTCTGAGAATCAGACATATGTTGATAACATGTTATTAAAACCCTTGATTTAATTGCATTATTGAAATCCAAAACATATCTTTGAATCAACAAATCGTTCTGTAACATACGTCAAAAGATATTGTCCGCATTAATTCTGCGTTTGGAAAATTCAACATTTTATATTGACCCGAGTAAGCTTTTGACTGCTAAAACAGGCCTAGTACCGCATTTGCGGGAGTAGTTTATCTACCGTTGGAAGTTTGATCAGGCAGGCACTCAAATCCTATCTATCTGGGATTTTTACATTCGAATTAATGCGGATTTTTTTTGCCCAAAAATCAAGGATTGAAGTAATGCAAGGTCAACTCCCAAAATCCAGATAATCAAGGTATTATTGAATCACTTTACGCTATTCTTCAGTCTATTCCACAATACATACATCAGAATCATACCCGTCAGTAACACACTCAGTCTTCCCGGCCAGTCACCAAATCGTGCGTAAAAGGTAATCTCTTCGTTTAACCGTATGGATGAACTGATCGTTTCACACGAATTTATCCGGGTCTTTGTGATCACATCTCCACGTTGACTGATGAATCCTGAGATTCCGGTATTGGCGCTTCGGGCAATACTACGACGGGTTTCAACAGCACGAAGCCGCGAATAACCAAAATGCTGCCAGCTTCCGGCCGATTCCTTCCACCAGCCATCGTTGGTCATCACAACCAGAAGCGTTGCGCCTTTTTTAACCATTTTACCAACATATTCACCAAAAGCCGATTCGAAACAGATCACCGCTCCGATTTTTACGCTATCTTTTCCATATAGCAGGGTGGGTTCGTTGGCAGCACCCAAGCTCCCACCCGTTCCACCTAAACGAAGGATATATTTATCGGCAAATGAAAAATATTTCTGAAAAGGCATTTTTTCAACGCCACTAACCAGTTTATTTTTATGACTGATTTGCACGGGAGCCGATTGGTCCATTAGAAGTGCGGAATTAAAAACATCGTAATAATAACTGCCATCAACTGATTCTCTGGTTGTTGCCGAAAGGATTTCGTCATGTCGGAATTTTCGGCTTGTTATAGCTCCCCCGATAAACCGGATGCCCGGGTACCTCCGGAAAATCCCGGAAAATGAATTTAATGTCTGGTTTTGAATAGGTATGGAATCTTCCCACATCTCTGGCAAAGCTGTTTCCGGGGCAAGTATAAGATCCGTTGAATCGGAAAGATTTGATTCTGCCATCGAAACAAGCCGTTGAATCTGATCTTCCGGACTCATTCCTGAAAACTTATCGGTATATGGATCAATATTGGGTTGAAGGATCAGAACTTCATAATGAATTCCCTTCTCTTCATAATTCGAATAAAGGAATACGGATCCCCAAAGTGGAATCAGAATGGTTAAAACAGCATAAACAGCAGACCATTCCGATTTCAGAAATCCATTTTCGATAATGCGTTTAACCAGCAAAAAGATCAGGATATTGGACAACAAAATCCACAATGAACCTCCCAACACGCCGGTAAACTCATACCATTGAATGATTTTTACGACATTGGCCAATCCGTTTCCCAATGTCAGCCATGGAATTTGAATGGTCCAGTTGTGTTGAAAGTATTCCAGAGTCAACCAAAATACGGGTAATGCGAAAAATGCAGCAGCACCGCCAAACTGCAGTCGTATCCAATGTCTCAGCCACCAGACTGAAGTCATCAAAAAAGCATTAAGTGAAACGATCAGCAACATCCCGACGAAAGAAACCCAGGATATCCACCAAACCGACAATAGGTTCCAGATCAAAAATGCCGGGAGAGCAAGCAAAAACAGTACATGATTATTCTTTTCGTTCTTTTGTTTAACGATTTGTTCTTCAGCCAACAGTAAAGGAATAAACGCGAAGAACAGTGTCCATCCCAGGCTTGGGAACAACCAGGGCAGGCTCAGCAATATTCCTGAACCGAACGAAAGAAGAAATGTTTGTTTGCTTATCATTGAAAGTTTATGGACTAAAATTCAGCCTGCCGAAGCATTAAAAAAATTTACAAATTATTGACAATAATAACCGGATCCTTTGATTTCCCTGTCCGATCGAAAATAAACTCGATTTTTCCAACGGCCAATGCAGCCCAGCCAGCCTGATTAACCAGGACTGGATTTCCACTGGCATTCAGAAATTCAGTAGGTTTATCCAGAAATGTATGGGTGTGGCCGCCAATAATCAGGTCGGTGTATCTGGTTTGAGGCGCCAGGGTACAATCGCTGATTTTACGATTTTGATATGAATATCCGAGATGCGACAGACAGATTACCAGATCGCAGGATTCATCTTTTTTTAGAAAATGTTCCTTTTTCAGCGCTGTTTCAAGTGGATCGAGGTAACGGGTGTTCCCAAAATTCTGATTGCCAACCAAACCATCAAGCTCAATACCCAATCCATATATTCCAATTTTTATTCCTGCTTTTTTCAGAATCTGATATGTTTTTGTTTTTCCTGATAAAATGGTGTCAGAAAAATCGTAATTACTGGTTACAACCGGAAAACCTGCGAATTGCAATGCTGACAGAATACCCGCAAGGCCGTTGTCAAATTCGTGATTCCCGAGGGTTCCGGCATCATATCCCATCTGGCTCATAACTTTAACGATCAGTTCACCTTTAAAATAATTATAATACGGTGTTCCCTGAAACATGTCACCCGCATCAAGCAGCAAAAAGTTCGGATTTTCTTTCCGGTATTGGCTAACCATAGATGCAATACGGATCAATCCACCTTTACCGGCATATTCTGAATGATCCTCAGGAAACGGATCAAGGTGGCAATGAATGTCGTTCGTATGCATCATCGTCAGTCTCACCAGTTCTCCGGAAGCAAACAATTCATGCGGATAAAGCCCCAGCGCCAGGGCCCCTCCCCCCAGTATCGTCTGTTTTAAAAAGGTTCGTCTATTGCTCATGAAAAATCCTCCCATCCTCTTTTACATGAATAATTCCATCACTTTGATACCGTTCGCTTAAAGCCAGAATCAACACATCCCTGATTTTTAATCCAGTGTTAATTCTTTCCACCGGATTGCTCAGCATATCCATTTGATCTCCTCCATTGGCAATGTAATCGTTGGTTACAATCCAATATACTGCAGCTGGTTCAACTGCCTTTCCTCCGATACTGAGCGTTGCCGGTTTTTCATTCCGGATTCCCAACCGCAGGCCTGCAACCCCCTCACCTCCCCTTGAAGCAATACGTTCAGCCATTTTTAAAACCGATTCACCTGATATTTTGATCAGAACAATTTCGTTTTCGAAAGGCATGAGTTCAAAAATGTGGCCTACTGTAATTTCGCCCTGAGGAAGTGAAGCCCGTAAACCTCCATAATTGACATATGACGCATCAGGTATGACTTTTATTTTTTGGTCGACACAATAACCAGTCCCGTATTCCAGAAGTATATCAGAAACCAGGTTGGTCAGTTTACTTTCAGGTTTATCTTTAACCAGAGGTGTTGCACTAACAGCAACCAATCTCGACATTTCGCCCGAAATACTATCCCTGAATGGAGATAAAATGACCTGAACCAGGGAATCGATGGAGCTTGACCGGATATCAACCTGAATGTTTTGTGTATTGATTTGATGCACTGACAAATGCGGCGAACATGAAAAAAACAATAAAAAAACAAAGACACTGCTGAATAAACGACTCATTGAAGTATATTTAAAACAATAAAAATTTTGCCCTTTTGGACAACACCCGGTTAAAGATAAAAACAATATCCGATCAAAACCGTTTGATAAAAAATACATTTACTGATGTGCTATTTTTCTTTTTCAATCTATACCATTCATAACAAATTCAAAATAACTGTTGCTACCTGCCTTATTTTTGTGAGTATTCAATTAAGTGCACAGGAATATCCGACAATCAAAGCCAGAAAAGGAGATGGAATTTATTCCGTACTCAAACAGAACGGTTATGAACTGACCGGAAACCTGGATCAGTTTATTGAATTGAACAGGTCAAAACTGGGTAGGAATAACACCTTAATAATAGGTCGGACTTATCGCCTGCCAATTAAAAATGCCTCCGCTGCTGAAATTAAGAAGGAAAAGGATAATACTGAAACTCCGGTTGAAAAAAAACCTGAGAAAGAATTTTATGAGATATTCGGCAACAATTACCGGGAAATTACGATTAAAAGTAAAGAACTTGACGGTGCAGTTTATTATTTAATGAGCGGACATGGCGGACCGGACCCGGGTGCAATAGGAAACCTGGATGGCCATACACTCTGCGAAGACGAGTATGCCTATGACGTCACGCTCCGCCTTGCACGAAATCTGACGGAATGTGGAGCAACCACATACATGATTATACGCGATCCCGATGACGGCATTCGTGATGAACAATTTCTGACGCCTGACAGGGATGAAGTCTGCTTTCCCAACCATACGATTCCGCTTAGTCAGCTTTCCCGCCTGCGTCAGAGTACCAAGGCTGTAAATGAACTGTATGTCCGGAATAAAGGAAAATTTCAGCGGATGGTAGTCATCCATGTGGACTCGAGAAGCAAAAAAGAAAATATTGATGTCTTTTTCTATCATGACAAAAGAAGTATCAACGGTAAAACGCTTGCCAATACGCTGATGAAAACATTCGGGCAAAAATATGCTGTGCATCAACCCAACCGGGGTTATGACGGGAGTGTATCCGAAAGAAATCTGTATGTCATTAAAAACACCTATCCGGCTTCGGTTTTTATCGAGCTCGGGAACATCAACCATACGCGTGATCAGAAACGATTTATTATTTCAGATAACCGGCAGGCCGTTTCCAACTGGTTGCGCGACGGATTAATCGAGGATTATAAAAAACGCTTTAAATAAATCCTTTGCAGAGTTAAAGGATACAGTTAAAATGCAACATTGAAGTTATTTTGTCAGAATCCATCCATCCATATTATAAAGACATAAACCCAGTTATTCCGGAAGGGAAAATACTGGTGCAGTTCGACGGCATGTGCATACTTTGCAGCCGGACCGTACGATTTATCCTGAAAGCCGACCGGAAAAAGAAGTTTCTTTTCCGGACCTTACAACAGTCTTCAGGAAGCCAGTCACCTGAAACAATTGTCGTAACCGATCAGTACCGCAGTTACTTTTACTTTGATGCAGTACTGAAAACAGCAAAAGAGTTGGGTGGTATTTACAGCATCACAGCTGTTTTCAGACTTCTTCCCCGGAAATGGAGGTATTTATTGTATCTCTGGATTGCCAGAAACCGTTTCCGCTGGTTTGGAGTGCGGCTATCGTGTTATCTGCCTTCAGAAGAAGAGCAGGAACGGTTTATCTAAAGTCAAAATCGTCGTTTTCGAATTGAATGTAGCGCGCTGATAAATGACCGATCAAACCGCCAAATCCTTCCATCGTTTTTCGGGTAAATTCCGTAATTTCAACATTTTTAAGCTTCAGAAGCACAAAACCATAAAGCGCATTCAGGCAAACTTCCATTTCATTTTGATTGTACATTTCAGATTTTTGCCTGAAAGCAACGATGGCATCATGATTCCTGCCATACAGCCGGACATATTCCTGATCCTTTTGAATTTCAAGCATCTTCAGATGAAATTCATTCAGATCATTGACCAGGTTAACCAATGCCTGCAGGTGCCCTTTTCCCTGAATATGTTCCATTTCCATTGCAACCGACAGATTGGTATACCAGCCGGCAATTTCCCTGCTTGTATTCTCATCTGCATTAAACCGGCTGACCAGTTGCTGCTCAATCTTCACGGGATCGAATGAACAGGCACGCAGCAAGTCTTCAACCTGCCACATGTATAGAATATACTCGGCAATATTTGTTTTCCGTTTTTCCTGTGCTACAAACATGAAGTTTAAATTTTAAAGTAAAACATTGAATTCCAGTATGTCTGGTCGGGTATGAAAAGTTGGTTTTTCAGGGAATCTCCCTGCGTCTGATTTTAGATGTCAAAAAAATCATCCAGATCGCGGCGATCCTTTTTGGTTGGTCTTCCGGTTCCTGGTTCACGGTTTAAAAAGTTCATGTTTTTCTGCATTTCCAGAATCTCAAGTTCAGAAGCAGGAGTTGTTTCCACTCTGAAGTCAGGCACAAGTTTGGCTGCCATACGGTGTTCAGTAAGGACAATAACCTTGTAACTGCGGATTATCGGCGGCCGGCGAAGCTGAATTGTTTCGCCTTCCTTTATTTCGCGCGAAGGTTTGACGTTCATTCCGCCAATCATGACTTTCCCTTTTTTACATTCTTCAGCAGCCTGGCTACGCGTTTTATAAAGACGTACAGCCCAGAGCCATTTGTCGATGCGGACTCCCTCTGCCATATCGGTGATTATTTACGTTTGTTATAAAAGGTCATGGTTTGATGAATTCCGATAGTTCCGAAACTTCTAATGATTTCGTGTGCCATATCGGTCAACGCCGGAAGTTCCGGCTTTTCCTGCTTATCCCATTCGCCCAAAACATAATCAATCTGCTGCCCTGGCCTGAAATTGTCACCAATCCCGAAACGCAGGCGGGCATAATCCTGGCTGCCAAGCACCTGCGTGATATCTTTCAGTCCGTTATGACCAGCATCACTTCCTTTGGCACGAAGGCGCAGCGATCCCAGGGGAAGCGAAAGATCGTCAACAACTACCAGCAGATTTTCGATGGCAATATTTTCCTTCTGCAACCAGTAATGAACAGCCTTTCCACTTAGATTCATGAAAGTGGAAGGTTTTAGCAAAATAAATGTCCGGCTTTTAAACTTGTATTCGGTAATCCAGCCGTAACGCACATCGCTAAAAACAATATTGGACGCATCTGCGAGAGCGTCCAATATTTTAAATCCTATATTATGCCGGGTATTTTCATATTCTTTGCCCGGATTTCCCAAACCTGCAATCAGGTATTTCAAAACGATAGTTTTTTAGGGATTAACCTTACCGACAGCTTTTGCAGCTTTTGCAGCTCTTGTAATCATGATAGTTACAACAGGAACAGCTTTTGCATTCAGGAATTCAAGATTTTCCCTCTTTAGTGCTCCTACTTTATAACTCTGGCCAATGTCCAGATCCTCAACATTAATATTGATGGTGTCGGGAAGGTTCTTTACCATTCCTCTTACCTTCAGCGTGCGAAGGTTCAGTTTTAATTTACCCCCTTTGCGGATACCTTTGGCGAATCCTTCAGGTTTCACGGGAATTTCAACTTTCACCATTTTGTCATCTGTCGTACGAAGGAAGTCGACGTGCAACAGTAGTTCTTCAACCGGGTGAAATTGTTTGTCCTGAATGATCGACTGATAAACAGTTCCACCAATATCCAGATCAACCAGATAAACATTTGGTGTATAAATCAGCGATTTGAATTCTTTCTCAGGTGCATAGAAATGAATGGGTTCTTCACCACCATATACAACGCCGGGAACTAATCCTAATGCACGGAGTCTTTTGGTATCTTTTTTACCTACGACTTCTCTCTTTGTGCCTTTAATTGAAATTGATTTCATTTTACTTTTTTTAGTGTTAAAATTATGGTACTCAGTCCTCCCTTTACGATGAAAGGGCAAACAGCATGCATAACATGTGCCTTAGGAAAAAGCGGTGCAAATATATACAATTAACCGTAATACATCGAACTAATTGACTGATTTTTATAAACCCGTTCAATTGCTTCGCCCAATGCACCGGAAATCGGAATGTATTTAATTTTTGATGACTCTTTTTTACCCTGAATCGAATCGGTAAAATACACTTCAGTCAGAGCTGAATTTTCGATTTTTTCGTAAGCCGGACCAGACAGAACCCCGTGGGCTGCAAAGGCACGGACACTACAGGCTCCCTTTTCCATCATCAGATCAGCTGCTTTGGCTATTGTTCCGGCAGTATCGATCAAATCGTCGACCAGGATAACATCCTTGCCTTTCACATCCCCGATCAAAGTCATACTATCCACCACATTCGCTTTTGCACGCGATTTATGGCAGATTACCATATCTGTTCCCAGCATCTTGGCATAGGTATTGGCCCTTTTGGTACCACCCACATCGGGTGAGGCAACAACCAGGTTTTTGAGACCCATTTTACTGATGAACGGAATGAATAACGACGATGCATACAGGTGGTCAACAGGTACATTAAAAAATCCCTGAATCTGGTCAGCATGAAGGTCCATCGTAATAATGCGGTCAGCACCGGCCGTCGAAAGTAAATCAGCAATTAATTTGGCGCCGATCGATACTCTTGGTTTATCTTTTCTGTCCTGACGTGCATAGCCAAAATAAGGAATAACTGCAATCGTTTTGTAAGCCGAAGCGCGTTTGGCAGCATCAATCATCAGAAGTAATTCCATCAGGTTGTCAGCTGGCGGAGGAGTCGACTGGATTATAAACACATGCGAACCGCGGATGGTTTCTTCATAACAAGGTTCAAACTCACCATCCGAAAAAATCGGACAAGAGGTTTTTCCCATTTCAACACCCAACCCATCACAAATCCGTCTGGTCAAATCCACACTTTTTGTACATGGAAAAATCTTAAGAGGAGCTTTTTTTGACATTTCTTCCTTTTTAAAAATTGTGTTTCTGGAATTGCGGCAAAGTTAAAAAAAAACTTACTCATATCCCCTACAATTTACCCTTCAAGTTTGAATCACAAGTTATTTATGAGCAAAATAAAAATCATGGACCAGAACAGGTTTAGCCTATTTCTGATTCAGTTTTATTAATATTTTCAATGAATGAAATTATCTCATCCCGGCCTGTTCCGTCGATTGAAGAACTCACCATAAACGGAGGTAATTCTTCCCATATCTTACTCATCTCCTGCGTATAAGCTGCAACATGTTTGGCCACGTTAACCTTGCCTAATTTATCAGCCTTGGTGAAAATAATTGCAAATGGAATGTGGTTTTCGCCCAGCCATGTTATGAAATCAACATCAATTGGCTGCGGGTCATGCCTGATGTCAATCAGCACGAATAAACAATACAAATTTTCGCGGTCCAGGATGTACCGGCTGATTAATTTCTGGAATTTTTCTTTGACCGAAATCGCAATTTTAGCATAGCCGTATCCGGGTAAATCAACCAGGTACCAGCTCTCATCAATTATGAAATGATTGATGAGCTGGGTCTTTCCAGGCCTTACGGAAACCTTAGCAAGACTTTTCTGACCCACAAGCATGTTGATGAGTGATGACTTGCCCACATTGGAACGCCCGATGAATGCATATTCGGGGCGATCGGGTGAAGGACATTTCCGTACATCGGTATTACTGATTAAGAATCTTGCCTGTTTGATCATTGTAAAAGTTTCAAGTTCAAAGTTTCAAGTCATTGACGACTTCCTTAGCTGATGTATACTTCGAGCAGTTTAACGGACTCAGACAGCGGTTTCAATTGCACGTTTTCGATCGATGCAGGCAGCAGGATTGTTTCACCTTTCTGAACCGGCAGAGTACCCGATTCGGATTCGATCTGCAACTGACCCTCAAGACAAATGTATAGGACAAATGAGTCCATCTGAATGTAATCTTTTTCAACGGTTTTATTCAGGTCCAGCAAATTGGTAGTAAAGTACTTACAATTCACCAGTTCAACCGACTCGTTTGGTATCGGCTTGTAATTGGTTTTATATTCCTGTTGAAGGGTATAATCAATGGCGCCCAATGCCAGTTCTGTATGTAGTTCCCGTGGATTACCCTGATCATCGCGACGATCATAATCGTAAATCCGGTAGGTTACATCAGAGGTCTGCTGAATCTCGGCCAGTAAAATTCCTTTTCCAATAGCATGAACCCTTCCGGCAGGAATAAAAAATACATCGCCGGAAGTTACTTCCTCGAAATTCAGGATATCGGTTAATTCAATATTTTCCAGTTTTTCGAGGTATAGTTGCTGATCAACCTGTTGGTTAAAACCCGACTGAAGTTTCGATCCCGGATCTGCCTGCATTACATACCACATTTCGGTTTTACCAAATGCGTTGTGGCGTTCCTTCGACATTTCATCACCCGGATGAACCTGAATGGACAGGTCGTCATTGGCATCAATGAATTTAATCAGTAACGGAAATTCTGTTCCGTAGGTATCATATACCTGATCGCCAACCAGATCGCCCATGTATACTTCTACCAGTTCTTCGAGTGTATTTCCGCTTAGATAGCCGTTTGAAACTACCGACACGTTTCCTTCAACTCCCGAAAGTTCCCAGCTTTCGCCGCAATTGGGCAAACTGCCGAAATCTTTATTCAGAACTGTCTTGATTTTATTACCACCCCATATTTTTCCCTTGTAAATGGGCTCAAACTTCAGTGGATACAATCCTTCCATGCGTTAAGGAATAATTAAGTTTAGAAAATCAGCAAGAGAACCGAAAGAAAATTCTTAGAACTCGTAATCAACAGCAGCACGTTCAACGGCATGTTGTCCAATCATTTCAGCTACAATCAGGTGTTCAGGATGAATACGGTAGGCATCAAGCTGTTCAACGTTTTCGAAATGTGAAACCAGGCACATATCATATGATTTTGCGGCTAATTCGTAATTAACTCCAACTTCAATGTATTTCAATTCAGCTATTTTATCCTTAAGGCCAAGCAGTGCGTCTTCAATGGAACCTATGATATTCTGCTTTTCACTTTCGGAGTCGTATTTTTTGAATTTAAACAATACAACATGGTTAATCATAACAGGATAATTTAAATATTTTTCACGGCAAAGTTAGCATTTTCTGACCTCTGTTCCACAACGTATCATTTTACTTGCTTAAAAGCCGGACACTTCATTATCTTTGGGGAAAAACAATTCTATGTTAGTCATTGGCATTGCAGGTGGAACCGGTTCGGGCAAAACTACCGTTGTAAAGAAGATTATCGAGAAACTTCCGGCAGGTGAAGTTGGTGTCATCTCGCAGGATTCGTATTACAAGGACAATAGTCATTTGCCTTTGGAAGAAAGGCAGAAGATCAATTTTGACCATCCGGCTTCCATTGAATTTGAACTACTGGTGGAGCATATTAAAAAACTTAAATCCGGGTTATCGGTTCAGGAACCCATTTATTCCTACCTCACCTGCACCCGCTCGATTGAAACCCGTGAAATTCAGCCGAAAGCAGTTATTATAATTGAAGGCATTCTGGTCTTATCCCCGGCTATACTTCGTGATCAAATGGGCATTAAAGTTTATGTAGACTGCGATTCGGACGTACGCTTATCGCGTGTCATTCAACGCGATATCATCGAACGGGGAAGAAATGTGCAGATGGTTCTCGATCGTTATGCCAAAACAGTACGGCCGAGCCATATTCAGTTTATTGAACCAACCAAACAGTTTGCCGACATCATTGTACCTGAGGGCGGGAACAACCTGGTCGCTATAAAAATCTTAACCAATTACATCCAGCAAAATCTCAAATAAATGTTTGATTCACTTTCATCTGAAGACATTCTGTTCATCGACATCGAAACAGCACCTCAAAAAGCTGAATTTTCGGAACTGCCTGAACATTTCCAGCATTTGTGGGAAAAGAAATCCGGTTATTTCAGGGAAGAAAACCAGCTTCCGGCTGACGTTTACGAAAGGGCCGGTATCTATGCCGAATTCGGGAAAATTATATGCATTTCTGCAGGAGTAATTATCCAGAAAAACGGCGAACGTTTTTACCGGGTGAAGTCATTTCACGATCAGGAAGAAAAAAAACTTCTGGAAGCTTTCAACGAAATGCTGGAAAAATTCACAGCCAATCCGGCGAAAAAATTATGTGCGCACAACGGCCTTGAATTTGACTATCCCTATATTGCACGCCGAACATTAATCAACGGACTCAGGTTGCCGAAAATTCTGGATATCTCAGGAGCAAAACCATGGGAAATAAAAGACCGTCTTCTGGACACCTTGCAAATGTGGAAATTCGGCGATTATAAAAACTACACTTCACTCGATTTGCTCTGTGCTGTTTTTAATATTCCTACACCCAAAGATGATATTGACGGAAGCCAGGTTGCCAGGGTATATTACCAGGAAGGGGACCTTGACCGGATCATCAGGTACTGCGAAAAAGACACCATGGCGCTGGCAAACCTGATGTTGCGGTACAAAGGAGAGCCAATCATCCCTGCTGACAATCTACTAATCGTCTGATTCATTGCAACTAAAAAACATGTAAAATCTGAAATCGCATGGATATACTGTGCTGAATAGCGAAAAAATAAGCATATTTGTATACCACAACCAAGTTTATGAAAAAGCTTTTGCTGTTTTTCACGGTATTGTTATTTCTGCTTGTCGCATCATCGCAAACGAAAGTCGACAGTTTGTTGCATCTGTGCGAAAATGCAGGCGAAAAGCTAAAGCCAGGCCTTTATCTTCAATTATCGTTTTATTCAAGAGATGATACGGCAAAGAGCAATTCATTTACCCGAATGGCCTACCATCTGGCCCTCAAAAACGAACAGATCTACGAACTGGGTAAAGCATTCTATTATTTTGGTGAAACATGTTATTACTCAAGAGACTTTGCCGGAGCAGTTCCACATTATGAACTGGCGATTCCCTATTTTGAACAGCTGAAAGACTCCTTTCTTTTAACCAACTGTTACAGTTCCATTGGATTATGTTATCACAATTTATTCCAGGGCGAAAAAGCTATTGCGCAATTCATTAAAGGGTTAAAATTGTGTGAAAATGACAAGGAATTCACCGCCGAGCTTTTTTCGGATATTGCAATGGCACATGCAACGATGAATCACCTGAGGGAGGCAAACAACTATTTTCGTAAAGCACTAGCAATCAACACCTCTATCAGAGATTCAGTAAGCATGGCTGTCAATTATAACGGAATTGGCGATAATTATACCACTTTGAACCAACCCGATTCAGCCATTATTAATTTTTTTAAAGCCTATCACCTTTTCAAAAAATTAAATCAACCCGGCTATCAGGCTATTGCTTTGGCAAATATTGCGACAATCTATCCGAATTATCCTGACAGCCTGAATAAAGCGATTGATTATTTCAATCGGGCCTGGATCATATTTAAAGAAATGGGCTGGAATCATTACGAAGCTGAAATCAGACAAGGAATCGGAACTGTTCTTTGTAAACAAGGCAAATACAGGGAAGCGCTTGCTGCTTTTAACGAAAGCTTACGGTTGACGGATCAGTTTAACCGTGGGTTCTCGCTTAAAAAAACAAACTACAAGGGATTATCGGAATTGTACGAAAAAATGGGCGATTATAAAACGGCTTTAAAATACCACATTTTATTTACCCGGTTTTCGGATAGCCTGGATCAAAAAGAGAAATACGAGCAGATTGTAACCCTTGAGAAACAATATGAAACTGAAAAAAACGAAAACGAAATCATCCGTCTTCAGGCTAAACAGGAATTAACAGATATTCAGCTGCAAAATAATAACCAACTCAAACAACTTGGATTCCTGACAGCCACCTTGCTACTTGTTTTTATATTCTTTGTACTGATCAAATACATCGAAAAGATAAAATCAAATAAATTACTGGAAGTGAAGAATCAAAAAATTGAGCAGAGTGAACAGAAACTCAGGGTATTGAACGCGGAAAAAAATAGATTCTTCTCCATTATTGCACACGATTTAAAAAACCCGTTTCATACGGTGATGGGTTATTCGTATTTATTAAGCAATGCTGACGAAAGTTTTACTGAAGTCGAACGTCGCAGATTTGCACTTGACATCCATCACTCAACCAACCATATTTTCCGGCTGCTTCAAAACTTACTCGATTGGTCGGGATCACAAACCGGCCGGTTAAAATACACCCCCGTTGAAATCGAATTCAGCAGAATATTGGAAAATTCGGTGAGTGTTTTACATGCCCTGGCCGACAAGAAGAAAATTCAACTCCACCAGAATTTCAGCATCGGTCTCAGGATTTATGCAGATCCGCTGATGATTGAAACAGTTTTACGAAACCTGATTAACAACGCCATCAAGTTTACTCCGGAAAACGGCTCGGTTGAAATAAGGGCAGAGCAAACCGGGAATGAAGTTATCATTGTGGTAACCGATACGGGTATAGGTATTTCAGCGGAGGATATTCAGAATTTATTCCGGATCGATTCCAAGGTAAGACGAAAAGGGACCAATGATGAAGACGGTTCAGGACTTGGGCTGATTCTGTGCAGGGAATTTGTCGAAAAAAACAATGGAACTATCCGCGCCGAAAGTACTCCCGGGGGAGGAAGTTCATTCAGCTTTACAATTCCGGCAAAAACTGCTGTCTGAAACCAGGAACAAGGCAATAGGCAAAAATTTAAAATAAAAGAAACTTTCATAAACTGATATCCTGAACCTTACTTCCGACACTTCAGGCATCAGACTTATTGAACTGTTTATTTTCCCTTTTAGCTTGCCCTAAAAGGGAAAGCGTATGTTTTTTATTCCACCAACATTTGTCCGGATACCAGATCAGCTTTCTCTTTAGAAATGGCTTTTTGTAAATTTCATCGTAATTTACCTGTTCAAATAGGGTATCGGACACTATTCTGACCTGATGGGCACCACTTACTTCATGTTTTCCGGTAACCGAAACGACAAGCACTTCAAGATCGGCCCTCCTTAAAACATCAATAATGCTGATTGCTTCGACCTCTTCAAAACCGTCAGCCAAATGAACTGCATTTTTTTTCTTCATGACAATCTGATTTTTATTTTAAAGATAAGTCAACGTGATGCAAAAAAAAATGATCCACAACTGGTGGATCATTTTTACCGTAAAATCAACTTAAATGTGAATTAAATCAATTCCTTTTAAACAGCGTAGTCTTTTAAAGACTTTTCCAGTTTTTTCCTGGTGAAGAAAATCCGGCTTTTCACTGTTCCGAGCGGCAATTCGAGCTGCTCGGCAATTTCTTTGTATTTAAATCCGTCCAGAAACATATTGAAAGGAACTTTATATTCATCTTCCAATGCATTAATGCACTTGATAATTTCTTTCGAACTGTAAATGGATTCCGGTGAAGGATAACTTTTATCTTTCTGAAATTTCAGATGAAAATCGTTATTGGTTCCGTCGAAGGTGTTTTTTGTCTTTACATTCCTGCGGTAATTATTAATAAATGTATTTTTCATGATGGTGTAAATCCAGGCTTTAAAATTAGTGTTCTGCGTGAATTTATCCCGGTATGTGAGTGCTTTCAGAAAAGTTTCCTGTAGTAGATCCTGCGCTTTTTCCTGGTCCGAAGTCAGACTTAATGCATAGTACAACAATTTGTCCTGTAATCCTAAAAGTGCGGTGTTAAATTGAAGCTGTGTCATGGCGTTCGTTTTTTAATTGTTAATGTTGATACAAATATAGACATTCAAACCTTCAATAAAAGGATTTACGAATCTTTTATTCTTCGATAATTTTTATTGCTGATAAAGAATATTTATATCGGTTAAGTAAGCTAATCAATGATTGCCTATACGAGAATTTACATAAGTTTGTTTTTCAATTTCAACATGTTCTTGAACAAATAATTGAGTCCAAAAAAATCAGGAATTACTTGATTTCTTTTTGTAAATTTAGAGGCTCGGTTTTCCTGTTTTTACCAATTCCAAATATTTACTATTTTAGCCGCCTCAAATTTTTCACTAATTATTTAAATGAAAAAAACTACCAGATTCCTTAAAAGGGCTGATATGTTTACTTTTAAACGTTGGGGGAGAAAAGCTTATTCATTGTTCAATGCTATCAAACATCAGGTACGCATTGGCGTACTTTTGGCTATTTATACGACCGTAGCAGAGCCTGAATTTGTTTTTGCCCAGACCGACAGTACCAAAGTAAGCATGGAGTACGATCTTGACGAAATCGAGGTCAGCGCCCAAAGAGCACCTGTTGCTTTCTCGCAGGTGGCACGGATTGTATCCGTGATCAGCAGAGAAGAAATTGAGGCGGCTCCCGTCCAGAGTATTCAGGAACTGCTTGAATATGCCCTGAGTGTAGATGTCAGGCAGCGCGGTGTTCACGGAGTACAGGCCGATATTTCGGTCAGGGGAGGTTCCTTCGATCAAACCCTGATTCTTCTGAATGGCATCAACATCTCCGATCCCCAGACCGGTCATCACTCCCTTAATCTTCCGGTCAGTTTAAAAAACATTCAGCGTATTGAAATCCTTGAAGGCCCGGCGGCCCGGGTATTTGGTCCCAATGCCTTTTCAGGTGCGATCAATATTGTTACCGCTTCCGAGGGCAATTCCAGTTTAAAACTTGACCTATCAGGCGGACAGCATAAACTGGCTGATGTAAATGTCTCCGGAAATTTAAACTCCGAAGCATGGAATCAGTTCATAGCTTTTGACCGCAGTTCATCTGACGGATATATCGACAACACCGATTTTAAAACCTGGAACGCGTTTTACCAGACCAAAGTAAACACCAAACCCGGGAAACTTGATTTCCAGATTGGCCGTACAAACAAAGCATTTGGAGCGAATAGTTTTTATACGGCAACTTATCCCGATCAGTACGAAGAAACCAAAACCACTTTTGCATCACTCAAATTTGAGACAGGTACCAAAATCCATTTGATACCTTCCGTATACTGGCGCCGTCATCAGGACCGGTTCGAACTTTTCAGGAGTGAACCATCAGCCTGGCCATCCTGGTACAAAGGACACAATTACCACCTGACTGATGTTTTCGGCAGTAATCTGAATGCCTGGTTTGCTTCACGTTTTGGAAAAACAGCTTTTGGAGCCGAAATCAGAACCGAAAATGTATGGAGCAATGTTCTGGGCGAGAACTTGACCACACCAATTGAAGTTCCGGGCGAATCCGGTCATTTATTTTCCAAATCGTATTCACGGACAACCATCTCCTATTTTGCAGAACATTCGGTTTACCTGAAAAAACTTACCCTTTCAGCCGGAGCAATGACCAACTGGATTTCGGACCTCGGTTTTGGCTGGAATATATATCCCGGACTCGATGTTTCCTATGCCATTTCCGGACACTTAAAACTATACGGATCGGCAGGCACCAGTTTACGGATGCCTACATTTACCGATTTGTTCTATAACGGGCCAACCAACCTTGGAAACCCGGATTTGAAGCCGGAAAAATCGGTCAACTACGAGGGCGGATTAAAGCTTTCGTTTAAAGGATTTACCGGAAATGCAGAAACGTATTACCGCAAAGGTAAAGATCTGATTGACTGGGTTCGTGAAAATGAAACTGAAAAGTGGCAAACCCGGAATCTGACCCGAATAAATACAAGGGGCTTTGAGCTTAACGGGAACATCTTTCCTGAAAAGATCTGGAATAAAGCGATTTTCCTGACTAAATTAGGCATCAATTATTCGTATTGTGAGCTCGACAAAGGGGGAAATAATTTATTCTCCTATTATGTACTCGACAACCTGAAACATAAACTGGACATTGAAGTCAATCATAAAATCTGGCATAATTTAAAAGGTTCATGGAGGGCAAGTTATCAGGACCGAAATGGTATGCGTACACAGACCGATGCTTACAAACCCTTCTGGCAGGTTAATACCCGAATCATGTGGAAGACACCATCAACTGAAATTTATGCGATGGCAGCCAACCTTTTAAACACGATGTATTACGATCTGGGAACCGTACAACAACCAGGTCGCTGGATCAGTTTCGGAATTAATTATCAAATCCGGTTTAAATAACAAATCTGAAATCCGTAAGCGGTAATCAAAAGATGTTATCATTTGAACATTCTATACTGATTCAAAAAAAGGCTCCCACAGTATCCGGGAGTTTTTTTTTACTTCAGGGAAAGTGTTATCTTCGCGCACTGAAAAAATTTTAGAACGTATGTTAAAAGGAATATTAGCGATCAGTGGTCAACCCGGATTATTTAAGTTAGTGACCGAAGCAAAAAACAGCATCATTGTAGAATCCTTGCTAACCGGCAAGCGCATTCCTGCCTATTCTACTTCCAAGATCAGTGCACTGGCTGACATTTCAGTTTTTACTGAAACAGGAGAAGTTCAACTGAAGGAATTGTTTAAAGCAATTCAACAGAGCGGAAAAGTAATTTCGCCCAAAGCATCGTCCGGTGAAATCAGTGATTTCTTTGCTGAAGTATTGCCAGAATATGATAAGGATCGGGTTTATGTATCTGACATGAAAAAGATTTTTCAATGGTATCAACTGCTTAATGAACTGGATTTACTGACTGATACCGAAGAAGAAAAAACGGAAGAGGAATCTGAAGAAAAAGAATCACAATCATAACACAAAAAACCGCATCAAACATGCGGTTTTTTTTATTTTAGGTTTTTTCGACAGGTCTGATTACTGACTGCAATTCAAATCCAGGGAAACAGCATAATAATATAGCCGGAATTTCAGAACAGCCTCAATTGACCGGGGGGTTGTTTTGCTTCCTTTAAAGCTTTACGCTCAAGGATCAACTCAAAAAGCTTTACGGTAGCCAGTGCATCACCTGCAGCCCGGTGACGGCCTTTGATTGAAATCCCCAGTTCATCACACAGTTTTCCCAACGAATAAGATTTATAACCGGGTAGAAATTTCCGCCCCAGCCGAACAGTACACATGGTTTTGCGCTGGTAATCGTAACCCAGCCGTTTAAATTCCTCCTGAATAAACCTGTAGTCGAAACTTACATTGTGAGCAACAAAAACCTTATCCTGAGTTATTTCAACTATTTTTCTTGCAATTTCATAAAACCGGGGAGCAGTTTTTACCATTTCATTATCAATTCCTGTAAGGTTGGTAATGAATCCGGGAATGTAGCATTCGGGATTTATCAGACTAGCAAATGATTCTGTTATTTCAAAACCGTTATGTATATAAATGGCAATCTCGGTAATTTTACCGGTCGCAGATGCCTGCCATGTAGTCTCGATGTCAATTATTGCGTACAATTTTTTTTTGTTTGGTGTAAAAATACAATTAATGAAAACCTGAGAACATTTCTCAACAATAAAATCAACGAAAATTTACTAAAAAGGATTGTAAGAACGATTTAATTCATAAAAAAAAACAATCCTACAGCTCAGTCAGCCAGTCAGACTGATCAGACTCATCTCCGATGGCAAAAAACAGGCACAACAAACACACTATGTGTGAATGATGTAACTATTTTTTGGAATTGTGTAAGAATTTTTCCTTGTTTGAGCCTCATATTTGTATGAATAGAATTTGTTCACCGTGGAATTTTCAATAATCTTATTCAGTTATTGTTACATGCATGTTGTTTCAGTATTGCTGTAAAGATTTAAACAGATTTATATATTTAATAACCAAATTCAATAAATTATGAAAAAATTACTTCTACTTTCACTTATTCTGGCATTTACGGTTACTGTAAATGCGCAGACGATTGACAAAAAATGGGGCATAGGTGCCGGATTAGGCGCATATGGCACTCTAAATAATGGTGGCATAGGCATAATGCCCGAATTGTATTTAAGCAGGTACCTCAGTCCACGCCTGGACATCATGCTAAAAGCGGACGTGGGACTTTTCAATTCCAAGCTGTTAAATGATCTTGATCTGGTAAACCCTTTCCTGAATCTGAGGTATAAATTTACTGACGAAAGCAAAAGCTTTCGTCCTTATGCTTTTGCCGGACCTGGTTATTTGGCCGACAATGGAGTTTCAGCGTTCAACTTTGACCTGGGCCTTGGAGGCAAATACTATGTGAATCCCAACACAGCTTTCTACATGGAAGCAGGTTATATTCGCGGTATTGAGTCAGTTGCCAAAGGTATTACCGGAAGGGAAAACTTATGGAAAGCTACCTTGGGTTTGGAAATCGATCTTGGGAAAGCCAGGGATTCTGATATGGATGGTGTTTCAGACAATAAGGACAAATGTCCGAATACACCAACTGGTGTTGCCGTAGATGTAAACGGTTGTCCTATTGATACCGATGGCGATGGCGTTGCTGATTACATCGACGATTGCCCGACTGTTAAAGGATTAACTTCTTTGAAAGGTTGCCCTGATTCTGACAAGGATGGCATTGCCGACAAAGATGATGCCTGCCCTGAAGTTGCAGGATTGGCCAGCATGAAAGGTTGTCCTGATACCGATGGCGATGGAGTAACCGACAAAGATGACCAGTGTGCCGGTACCAAAAAAGGATATAAAGTAGATGCAAAAGGATGTCCTCTGGACACTGATAAAGACGGTGTGATTGACGAAGAAGACGGATGCCCTAACGTTGCCGGAACTATAGAAAACAAAGGATGCCCTGTAACTGAAAAAACTGCCGAAGAAATAAAAGCTATTGAAATGAAAGTTGAACCGGTTTATTTTGACTATGATCATTCGAACTATATTTCCGGTGAAAAAACAAAAATCACCAAACTGGTTAACCTATTGAAAGCAAACAGCGACTATAAAGTTAACCTGACCGGGTATGCCGATAATAAGGGTACTGATGAATACAATATGAAACTATCTGAAAGACGAATCGATTCGGTTGTAAAAACAATCAAATCAATCGGAATTCCAGAGAATCGTATTTCTCAGGAAAAACCATTTGGAGAAGCAAAACCTGCTGCTACAAACGACACCGACGAAGGACGTGCACTGAACCGCAGAGTTGAAATTGAACTGATCAAAACAAAATAATCATTCAATATTTGTAAAAAAAATCCATGTCACTAGCTGGCATGGATTTTTTTTATATTCACCGTGATTCGGTGTAGTAAAGAATTGCTTTTAAATGTTCATATCCCTAACCCAGGGCGTCCCTTTATCCCGCATTTGTTTAATCCATTTACCAATATAAATTGCTTACGGTTCATTTGCTCATAGTACTTTCATTTCGTCAAAGGCACAAGAGATTACACCCAGATGCTCAACAATACAAATAATTTTAGATTCATTTTAAATATCTGACTCATATATGCAATTTAATTTTAGCTTTGCATAAGGATAAATTATTAATGTTATTATTCTGATTTTGGGAATAATCCATATTTCTTTGATTTTTTGATTCAGGCTGTTCTATCTGCGAACTGAAGCATCTCCATATTCAAACCTGTTTTAACTACTAAAAAGCTTTCAGTTTCTGCAAAAACTGCTTCGATTAACGAAAATAATTCATTATGTAGGGTATTTCCCTGAAAAGATGAAAATTAAAATTTAGTAGTATTCACATAAAACAAAAACACATGAAAAGAGTAATTTTACTTTCATTCATTCTTGCTTTTGCCTTAGTCAGCTTTGCTCAGACTATGGATAAGAAATGGGGTGTAGGGGTTGGATTAGGCGCGTATGGAACACTGAAGAATGGTGGCATAGGCATGATGCCTGAATTGTATTTAAGCAGGTACCTTAGTCCACGCCTGGATATCATGCTAAAAGGCGACATGGGACTTTTCAATTCCAGTCTGCAGAATAACCTTGACCTGGTAAACCCTTTCCTGAATCTCAGGTATAAATTTACTGACGAAATCAAAAGCTTTCGTCCTTATGCTTATGCCGGACCCGGTTTTTTAGCCGACAATGGAGTTTCAGCGTTCAACTTTGACCTGGGCCTGGGAGGCAAATACTATGTAAACCCCAGCACAGCTTTCTACATGGAAGCAGGTTATATTCGGGGTATTGAGTCAGTTGCCAAAGGTATTACCGGAAGGGAAAACTTCTGGAAAGCTACTTTAGGTTTGGAAATCGACTTTGGGAAAGTCAAGGATTCAGACATGGATGGCGTTTCTGACAACAAGGACAAATGTCCGAATACACCTGCCGGTGTTGCAGTAGATGTAAATGGTTGTCCGATTGATACCGATGGCGATGGCGTTGCTGATTATATCGACGATTGCCCGACTGTTAAGGGATTAACTTCTTTGAAAGGTTGCCCTGATACCGACAAGGATGGTATTGCCGACAAAGATGATGCCTGCCCTGACGTTGCAGGATTGGCCAGCATGAAAGGTTGTCCTGACACCGATGGCGATGGAGTTACCGATAAAGATGACCAGTGTGCCGGTACCAAAAAAGGATATAAAGTAGATGCAAAAGGATGTCCAATGGACACTGATAAAGACGGTGTGATTGACGAAGAGGACGACTGTCCGGCTGTTGCAGGCCCGAAGGAAAACAAAGGTTGTCCAGTAAAAGAAAAAACAGCTGAAGAAATTGAAATTCAGAAAATGAAAGTTGAACCGGTTTATTTCGATACCAACAAAGCTGATTTCATAACCGGCGAAAAAGCAAAAATTGATAAACTGATCAGCTTACTGAAGGAAAACAGCAATTACAAGGTGAAGATTACAGGTCATGCCGACGAGCGGGGAACTGAAAGTCTCAATATGAACCTCTCGAAAAACCGAATCAGTTCGGTCGTAAAAGCTATGATGGCCGGTGGAATTAAAAAGGACCGTATCGCTGAACAAAAAGCAATGGGTGAGACACAACCCGCCTCAATGAGTAATACGCCAGAAGGTTTAGCCATGAACCGAAGAGTTGAATTTGTGGTGATCAAAACAAAATAAGAAATCTGTTCATTTGATATAAAAAAATCCATGGCAGAATTTGTCATGGGTTTTTTTATGTTATTGATTCGATGAATCTGTTGCTGCCCGATTCTGCTTTCATTTCAGTGTATTCTGCAAAAAAACTCCGGCTATCCGACATTTGCCTGCTGATTTGAAAGGGATAAAACACTTATTGTTTCAATCATTTAAATTATTATACTAAAATGACGTATTTAATTTTAAATTTGTCTGTGAATAATTAGAAATAAATTCAAAATTTCAGAAACTCAGGATTTTTTAACTGTTTTTTGATTTTAACTATTTTAACAGCAAATTGAAACATTTTCACATTCAGTCCAGTTTAATAACAAGAGAAATTTTATTTTTCCTGTAAGACAGCAACGATTAAGGGGGACCTGAATTTATTGTAATTTTCCCAGGTAATGCCGGGAGCCTGAACAGAGATCAACGTAGTAATAATATAAACCAATGTACATGAAAAAAGTAATTTTACTATCATTAATTTTTGCTTTTGCAGCAAGCAGCCATGCTCAGACCATGGACAAAAAATGGGGATTCGGGGTAGGTGCGGGAGCGTATGGGTCCATAACTGATCAAGGAAATGGCTTCATGCCCGAACTGTATTTAAGCAGATACCTTAATCCGCGTCTGGATGTTCTTTTTCAGAACGATGTGGGTCTTTATAATTCAAGCTTGAATAATAGCCTGGATTTAGGAAACTCATTCATTAATCTTCGGTATAAATTTACCGACGAAAATAAAGCCCTGCGTCCTTATCTTTTTGCCGGTCCGGGTTTTCTGGCAAACAATCAGGTGAGAAATTTCAATTACGACGTGGGTTTGGGCACCAAATACTACCTGAACTCTACCACTGCCTTATACCTGGAAGCTGGTTATAGCAGCGGTGTTGAAGCAATAACCCATGGAATAACAGGAAGAGAAAGCATCTGGAAAGCTATCGTAGGTATTGAACTGGATTTTGGAAAAACCAAGGATTCTGACCTGGATGGTGTTTCAGACAAAAAAGACATCTGTCCGAATACTCCGGCCGGTGTTTCCGTTGACATGAATGGATGCCCGGTTGATACCGATGGTGATGGAGTAGCTGATTACCTCGACAACTGCCCCGCTGACAAAGGGTTGACTTCACTGAAAGGTTGCCCCGACGCTGACAATGATGGCATTGCCGATAAAGATGATGCTTGTCCTGATGTTGCCGGTCTGGCCAAACTGAAAGGTTGCCCTGACAGCGATGGCGATGGAGTTACCGACAATGATGACCGATGTGCCGATACGAAAAAAGGATATAAAGTAGATGCATACGGTTGTCCGTTTGACACCGATAAGGATGGAGTCATTGATGAAGAAGACGATTGTCCCACTGTTTTCGGACCGTCAGACAGCAAAGGTTGCCCGGTAAAAGTAGTTGAAAAGAAAATTGAAGAATTACAAGAATTAACCATCGAGCAGGTTGAAATCCAGAACATCAAAGTTGCTTCGGTTCATTTTGTATCCAACAAGAGTTATTTAACCGATTATTCCAAAGCAATTATGGATAAATTGGTTAAAATCATGAATAACAACCCGGATTTCCGCGTCAATATCTTCGGATTTGCTGACAGCCGGGGTGAGGAAGGCCATAATATCGTTCTTTCCCAGGATCGCGTTAAAACAGCTTCCGACTATTTAACGTCCAAGGGCATTTCAAAGGACCGGATGATTCAGCAAAAAGCATTCGGTGAAGCAAAACCTATAGCGTCCAACGCTACAGAAGAAGGTCGGTTGAAAAACCGCCGCGTTGAATTCGAACTGTTTAAAATGAAATAAGGACTGAATAGTTTCCAGTCAACTTCTGCCAAAAGCCCTGTCTATTCCATTAGACAGGGCTTTTTTCGTTGTATAAATTCCACTCCGGAAGAATTCAACGGGAAATGACAATTGCCGTATGGCAATTTATGATGAAAATCAAATATCTTTGTCGCTCAAATTACAAAGCAAAAAAAATGTCGGTTGAATTGATTTTAAGTAACCAGATTGTTGAAGCCATTAAGAAATGTTACAATCAGCAAATAGAGCCAGCGCTGGTGCAGCTGCAGAATACCCGGAAAGAGTTTGAAGGTGATGTTACCCTGGTGGTTTTTCCATTCGTCCGGATGTCAAAAAAATCGCCCGAACAAACAGCGGCCGAGATTGGCGAATTCCTGCAGGAAAATGTAGCAGAAGTTGAAAAATACAATGTTGTAAAGGGTTTCCTGAACCTGGTGATTTCTTCCGGGTATTGGATTTCCGTTCTTAATGCGGCTGCATCCAATCCCAAATACGGCATTACCGAACCCGGTGAGACCTCTAAAATGGTCATGGTCGAATATTCATCACCAAACACCAATAAACCCCTTCATCTGGGTCATATACGCAACAACCTGCTCGGATATTCGCTCTGCGAAATCCTGAAGGCCAATGGCAACAAGGTCGTTAAAACCAATATTGTAAACGATCGTGGCATCCACATCTGTAAATCGATGTATGCCTGGGAAATGTGGGGAGATGGCCAGACACCCGAAAGTACCGGAATTAAAGGCGACCACCTGGTGGGTAATTTTTACGTCAGGTTTGATCAGGAATACAAGAAGGAAATTGCCGTTTTACTTGAACATGGCGAAACCAGGGAAAACGCAGAACAAAATGCGCCTTCGATGCTTGGCGCCCGCGAAATGCTGCTGAAATGGGAAGCCAAAGATCCCGAAATCCTTGCCCTCTGGCAAACGATGAATCAATGGGTTTATGCCGGGTTTGATATTACTTACAGGGAACTGGGTGTTGATTTCGATAAAATATATTACGAATCGGAAACCTACCTCTATGGAAAAGATGAAGTCCTGCGCGGATTGGCTGAAGGGATTTTCTACCGGAAAGAAGATTCATCGGTTTGGGCCGATCTGACTGCCGAAGGACTCGATCAGAAAATCCTGCTCCGCAGTGATGGCACATCGGTTTACATGACCCAGGATATCGGCACCGCGAAAGAGCGTTACCAGGACTTCCCCATCGACCAGATGATTTATGTTGTCGGAAACGAACAGAATTATCATTTCCAGGTATTGTCCATTTTGCTTGACAAACTGGGCTTTGAATTTGGCAAAGGACTGCACCATTTTTCGTATGGAATGGTTGAACTTCCGCAGGGAAAAATGAAGTCGCGTGAAGGGACCGTGGTTGATGCCGACGACCTGATGGCCGAAATGATTGAAGTTTCGCGTAAAACATCCGAAGAACTGGGCAAACTGGAAGGTTACACCCCTGAACAGGCAACGATAACATACAAAATGATTGCCCTGGCTGCTTTGAAATATTTTATGCTGAAGGTTGACCCGAAAAAAAACATGCTCTTCAATCCTGAAGAATCGATTGATTTTAACGGCAATACAGGCCCGTTTATCCAATATACTTATGCACGCATCCGTTCGGTCCTGCGTAAAGCTGCAGACCGTAATATGGAATTGAATCGCTCCATCAGCCCGGCCGCTGAAATTCCGGCCAAAGAATTGCAGTTAATCAAAGTTGTTGCTCAGTTTCCGGTAGCTGTGAAAGAAGCCGGAGATAATTACAGTCCTGCCCTGGTAGCCAATTACATTTATGAACTGGTAAAGGAATTTAATCAGTTCTACCATGAATGTCCGATTCTGATTGAAGAAAACGCTGAAGTTCGGAATCTGCGCCTGGTTATTGCAGAAACCGTTGGCCAGACCATAAAAACCGGGATGAAATTGCTGGGAATTGATGTCCCGGAACGGATGTAGGGAAATTCCAGGTTTCAGGTTCAAGATTCCAGGAACCCCGAAAATCAGCAATGGTTTTCGGGGTTTTGGTTTTTAAAGCCAACAGGCCATTCCAGGATCACATTCCATGATTAAAGAGCTGAGGAAAACAACCCGATAACTGTACTTGTTCCAAATTTTGGTGTCGTTATTAACAAGCTGGACACCATTTGCGATAAACTTGATGTTTATCATGTTGAACAGGAAAAAGATCTTACCGGAATTACTACCGATAAAGATGTTGACCTCGAAAACCTGACCGATTCAACCGGCGAAATTGCCGGCGCTGTGTATTCGTATGCCCACGAAAGGCAGGACCATGCACTGATGTCGAAAGTAAACTACAAACCGGCAGCCATCAAAAGAATGAATCAGTCAAAAGTTGTAGCTGTTGCCGGAATAGTTTTAAATGAAACGTTAAAAGTACCAGCCGCTGATTTGGCCAAAGAAAGTATTACCGCCAAAGGAATAAGAGATTACAAGCAACTTATTTTACATTTTAAAGAAATCAAATCGTCGAAACACGAAGCAGTGATCGATCGCTCCGGCACTACCGAAAAGATTAATGAATTATTTAAGGAAGCATCTTCCTTGTTAAAAGGTAAGCTCGACAGACTGGCAGTACAGTTTAAACGGAAAGATCCTGCCTTTTACCTCAAATACAAAGCAGCCCGAAAGGTGAAATACCACTATGCCCAAAAGAAAACAGAAGAAGTAAATGCACCGGTATAAAACTATCGTATAGCAAACCGATTGTAACCGAAAGAGCCCGGATTGAAAAATTCCAGCTCTTTTAATGCTCATACTACCAAATAGCATGTTGTAATGCCTGATAAGTATAACTGTTTTGCCAGACAAAACATAAATACTAAAGAAAATTACTGTAAGTTTAGAATCGAAGAAAGCGACACGAAAAGGCCGCTTTAAATATATCGGTCATTTACAAAGTATCTCAATGAGAAATCTCAAAACATTTGGGAAAAAAAATACCCCCGTATTGTAAGACGAGGGTGACTTAAATGTTTTCACAACGGAATAATCCTTATTGTGATTTGCTTCAAATTGTATTTCAAAGATATTAAACTAACAACATAAACCAACAATAACATGAAAAGAATTTTAGGACTGGATTTAGGCACCAATAGCATTGGATGGGCACTGGTGAATGAAAATGAAGAGAAAAAAGAAATTCTAGGAATTGGAAGTCGAATAATTCCAATGAGTCAAGATATTTTAGGGAAGTTTGATAGTGGCAACTCCATTTCCCAAACAGCCGAAAGAACCGGATATAGAGGAATTCGAAGAATAAGAGAACGATATTTATTACGCCGTGAACGTTTACACAGAATACTTCACCTAATGGGCTTTTTACCTGATCACTATGAACAATCCATTGACTTCGAAAATCGGTTAGGTAAATTTATAAACGATACTGAACCTAAACTGGTTTGGAAGGAAGTAGAATCGAATAGTTTTGAATTTATATTTAAATCTTCTTTCAATGAAATGGTTGAAGAATTCAAGATTTCCAAACCGGAACTATTTACGCTTAATGCAAAAGGGGAAGAAAGAAAAATCCCCTACGATTGGACGATCTATTATCTAAGAAAAAAAGCCTTGCTGCACAAAATCGAGAAGGAAGAATTAGCATGGTTGCTGCTCAATTTTAATCAAAAAAGAGGTTATTATCAACTTCGTGGAGAAGAAGAGGAAGAAAACCATAACAAGTTAGTCGAATTTCATGCACTAAAGGTGGTTGATGTTAATGTAGATGAGCCACAAAAAGGCAAAACCGACTTATGGTATAATGTGGTATTGGAAAACGGTTGGATTTACAGACGCTCAAGCAAAACTCCATTATTTGATTGGAAAGAAAAAATAAAAGAGTTTATTGTTACCACTGATGTTAATGAAGATGGCACCGTAAAAACAGATAAAGAAGGTAATGAGAAGCGTTCATTCCGTGCACCATCTGAAGACGATTGGACATTGTTGAAAAAGAAAACAGAATCAGACATTTATAAAAGTAACAAAACAGTTGGTTGCTATATTTATGATACCTTACTTCAAAACCCAACTCAAAAAATCAATGGTAAATTGGTGCGAACCATTGAACGCAAATTTTATAAGCAAGAATTAAAAGCCATTTTAGAAAAACAAAAATCATATCACCAGGAATTACAAAACAATGATTTGTACAACACTTGCCTCAAAGAATTATATCAGAATAACGAAGCACACCGCAAAACACTCCAAAATGCCGATTATACTAAACTCTTTATTGACGATATTATCTTTTATCAACGTCCGTTGAAAAGTAAAAAATCACTGATAAGTAACTGCCCATATGAGTTTAGAGTCTTTAAAAATGAGGCTGGCGAATTGAAAAAAGAATCAATTAAGTGTATCGCCAAATCACACCCACTATTTCAAGAGTTCAGGTTGTGGCAGTTTATTTCAAATATCAAAATCTATCAAAAAGAGAAAATTGTAAATGACAAACTGCAAACAGATGTTGATGTTACAAATGATTTTCTAAAAAATGAAGATGATTATATCGCATTATTTGAATGGTTAAATGGACGCAAAGAAGTTGATCAAAAAGCGTTCTTGAAATATCCCAGATTTGAATTGAAGAAAAACGCAGAAAATTACAGATGGAACTATGTGGAAGATAAGCCTTACCCATGTAATGAGACACGTGCATTAATTCTTAGCCGTTTAGAAAAAGCAGGAAATACTACTTCCAATTTTTTATCTAAAAAGAACGAAGAGGCTTTGTGGCATATTTTATACTCGGTTGAAGATAAATATGAAATCGAAAAAGCCCTAAGATCATTTGCAGGCAAACACAATTTGGGAGATAATTTTGTTGAAATATTCAAAAAATTTCCACCATTCAAAAAAGAATACGGTTCATATTCCGCAAAAGCAATTAAAAAGCTATTGCCATTGATGCGAATGGGAAAATATTGGAATGAAAACGAGATTAACGAACAGACAAAACAAAGAATTGAAAAAATAATTACAGGTGAATATGATGAAACAATCCGCAATCGAGTGAGGGAAAAAGCGATTAATCTGACAGATATTGCCCATTTTAAAAGTTTACCTCTTTGGTTGACATGCTATATTGCCTATGACCGACATTCCGAAGCTGGCGACTTGAAAAAATGGAATTCGCCACAGGACATTGAAAATTATTTGCGCAATGAGTTTAAACAACACTCATTGCGCAATCCAATTGTAGAGCAAGTTATTACGGAAACACTACGCGTAGTAAAAGACATTTGGAAAAACTATGGAGAGAAGAATGAAAAAGGAGAATATCATCCTCTGTTTGATGAAATACACATAGAACTTGGTCGTGAGATGAAAAATCCGGCGGACAAACGTAAAAGAATGACCGAACAAATAAATGAAAATGAAAATACAAATCTCCGAATCAAAGCTCTTTTGGTTGAACTGATGAATTGCAGCGATGTTGAAAATGTTCGCCCATATTCACCAAGTCAACAGGAAATACTAAAGATATATGAAGAAGGCGTTTTGAACTCAAGCGCAGAAGTGCCTGATGATATTGCAAAAATTATAAAATCAGGGCAGCCGACTAAATCAGAATTAATTAGATATAAATGCTGGCTTGAACAAGGGTATCGTTCACCATATACCGGAGGAACAATACCGCTCACAAAACTCTTTACTTCAGCTTATGAAATCGAGCATATTATTCCACAATCAAGATATTTCGACGATTCGTTAAGTAATAAAGTGATTTGCGAATCGGAAATCAACAAAATAAAGGATAACAATCTTGGATATGAGTTTATAAAAAATCATCATGGAGAGAATATTGAACTGAGTTATGGCAAAACAGTTAGAATATTCACCATACCAGAATACGAAGACTTTGTAAAACGACAGTATGGAAAGATCCGGAGTAAAATGAATAAACTTTTGATGGAAGATATTCCGGAAGCTTTTATCGAACGGCAGCTCAACGACAGCCGTTACATAAGCAAAGTGGTAAAAAGCCTTTTATCCAATATTGTTCGTGAATATGGAGAACAAGAGGCCACTTCTAAAAATGTAATTTCATGCAGCGGAGGTGTAACTTCAATTTTAAAGCATGATTGGGGATTAAATGATGTTTGGAATAGTATCGTTTATCCTCGTTTTGAGCGAATGAACGAAAAAACCAATAGTAATGGATTCGGACATTGGACAAATAAAGAAGGCAAAAAAGTATTTCAAACTGAAATGCCGCTTGCTTTGCAGAAAGGGTTCAATAAAAAACGAATAGATCACCGCCACCATGCAATGGATGCACTGGTAATTGCCTGCGCTACCCGAAACCACATCAACTACTTGAATAACGAACATGCCCGGCAAAAAGACGACAGAATGCGCATTGACCTGAGGAATAAGTTGCGTCGATTAGAAGATATTGTTGTTGACCGATACGAAAACGGACAGAAAGTTCGCAAAAACATGAAAGTTGCTAAGGAATTCTATAAACCATGGGAAACTTTTACCCAAGATGCTCATGCAGCGTTAGAAAGCATTGTTGTGAGTTTTAAGCAAAACCTGAGGGTAATCAATAAAAGTGTGAACTACTACCAACATTTTGTGGATGGGAAAAAAGTTATTGAAAAACAAATAAAAGGAGATAATTGGGCAATACGAAAACCTATGCATAAAGATACCGTAGCTGGACAAGTTAATTTGCGGTTTAAAAAAACAGCTACACTTTCAGTCGCGATTGATCAATGGGAAATGTTGGTTGATAAAAACCTAAAAACGAAAATCAAACAATTGATTAATGAAGGTTTGGATAAAAAGAAAATTCAAAAATTCTTTGCCGACTGCGAAAACAAATGGATTGGGAAAGATGTATCAAAACCCGAACTTTATTATTTTAGCAATGAAAAGGAAGAATTAGTGGCCTCACGGGTAAGCTTAAATGATACATTCAATTCTAAAAAGATAGAGAGTATTACCGATACAGGTATTCAAAATATATTACTCAATCATTTGGCCAATTACAATGAAGAGAAAGAGGGCAATACTATTGAACATCCGGAATTGGCTTTTTCGTCCGAAGGAATTGAGGAGATGAATAAAAATATACTGATTCTCAACAATAGTAAATTTCATCAACCAATTTCTAAAGTACGCACTTATGAGCCCAAAGGGAATAAATTCAACGTTGGAGGTACTGGAAATAAAAAGGATAAATATGTTGAGGCTGCAAAAGGAACTAACCTTTTCTTTGCAATTTATTCTGATGAATCTGGAAATCGGAGCTACGAAACTATTCCATTAAATATTGTCATTGAACAATTGAAACAAGGTGAAAACCCTGTAAAAGAGATAAAGTATGATGAAAAAATGAACAAGTTGAATTTGCAAACATATCTCTGTCCAAATGATTTGGTTTATGTCCCATTCAAGGAACAGTCTACTCAAATCAATATTAATGAGATTGATAGATGCAGAATATACAAGTTCATTGACTCAAGCGATACAACAGCGAATTTCATTCCTGCAACTTCTGCTTCAACTATTTTTAATCTGAATAAAAAGGATCAGGAAAAAATGGGTGTTAATTACGGCGTACAAAATGAATTTGGAATTGGAAGCCCACAATCAAAAAATCAAAGAGCGCTTTCTGGAGAAATGATTAAGGATGTTTGCGTTAAACTTAAAGTTGATCGTTTAGGCAACTTTTCATTTTAAATAAATGAGCCCCCTTCAACCCGATACCTGTTACCACATTTTCAACCATGCCAATGGGTTCGAGAATGTATTTCGTCAGGAAGATAACTTTCGTTATTTTCTGGCGAAGTATCGGTTGTATATCTCACCCATCGCCGAAACCTACGCGTATTGCCTGATGCCGAACCATTTTCACCTGGTGGTGCGAATCCGCAAGCGCGAGGTAATCGCATCCAACAGAAACTTTTCCAAAGTTAAATCTTTCAATCAGGGCGTTATCGCTAATCAAAACGATTACAATTTAAAAAGAGATGTAAACTTTGGAAAAGTTAAAGTCGAAGTAGATATTAGCGATCGGGAAATCGAGAAATTTTTATCGAAACAATTCGCTAACCTTTTCAGTTGCTATACGCAGTCATTCAACAAGGTTTATCATCGAATGGGTTCGTTGTTTATCAAAAATTTCAAACGTCAACCGATATCCGATAAAAGCTATTTCCTGAACGCGGTTGTTTACACACACCGAAACCCTGTTCATCATGGCTTTTGCAGCAACTACGAAGATTGGGAGTACAGTTCGTACAATGAAATAGTTGATGGCGTTTGCGACCTGATAGAGATCAACAAACTACTAAAAATGACTGATGGGTTGGAATCATTCAAGGAGTTGCATCGCCTGAGAATCAAAAACTTCGACAACCTTTACGACTTCGAAACACCTAAAGTCCATGATTAAACGAACCCTTTATTTTGGCAATCCGGCTTACCTGCACAAAAAAGACCAGCAATTAAAAGTTTCCGATCCGGAAACCAAGACTGATAAAGCAACCATTCCGTTGGAAGACATCGCCATCATGGTACTCGATCATCCGCAACTGACCCTGACCCATGCTCTAATCGCAGATTTGATCGACCGGAACGTAGCCATGATCAGTTGCGATTCGCGTCATTTGCCATCGGGATTAATGCTTCCGTTGGATGGCAACCATGTGCAAACCGAGCGGTTCAGGATTCAGATTGCAGCCTCGGAACCATTGTTGAAAAACCTTTGGGCGCAAACGGTAAAAGCCAAGATCGAAAACCAGGCAGCCATGTTAAACCGGGCTGGTATGGAATGTAAACAATTACTGGCTTTGGTGTCGCAAATAAAAACCGGCGATCCGGATAATACCGAAGGACGCGCCGCAGCGGTTTACTGGAAACTGGTTTATGGTGGAAATGGTTTTACCCGCGACCGTTACGGAATGGAACCCAATGCCCAACTAAACTATTGTTATGCCATTTTGCGGGCAATTGTTGCCAGAGCGCTGGTCAGCAGCGGAATGTTACCAACATTGGGAATCCATCACCGGAACAAATACAACGCCTATTGTTTGGCCGACGATGTAATGGAACCTTACCGCCCGTTTTGCGACGAATTGGTATATGGAATGTTCACCTCAGGAGAAATTGAATCGGAAGAAATCAGCAGGGAACAAAAAGCCAAATTACTGAGCATTGCTACCTGTGATGTGCTGATTGACGGAAAAAAAAGCCCCTTAATGGTTGCACTGAGCCGGACAACCAACTCGTTGTTTGAATGTTTTGAAGGTTCACGCCGGAAGATTGTTTATCCACAATTCGGAAATTAAACAAGATGTCGTTTGACGCATTAAATCAATATCGTTGTATGTGGGTACTGGTATTCTTTGATATTCCGGTTGAAACGAAAAAACAGCAAAAGGCTGCGGCACAGTTTCGGAAAGACCTGATAAAGGATGGGTTTACAATGTTTCAGTATTCAATTTACATGCGAAATTGCCCCAGTCGCGAAAATGCTGAGGTACATACCCAACGTGTAAAAAACAGATTGCCCGAGTATGGGCATATCGGCATTTTAAAGATTACCGACAAACAATTTGGGATGATGGAACTTTTCTTCAGCCGAAGGACCATAGAAAGACCCGGAATTGCCCAACAATTGGAACTGTTTTAGGAACCAAAAATAAACGTGACAGAAACAAAAAAAGCGGTGAAAAACCGCTTTTTTTTGTTTCTGTCACGTCCTGTAAGTCACTGTTTTTGAGCTTTATCCCCGGCATACGATGTGATAGAACTCGATAAAGATACAATTTGAAAGCAAATCACAACATATACCGGCGCATTGTTGAAATCGGAATAGATGTGATAGAACTCGATAAAGATACAATTTGAAAGCAAATCACAACCGTTAACTGTTTT